>NZ_CP109496.1:6828424-7504566 GCF_036231355.1 Streptomyces sp. NBC_01431
CCATGCTGCCCGAGTCCTGGCGCGGCGTCCTCGGCGAGGAGCTCCAGAAGCCGTACTTCAAGGAGCTCACCGACTTCGTCGAGGCGGAGCGGGCGAAGGGCCCCGTCTTTCCGCCCCGCGAGGAGGTCTTCGCGGCTCTGGACGCGACGCCGTACGACCGGGTGAAGGTCCTGGTGCTCGGCCAGGACCCCTACCACGGCGAAGGCCAGGGTCACGGCCTGTGCTTCTCGGTGCGGCCGGGGGTCAGGACGCCGCCTTCGCTGCGCAACATCTACAAGGAGATGAGGGACGAGCTCGGCCTGGACATCCCGGACAACGGGTATCTGATGCCGTGGGCCGAGCAGGGCGTCCTGCTGCTCAACGCGGTGCTCACGGTCCGCTCCGGCGAGGCCAACTCGCACAAGGGCAAGGGCTGGGAGAAGTTCACCGACGCGGTGATCCGCGCGGTGGCCTCGCGGCCCGACCCGGCGGTCTTCGTGCTCTGGGGCAACTACGCGCAGAAGAAGCTCCCGCTGATCGACGAGGAGCGCCACGTCGTGGTGAAGGGCGCGCACCCCTCGCCGCTGTCCGCGAAGAAGTTCTTCGGCTCGCAGCCCTTCACGCAGATCAACAAGGCCGTCGCGGCCCAGGGCCACGCCCCGATCGACTGGCGCATCCCGAACCTGGGCTGAGGGGGGACGGCGGGGGCGGGGCCGGGGGCGTGACGACGTCCGGCTGACAGGGCCGGGTCCCCGCCCGAGCCTGAGGCCGATTGTCAGTGGCGGCGGCTAGCGTCGAGATCGTTCGAGTTTTCTGAACGAGCGGCTGGAGACGCGCAGTGACGGACAGGCTGGAAGCTCCGGGGGACATCGTGATGACCCGGATCGGGCAGGCGATGATGCTGCTGCACGGCGGGGATCGCGAGGAGGCGCGCAACCGCTTCGGCGACCTCTGGGCGGAGATCGGTGAACACGGGGACCCGCTGCACCGCTGCACCCTCGCCCACTACCTGGCCGACGCGCAGGACGACCCCGGGGACGAACTTGCCTGGGACCTGCGGGCATTGGCGGCGGCCGACGGGCTCAGCCAGGAGCGCCTGGAGGAGCACCACGCCTCGCTCGCGGTACGCGCCTTCTACCCCTCGCTCCACCTCAATCTCGCCGCCGACTATCTGAAGCTGCACCGTCCCGCGGAGGCCCGGCTCCATCTCGACCGGGCCCACGTCTCTTTGGACGCTCTCAGCGACGACGCGTACGGGAAGGGCATCCGGGAGGCGCTCGGCCGCCTGGAACGGCAGCTGGACACCGCATGACCCGAGCTGCGTGAGGGCGACCTACGGTTCGTATGACGGCTCATCAATTTCCGTAGGTGTCACGGCAGATGCGTGCCTCGGGGCTGTCGTCGGCCCAGCCTCCGTAGCCTTTGCCCAGGGCGCAGATGCCGCCCGCCGGGGGAAGCGCTGGGCCGGGGCGGGGGCGCTTCGTCGGGGGGTGTGCGGCGGGCACGTGTCCGTGCGCTTCGGGGCGGCCGCGCGGATGATGCCGCCTGGCGGGAGCCTCGGGTTCGGCGGCCTTCGGCGTCGCGGGCCGCGGCGGCGGGGTACTGGGAGGCATGACCGGGTCCAGAGCCTCGCGGGCCGGCGCCTGGACGACCTGGTGGCCGACCCGCTGATCGTGATCGCGATCGTGCCGGGTCGGTTGTGCGGGCGGCGGGGCGGAGGCGGGGCGGGCCTGCACGGAGACGCAGCCCGAGACGCATCCGCAGACGGTCAGGGCCGCGGCGGCCGTCAGGAGCTTCAGCGCGTTTCTGGTTCGGTGCATCCGTCAACTGTGCTGCGCAGAGCGGGAGTTGGGCCAGGTCATGGCCGTTCAATGGCCCGCACGAGTGACACGGCCGTCCCACCGGGTGGACTCGTTCAGTCTCCGGTCGAGCCGTCGATCGCCTCGCGGATCAGGTCGGCGTGCCCGTTGTGGCGCGCGTACTCCTCGATCATGTGGGTGTAGATCCAGCGCAGACTGAAATGTTGGCCGTTGCGGCTGGTGCCCGTGCTCAGCTCGTCGAGCTCGTGCGGGGCGGCCTGTGCGCGGGCGGCGGCGAGCTCGCCGCGCCAGGTGTCCAGCGCCTGTGCGTACGTGTCCTCGGGTTCGACGTGGAAGTCGCGGTCCGCGTCCTCGTCGGTCGCGTACACCGGAACATCGGGCTTCCCGTCGAACACCGTGGTGAACCACCATCGTTCGACCTCCGCCATGTGCCGCAGCAGTCCGAGCAGCGTGAGCGACGAGGACGGCACCGCGGCCGACCTGAGCTGTTCGTCCGTGAGCCCGGAACACTTCCAGGCCAGTGTCTCGCGGTGGTACTCCAGCCAGCCGTCGAGCATGGCCCGCTCGCCGGCGTCGAGAGCGGGCTCGCTGCGCTCGGCCGGCGCGGCCGAGGGTGCTTCGGGGGTCGTCATGGCGTCATCCTCGCGGACCGCCCGGCCGTTGGCGAGCGATTATCCGAGGGGCTCGGCGGTCAGCATGCCGCGCAGAAGCTCGGTGAAGCCGCGGCGGATCTCCGCCTCGGCGGGCACCTCGTCGTGGTACGAACCCGCGACGCAGGAGAACATCAACCCCTCGCTCCAGGAGATCAGGGAGAGAGCGTGGCGTTCGGGCGCGCGGGAGCCGGCCGCGTTCATCAGCGCCACCAACGGCTCCCTGAACTGCCGCGCCGCAGCGTCGTAGTACGCCCGCAGCTCGGGGCGCCGGGTGGCCTCCAGGGCCAACTCGTAGCGCGAGACCAGCAGTTCGCGGTGGTCGGTGAGATGGCGGTGCAGTGCGAGAGCCAGCGCCGCCGCCAGCTCCTCGATGTCGCCGCCGGGTACCGGAAGCTCGGGCGGAACGAGCACCTTGGCCTCCCGTTCGGCCTGCCGTGCGACGGCCGCTTCGAGCAGTGCCTGGCGAGTCCGCGCCTGATTGGAGGTGGAGCCCTGCGGCAGCCCCGCGCGCTCGTCCACGGCCCGGTGGGTCAGCCCGCGCATGCCCCGCTCGACGAGCAGGGTCAGCGCGGTGTCGGCGATGAGGTGGGCACGTGGGGTGCCCGGAGTGCGTGCGGCCATGGGGTCAACCTATCGCTGCCACTACTCCTGTAGTACCGTACGAGTCACTACAGACGTAGTATCCAGGAGGCGTCATGAGCGAGCGAAGCGGGAACGGGGCATCCCGGGCGGTCGTCGTCGGCGGCGGCATCGGCGGACTCACCGCCGCCGCGGCCCTGATCCGGCGCGGCTGGCAGGTCACCGTCCTGGAGCGGGCCGCGCAACTGAGGCCGGTCGGCGCGGGCATCGGCCTCGCCCCCAACGGCCAGCGAGCGCTCGACGTCATCGGTCTGGGGGACGAGATCAGAGCGCTCGCCGCCTGGCAGGGCGACGGCGGCCTGCGCACCCCGGGCGGCCGCTGGCTCTCGCGCACCGACCCGCAGGCCGCGGCCGAGGCCTTCGGGGGCTCGGTCGTGCTGCTGCACCGGGCCACCCTGATCGGCATCCTGGCCGCCGCGCTCCCCGCGGGGACGCTGCGCACCGCAGCCGCCGCCGAACTGGTCGAGTGCGGCGGCGCCGACCGCCCCGCGGTGGTCCGCACGGCCGAGGGCGACATCGAGGCCGAGCTCGTCGTGGCCGCCGACGGCATCCACTCCACCCTGCGCAAGGCCCTCTTCCCCACTCACCCGGGCACCGAGTACTGCGGGTTCACCACCTGGCGCGTCGTGGTGCCCCACCCCGGCCGGCCGTTCGCGCCGCACGAAACCTGGGGGCCCGGCCGGATCTGGGGCACCCAACCCCTCAAGGACGGCCGCGTGTACGCGTACGCGGCGGCCAGGACCCGGCCCGGCGGCCGGGCCGTCAACGGTGAACTGGCCGAACTGCGCCGCCTGTTCGGCACCTGGCACGACCCGATCCCGGCGGTCCTCGACGCCGCCCGGGACACCGACGTGCTGCGCAACGACGTCCACCGCATCGCCGGGGCGCTACCCGCCTACCACCGTGGCCGGGTCGCGCTCATCGGCGACGCCGCCCACGCCATGGCGCCGTCGCTGGGACAGGGCGGCAACCAAGCCATCGAGGACGCGGTCGTCCTCGCCCACCACGCGGACCCGGCGGGGGAACTCGCTGCCGGGCTCGCCCGCTACAGCGCCGAGCGGCTGCCGCGCACCATGGACGTCGCCGGCCGGGCGGAGCGGACCGCACGGCTCACCATGCTGATCAACCCGGTCGGCATCGCCGTCCGCAACTCCCTGATCAGGGCGGCCTCCACGCTCGGCCCCCAACTGATGCTGCGCACCTTCGCGGACATCGCCCTCTGGCAGCCGCCCCGGCGCCCGTATGCTGACCAGGCAAGGAAGCAGGACACCGCGCGGCGACAGGAGACCCCGTGAAGATCGGCTGCATCGGACTCGGGGACATCGCGCAGAAGGCGTATCTGCCCGTGCTGACCACATTGCCGGGCACGGAACTGCACCTGCAGACCCGCACCCCGGCCACCCTCGCGGCGGTGGCCGACACCCACCGCATCGCGGCCGAGCGGTGCCACGCCGACCTCGACTCACTGCTCGCGCAGGGCCTCGACGCGGCGTTCGTGCACGCCCCCACCGCGGTGCACCCCTCGATCGTGACCCGGCTGCTCGAAGCGGGCGTACCGACGTACGTGGACAAGCCCCTGGCGTACGAACTCGCCGAGTCCGAGCGGCTCGTGGCGCTCGCCGAGGAGCGCGGCGTCAGCCTCGCCGTCGGCTTCAACCGGCGCTTCGCGCCCGGTTACGCCCAGTGCGCCGACCACCCACGCGAACTCATCCTGATGCAGAAGAACCGCGTCGGCCTGCCCGAGGACCCGCGCACCCTGGTGCTCGACGACTTCATCCACGTCGTGGACACCTTGCGATTCCTGGTTCCCGGACCCGTCGAGCACACCGTCGTACGGGCTCGGGTCCGCGCGGGTCTCATGGAACACGTGGTGCTCCAGCTCTCCGGCGACGGCTTCACCGCGATCGGCACCATGAACCGGATGAACGGGTCCCCCGAGGAGATCCTGGAGGTCTCGGGCCAGGACACCAAGCGCCAGGTCCTCAACCTCGCCGACGTCGTGGACCACAAGGGCCAGCCCAGCGTGCGCCGCCGCGGCGACTGGGTCCCGGTCGCCCGCCAGCGCGGCATCGAGCAGTCCGTCCTCGCCTTCCTCGATGCCGTACGGGCCGGGAAGACGCTCAGCGCACAGGATGCGCTGGCGACCCATGAGCTGTGCGAGCGGGTGGTGCGGGAGGCCGTCGAGCAGGCCTCCTGAGGGCGCGCGCGCCCTCGGCCGCGCAGAACGCGGCGACCACCGCGAGCGCCGTATACACCGCCCAGTCACCCAGGCGCACGTACAGGGTGGCGCCGCGGGCGAGCGGGACGTCGTACACGGCCGCCGTGCTGGCGCTGGTGCCGAGCCGTTCGCCGATGCGTTCACCGTCCGGACCGTAGACCGCGCTGATCCCGGTCAGCGTGGCATGGACCATGGGGCGGCCCGTCTCGGCGGCGCGCAGGGCGGCGAGCGAGGCGTGCTGGGCGGGCGCCCAGGTGTCCTGGAACGACGATGTCGACGACTGCGCGATGAGCAACTGGGCGCCCATCCGCACCAGATGACGGCTCATGTCGGGGAACGCGGACTCGAAGCACACCAGCGGCCCCACGTGCACTCCGTCCGGCAGTGTCATCACCACGGGAGCGGTGCCGCGTCGGCGGTCCTCGTCCGCGGCCTTGCCGACCGAGGTCGCCCAGCCGAGCAGGGAACGCGCCGGGATGTACTCACCGAACGGCACGAGCCGCATCTTGTCGTAACGCTGTCCGGTCGGCCCCCCGGGCCCGACGAGGACCGAACTCTTGAAGATCCCCGGCTTGTCGGACCTGCGCGCGTCCACGTTGACCAGGATGTCCGCATGGACGTCCTGGGAGAGCGTCGCGATCCGCGCGGCCAGATCCGGCCGGGCCGCCAGGTCCTGGCCCACACTGCTCTCGCCCCACACCACGAGATTCACGTGCCGGCCCGCCAGCGAACGCGTCAGTGCCTCGCTGCGGGCGAACCGGGCATCACCGTCCTCGATCACACCGGGCTGCACCACCGCGACCCGCAGCCGGCCGTCCCGCTCGGTGTGCGGAGCCCACATCCATGCCGCCCCCGTGATGAGGGCGCACACCACGAGCGCGGACACCGCCGCGGACCGCACATGGGGGAGCACCACACCAAGGGCCACGGCCGTGTTGACCGCCACCACGAGCAGGCTCACCAGCCAGACCCCGCCCACCGACATCAGGCGCAGCGCCGGAGTGACCTCCCATTGGCTGGCGCCGAGCAGTCCCCAGGGACCGCCGAGCCCCTGCCAGGACCGGACGAGCTCCACCATCAGCCAGCCCGACGGCACCACGGCGATGGCGGCCAGAGCGCGAGCTGCACGAGGGCGGCCGCCCAGCGTCGAGCGCACGAGCACGCCCCACGGCGCCCACAGCAGCCCGAGCAGCGCGGCCAGGACCACGATGAAGACGTTCAGGCTCGGCATCAGCCAGTGATGCACGGCGATCATGAACCCGGTGCCGCCGAGCCACCCGTCGAGTGCCGCCCGGCGCGCACCGGGCGCGGAACGGATCAGGAGCAGCCACGGTACGAGGGCGACATACGCGAACCACCACAGCGAGGGAGCCGGGAAAGCGAGCGCGGGCAGCGCCCCCGCCAGCAGCGCGGCGGTGCCGCGCCACCACGCGGAGTCCAGACGCGGACGATGACGACCGACCGGAATCCGCATACCGCGCCTCCTTGCCCACCCCCGTGATCCCATGTGTTCTGGCACCACCCAGTGTGCGGGAGCACAACGGCCCCGCACAGATGGCGGGAGCGCCCGGCGCGCCCACGGTGAGACTCAGGCCCGTTCCCGGCTCGCGCGCGCCCCGGCCGGCGCGAGTCCTGGCCCGCGCTCGCTTGGCCCGTGCACGCCGCCCGTGCACGCCCCCGCTCGCGCGCGTCCGGGCGCCCTGCGCACCCGGGCCGCGGGTTCAGGCCCCGGCGAGTGCCCCCGAGACGCGCCGCCATTTCTCGTGCACGGTCACCGACCGGAGCCGCCACCCGGCATCCGTACGGACCAGCGAGAAGGCGTAGCGTCCGCCGGACTCGAAATCGGGCGCCGGCGAGCCGCCCGCACCGTTCCCTGAGCCCCCGAAGCACATGGGGTTGAAGTAGTCGGCGCGGACTTCCGCGCGGTCGCCCGGGTAGCCGCCGAGGTCCTGGAGGGTCAGCGTCCGGTTGGTGATCAGATGCTGGCGGACCGGGAAGAGCCGCATGGTTTCCGCGAGCCACTGGGCCACCTCATCGGCGGAGCCCGCGATGCCGCCCGAAGCGCGGTAGTCGGCGCGGCCGTCCGCGGCGAACAGGGCGCGGTAAGCCGGCCAGTCCCCGTCGTCCACCGCCGCGGCGTAGCCGGTGATGAGTTCGTCGATGGCCAAGCGGTCCAACACGGTCCCGAGATCCACGCGCTGCGTCATCGGCTCAGTCTCCGGCAGCGGACCCCGAAGTCCAAGGGCCCTGCACTTGTGGCTCGTTGGCGGGCCGTGCTACCGCTGGCCCATGATGGAAGAGACGGCCTGCGTGCCTGATGAGACTGCTCCCGTGGTACGCAGCGAACGACGCGGCCCGGTCACGACCGTGGTGCTCTCGCGGCCCGGAGCGCGCAACGCGGTGGACGGCCCGACCGCACGGGCGCTCGCCGACGCCTTCCGCGCCTTCGAGGCCGACGAGCAGGCCGCGGTGGCCGTGCTGTGGGGCGAGGGCGGCACGTTCTGCGCGGGTGCGGACCTGAAGGCCATCGGCACCGAGCGCGGCAACGCGGTGGCCGAGGACGGGGACGGGCCGATGGGACCGACCCGGCTGCGGCTGTCCAAACCGGTGATCGCGGCCGTCGCCGGACACGCCGTGGCGGGCGGCCTGGAACTCGCGCTCTGGTGCGATCTGCGGGTCGTGGAGGAGGACGCTGTATTTGGAGTGTTCTGCCGACGTTGGGGCGTTCCCCTGATCGACGGCGGAACGGTACGCCTGCCGAGGCTGATCGGGGCGGGCCGCGCCATGGACCTCGTCCTGACCGGGCGGCCGGTGGACTCGGCGGAGGCTCTGGCCATCGGCCTCGCCGACCGGATCGTGCCGAGCGGGACGGTCCGCGCCGCCGCCGAGGAACTCGCCGCGCAGATTGCCGCGTTCCCCCAGACCTGTCTGCGCCACGACCGGATGTCCCTGCTCGAACAGGAGGGCCTGGCCGAACCGGAAGCGCTGCTCAACGAGGTGCGCCACGGGGTCCGCGCACTGGGGGAGGCGACCGAGGGGGCGGCGAGGTTCGCCGCCGGGGCGGGCCGGCACGGAACCTTCGAGGGTTCCAACTGATCGGTGCCGGGGCCGAGTTGCGGCGCCTGAGGTTCGGTGCCGCACCCGGTACGGGCGGGTGAGGCCCGTACCGGGGAGTCTGCTGGGCGATCAGCGGAAGATGACGGAGCGGAACTTCAGCTTGTCGGAGGCGTGCCCGCCGTGCGGACGCAGGCTGAAGTGCGCACCCTTGCAGTGAATGTCGGTGAATACCGTCGCCTTGGCGTCGGTGCGGTTGCGCGGGGAGTGGGCGGGACTCGACGCACGTCGGCCGGTGACCTCGCGCAGGTTGATGCACTCCCGGCCGTGCGGGTGCTTCAGCCGGGCTTCCCGGACGTGTCCGTGGGGGCCGCTGTAGGAGTAGACGAACTCGCCGCCGACGGCGTTGGCCGAGGTCGGCAGGGTGATGACCAGCGCGAGCGCGCCGAGGGCGGCGGCGACGGAGGCACGAAAACGCATGAAGAACACTCCTGAATACGGAGAAAAGGATTCCGATTCAGGCTGTCCCGGCCTGCCGCCGATTGTGGTGCTCACCACAGCGCGTCACTCGTAAGGGAGCCGACGAACCGATTCGCCTTGGGCTCTGTGGGCTAGGCGTGCCGGGCCCGCGATTGACCGGCCGCGTGGTACCTGGAACGGCTGGACGGCGGGCCGTGGCTACGGCCGGCGGATGTACGGCGTCGTGACGGTCAGCGGTACGAAGCCGAGGCGTCGCAGGATGGGGCGGCTCTGGTCGGACGCGTCGACCTGGAGGTAGCGGTAGCCGCGCTCGGCGGCGACGCGGGTGCGGTAGACGATCAGCGCGCGGTAGATGCCCTTGCCCCGCCACTCGGGCAGGGTGCCGCCGCCCCACAGGCTCGCGAACTCCGTCCCCGGGTGGAAGTCCATGCGGGCCGCGCTCACGGGTAGGGCACCGGCCATGGCGACGACCGCGGTGACGGTCTCGGGCGCCTCGGCGAACTGGGCGAGCAGTCGCTCCCTGACGCGGGTGGAGTCGTTGTCGAAGGCGCGGTCGTGGACGTACGTCATCAGGTCGACACCGGCCGCATCGGTCACCGGACGCAGCGTGATGCCCTCGGCGGGCTCGACGTCGTGCGGCAGGTCCGCGACGCGGGCGACCATGACCGTCTCCGCGGGTTCGGCGTCGAATCCGGCCGCGCGCAGGCGCTCCCCGAGGTCGGCGGGGCGGTCGTGGTCGTACAGCTTCCACTCGAATTCGTTGCCGAGGGAGGCGAAGTGGCGTACCTGCGCCGCGATCTCGGCGTCGGCGGACGTGGCCGTCAGAGCCGACCACAGGACGCCGTTCCACACGTGGCCGGGGCCCACCTGCCGTACGACATCGCCGACCCGCTCGACCGTGGCACCCGGCCCGTCCGCCAGGGCGTTCTCGCGCAGCTGCCGGTCGAAGACGGCCAGCAGTGTGTCGGCGGTGTCGCTGTCAGGCGTGGTGGTGTTCATCCGGTCACTCCAGCACCGTGATGAGGACCACAGCAACTGAGATTCGGGGCGGGTCAGGCGCGGGGCTCCGAGGAGGCGGCGCTGGCGAGGGGTGCCGCCTCGCCCACGGCGTCGGCCCAGTCGGCGAGCAGCCGCTCGTACTCCTCCGCGGGCCACTGGCCGTCCGCGCCGTCGACGAGCGCGCGGATGGCGTCGTTGGCGGCGTCGGCGTCGGGCGGCACGCAGGCGGCGGCCCGGTCGGAGGAAGAAGACATGCGACCAGGCTACGGGGCCGGTCGGACATTCCGCTCTGCTTTACAGCTGAAGAGCAGGTGAGCGCGGTCAATGGTGTGCGAGATCACATGCCGCGGGGCGTTTGAGCGCGGGTTCGGCGTCAGGCTGCCTGGGCGGTGTCGCTGCGTATCGCCGTCGCCCACTCGATCAGGAGCCACCGGTAGCGCTCCTCCTCGCCGGGGGACAGATGTCCGTCGGACCGCTCCCACAGGGAGCGGATCTCCGCGTTCACCACGTCGGCGGAGCGAACGGACCGGAAGTCGGAAGTCGGGGGCATGGGGCAAGCCTACGGCCACGAGGTGACCCACGGACACGAAGTGGGAACTCTCAGCCACCAATTGGCTGTTGAGCAGGGTGGAGCCGGGGCGGCGCGGGAGCGGCACCGGCCCGTGCGGAGGCGAGTGGGGCAAGTGGCCGCGGGGTTCGGTCGGCAGGGAGGGCGAGTGGAGCAAGGTGCTGCGAAATTCGGTCGGTACGGGGGGGCGGTGGGGCAAGTGGCCGCGGCGTTCGGTCGGTACACGGGCCGCGCGGGGTTCGGTCGGTACGCATGTCGGCGGGGTAAATGGTCCTGGGGATCCGGTCGTTGCCGGGGCCCGGGTGCGCGGGCGCCGCCTATCCTCACGGCATGGAGCAGAGCGAGGTTCTCAAGCGAGTGATCGGCATCCTCACCGAGGCCGGGGACTACCGCCGCCGCATCGAGGAGGACGGCGAACAGGGGCGGGACATCGGGACCGGCATCGTGACGGCTCTGCTCAACGAGACGATGCCGCACATCGAGATCCCGGCGGACGCCACCCCGCAGGAGATGGCGACCCTCGTGGCGCGGGAGGTCGGCGGGGCCATCAGCCAGCTGGTCGCCGCGTTCAGCCTGGCCTATGTGGCCCTGGCACATGTCCACGACTCCGGCGCGCAGGACATGTCGTCGGCCGACGTGTTGCAGGACCTGGCGCTGCGCGCGGAGGAGTTCAACGGGGACGGCCCCGAGCCGTCGGCGGACTGAGGTCGGCGGGCCTCAACTGGGCCCCCGTGGAAGGCCCTTAGAGCCCGTCGCCCGCCTCCGGGCTCAGGGAGCCCGCGCCGACCAGGGCGAACAGCGCGGTGCCCAGCAGGACGCGATAGACCACGAACGGCATGAAGCTCTTGCTGGAGATGAACCGCATGAACCAGGCGATCACGGCGTACCCGACGGCGAAGGCGATGACCGTGGCGAGGAGCGTGGGCGCCATCGGCGCCTGGCCCGCCCCGCCCGCGTCCTTCAACTCGAAGACGCCCGAAGCCAGTACGGCCGGAACGGCGAGCAGGAACGAGTAACGGGCCGCGGCCTCACGGGTGTAGCCCATGAGCAGACCGCCGCTGATGGTGGCACCGGAGCGGGAGACGCCCGGGATGAGGGCCATGGCCTGGCACATGCCGTAGATCAGACCGTCTCTGGTGCTGAGTTCCTGGAGCGGCTTGCGTTCCCTGACCGCCCGGTGGCGGCCACCTGACGCGTCGCGGGCCGCGAGACGGTCGGCGACGCCGAGCACGACACCCATCGCAACCAGGGTGGTGGCGATCACCCGCAGATCACGGAAGGAGGTGTCGATCTGGTGCTTCAGGACGATGCCGAGCACGCCGATCGGTATCGAGCCCACGATGACGAGCCAGCCCATCCGGGCATCGTGGTCACCGCGCAGCGAACGGTCGGTGAGCGAGCGGAACCACGCCGACACGATGCGCGCGATGTCCTTGCGGAAGTAGATGAGGACGGCCGTCTCGGTGCCGATCTGCGTGATGGCGGTGAACGCGGGCCCGGGGTCCGTCCAGCCCGCGAAGGCGGCGGTCAGCCGCAGGTGCGCGCTGGAGGAGATGGGCAGGAACTCCGTCAGCCCCTGGACGAGCCCGAGTATGAACGATTCGAACCAAGACATGGGGTTGCTGCGCCATCCAGGAGGGGTCGGGGGCGACGGCCGGGCAGCCCGAGGCGGCCGGTGTACGTCACCGTGAGCAGACCGGCGAAACCACCGAGCAGCGCCGCTGCACCGGTGGTTTCGCCCGGGTCGGGGCAGAGTAACGACCCAGGGTGAACGCGGAGTTGTGCGGACGAAGGCGGTGGGTTAACGGCACCGCCCCGTTCTCACGGGCCGCCCTACTCCTGCCGCCCCCGCCCTACCGGCCCCGAAGGCGGTGGCGCTTGCGCCAGGCGACCGCGGCGGCGCCGACCGCGCTCAGCACGATGAAGCCCATCGCGATCAGGAAAGTGGGCGAGGTCGGCGACGCGGCGCTGTTGCCCGCGATGACGTAGGCGAGCGTATTGGGGATCGAGCCGAGGCCGGTGGCCAGCAGGAACGGAGTCCAGCCCATGCGCGAGACCGCCGCACAGTAGTTGGCGGCGGCGAACGGCACCCCGGGGAACAGCCTGATCGCCATCATCGAACGGAACCCGTGCCGCGACAGCTGCCCGTCCGCCGCCGTCAGCCAGCGCCCGCGCAGCAGGGGCCGTAGCGCGTCCTGCCCCAGCACCCGGCCGAGCCCGAACGAGATGCCCGCACCCAGCACCGTCCCCGCGAGCGAGGAGGCGAGACCGGCCTGGGCGCCGAACAGAGCGCCGGCCGCCAGGTTCAGGATGGGGCGCGGCACGAACGCCGCCGTGCACAGCCCGTACGCCACCGCGAAGAGCACCACCGCCCCGGCCCCGCCCAGCTCCGGCGGCCAGCCGTCGGCGAGCAGTCGCTGCGGCTGGACGATCAGCACGGTGGTCCCGGCGGCCGCCAGGACCAGCACGAGCAGCGAGAGCCGCGACCACGGCGAGAGCAGCGCTCTGGTGCAGCGCGCGGCGAGGCCGGGGGAGGGACGGGCGGCGGGGTCGAGCATCCCGGGAGACTAACCGACGGGGGGAAGTGACCGCGGCAACGGACCGCGCGTATGCGCAGGGGCGAGGCCGCCGGAAGCAGCCGCGCCGCTGCGGGACAGGTGCGGCGCCGTCCCAACCCCCGCCCGCCGAAAACCATTCGACGCGGCTCCGACCGCCCGGCATGCTCAGCGGTATGTCCGCCCTCCTCGCAGCGCCCTCCGCAGTCGCGGACGCGCCGAAGGATGCCGTCTTCGCAGCGGACGCGATCGCACCCGCGGCGCCCTTCTCGGGCGCCCGAAGCTGACCCTCTCCGGAACACCCGGCGGACCCCGCCCAGGGAGGGTCGGCCGGATCCAGGGGTCCCGGCACAGCTCCGCGACCATGCGAGGGACCACCAGCCATGCCCAAGACGGCATACGTACGCACCGAGCCCCACCTCAACATCGGCACCATGGGCCACGTCGACCACGGCAGGACCACCCTGGCCGCCGCCATCACCAAAGTGCTCGCCGAGCGCGGCAACGGCACGCTCGTACCGATCGACCGCATCGACGGGATCGACCCCATCGACCGCATCGACGGGATCGACGGGATCGACCGCATCGGCCGGGCCCCGGAGGAGGCCGCCCGCGGCATCACCAGCAACATCGCGCACGTCGAGTACGAGACCGACACCCGCCACTACGCCCACCTCGACATGCCGGGCCACGCCGACTACGTCAAGGACATGGTGACCGGCGTGGCCCAGCTGGACGGGGCGATCCTTGTCGTCTCCGCGCTGGACGGGGTCATGCCACAGACCGCCGAGCACGTACTTCTCGCCCGGCAGGTGGGTGTCGACCACATGGTGGTCGCGCTCAACCAGGCCGACGCGGGCGACGAGGAGCTGACCGACCTGGTCGAGCTCGAAGTGCGTGAGCTGCTCTCCGCGCACGGATACGGGGGCGACTGGGTGCCCGCCGTCCGGGTCTGTGGACTCAAGGCCCTGGAGGGCGACCCGCGGTGGACCGAGGCGATCGGCGCGCTGCTCGACGCGGTGCACACCTATGTGCCCATGCCCGAGCGCTATGTCGACGCGCCGTTCCCGCTGCCGGTCGAGAACGTGCTCACCATCACCGGGGTGGGGGATGTGGGTGGTTTCACGTTTCGAAGCGAGTGCGGTGGGTGTGTTGCGGGGTTGCGCGCGGCCGGGGTGAGGGACTGGCCCTTCCGTCGCGATGAGTGATCTGACATGCAGGAGGAGAGCCATCCGGAGCGGGTGCCAGCAGCAACACGGCGGCGGGGATACAGGCGTCGGCGTGCCCGCGCTGATCCAGCGCTCGCCCGCACCGGTGGCCCGTTCAGCAGGCCGAGTGGGCGGCGCGCAGGATCAGTTGGGTGACCGGGGCCGGGTCGCTCACGGCGACCGCGTGGGGTGCGCGGACCCTGACGGTGTGGGCGTGGGCGCGTTCGGCCATCCACTGCTCGGCGGCCGGGGGGATGTTGCGGTCCTCGGTTGCGACGAGGCACCAACTGGGGAGCCTCTTCCACGCTGCCGCGGTGGCCTTCTCCTGAAGCGCGGCCAGAGCGATCGGACGCTGCCCCACCGCCATCGCCTGAGCGGTCGTGGCGGGTACGCCGGCCGCGAACTGCTCCCGGAACAGCTCCTGCTTGATGACCAGTTCCTCCCCCTCGCCCCCGCCGGGCAGCGGGTAGTACTGGGGGCTTGCGGCCTGCGCCAGGGTGCTTCCGGGGTACTTGTCCGTGAGCTCCAGGGCGCTTTCGCCGACGTCCGGCACGAAGGCGGCTATGTAGACCAGCGCCTTGACCCGAGGCGCGTCAGCTGCCGCGACGCTGATGACGGCTCCGCCGTAGGAGTGGCCCACGAGCACGATCGGTCCCGGAACGCTGTCCAGCACGCTGCGGATGTAGGCGGCGTCACTCGCGAGCCCGCGCAGGGGAAGGGCCGGCGCGAGGGCATGGTGCCCAAGCCGCTGGAGCCGTTCGACGACCGCGCTCCAGCTGGAGGCATCGGCGAACGCGCCGTGGATCAGGACGATGGTGGGCTGCTCATGGTGGTGTGGTCGGGACGCCAGGTCCGCTGAGGGTGACGGAGTGGCGAAGGCGGCGCCCGGAGTTCCCAGGGCGGCGGCGCCGGCCAGAAGTGAAACGGTCACGGTGCGGCGTGAGATCGGTGAGTTCATCGTTCGCTTCCTGCGGTCGTGTCAAGGGGATCGGGTGGGCGTGGACGGTTCACCGGGCGGTGGCTCGGACCGCCTCGTGGATCAGTTCGGCGACCCGCTCGGGGTGCGTGAGCATCACCAGGTGCGAGGAGTCGACCTCGACGGTGGTCATTCCGGCCCGCTGGTAGCCAAAGCGCTCCACATCGGGGTTGATGGTGCGGTCGGCCGAGGCGACCAGGCCCCAGGAGGGCTTGGTCTTCCAGGCCGCGACCGGGGCCTTTTCAGCGAATGCCTGTGCGGCCAGGGGGCGTTGGGAGACGGCGAGCACGGAGGCGAGGTGGGGTTCGACGCCCGCGGCGAAAATCGTCGGGAACTTGTCGATCCGGACGGACACGTCGGTGCCTGGATCGGTGGAGCCCTCGATCGGGAAGGGCGTGTAGACCAGCGCGTCGGCGAGGTCGGAATCCGGGAAGCGGCCTTGTAGTGCACCGAGGCTTTCGCCCTGCTCCAGGGCGTATCCGGCCAGGTAGACCAGGGCTGCGACGTTGTCCTCCGCGCCCGCGACGGTGATGACGGCACCGCCGTAGGAGTGGCCCACCAGGACGACCGGGCCGGGAATCCGGCGGACGAGCGAGGCGATGTAGGCGGCGTCACCGAGCAGGCTGCGGTTGGGCACGGCCGGGGCCACCACGTTCAGGCCGCGGGCGATCAGCTCGGGGATCACACGGGAGAAGCTCGACGCGTCGGCGAAGGCACCGTGAACAAGGACGACCGTCGGGCTATCGGAAGGGGACATGCGTAACTCCATGGGAAGCGGTACGGGGAAGTGCGCGACGGAGCGATCCGCACATGACGTTCCGTCAGGGGCGAAGAGCCACTGGCACGAACGCAACCGTAAGGAGGAACAGAGAGCACACATTGCCTGTCAGCGCCCGAGCGCTGTCCTGTCCGCGCCCGCACTCGTGATCGCGACACCTGCGGGCAAGCGGGGGTGCACTGCGCCACAACTGGCGCGCAGCGTACGGCCCAGCGTGATCGAGTCGTCCTGCGGCTGTTGGCCCTTGCCGGAAGGCCCGGCTAGGCCACCCTCTCGGGCCGCAGTGGTCGTTCCGCGGCACGGCTGAGGTGCACGACCACGGTCGGTGTCCGTTTGACTAGGCCAAGGTCCTGTTCCTGCAGGGCGATCACCAGTGCGGTGTCGGGCAGTGCCTCGGGCAGCGCGGCCAGGAGTGCCTCGGCGGTGGGACGGTCCAGGCCGGCCACCGGCTCGTCGAGCAGGAGCACCGGTGGCTGTCTCAATACGGCGCGTGCCGTGGCAAGTCGCCGTCGCTGGCCCTGCGACAGCAGGCGTCCGCCGGGGCCCGCCGGTGTGTCGAGCGGCAAGGCCGACAGGCCCACCACTTCCAGCGCGGCGCGTAGTGCGGTGGAGTCCGCCGACGGTGCCGCCTGACGCAGATTGGCCGCGATCGTGTCGTCGGCCAGCCAGTCGTCGGCCTCGACGAGGGTGACCGTCCGGGCGATGGCGGAGGCGGGCAGTTCGTGCACGGGCGTGCCGTTGAGGAGGACCGTACCGGCAGGGGCGAGTACGCGCCCGGCCAGTTGGCAGAGCAGCGTCGACTTCCCGCTGCCGTTGGGGCCGGTGACCAGGACCAGTCCGGGGCCTTGCACGGTCATCGTGAGTTTGGCGGGCGAACCAAGGAGCGGGAGGCCATCCGTCTCGATGGAGCGGATGGCCTTTGACCCGCGGTCCGCCGGGGGCTCCTCGTCGGAGAGAGCGGCCAGGCGCCCAGCCGCGTTCCCGGCTTGGGTCAGGTGCTGCATCAGCCGGGGAAGTCTCTCCAGGAGCTCCCACCCGGCGGCCACCAGCAGTACTTCGCCCACGGTGACGCCGATCATCTGGGTCGGGGCGGCGCGCAGGGCGATGAGCAGCACCGACGCTTGCGCCACTGCGGCGAGGAGACGCAGTGCCAGGCGCCCCTGCCGCTCGGCGCGGGCAGCGGCCCATTCGGCGGACTCGACATCGGCCATGGCGCTCGTCGCCGCCAGCCGAGCCTGCGGCAGGGCGTCCAGGCACCGCAGTTCGTTGAAGGCGGCCCGACTGCCGAGCAGCGCGGTACCGAATGCGGCCCTGGCCTCCGCGGCGTTGGCCAGATGGGCGCGTGCGCTGCGTTGGGCGTGCCGGGCGCAGGCGAGGCCGGCTGCCCATACGGCGAGTTGGGCGATCCCGAGGGCCGGCCTGGCCCACAGCAGCAGTGCCTCGACCAGGCACGCGGTCGTGACCGCCGCCACCAGCGGTGCGATGGCGTTCGCGGGCAGGCCCGCGACGGTCTCCACATCGGCGGTGAGTCGGGTGAGCAACGTCCCGTCGCGTTGTCCGCGCAACTCGCGGGGGGTGAGGCGGGCAGCGCCGCGGGCCAGCCGGGCTCGCAGGGTCACCTGGGTGGCCAGCAGTGTCCGGTGGTTGTCCAGGCGTTCGAGGTAGCGCAGGCCGGTGCGGGTCAGCGCCAGTGCCCGGACGGCGCCCGAGGGGTACATCCAGGACCAGGTGGTGTTGGCCTGGAGGGTGACCACGGCGCAGGTCGTCAGGAACCAGCCGGACACGCCGAGCAGTGCCGCGCCGCTGAGTTCCGCCGCTGCGGCGAACAGCATGCCGGTCACCAGGGTGCGGCGCGGAGCCGCTGTACGCAGCAGCCGCCAGGCGCTGATCCGGTTCATCGGGCTCTCCCGTGGTCCAGCGTGATGACGTGGTCGGCCAGCGGCAGCAGCGCGGGGCTGTGCGTGGCGAGCAGGACCGTACGGTCGCGGGTCAGCGTGCGCAGCGCGGACAGGACGCGTCGCTCCGCGTCCGGGTCGAGGTGGGCGGTGGGTTCGTCCAGGCACAGCACGGGTGCGTCCCGCAGCAACGCCCTTATGAGGGCGAGCTGTTGGGACTGGCCGGAGGAGAGGCCGGTGCCGCGTTCGCCGAGCGGTGTGTCAAGTCCCCGCGGCAGTGCCGCGAGGAGGTCTTCGAAGCCGAGCGAGGCGACGGCGTCCAGCAGGTCGTCGTCGCTCGCGGTGGGTCGGGCCAGGAGGAGGTTCTCGCGCAAGGTGCCGGGCAGCAGGTGCGCCGGCTGGCCCACCCAGGCGACCCGGCTGGGGTCGGCGGGAATGGGCAGGCGGTTCAGCAGGTGGAGCGCGCTTCCACCGTGCGGGGCGCGGAGCCCGGCCGCGACGGCGAGCAGGGTGGACTTGCCGGCCCCGCTGGGGCCGGTGACGGCGAGGCACCGACCCGGTGCGAGGTACACGCTGACACGGTCCATCGCGGGCGCTGCCTTTCCGGGGTGATGGACCGTGACGGCTTCCAGGCACACCCCGGTTGGCGCCGAGGTCCGCCGGGCGTGCGGGGCGGGTGGCACCACGGTTTCGCGAGGCGCGTCCAGGACCGGGGCCAGCAGGCCGGCGGCAGCGGTCGCGCGGGCGCGGGCGTGGTAGCCGGCGGCCAGGTCCCGGGCCGGCGCGAAGTAGGCGGGCACCAGGACCAGGACGAACAGCGCGGCGGACAGGCTCATGTGATCCGGTACGACAGGCAGGTCCAGGTAGTCGAGCAGGGCCAGTCCGCAGTAGGTGGCCACCACGGCGAGGGTGCCGGTGATGAGCAGTTCGACCCATGCGGTCGACAGGAAGGCGATCCGCAGCACCTTCTCGGTGCGACCGGAGACCTCCCGGTCGTGCCGGGTCAGCGACGCGGCCGCCTGGTCGTGCGCCCCGAGACCGACCAGGGTGGGCAGGCCGCGCAGATGGTCCAGCATGCGGGCCCGGTGGGTGCGGATCGCCGCCAGCTGGGCGCGTACGGCGCTCTGCGTGCCCAGGCCGATGACCTTCAGGTTGGCCGGCAGCAGCGGGGTGGCGGCCAGCACGAGCAGGGCGACGAACCAGCTGCGGGAAGCGATCGCGGCCAGGGTGAGGCCGCTGCTGAGCAGCATGGTGGTCCGGGCGGGCAGGTAGTCGGTGAGCCAGTCGGTGAGCTGGCAGACCTCGCCGTCGACGGCTTGGACCAGTGCCGCGTCGTCCAGGCCAATGCGGGCCGGGCCGTGTGCGGGCAGCGCTGTCGCGATGAGCCGGCCGCGCAGGGTCTCGCGTACGGTGCGGGCGCCGCGTGCGGCCGCCGCGTCGCCCGCGGCCAGCAGTACGGCGCGCAGGGCCACGCCGGCCGCTATGAGCAGGGCGGGAAGCAGTACGGCCGCCGCGGGGTGAGGGGCGCCCCGGAGTGCGGACAGGCCACGCTCGGCGGCCCAGGAGAGCCCGCCCGCCCAGATCACCGTGCCCAGTTGGGCCGCGCCGCGCAGCAGGCCCGCGCGGCGCAACTCCCGTCGGCCGAAGGCCGCCCATTGCTGCAATGGGGCGGGCACCGGGTCTTCGGCCCGGTCCGCGGCCAGTTCGTCCAGGAGTACGGCGGCACTGCTCACGAGGTGGTCTCCGCCTCGATGCCCACGATGTCCGCGTGGAAGTACCCGGCCCGCCGATCCCGGCGGTCACCCACGATCCACGCGGCCAGCGATGTGCAGCACAGGACGACGACGCCGACCGGGTCGATCCAGTCGGCCACACCGCCGAACACGTCCTGGGACAGGGCGGTCGCCAGGATGCCGAGTGCCACCAGCAAGGTCCGTCGCACGATCGTCCGCAGGGCACCGGAGGGCGCCGGGGAGACCGCCAAGGGGAAGGTACGGGCCGGGGGCGGCGGGATCGGACGCTCCAGGGGATCGGTGTACTTGCCGCGGAAGCTCCGCCAGGCGTAGGCGTTGTAGGCCAGTACGAACGGCATGCACAACCCGACACCCACGACCAGGAAGAGCTGGGAGGAGTGCGGGCTCGCAACCTGATGGACCGTCAGTGCGGGCGGTACGACGACCGGTACGGAGAGCACCGCCAAGCCCACCAGTCCACAGGCCGTCATCGTGGCCACAGCGGCGAACGGCCGCCAGTCGGGGCGACGGCCGAAGCCGTACCAGGCGACGGCGCCGGCCGCGACGGCGGCGAGGACCGCGAGCCAGAACAACACGGCCCGCAGAGGCTGGCTCAGCTGCGACTGCTGAGGGTCGGCGCTCGGCATCAGCAGACCGAGTACGGCCGTCATGATCGCCGTGACCACCAGCAGCGACCGTCCGGTGCGGCGGATGCCCGACCGCGACCAGCCCTCGGTCTTGTCCTGCAGCCAGGCGGCCCCGGCCAGCAGGTATACGGCGACCAGGCCGAGCGCGCACAGCACGCTGTAGCGGCTGAACCAGTCGAAGGCCCCGCCCTGGAACATGCCGTCGCGCTGGCTCGGGCCGGTGAGCAGGGCGCCGAGGACGAGACCTTGGCACACGGTCGCGGCGAGCGACGCCCCGCCGAACAGCAGCGCCCAGCCTCGCCGGTAGCCGTCGGCCGCGCTCTGCATCTCCAGGCCGAGCCCGCGCAGGATGACGGCGATGAGCATGCCGATCAACGGCAGGTAGACACTGGGCAGAATCACGGCGTAGGCACCCGGCAGGCCGGCCCAGAGGACTACGCCGGCCAGGATGATCCAGCTCTCGTTGGCGTCCCAGGCGGTGGCGACGATCTCGCCGTACTCCCGTCGGCGCTCCGACCGGGCAGCCAGGCTGAGCATGCCCACCCCGAGGTCGTAACCGTCGAGTACGACATACATGGCGAGGGAGAAGAGGACCAGGGCGTAACTGGCGTACTCAAGCAACGAGGGCCTCCGATGCGTCGGGCGAGGCGGGCCCGGTGGTCAGTGACTCGGGGCCCGCCTTGACGGTGCGGACGATGTAGCGGGCCCAGATGGCCAGCAGAGTGACGTAGAGCAGGACGAAACCGGCCAGGCTGGCGGCGACTTCGGCCGCGGAGAGGTGGGAGACCGCGTCGGCGGTGCGTAGTTGGCCGTAAACGACCCACGGCTGGCGGCCCGTCTCGGCGACGATCCAGCCGCCGGTGATGGCGATGATCCCGGCCGGGGTCATCCACACCATCCACCGCAGGAAGCGCGGGGAGTCGAACAGCCGGCGCCGCATGCGCAGGACCATGCCCGCGAAGGCCGTGCCGAACATGAGCAGCGCGGTGAAGTACATCGCGCGGAAACCGTAGAAGGCGGTCCACATGTTGGGGCGTTCGCCGGGTGGGGTCCCCAGCAGTCCGGGCGTTGTCGTCCTGCCGGTGAGGTCCTGGGCGATGACCGAGCCGAGATGGGGAATCTCGACGTGCAGCCGGTTCTCGCCCTTGTCGGTGTCGGGGACGACGAACAGGTTGTAGCCGTTGTTGTCGCTCTTCCAGTTGCCCTCGAAAGCCTCCAGTTTGGGGAGCTGGTGCCCGCCCATGAAGACCGCGGTGCCGTCTCCCACGTACAGCTGCACCGGCATCAGGACTCCCAGCACGCCGAGCGCGATGGACAGGCAGCGGCGGGCCATGGGCTGGGCGTGGATCCGGTTCTTCACCAGGTACCAGGCGGAGATCCCGCCGACGAACCAGGCGGCGCTGATCAGCACGGCCAGCAGCATGTGCGGGAAGCGGTGGGCGAAGGCGGGGTTGAACAGGATGCTGATCCAGTCCCTGGCGTGGAACTGTCCGGCGACCTTGTCGTAGCCGACCGGGTCCTGCATCCAGCTGTTGGCCGACAGGATCCAGGTGGTGGACAGCAGCGTTCCGAGGGCGACCATCCAGCTGGCCAGGGCCATGGTGCGCGGGCGGATCCGCCCGTCTCCGTACAGCATCAGGCCGATGAACCCCGCCTCCAGGAAGAAGGCGGTGATCACTTCCATGCCTATGGTGACTCCGATGATCGGCCCGACGGCGTGGGCGTACACGCCCCAGTTGAGGCCGAACTCGAAGGTCATCACCGTGCCCGCGACGACGCCCAGGCCGAAGCCCACGGCGAAGATCTTCTTCCAGAACCGGAAGATCTGTAGGTACAGAGGGTTCCCCGTGCGCACGTAGACCGTGTAGACGACGGCGAGGAGCACCGAGAGGCCGACGGTGAGCGCGGGGAAGGTCATATGAAAGATCGCGGTGATCGCGAACTGCCATCGGGACAGTTCGACGACGGTTGACGAAGCCATGGGTACTCCCGGGGAGGCATCGGTTCTTGGCGGGGCTCGCGCGTGTTCACGGCCCGCGCGGGGCGAGGCATCAGGCACGGGGGGCCTGGTGGGCGTTCGCCGGGGTCTGCCTCGCGTGCCTGGTCCGTCACGGCGGCCGGGCCGGACAGGGGGAGGGGACGCGATCGCCACCCTCTGGCACTGCCCACGCTAGACGGCTGACCGGCTACGACGATTGCCTGCGAGCGCAGTGCACTTGCCCGACACTGCACACTTCCGGTCGGCGGGGCAGCGGCCCACCCCACGGACCGAGACAGGGCGCTGACGGGCAAGCTCCGCTGCACGCACAGGCATGACGGCCGTCCGATCGATGCCTACGTTTCCGGCAGCCACACAGTTGCCGGAACGAAGAGGCCCCATGCAGTTCGGAATTTTCTCGGTCGGGGACGTGACCCCCGACCCGACCAACGGTCGTACCCCCTCGGAGCGTGAGCGCATCAAGGCGATGGTCGCCATCGCGCTGAAGGCGGAGGAGGTCGGCCTGGACGTCTTCGCGACCGGTGAGCACCACAACCCGCCGTTCGTGCCGTCGTCCCCGACCACGATGCTCGGCTACATCGCCGCCCGTACCGAGAAGTTGATCCTTTCCACCGCCACGACGCTGATCACCACGAACGACCCGGTGAAGATCGCCGAGGACTACGCGATGCTCCAGCACCTGGCCGACGGCCGGGTCGACTTGATGATGGGGCGCGGCAACACCGGCCCGGTGTATCCGTGGTTCGGCCAGGACATCCGGCAGGGCGTCAACCTCGCCAAGGAGAACTACGCGCTGCTGCGCCGGCTGTGGCGCGAGGACGTCGTGGACTGGGAGGGCACGTTCCGTACGCCACTACAGGGGTTCACATCCACGCCCCGCCCGCTGGACGGCGTCCCGCCGTTCGTGTGGCACGGATCGATCCGTTCCCCGGAGATCGCCGACCTGGCGGCCTTCCACGGCGATGGCTTCTTCCACAACAACATCTTCTGGCCGGCCGACCACACCAGGCGGATGGTCCAGCTGTACCGGCGGCGATACGCGCACTACGGGCACGGCACGCCCAAGCAGGCGATCGTCGGGCTGGGCGGGCAGGCGTTCATGCGGAAGAACTCCCAGGACGCCGTACGGGAGTTCCGCCCCTACTTCGACAACGCGCCGGTCTACGGGCACGGGCCTTCGCTGGAGGAGTTCACCGAGCAGACTCCGCTGACGGTGGGCTCTCCCCAGCAGGTCATCGAGCGGACGCTGTCCTTCCGTCAGATTGTCGGTGACTACCAGCGGCAGCTGTTCCTCATGGACCACGCGGGTCTGCCCCTGAAGACCGTCCTGGAGCAGCTCGACATCCTCGGCGAAGAGGTGGTGCCCGTGCTGCGCAAGGAGTTCGCGATCGGCCGCTCGGCCGACGTGCCGGACGCTCCAACTCACGAGTCCCTGCGGACCGTTCAGCAGGTGCCCGCCGCATGAAACTCCTCGCCGTGTCCGCGGGGCTGAGCACCCCGTCCTCCACGCGCCTGCTCGCCGACCGCCTCGCCGAGTCGGCCCGCGGTGAACTCGCCTCCCAGGGCCATGACGTGGAGACAGACGTCATCGAGCTGCGGGAACTGGCCGTCGCCATCGCCAACAACCTCGTGACCGGCTTCCCGGCGCCGCAACTGGCCGCCGCGATCGACGCGGTGACGGGCGCCCACGGCCTGATCGCCGTTACCCCCGTTTTCACCGCTTCCTACAGCGGGCTGTTCAAGTCCTTCTTCGACCTGATCGACCCGGACGCCCTCACCGGGAAGCCGGTGCTCGTCGCGGCCACGGGGGGCACAGCCCGGCACTCCCTGGTCCTCGAACACGCCCTGCGTCCCCTCTTCGCCTACCTGCGCGCCACCACCGTCCCCACCGCCGTGTACGCCGCCTCCGAGGACTGGGGATCCGGCGGCGATCAGTACAGCGAGGGCCTGCCCGCGCGCATCCGGCGGGCCGGCGACGAACTCGCCGCCCTCATGGCCGCCCGCCCGGTGAAGGCCGGGGCCGAGGACGACATCACCGCGCTCGAACGACAGCTCTCTGATCTGCGCTTCGACTGAGGCGACCCGCGGCGGGCCCCGAAGCGAGCGCGTCGTCACGCAGTGTCCGTCCAGCGATCCGGTCGCGCACCGGTCCGGGCTCGCCGAGGCAGGTTCTGCCCCGCCGGGTTCTCGGGCCGGGCTGCCCGGGTTCCTCTCCAAGAAGGTGCCCATGTCCGAGCCACCCGACCTCCAGACCCCACGCCCGACCGCCCCGGGGAGGACCTCGCACGGCGTGCCGGGCTGGTTGGTGGCGCTGCTGGCCGTCGCCTCCGGCATGACCGTCGCCAACCTGTACTACGCCCAGCCGCTGCTCTCCTCACTGCGTGACGCCTTCCACGTCAGCACGACCGGGGCGGGTTGGCTGATCACCCTCACCCAGGTCGGCTACGTGGTCGGCATGATCTTCCTGGTCCCGCTCGGCGACCGGCTGGAGAAGCGCCGCCTGATCACCGTGCTCCTTGCGGTCACCACGCTGGCCCTCGTCACGGCCGGGCTCGCCACGAACTTCCCCCTGCTGCTGACCGCGTCCTTGATCAGCGGTGCGACGTCGGTCGTCGCCCAGATCCTGGTTCCTTTCGCCGCGAGCCTTGCCCCGGACCACGCCCGCGGCCGCATCGTCGGCCGGGTGATGAGTGGACTGCTCACCGGCATCCTGCTCTCCCGGACGCTCAGCAGCCTGGTCTCCGACCTCGCGGGCTGGCGCGTCGTCTACCTCGGCTCCGCCGCCCTCATGGTCGTCCTGGCCGTGGCCCTGCACGCGGCCCTGCCGCAGCACGCGCCCACCACGAGCATTCCCTATGCACACGTGCTGCGCTCCACCGTCCAACTGGTGCGCACCCACCCGGAGCTGCTGCGCCGCGGGCTGTACCAGGCGGCGATGTTCGGTTCGTTCAGCGCTTTCTGGACGACCATCTCGTACGTCCTCACCGGGCCCCGGTTCCACTACTCCGCGGTCGGGGTCGGTGTCTTCGCCCTCGTCGGAGCGGCCGGTGCGGCCGTGGCGCCGCTCGCGGGGCACTGGGCCGACCGCAAGTTGGCACGGCCCATGACCGGTGCCGCGCTCGCCGTCGCGGCTGTGGCGTTCGCACTCGCGGGCTTCGGCCCGCACAGCATCGTCCTGATCGGTCTGGCCGCGATCCTGATCGACATGGCCGTGCAGACGACCCTCATTCTCGGCCAGCACACCATCTACCAGCTCGACCCCGATGCGCGTGCCCGTCTCAACAGCGCCTTCATCGCCACCTTCTTCCTTGGCGGCGCCCTCGGCTCCCAACTCGGCTCGCTCACCTACTTCCGCGGCGGCTGGACGGCGGTGACGATTCTCGGCGGCGCTCTGCCGCTCCTGGCACTCCTGTACTGGCTCTCGGAACGCCGGGTGGGCACCCCCACCGCACAGTGACGGAACGAGCACCGGCACGCGGATCCGGCGACCGAGCCGCGGCCTGCCGCGCTCGGGCTGTAGGAACTGTAGGAAGTCGAAGGCGTAAGAGGGCGAAAGCAGGGGCGCGGCAGGCGGCCGTCAGAACGCGGTTACCCTCCGCCCAGCTGGAGCTTCTCCCGCAACTGGCCACGGGAGGTGATCCGCAGCTTCGGATAGATGCGGTACAGGTGGGCTCCGATGGTGCGGTGGGAGAGGTAGAGCTGCTGGCCTATCTCCCGGTTGGAGAGCCCCGTCGCGGCCAGCTGCGCGATCTGCAGTTCCTGCGGCGTGAGCAGATCCCAGTCCGCGGGCATGCTCTGCTTGCCCCCCTCGCCCGCGGAGCGGAGTTCCTGGCACGCCCGCTCGTGCCAGGGCTGAGCCCCCAGCGAGGCGAAGGACTCCCTGGCGATGCGCAGGGGCGCCCGGGACTCCATCACCCGGCGTCTACGCCGCAGCCATGCGCCGTAGGCGAGCAGCAGGCGCGCCCGCGTGAAGGGATCCCGGGACAGGTCCAGATCGAGCGCCGAGCGAAACGGTGCCTCGGCGTCCTTGTCGTCTGCCAGGAGGGCGCGCGCGAACCTCAGGTTCGCCCTGATCAGCCGGGCCGTTGTGGGCGCGGCCGATTCGTCGAGTCGGCTGAGGGCGTCGCGCGCCACGGCCCGTTCCTGGTCGCTCACTGCGGCCTCGGCGAGCGTCGGGATCGCGATGGTCTGGAGATAGGGATGGTGTGCGGGGTCCGCGGGGTCGAAGACCCGCCACACACAGGCGAACGCTTCGGCGTGACGGCCGGCCGCGAGTCCGATCATGCCTCGCGTGATCTGGATGAAGGCCAGGTGGCCGGCGTTCGCCGTGGCGAGTCCGTGGCGTTCAGCCTGTCCGTTGGTGGTCCGCGCCGTTTCCAGATCCCCGAGTACCGCCAAGAACTGGGCCTTCGCGATGAGCGCACCGGTGAGCCAGCGAGGCCGGGCGTTCTCCTCCGCGAGCCGGATCGCCTCGGCCAGGCTCGGCAGGCCCGATTCCCAGTCCACGATGTGCGCCGAGGTGTACGACAAGGACACCAAGGTCTGGGCCAGAAGTCCCAGCCGTCCCTGGGCCCGCAGACCGGCCGCCCCCTGCCGGAGGAAGCCCGCGGCCTGGTCGTATCCACCGACCATCGTGGCCGCCGTACCGAGCGTGGTGGCGGCGGAGGCGTCGTAGCCGCCCTCCCTCTCCAGGCGCTCCAGCCGCTCGATCACCGTCGCGCCGCGCTCCAGCGGAGTCGCGCCGGCCAGGACGAACACCAGGTCCGGGTGCAGCTCCGGCACGGGCAGCCGCTCGGCCACGGCCACCACACGCTCGCGCAGAACGCGCCCCGGGTTGTCCCACCAACACCGTGTTGCCGCCGCCCGGAGAAGCCGCAGCGCGAGTTCGGGATCACCGGCGGCCGCCGCTTCCTGCGCCGTGGTGATCAGGAGGTGCAGCCGAGGGATGCTTCTCGACACGTCGATTTCGAGTCCCTCGCCCAGCAGCACCGTCCGCGCCCGCTCCAGCACGTCGAGCTCAAGCGGTGCCGCCAGATGGAGCAGGGCCGCTGTCTGATCCGTCCTGCCGAGTTCGAGGGCCAGTTCCGCTGCTTTGAGCAGGCGCCTTCCCTTGTTCGAGGGGATTTCGCTGAGTGCGATGGAACGCTCAAGGGCCGCCAGGGCCACGGCCGGCGCGCCTTGCGCCTCGGCTCTGGCGGCGGTCCGGTCAAGTTCCGCGGCGACGGATTCGTCGCGCCGGCCACTGGCCGCGGCCCTGTGCCAGGTCCGGCGGTCGGACTGACCGTCCAGCACGGCGGCCAGTGCGCCATGTGCGGCGAGGCGCTCGATGAGCGAAGCGGTGTGCAGGATCGCCGACCGCACCAGAGGGTGGCAGAACCGGATCCGGTGTTCGTCCGCGGTGACCAGGCCGATCGCCAGCGCGGGAGACAGGGAGTCCGCCGAGACGTCGGTGCCCGCCAGCACCGAAGCGGCCGCGAGGACCTCGCCCAGCGCCCCTTCGTCGTCGGAGGCCGCGATGAGCAGCACGCTCCACGTGTCGGGCGGGAGGTCGACCAGCCGGAATGAGAATGCTTGTTCGAGTCTTGAGGTGAGCGGAATGGCTGAGGAGGTCAGGGCCGCAGACGGAGCGGGCTGCTCGCGCAGCGCTACAGGAAGTTCGATGAGGGCCAACGGATTGCCCTCGGCCGCATCGAGCACCCGGTACCGGAGCGGCGGTTCCAGCTGTGGCTCCGCGGCTTCCAGGAGCGCCACGGCATCGGTCGTCGTGAGGGGGCGGAGCCGGAGCTCGCGCAGCGTGAGGGCGTCCAGGGGCGTCGGATGCCCGTCGCGGATGCCGAACACCATCCCCAAGGGCTCGGCCCCGAGCCGCCGGGCGATGAACGCGAGAACGTCCAGGGTCGGCGAGTCGAGCCACTGCGCGTCGTCCACGACCAGCAGCACGGGCGCCTGGCCGGCGGCTTCGCCGAGCAGGTCGAGCGTCGCCAGAGCGATCATGAAAAGTTGCGGAGCACGCTCCGTGGGGGAGGGCTCGGCCATTCCGAAGGCCCCCAGCAGCGCTTGTGCCTGAACCGGCGGCAGACCTGCGACGCGGTCCAGCATCGTCCGCGTCAGCTGGTACAGCCCGGCGAAGGGCAGATGGGTCTCGGCCTCCACCCCGGACGCGGTGAGCACGGTGAGACCCGAGCGCTTCGCCCGGCGCTCGGCCCGCGAGAGGAGCGCCGACTTTCCGATGCCAGGAGCACCGCGGACCATCAGCGCCCCGCCGCTCTTGGGCAACCCGTCGACGAGCGCATCGAGAGCTGTGAGCTCCTCGCCCCGTCCGAACAGTTCCTGGTCCGACACCCGATGACCCCCAGGCCCAGTGCGTATGAGAAGCAGAAACATTCTAGGTGGGTCCACGGAGCGCGGTGGTGCGGGCAGAGCGCGGCGTACGCCCCTCACGCCCCACGACGACAGTCACTTCGCAGTCAACGTGCCGATGCGCCGGGCGCGGGCCGGGCCGAGGCTTGCTGCTGCAACGATGAAAAGTTCGAAAGGCCGCAAACCATGACGACAGGCGCACCGCCACCCGATGACCACGGCTTCGCCGGCAACCTGTTCACCACGGCTACGGTGCCCGCCCACCAACGACGGGCCTACTGGCGCGACGCCCTGTCCATGACGTTCGGCGCGGTGGACATGTCCGTCCCCGACGAGGTGAACTCCGGAACGATCCGCACGGCACCGCTGGGCAGGCTCCAGGTCACCACGGTGGACGGCGATCCCCTCGACGCCAGGCGCACGCGGCGGCTCATCGCACAGGGCGACGAGGACGAGTACGTGGTCGTGAAGCTTCTGAGCAAAGGCGTTGCCAGACTTGAGCAGGATGCCCGCGACGTGGGCGTACGGCCCGGGGAAGTCTTCATCTACGACATGGCGCGGCCGGTTCGGCTGCTCCTGCCCGAGTGCTTCCAGACGAAAGCCCTTGTTCTGCCTCGGCAGGTTCTGGGGCTGAGCGAATCGGACCTGCGGCAGATCACGGCGTCTCCCATACGCTTCGACACGGCACTCGGCGGACTGCTGTCCATCCTCGTGTCCCGGCTCGCGGACACCGCGGGGTCGTATCGACCGCACACGGGTGAGCTGCTCGCCCGCAATGTCGTGGATCTGCTGACGGCGCTGGCCGATGAACAGCTCGGCAGGACCACCGAGGGGACACCGAGCGGTGATGCGGCGATGCTGCTGCGGATCCGGTCGTTCATCGGCCGACACCTGGCCGATCCCGACCTGACCCCGGAGGTCATCGCTCGGGCCCACCACATCTCCGTGCGGTATCTGCACAAGATCTTCGAGGGCCAGGACACCACGGTCAGCCGCTGGATCCAGAGCCGCCGCCTGGAAGCGTGCCGTCGGGATCTGCTGCACCGGGAGGCCGCGAACCGCACCATCATCGCGGTGGCACACCGGTGGGGTTTCACCAGTGCCGCACACTTCAGCCGAGTGTTCAGGGCCGCCTATGGGATGTCCCCCAGCGAGTGGCGCGACAGCCACGGACGACAGGGAGTCGCCGGGTGTTGATCAATGGGCGGCTACCGCCCGCGGGCAAGCGGCATCGCTGATCACAACGCTCTCCCGGTGGAAGGGAACCTCGGCTTCGGCGAGCGGCGATTCCAGGACCGACCACGTGGATGCCTGCCACTCACTGGGAGGCATGCCGTAGGCGTCGCGGAATACCCGGCTGAAATGCGAAGCGCTGGTGAAACCCGACCGGCGGGCCACAGCCGCCACGGTCATCATTTGGCTCGACGTCCGACCCAGCTCCTGCCGACTGACGTCGAGCCTTCGCTGCCGCAGCCACCGGCCCACCGTCGTGCCGTCGTTCTGGAACAGCTTGTGCAGATAACGAACCGAAACATGGTGCGCGAGCGCGATCGATGCGGGTGACAGGTCGGGATCCATCAGATTCGCTTCGATGAATTCCTTGACCCGAGTCAGCGTCTCGTTGCCGACGTTCGAGACGTCGGACGCCTCTGGCCCCCTCTCCTCTGCCAGGAGTTCCATGACGAGTACGGTGACGAGGTCCAGGGCGCTGCGGGCGAGCCGGTCGCCGATCCTCGACCTGTGCTCCGCCTCGGCGGCGAGTGCGGACAGGAAGATCGACACGATCGCGCCCACGCCTGCGCCACCCGGGATGGGCACACCGGCGAGACGGTGCAGGTCTGACTCGGACACTCCCAGGTGGCGCCGCGACATGCGGAAGGCGACCATTTGGCAATCTTCGCCGAGGTGGCGGAAAGGAATCCGAGCCGGGTCGCAGAAGACCAGGTCGCCCGGCTCAAGGAGAACCTCCGTTCCGTGCTGGGAGACAGCGGTGGATCCGCGTACCTGCAATCCCAGATGAAGGAATTCGGAATTGTCCTCTCCTGGCAACTGGCAGAGAGAATGGATCTGTTCGGAATCGCGGAGTGGAGCGAAGGACAGTATGTGTTCCACGGTGGTCCTTGAAATGTGGGACGTCGCCGATTCGGGCATGAGAGCTCCAACCGTGCGTGACCGTCGCGCTCTGGTCGCGGGCAGATGGCCACGGACGGCGTCGGTCAGCGAAGGTTCAGGCGCGCAGCGCTTCGTGGAGGAATTCGCCGCTCTGCTGCATCGCCGCGGTTCTGCCGGACTCGCCCTCAGCTGCGAGGCGGTGATCTGCGCCCGCTCGGCCGGATCGGTTGTGTACTGGTCGCAGAACCACTTCATGTGAGGGCGCCAGGTCCCGGTGCGCTTGCTGACGGAGGTGGGCGTTGGCTCCGTGGTAGGAGCCCGCGCGTGCCAGCGGATGCCGGAAGACCACGCGTCCGTCCGCGACGGTCACCAGACCGGCCTCCTCGGCGGGGCCCCATGCCCTGAGCGCCGTCCCCACGTCGGCGGCGGCCATGATGGTGGCAAGGTCTTCGTACTCCGACGCGGTGGCGTACAGGATCAGCCGCTGCGTCGTCACGGGAAGGCCGCGCAGGCGGGCGGCGTACAGCTCCTGGATACGCTCCGTCTGCGGCAGCCCGCCGCCGGGCAGCGGGCCCGCGCCGCCCGTTGTGGCCGCGCGGCACAGGTCGATGATGGCCGGCGGATTTCCGCCGGCCTGGCGCAGCAGATCGATCCGGGTCCGGCCGGCGGGCGCGTGCGGCTGGGCGTCCAGGATTTCGGCCGCCGCCCGTTCGCTCAGCGGCCTCAAGAGCAGAGTGCGCAGGTCCGCGACACCGTCCGGGGGCGTCTGTCCACGGGCCGCCAGCAGCACCGGCACGGCGTCCGCCGTGATACGGCGCATCACGAAGCCCAGAACGTCGAGAGAGTCTCGATCGAAGTGCTGGATGTCGTCGGCGGCCAGCAGGATGCCCTGTCGGCGAGAGACCTCCGTCAGGAGGGTCAGCACCGCCACACGCAGCAGCATCGGGTCGGGCGGCCCATCGGCGGGAGCGATGCCGAACGCGGACTCAAGTGCCCCCCGCAGATGCTCGGGCAACGTGCCAAGGTCGGGCAGGAGGGGCAGCAGCAACTGGTGCAGGGACGCGAAGGACTGCCGTGACTCCGCCTCGCTGCCCTGGGACGCCAGCACCAGCGTTCCGTTGTCCCGCGCGCGGCCGACGGCGACCGCCATCAGTCTCGACTTGCCCGTGCCGGCCTCGCCGAGCAGGAGCAGCATCCGCGGTTCGCCGCGTCCCCCCTCGACGATGTCCAGGAGTTCAGCGATCTCGGCCTGCCGGCCCACCAACTCCATGACGGGAAGGGAGCGGTTCGACGTGCCGCGCCCAGTCCCATCGGCGAGCTTCGGTCGCGACGGGTCTTGGTGGAACGTCGGCAAAGCGATCTCCGGAAGCAGTCTTCGGGGCAAACACTCGTGAACTGTACGGGACCGAACTCGCTCCGCCCGCGCACTCAAGAGCACCCCCGATCTAGCGGATTCACGCGATGTGCCGGCACCCGCCCGTTGGCACGGTGTCCGAAAAGCACCTGGCTGAAGGGCGGAGTTCATGTCGCCGGATTCATCGATACCGAGACCCGGGAGGCAGTTCCCGGACACCCACCGCACCACGGATTCGGTGCCCACCCAGCAACGGGAGGAGTACTGGCGGGCCGCCCTGTCCCAAACGTTCGCCGCGGTCGACATCGCCGTCCCAGAGGTCTGCTCGGGATCCGTCCGAACGTCCCGGCTGGGCCATCTGCGAGTCGCCACGGTGGATGGCGACCCCTTGTGGGTGCGGCGGACTCCGCGGCTGATCGCGCCGGACAAAGACCAGGACCTGATCGTCAAGCTCTTGGTCACCGGCGCCGCCCGAGTCGAGCAGGACGGCCGCGAGGTCCACCTCAAGGCCGGGGAGATCGTCTTCTGCGACATGGCACGCCCGCTGCGCATGACGTTCCCCCACCCCTTCCAGACGAAATCCCTGATCCTGCCTCGGCGGCTGATGGGCCTTGGAGAGTCCGACCTGCACCGGCTCACCGCGACAGCCATCCGCCCCGACACGACGATGGGCTCGCTCCTGTCACCCCTTGTGACCCAGCTCGTGGACACGGCGGCAACGTACCCGTCGACCACCGGTGAGGTACTGGCCCGCCACGTCGTCGACCTCCTCACCGTCCTGGTCGGAGAGCGACTCCACCAGGAGGTGGGTGACACCCCGAGCACAACTCAGGTGCTGTTGACGCGAATTCAGGCATTCATCGACGGGCGCCTCGCCGATCCGGACCTGACGCCGGACGCCATAGCGCGCGCCCACCAGATCTCCGTGCGCTACCTGCACAAGGTTTTTCAGACCGCGGACGTCACCGTCAGCCGGTGGATCCAGCGCCGCCGGCTACAGGAGTGCCGACGTGAGCTCGCCCGTCGGGAGGCGGCGGGCCGGACCATCGCCGCAGTGGCCTGTCAGTGGGGTTTCACAAGCGCCGCCCACTTCAGCCGGGTGTTCCGGGAGGCTTACGGATTGTCCCCCGCCGAGTGGCGGGACTCCGCGGCGCGAGCGCCGCACGTACCTCCGGTGCCGAGTGGCGCGTCAAGCGTGCCGGCGGCCGCAACGGCCTGAGGTGGGAACCAACCGGCCCAGATCCTGAGCTGCCCCTCCTGCCCCTCCTGCCCCTCCTGCCCCTCCTGCCCCTCCTGCCGCTCCTGCCACAGCGGCCCCCCTCGTCGTCAGCAACCGCCGTTGCCGCCTTCCGGCACCCGGCAGCCGGCACCGAAGGGGCGCAGGTACCAGTCGGCATAGGATGAGCGCCGCTCCGGTCGGCGAGCGCGGACTGGGAGGGGCGCGAGTGGCGAGGTCAGGCGGATCGCTGTCCAGAAGCGGTCTGCGCGGCCGAGAGGCCGAGCTCGAAGAGCTGGGCACGCTGATCGCCTCGGTGGACCGCACCGGAAGCAGCGCGCTGGTTCTGGTCCGGGGCGAACCGGGCATCGGCAAGAGCACGCTCCTGGCCGAGGCCGTCGCCAGGGCCAGGGCAGCGGGATTCTCCGTCGGTCTCGGCAAGGCCGATGAGCTGCATCACATCGTGCCGCTGTCGTCGTTGGCGACCTGCGTCCTGCAAGGCGATGAACCGCTGCTGTCCAGTGGGACCCTCGCCGATCTCGCGCGCAGTCACGATCAGCGGATCTGGCTGGTGGAGCGCCTCGCGGAGGCGATCGAAGCCAGAGCCGGCGACGTGCCGGTGCTGATCGCCCTGGACGACGTGCAATGGGCTGACCCGCTGAGCCAGTTCGCCCTGAAGCAGCTTCCGACCCGCCTGCGGACCTCGCCGGTGCTGTGGATGCTGACCGGCCGACAGGGCCACCCCGGGCCTGCGGAGGAGATCGTCGCGGCTGCGCGGGACGAACTCACCACGGTCACCGTGCCCTTGGGCCCACTGTCCGGGGCGGCCATCGGTCAACTGGCCGGCGACACACTGGGGACAGCCGTCGACGCGCGCCTGCGGGATCTGCTCGACGGAGCCGGCGGGAACCCGTTTCTGGCGGTCGAGATGCTCACCGGACTGCGGACCGCCGACGCCTCGGGTGAGTGCGTGCCTCCAGGGCTCGTGGTCGGTGCGCGGGCCAGGCTCGGGTCGCTTCGGCCCGGCACACTGCGTTTCCTTCAGATGGGATCGGTACTGGGACGCAGGTTCGCCTTCCACGACGTCGCCGCGCTCTGCGGCCAACCCCCGGCCACGTTGATCGGGGCGCTCGATGAGGTGGTGCGCGCCGGACTTCTGGAGGACGACGGCGACCATCTGGTCTTCCGCCATGATCTGCTGCGCCAGGCGGTCTACGTCGACATCCCGCCGTCGGCCCGGAAGGCTCTGCACCGAGAAGCCGCCAACCACCTTGTCTCCGCGGGCCACCAGCCGATCGACGCGGTGTCGCACATCCTCAGGGGGGCTGTGCCCGGAGACGAGGAAGCGGTGGCGCTGTTGCGGCGGGCCGCTGACGACGTGCTGCCGGTCACGCCGGGGCTCGCGGCCGACCTCATGACCCGCGCCCTGGAGTTGGTGCCGGCCGCCCGGCCGTTGAGGTTCGTCGTGGGCGAGGAGGCGATCGTCTGCTTGACCCGGGCAGGCAGGAACCGGGAAGCACTGTCGACCGGCGACCGACTGCTGGCCGGCCGCCCGCCCCTGGAGGCGTTGGGCCGGCTACAGGCCGCCCTCGGCGGGACGCTGTGGAACCTGGATCTCGCCGACGAGTTGCGCCGCCGGGCCGAGACGGCCCTCGCGCTCGGGGGAGTCGCCCCGGAGGTCGAGGCGCGGCTGACCGCCCTGCGCGCTCTGGCCCTGTCCCGGAGCCGCGATCTCGTCGCGGCGCGTGAGGCGGGCGAGAAGGCGCTGCGTGCCGCCATCGCGATCGGTGAACGGGAGGCGCACGTCCTTTCGCTGTTCGGGCTCGGTGAGATCGCGCTCAACGCGGGGGAGAACGCCACCGCACTGGAGCGGTTCACCGCGCTCAGCGCCGTCGACTCCGCCTTCCTTCCCGAAGAGATCGTCGCGTACCAGCACTTGGACGACTTCCAGGCCGGCGAACGGCTGCTCCTGCGGGCAGCGGACTATGCCGGGGCACCCCGTCAGGCGATGCTGCTCTGGGCGCACGGTCAGCAGAATCTGGGTCTTGGCAGGCTCGACGACGCCGAAACCGACTTCGTGACCATGGAGCGCCTGGAAGACGACGTACAGGTACCCGTCCAGCAGGTGAACGCCCGCGTGATTCGCTCACGGGTCGCCCTCTGGCGCGGCGACCGGGCAGCGGCGCGGCAGCACCTGGACGCAGCGCGCGAAGGACTGGCGGTCAAACCGAACCCGGGCAACACGGCCGCCGTCCGCTTCCTGGAAGCGGTCGTCGCCGAGGACCACGGGGACATCGGGCTCGCCATCGACAAGATTCGGCAGGTGCAGCAGGAAGGCCCCTTCATGCGCTGGCGGTTGCTGCGCACCTGGGTCGACACCGCGATACGCATCGCCCTGAGAGGTGCGGACCGCGGGCTCGCCGAGGACCTGGCCGGACAGGCCGAAGCCCACGCCGCACGCAACCCGGCCGTACCCACCGCCGCGGGTGTCGCGGCGCAGGCGCTCGGGCTCGTGCACAACGATCTCGCCCTGCTGGAGCGTTCCGTCGACTTGCTCAAGGCGAGCCCTCGTCCGCTGGTCCGGGCCGCCGCCTGCGCCGACCTCGGACAGGCACTCGTGGCAGCAGGCCGCAAACCTGAGGGGGTGGTCGCCCTGACCCACGCCCAGGCCACGTTCGCCGCGTCAGGCGCACACGCCGCGGTGGCACGCGTACAGCACGAGCTGAACGGTGCGGGGGCCGGCAGCCGCAGAACAGCGAGCACGCGGCGCCCGGTCCAGGGATGGGAGGCGCTGACGAACTCGGAGAAGAAGGTCGCGCGCCTCATCGCCGAGGGCCACACCAACCGGTCCGCCGCCGACGCGCTCGTCGTCTCCCCGCACACGGTCAACACTCACCTGACGTCCGTCTTCCGGAAGCTGGCGGTCAACTCCCGGGTTCAGCTTGCCAACATCGTGACGGCCCTGGGCGACGCCTGAGCACGCGTTGGTACGTTCGCGCGATGCCGGTCGTCCCCGAGTGAGCTTGGCTGGTCTACCCAGCTCGTTCGGAGGCCACCCACATGCACCGATACACCCTCGTGCCACCGGTGATCGTGCTCGTCCACGGAGCGTTCACCGACGCGTCGTCCTGGGCGAGGGTCATCGGCCTCCTTCATACGGCGGGACTGACAGTGCGCGCCCCGGCGAACCCATTACGCGGGCTGGCGCAGGACGCCGCCCACATCAGGAGCGTGGTGCGGCACATCGGCGTCCCGGTCGTGCTGGTCGGCCACGGCTACGGTGGCGCGGTCATCACCAATGCCACTTCCGACGCCGACAACGTGGTGGCGGTGTGCTACGTCGCGGGGCTCGGCCTCGACCTCGGGGAGTGCGTCCTGGACGTCACGAGCCGATTTGCCCCGATGCCGGTGTCCGACGCGACCATCACCGTGGCTCTCCCCACTCGGTGCTCCGCCGATCAGGACCGCGAGCTGTACATCCGCGACGAACGGTTCTCGCAGGTGTACGCCACCGACCTGCCGCCCCACGTCAACCAGGTGCTGTCCGTGACGCAACGCCCGATCGCCCAGAACGCGCTGACGGATGGATCGGGCCCGCCGGCATGGGCCTCGAAGCCGTCCTGGTACGCCATCGCGACCGCCGACCGGATGCTCAACCCCACCGCTCAGCGCTTCATGGCTCAGCGCATGGCGGCGACCGAGTACGTGCTGCACGGTTCGCACGCCGTGCTTCTCTCCCAGCCCGGCGCCGTGGCGGCGATGATCCGGGAAGCCGCCGGTCAGAGCCGCTCTGGCCGCGGCGACGGCGGCGGAGTCCGGCATAACTACTAAGTAGTTGATGAGGTAACATCCCCGCTCGACTGGGAAGACGCTGGCATGAACCGCCTCCTCGGCGACGTGCACGCTTGACTTTCACCAGCGGGCTCAGGCTGAACGAGTCGCCATGGGACCCCTTGAGTTCCGCCTTCACCTCCCGAGACCGACACTCCAGCAGCAGGTATCACTCGGGAAGGCACCACCATGACCTCACCGGTCAGACCGTCGGCGCGGCGGATCACCGCGCTCTTCGCAACCATCGCCCTGGTACTGACCGCCACCGGGTGCAGCGGCGAAACCGGATCCGGATCCGCCACAGGCGCGGTGACCTCCATCACCGCGCTCGACTATTACACCGACGCGTCCGAACACGCCCAATGGGGCGAACGGCTCACCGCCTGCGGCAAGACCGCCGGGGTAACGGTCGAGCAGAGAAGCGTTCCCGGGGCGTCCCTCATACCCAAGGTCCTGCAACAGGCGTCGTCGCGGACCCTTCCCGACCTGTTGATGCTGGACAACCCCGACCTGCAGCAGATCGCACAGACCGGCGCGCTGACCCCGCTGGACCAGTACGGCATCGACTCCAGCGGCTTGGCCAAGGGCATCCTGTCAGCCGGCACCTACCAGGGGAAGGTGTACGGACTGGCGCCCACCGTCAGCACGATCGCCCTCGTCTACAACAAGGACATGCTCGCCGAGGCCGGTGTCGCCGTGCCGCGGACCTGGGACGAGCTGGAGACGGCGGCGGCCAAGCTGACCCGCCCGGGGCGCTACGGCATGGCGGTCGACGCGAATGCCACGTTCGAGGGCGCTTGGCAGTTCCTGCCGTTCCTGTGGTCCAACGGCGGGGACGAGAAGCAACTCGACACCCCGCAGGCCGCGCAGGCACTCCAGCTGTGGGTCGACCTGGTCAAGCGCGGATCCATGTCGAAGTCGGTACTGAACTGGACGCAGGCCGATGTCCACGACCAGTTCGTCGCCGGCAAGGCAGCCATGATGATCAACGGCCCCTGGCGGATCAACGCGCTGAACGAAACCAAGAACCTGCATTGGGGGGTGGCTCCCATCCCCGTCCGCCAGATGGGGCAGACCCTTGTCACACCGCTCGGCGGTGAAACGTGGACGGTCCCGCACAGCGCGTCGAAGGCCCGGCAGGAGAAGGCCGCCCAGGTGCTCGCCTGCCTGAACGACTCCACGAACATGCTCGCCCTGGCCAAGCAGTACTTCACCGTGCCTTCCCGCACCGCGGTGGCGTCCCGGTATGTCGAGCAGGTCCCCTCGATGGCTGCCTTCGTCAAGAGCGTTGAGAGCTCCCGCGCCCGCACCGGCGAACTCGGCGTCAAGTGGCCCAAGGCAGCGACCGGCATATACACCGCCATCCAGGCCGCGTTGACGGGCGGGCAGACACCGGAGGAAGCACTCAAGCATGCGCAGCAGATCGCGACCGGTTCCTGACCGGTCTCCGATCCCTTGGAGCAACGGACAAGAAGACCGTGCCGTCGCCGTGGAGACATCCGCCACGGGTGCGGCGGAGAAGGACGAAGCCGCGCCCGGCAGGGCCTGGACCGTGGCCCGTGCGCGCTACTGGGAGCCGATCGCCCAGTGGATGTTCATCGTGCCCGCCGGGGCCTACCTGCTGCTGTTCTTCGGCTATCCGATCGTCAAGAACGTCGTGATGAGCTTCCAGCAGTACACGACGACGACCTTCTACACCGGTGCCGCGCCGTTCGTGGGGCTGCGGAACTACTCGGAGATCCTTTCGTCGGCCCTGTTCTCCAAGGCCCTGCTGACGACGGTCCTGTTCACCGCTGGCTCGATAGCCGGGCAGTTCGTGCTCGGCCTGGCCTTCGCTCTTTTCTTCCACCGCCGATTCCCGCTGGGAGGCGTTCTGCGGTCGCTCCTGTTGCTGCCGTGGCTGCTGCCGCTGGTCGTCTCGGCGACGACGTGGAAGTGGATGCTCGACACCGACACCGGAGTCGTGAACGACGTGCTGCGCGACCTCCATCTCCAGTCGTCCGGCATACCCTGGCTCACCGGCACCTCGCAGGCGCTGGTGTCGGTGATGGTCGTCAACATCTGGGTGGGCATCCCCTTCAACACCACGATCCTGTACTCCGGACTGCAGGAGATCCCGGCGCATCTGTACGAGGCGGCGAAGCTGGACGGCGCCGGTCCAATGGCGTCGTTCCGCCATGTCACCTGGCCACTGCTGCGCCCCGCGGTGAACGTCGTGCTCGTGCTGGGGGCGGTCTACACGGTCAAAGTACTGGACCTCATCCTCGTAGTGACGGGGGGAGGACCGGCCAACGCCACAGAGACCCTGGCCACCCAGTCCTACGAACTGTCCTTCCAGCAGTTCGAGTTCGGGCGCGGCGCCGCGATGAGCAACGTACTCGTCGCCATCTCGCTCACTTTCGCCTTCGTCTATCTGCGCGCCCACCGGCGCGCCCAGCACGCCTGAGAGGGGACCCGGTGAAGCACGCTCCGAACCGTGGCCGGCCGTCCACGATCGTCGGGATCGTCCTGCTCGCGGTGATGCTGTTTCCCGTCTACTGGATGGTGAACGCCTCCCTCCAGCCGGCGGGCAACACGCTGCAAGGAGGCTGGTTCCCCTTCCACCCGGACTTCAGCGGTTACGTCACGGCGCTGCGCGATCAAGGACGCAACCTCGTCACCAGTCTCATCGTGGCCCTGGGCAGCGTGGTGCTCAGCCTCGGGCTCGCCGCACCGGCGGCCTACGCGCTGGCCCATCTCCCCATCCGAGGAACCAACTTCGTCCTCTTCGGGGTCCTGATCACGCAGATGGTGCCGGGCATCGTCGTGGCCAACGCGCTCTACAGCGCCTACAACGACCTGGGACTGCTGAACTCCTACCTCGGACTGATCCTGGCCGACTCCACCGCCGGGGTCCCCTTCGCCATCATCGTCCTGCGGTCGTTCATGCGGGGCATTCCCAGGGAGATCATCGAGGCCGCGCGCGTGGACGGCGCCGGGAGGCTGCGCATCTTCCGCTCCGTGGTGCTCCCGGTGAGCGCGAACTCGTTGATCACTGCCGCCCTCTTCACCTTCCTCTTCACCTGGAGCGACTTCCTTTTCGCCCTCACGCTGACCACCACGGAGACCGTACGGCCGATCACCCTCGGCATCTACGAATACATCGGCGCCCACACGAACCACTGGAACGCCATCATGGCCACCGCGGTGGCGGCGTCCGCCCCGGCGGCTGTGCTGCTCGTCATCGCTCAGCGCTACGTCGCCGCCGGGGCCACCAGCGGAGCCATGAAGTGAGGGGCGGCCCCGTCTCCGTCAGCCGGTCGAAGACCGCGTCGTCGTCGGCCGACTGACCCAGCGGCGCCGCCTGGTGGAGTGCGTTACTGGGCGCGAAGAGCGCCTGCACGGGAATGCCGCTCAGGTGCGCACCAGGGGAGTGTCCACCAGGTGTTCGGCCAGGAACCAGGCTTGCAGTTCGCCGGTACGGATCACCTGTGAGACCAGGAGGTCGTTGGTGCCGTCGTCGCCCAGCTCGCCGGTCCGGGAAGCCGCGTCATGGGCCTGGATCAGGATGGTCTCGTGGGCCTCGAGCAAACGCGAGAGCATGGCCGGGACCTGCTCCACGCCGTCCGGCGGGCGCGGAATCGACGTGATCTCCGCGACGTGCCGAGAATCCCCCAGGGCGACCCCGCCCAGGGTCTGGACCCGTTCGGCGATCGTGTCGACGAGTTCCAGCTGCTCTCCCGCGTGCTTGTCCAGGAGGAGATGCAGTTGGTAGAAGGTCGCGCCCCGCAGGAGCCAGTGGTGCTTCTTGTACAGGCCGTAGAGGATCTGGGTGTCCGCGAGGACCTTGTTCAGGCGCTGGCAGGAGTACATGCGCGCGTCGTGCGACAGGCCGAGCGGGAACTGCTTGACGGTCCCGAACTCCTGGATGACCGCGCTCTTCTGATGCAGCCACGGCTGGCTGCTGGTGGGCTTGGAACTGGTGGTCATGGCGCGCCTCCTGGTGCGGTGCTGTGCGTACGCCGGCCACGCTAGGCGCCGCAGACGGCGGCGAGTTGCCCAGCAGCGCACGCGGCGGCGCCCGTGAGCGCACCGATCGCACGGCCCCTCCCGAGGTGTTCACTCTCGGGCTTACAGCCGTGCGCTCAGGGACTCGCGACGCCGTCCCACCGCCTTAACGTCGGTGCCCGGCGGCACGTTGGACGGCCGTTCGCACAGGGAGGGCATGGGCATGAACGAGCAAGTGGATGTGGTCGTCGTCGGCCTGGGACCAGGCGGCGAATACGTCGCGGGCACACTGGCCGAGGCCGGTCTTGACGTGCTCGGGGTCGAGGCGGGACTCGTCGGAGGCGAATGCCCGTACTGGGGGTGCGTGCCCAGCAAGATGATGATCCGGGCCGGGAACCTGCTGGCCGAGGCGCGGCGTGCGCCCGCCCTCGCGGGACACGTGGACGTGACGCCGGACTGGACGCGGGTCGCCGGACGGGTCCGCGGGGAGGCCACCGACGACTGGAACGACCAGGTGGCGGCCGACCGCCTCACCGCCAAGGGCGGCCGCCTGGTCCGCGGCACGGGACGCCTCGGCGGCCCGCGCCGGGTGACCGTCGGCGACCGCACCTTCGAGGCCCGCCGGGGTGTGGTGCTGGCCACGGGCAGCCGGCCGCGCATTCCCCCGGTGCCCGGACTCGCCGGGACGCCGTACTGGACCAACCGGGAAGCCATGGCCACCAAGGACCTGCCGGCGTCGATGGTCGTCCTCGGCGGGGGTGCCATCGGCGTGGAAGTCGCCCAGGTCTTCGCCCGCTTCACCTGCCGTGTCACCGTAATCGAGGGACAGGAACGGCTGTTGTCCCAGGAGGAGCCGGAAGCGGGGGAGTTCGCCGCGAAAGCCCTGCGGGCCGACGGCGTGACCGTCCTGACCGGGGTGCGGGCCCGTCAAGTGAGCCATGATGGGAGCGAGTTCACCGTTCTGCTCGACGGTTCGGCGGAACCCCTGCGCGCCGAGCGGCTGCTCGTCGCCACCGGACGTCACGTCGAACTCGCCGGACTGGGCGTCGAAACCGTGGGGCTCGATCCGGCGGCCAACTCCGTGCGCACGGACGGGCAGATGCGGGCGGGGGAGGGCTTGTGGGCGGTCGGCGACATCACCGGCCGCGGCGCCTTCACCCATGTGTCGATGTACCAGGCCCAGATCGCCGTCCGCGACATCCTCGGCAGCCCCGGTCCCGACGCCGATTACCGGGCACTGCCCCGTGTCACCTTCACCGATCCCGAGATCGGCGCCGTGGGACTCACCGAGCGACAAGCCCGCGACCGGGGTCTGCGCGTGCGGACCGCGGTGCTGCCCAACGCCTCCTCGACCCGCGGCTGGATCCATGGGCCGGGCGGCGAAGGATTCGTCAAGCTGGTCGAGGACGCCGACCGGGGAGTCCTGGTCGGCGCGACCTCGGCGGGACCGGCCGGGGGCGAGCTGTTGTACGGACTGAACGTGGCCGTCCACGCGCAGGTGCCGGTCGAGCGCCTACGGCACATGATCTACACCTATCCGACGTTCCACCGGGCCGTCGAACCGGCCCTGGCGGCGCTTCGCTGACGGTGCAGGGCAGTCGGGCGCGAGTCGGGCGACGACACCGTCCACACCGTTGGGGCGGTGCTCGGTGCCTGACGGCACCACCGATTCATCGCTCCGCCCGTACCGGATGCTTGCTCATGATCGAGACCCGGTTGAACGCGTTGATGGTGACCGCCACCCAGATCGCCGCGGAGATCTGGTCGTCGGTGAGTACGTCTCGGGCGGTGGCGTAGGCGGATTCCTGTGCGGCGGTGTCGGCCGGCTCGGTCGTCGCCTCCGCCAGTGCGAGCGCCGCCCGTTGGGTGGGAGTGAACAGCTGGGTGTCCCGCCAGGCCGCCAGCACTCCCAGCCGCTGTGTCGTCTCGCCTGCGCGGAGGGCGGCCCGGGTATGCACGTCGAGGCAGTAGGCGCAGCCGTTGATCTGCGACACGCGCAGATTGATCAGCTCCACGGCGGTCCGGTCGAGCCCCGCCTCGGCCGCGACCGCCCGCACCGCTTCCGATGTCTGCACCAGCGCGTGGTGGGCCTTGGGGCTCTGCTTGTCGATGAAGATCCGCCGGACCGCGGACTTCGGCGTGAGGCTGCTCAACCTGGACTCCTTCAGGGGCCGCTTCCGGGTCCCTTTGCTCCGTCGTGCACATGGTGCTGTTGGCGTCGTATGATCGGAACGGTTTTGTTGAATGTGAAACTATCATGCGTCTGAGAGGTGGTTCCGATGAGCAACGTCGAAGCAGGGCCCGTCGAAGTGCGCCGCGGATCCCGGATGGACGGCACACAGTCGGCGCGGGTGGCGCGGGTCGACGTGCTCTCCCCACGTGACGTGCCGCTGGGCGGCCCGCGAGCGATGACCGTGCGGCGCACACTGCCGCAGCGTGCCCGGACCCTGATCGGAGCCTGGTGCTTCGCCGATCACTTCGGCCCCGACGACGTTTCCGAGACGGGCGGGATGGACGTCGCCCCGCATCCGCACACCGGACTGCAGACGGTCAGCTGGCTGTTCAGCGGGGAGATCGAGCACCGCGACAGCCTGGGCAGCCACGCTTTCGTACGGCCCGGTGAGCTGAACCTCATGACCGGCGGGCACGGCATCAGTCACTCGGAGGTCTCCACCCTCCGCACCACCGTCCTGCACGGGGTTCAGCTGTGGGTAGCGCTTCCCGGGGAACACCGCGACACCGAGCGGGACTTCCAGCACTATGTGCCCGAACCGGTGCGCGTCGACGGGGCCGAGATCAGGGTCTTCCTCGGCGCCCTCGGCGGAGCCGCCTCGCCGGTGCCGACTTTCACACCCCTGCTCGGCGCCGAAGTCGTCCTCGAACCGCGTGCGGCGCTCACGCTCTCAGTGAACCCCCGCTTCGAGCACGGTGTCCTCGTCGACCGCGGGGACGTCCGCCTGGCCGACACCCCGTTGCGTACCGCGGAGTTGGGCTACGTCCACCGCGGGACCGACGCGCTGACGCTGTCGAACGAGTCCGACGAGACCGCTCGGATGGTCCTGCTCGGCGGAACGCCGTTCGAGGAGGAGATCGTGATGTGGTGGAACTTCATCGGCCGCAGCCACGAGGACATCGTCCAGGCCCGCGCCGACTGGCAGAACCTGTCCGATCGCTTCGGCGCGGTCGACGGATACCCGGGGGAGCGTCTCGCCGCGCCGGTCCTGCCGAACGCCGTCATCACGCCGCGCGGGAACCCACCCCGGGACTGAACCCTCCCCGCACATCACCCACTTCTGAAAGGCACACCCCATGAGCCAGTCCTCCGCCGCTCCGATCGTCGAGCGGGCAGACGCAAGGCACCGTTACGAGATCTTTGTCGACGGCGAGCGCGCGGGCCTGACCGCGTACCGCGACCACGATGACCAGCGGGTCTTCTACCACACGGAAATCGATGACACCCATGCCGGTCAGGGCCTGGCCGCGCAACTGGTCCAGCAGGCGCTCACCGATGTCCGCGACCTGGGAAAGCGAATCGTGCCCGTGTGCCCCTACGTGGCCAACTACCTGAAGAAGCATGAGGAGTTCGGCGACATCACCGACCCGGTGACGCCCGGCATACAGCGGTGGCTGAAGGCGGAACTGGGCTGACAGCCTCCGTTCCCTCCGCCGCGAAGCCGTGATGAATCCTCTGCAACGCAGGTGTCCGGTGCGATCGGCGGCGGGCCGGTGCGCCGCCGCAACCGATCTCATGCGCGGGCCGGGTTCATGTTCACGGCACCGAGCGCGGCCGCCTCAGGTAGTGGCGCCGCGCTCGGGCTGGATCGCCTGCCGGACCGGGCCCCATCAGTGCGGTGACGCAGCCCGGAATCCCCGCGGCCGGGGATGGTTCCCGCCTCGCTCTTACGCCGGCCGGGCCCAGGCGGCGTCGGTGGTCGCGAGGCGGTGGGTGATCACGGAGGTGGCCGCGAGGAGCAGCAGGGCGAGGCCCAGGGTGAGCACGAGGTGGCCGTGGCGCAGGAGTTGGGCGCCGACGAGAGCTCCGAGGAACATGGCCAGTACGGACAGGATCCGGCGGCCGGGCCGTGGTGCCGCGCCGCCGGCCGGAGTGGAGTCCGCGGCGAGCCCCGTCAAGGTCAGGGTCAGCACAGTGGTGGTGAGGTCCGGGACGCCGAGGCGCCGGGCAACCGCGTTCTGCAGCCCCATGGCGAGCCCGAGGAACACGATCAGCGGGTACTGGACGCCGGTACCGACCCGCCCGTCCGCCACCGCGGCGACCACCACGGCGACCGCGACCAGGACCGTCTGCACGGCTGTCGACGCCCTCAGCAGATATCCGCGGTGGGTGGCGAACCGGCTGCCGAGCCTGCCTCCGGCGAGGGCGCCGACGAGGAAAGCGGCCATCGAGACGACCGAGGCGAGCGCGGACAGGCCCTGGGCGCCCGCGAGCGCGAACCCCAGGAAGACCACGTTGCCGGTCATGTTGGCGACGAAGACATGACCCAGGGCCAGATAGCTCACGGCGTCCACCAGGCCGGTGACCACGGTCAGGATCAGCAAGAGGGGAGGCAGGGGACCGTGACGGTCCCCTCCGGCCGGTTTGAGGGTACGGACCGCGTCACTCAGCAGCCTGTGCATACGACTTCCTTTCCACTGTGGCGCGCGGGCGGTGCAGCACCGCGCGGGTGAGCAGTCCGCTTGCCGGGCCGATCACGATCGCCGCGAGGGCGACCCACACCGGCCAGTGCGTGATTCCCAGTGCTTGGTCGAGGGACCAACGCCCGGCCCCGGTGAGGGCCAAGGCGGCGCAGACGGCTACGAGCACCAACGGGTACTCATAGCCGTCGTGCTGCACCCACAGCCCCTTGGACCACTTGACGGTGCCCGCGACCGTCATCACGCCCATCGCGGCCATGGCGGCCGCCGGCGTGAGCAGTCCGACGGCCAGGAACAGGCCGGCACCGATCTGACTGCCTCCAGCGGCGAGCGCGGTCGGACGACCGCCGCGGAAGCCATCACGGCGGAACTCCTCGGTCCCGCCCGCCAATCCATTGCCTCCGAGCCGGAAGCTCACCTTCTGCACCCCGTGGCCGGCGATGAGCAACCCCACCACCAGCCGGAGGACCAACAGTCCAGCGTCCATCGTGTTCCCGCCTGTTCCTGACTCACATCGTCACTGCTGGGTGAACCGGCGCGATCAGCCGGCGGCGTGAGCTCCGATGACGGCCTGCGCGTAGACCATCCCGAGGCCGTAGGCGCCGCCGTGCTCCTTGACCACGTCGCCCACGGCGGCGTACGTCTCGGTGCGGGCCCAGTCGCGCTGGAGCTCCAGGAGCACCTGCACCCAGGTCACCGGGACCGCTCCGCCCTGCACCATGCGCTGGATCGCATGCTCGTGAGCCTGCGGGCTGACACCACCGGACGCGTCGGTGACCACGTACACCTCATAACCCTGGGCAATGGCGGAGAGCGCGGGCAGCACAACGCAGACCTCGGTCCACAGACCGGCGATGACGAGCTTCTTGCGGCCGGTGGCCTTGACTGCCTCAACGAAGGCGAGGTCCTCCCAGGCGTTCATCGTGCTGCGGTCAATGATCTTCCGATCGGGGAAGACCGCTGCCAGCTGCGGCATGATCGGCCCGGAGAACGATTCGGCGGCCACGGTGCTCAGGACGACGGGGACATCGAACGCCTTGGCCGACTTGGCCAGGCCCACGGTGGAGTTGATGATCGCGGTGCGGTCGCCGCTGCCGGTGCCGAAGAACATCTGCGGCTGGTGGTCCACGAACAGTACGGCGCAGTTGTCGGGGGTCAGCAGGTCGGGGCTGGGAGCCGCGGTGACCTCGTTGATGTTGACCATGAGTGTGACCTCTCTCGGTAAGGGATGGCGCGGACTGCTGCCCGCGCTGTGGGAAAACCCGCCCGGTGGACGGAAGTTGGTGGGTGTCCCGGAAGGGGGCGGCGCAACGGCGTGCCCTCTTCCGGGAGTTCAGAGGACGAAGCAGGGATCGAAGGGGATGTTCACGGCGTCCGCCGTGAGGCCCCGCGCGACGCGCCACTGGCGGTGCTGCTCCGACTCGGCGATGGCCTGGCCGAGCAACTCCGCCTGGTGGGCGCCGGGAAGGCTTGACCGGCGGGACGCCTGGTAGCCGCCGAAGTGCGCCACCGGGCTCCAGGCCGGGCTGACGGGGGGAAGTTCCTCATCGAGCCCCTCGTATTCGGCGGTGGCGTAGACGATGCGGCCGCCGGTCACCGTCAGCAGTGACTCGATGTGTGCGATGTCCGGCTCGGGCACGGCGAAGTAGTCCTCGGACAGGATCGCCAGGTCCCCGTAACACCCGGGCCGGAGTACGCCCTTGACCTCGTCCTCGCCGGTCAGCGCGGCACCGGCGCGGGTGAACATCGCCAGCGCCGTCTGCCGGTCGACGCGGTTCGTCGGCGGGCGGAGTGCCAGATCGCCGACGGTGCGGCCGCTGACGAGCCAGTGCAGGGCGACCCAGGGGTTGTATGTGGAGACCCGGGTGGCATCGGTGCCGGCGCCCACCGTCAGGCCGCGGTCCAGCATGGCCCGGATGGGCGGGGCGTCCGCGGCGGCACCAGGGCCGTAACGGCCTACGAACGCCTCGCCCTGGAAGGACAGGCGGTTCTGCACAGACATCGCGCCGCCGAGGGCGGCGACGCGGTCGAGGCTGTCCGGGGAAGCGGTCTCCGCGTGATCGAACAGCCAGCGGTTCCCGGCCGGAAAGAGCCCTTCCACGGCGAGCTTCTCGAATACCGCGAGATCGCGGCGGATGGTCTCGTCATACGTGGCGTGCAGCCGGAAACCCCACCCGTTCTCCATGAGCAGGCGCACTGCCTTCTCGAACTCCACCTCGTAATCAGGGGAGTGCTCCGGACGCGGCTGGGCGAAGTTCTCGAAATCCGCCGCCGCCCAGGTGAGGTTCTCGCCCGCGCCGTTGAGGCGCAGCCATTCGTCACCGTCCTCGGGACGGGCCATTTCGATCCAGCGGGTCAGATCATCGATCTCCTGGCCCGCAGTCTGCGGAAACAGGTGATAGGCGATACGCAGCGACAATTGTCCTGCCTTGGCCAGCTCGACAACGGTCGCGTAGTTCTCGGGGAAGCTCTGGAATCCTCCGGCGGCGTCGATCGCCGACGTCAGCCCGAACCTGTTCAACTCGCGCAGGAAATGCCGGGTCGACGTCTTCTTGTCCTCGCCCTCCAGCACCGGCGCCCTGGCCAGGGTCGAGTAGAGGATGAGGGCGCTGGGAGCCGCCAGGAGCATGCCCGTCGGTTCCCCGTCCCGGCCCCGGACGATCTGACCGCCCTTGGGGTCGGGTGTGTCCCGGGTGTATCCGGCGGCCTTGAGGGCCGCCCGGTTCAGCACCGCCGACTGGTACAGGTGCAGGACGAACACCGGGGTGTCGGGCGCGGCGGCGTTCAGTTCGGCGACGGTCGGCAGCCGGCGTTCGGCGAACTGCTCGGCCGACCACCCACCCACCACCCGAACCCACTGGCCCTTGGGGGTACGAGCGGCCTGCTCACGCAGCATCGCCAGACCCTGACGCAGGCTGCGCACGCCGTCCCAACGCAGCTCCAGTACGTAGTTGAGGCCCCCACGAATCACGTGCAGGTGGGCGTCGTTGAGGCCGGGGATCACCCGTCGCCCGAGCGCGTCGACCACCTTCGTGCCCGCGCCAATGTGGGGAGCCACGTCCTTGTCGTCACCGACGACGGTGATGACACCGTCGCGGACGGCGATTGCCTGGGCGTGCGGGCGACCCGGGTCGCCGGTGTGGATCTTCGCGTTGCGGACGACGAGGTCTGCGGCATCCTCGACGGCATGCGGAACCAGTCCGCCGATGGGCATGGTTGACATCTCTTGAAACCCCCTCCGGGAAAACGACTTCGATTCACGTCATGGCCGATAGCGGCAGACCTTGGCGATTCAGGCATGCTCGAATGCCGGATTGCTCGAATCGAACCGAGTGAACCCACCGACACTCGTCGTGCCCTGAACGAGGGCAGGCCCCGTGGATGACGGGCCGCGGTCGCATGGCCATCACCCTAGACGCGACTAATGGGCCGTCATGTCCTGGCAGTGCACAGGACTTTGCCTCACTGTGCACTGGTCATCGCGATGTTCTGAATCTCATTGGAGAGGCTCTAAACTAGCTGTGCACTGTGAGGACAGCGGCGGTGCGCCCACGGGCAATTGCCGCCCGGCCCCGGGGTTTAGCGTGCCGAAAGCAGCTTCGGGACATCCTTCGCACCCCGGTCGTATTGCCGGAAGGGCCAACGTCCCCATGACCAATTCAGGAGATTCACATGCCCGACACCGTCAAGCCGGTTCAGCCGGTGCTGGAGCCCGCGGCGGCCGCGTTCGCGGAGGCGACCGCCAATCCGCCGTATCTGTTCGACCTGCCTCCGGCGGAAGGGCGCAAGGCCGTCGACGACGTGCAGTCCGGCGAGATCGAGAAGCCGCAGATCGACGAGGAGTGGATCACCGTCTCGGGCGGTCCGACCGGCAGCGTACGGGCCCGCATCGTCAAGCCCGCGGGCGCGGAGGGAACCCTGCCGGTGATTCTCTACATCCACGGCGCCGGCTGGGTGTTCGGCAACGCCCACACCCACGACCGCCTGGTGCGCGAACTCGCCGTCGGTGCGGGCGCCGCCGTGGTCTTCCCCGAGTACGACCTGTCGCCCGAGGTCCGCTACCCGGTCGCCATCGAGCAGAACTACGCGATCGCCCGGTGGGTGGTCCAGCAGGGCGCCTCCAAGGGCCTGGACGGTACGCGGCTGGCGGTGGCCGGCGACTCGGTGGGCGGCAACATGAGCGCCGCGCTGACCCTGATGGCCAAGGAGCGCGGCGACGTTCCCCTGGTGCAGCAGGTGCTGTTCTACCCGGTCACCGACGCGAGCTTCGACACCGGTTCGTACCACCAGTTCGCCACCGGCTACTTCCTGCGCCGTGACGGTATGCAGTGGTTCTGGGACCAGTACACGACCGACGAGGCGGAGCGCGCCCAGATCACGGCGTCTCCGTTGCGCGCCACCACCGAGCAGCTCACCGGCTTGCCCCCGGCCCTGGTCATCACCGGCGAGGCCGACGTGCTGCGCGACGAGGGCGAGGCGTACGCGGCCAAGCTGCGCGAGGCCGGTGTGGCCGTCACCGCCGTGCGGTTCCAGGGCGTCATCCACGACTTCGTGATGCTCAACGCCCTGCGCGAGACCCACGCCGCCGAAGCCGCCATCACGCTGGCCGTCGCCACCCTGCGCGCCGCCCTTCACACCGCCTGAACCCGAAGAGAGACCCTGACATGACTACCTCCACTCCCACCGTCGTTCTCGTCCACGGCGCCTTCGCCGACGCGGCCAGCTGGTCCGGGGTCATCGCCGAGTTGCAGAGCCACGGCATCCCGGTGATCGCGCCGCCCAACCCGCTGCGCGGACTGGCCTCGGACGCCGCGTACGTCGCCTCCGTGGCCGCCCAGATCGACGGCCCCGTCGTCCTGGTCGGCCACTCGTACGGTGGCGCGCTCATCACCGTGGCCGGAACCACCGAGAACGTCGTCGGTCTGGTCTACGTGGCCGCGTACGTCCTCGAAGAAGGCGAGAGCCTCGGCGAACTCCAGGGCCGGTTCCCCGACAGCCCGCTGGTGAGCAACCTGAAGCAGTGGACGTACCCCGTCGAGGGCGCGGATCCCGCGGTCGAGGTCACCATCACGCCCGACGCCTTCCCGGATGTCTTCGCCGCCGACGTGCCCGCCGACGTCACCAAGGTCCTCGCGGCCGCCCAACGACCGCTGGCCGCCGCGGCGTTCGAGGAGACGGCCGCCGCGGCCGCGTGGAAGACCAAGCCTTCCTGGGCCCTGGTGGCCTGCGCCGACCACGCGATCAACCCCGAGGTCGAGCGGTTCGGCGCCGAGCGGGCCGGGGCGACCATCGTCGAGATTGAGGGTGCCTCGCACGCGGTCGCCGTGTCCCAGCCGAAGCAGGTCGCCGCGCTTGTCCTGGACGCGGTACGCGCCACGAGCTGACCAGGCGGAACAAGCAGCCGCGCGGACGGATTCCCCTGCGTCCGCGCGGCCCCGTGTCGGGTCTCCCGCGATGTATTCGCGAGCAGAGCCACTGAGGCGACTGACCATGGGCACCGCTTGGCCCGCCGCGCTGGTCGGCGAGCGCGGCTCCCCGGACCGCCCCTTCCCCTTGCCTCGTGTTCCGTTCCCGGCCGGCCCGGCCACCTGCCCGGCCAGCACGCCGACATACGGCTCACCGCCGCCGACGGCCACCGGACGGTACGCGGTCACGACCTTGCCGCATCCGCCGACGGCGATGACATCGAACCGGGCGTACACGGCGTGTCCGACGGGAGCCCCCCTCACCTGCCCACGGCCTGGCGCCGGCACCCGACCGGGAGCCGCGCGGCCCGCTCGGCAACGTGGTTCGTCCGCGGCCCGAACAGACCGAGCCGGTGCTCCTGGTGGTCGGCGGCCCCGGCGTCGTCCCGCCGACGCAATGACCCGCATCCGCCGCCGGACAGGGACGCGCAGCCCTTTTCACCCGCTGTACTCCGCGTGCACCCATGACGAGGTCTGGTCCCGTGACCACTTGGCCGCCGGGACCCGCAACTCAACGCCCGCACCCGTACTGATCCAACCGGCCGCGCCCGCATGGAGCCGCCACCGCCACGGGGCGCGGGCTGTCCGGCAGCGTGCTCAGCCGCCGTCGCCCGGCCTGACCGGACTCACTTGAGGAACCGACGCCTTACCCGTGTTGGAGACCTTTCCGCCGGTCCAGCGGACTCTGATCGACTCCGTCTCATCGGGCGGGGTGACGAGCACGGCCGCAGGTGTCACGGTAGTGACGCCGGAGACCGCCGGATTGGTGAAGACCAACGCCGACCACGCACTCGCTCCCGGGGTAAGCGTCACGATCCGTTGCTCCTGCCCGGTGGTCCGCTCGGGGTCCGGTGTGACGGCCTCGCCGGCACTGTTGACGAACGCCACCCCGGGAAATCCGTACACCGTGCAGGTGCGGTGGGAGCCGTTGACCAGGATGATGGCGAAGTTCTCCTGCCCGGCTCCCGGGTGATCCGGGCCGATGGATGCCCGCAGCTCGGAACTGTGGCATCGGGCTGCCGTCGGTGACTGAGGGGCGGACGCGGTCGGCGTCGGTGTCGGCCCGCCCGACGAGTCGGCGGTGCCGCCGTTGGCGGTCCCCGAGCTGGCGGCCGACGACGGGTTTGCGGAGTTGCTCGGAGCCGGGCTGCCGTCCGTGGCGCTGCCTGTGCCGGTGCTCGTACAACCAGCCAGCGCGGTTGCCAGCGCGGCGCAGCAGGCGAGTGTGGCGGACACGGTTCTACGGTGCGTCATCTTCTGCCTTCCTCGGTGTGCCGGATGGGCCGGCCTGCGCGCCCCCGGTATCGGCCCGCGTGGTCTTTGCCAGGGGGCGGGGGCGAGGATCGGGTCCTCACCCCCGGCAGGAGCGGGGTTGAGCAGGTTGTGGTTGGCGGAACGCGACCTGCCGCGCGCCGCACGAACGCCGGGGCAGTTCGGCCGTCCTCTACGTTCTACGGCCTAGTGACGCCGTAGGAGGTACTTCTCTGCCCGGACAGCACGAGTTGGCGGTGCTGGTTGTGAACGGTGGCCGCGGTGACCACGATGCCGTTGCCGTCCTTCGGCTCCAGGCCGGTGATGGTGAGCGCCGGGTAGAGGGTGTCGCCGGAGTGCACCTCGGCCAGGAAGGTGTACGACACTTCGAGGAATCTGATGAACACCTCACCGATGAAGTGCGGGAACAGGGTGGCCCCGGTGCGGTGAAGGCCAGTACTTGGAGGCCGTGTACCACCGGCGCGGAGTGTCCGTGTTTGCGCGCCCATTCGGCGTCGTAGTGCACCGGGTGATTGTCCGCGGACACCGTCTGGAAAGCCGCGGCATGCCCGTCCGTCAGGGTGCGGCTGGGAGCCCGGAAGACCTCGCCGATGCGCAGGTCCTCGAACGTCCTGGCCGGGACGACCAGGGACGCGTCGGGGTCGAACTCGGCCGATTCGGCGGCTGTCTGTGTCTCTGTGTGCCGCTTCCCCATGACATGGTCCTCTCCGCTCGCTTCTTCGTGTGTTCGGCTCTCCAGCGACGTGCCCGTCCGTGCCCTCGACGGCTTCGAAGACAGCCGCTGCGGCCCATGTCCGGTGTCCGGCCCGCGCGGTATCGGCGGGTACCGCCTGGGGCTGGCTCTATTCGCCGGCCCTGATCTGGGCTGGTCCGGTGCCCGGCCCGCGCGGTATTGACGGGTACCGCCCAGGGTGGGCCCTATTCGCCGGCCCTGATCCGGGCGGCGAGGAGGTTGGGGTCGTTGTTGGTCGAGTAGGCGCCGTTGGCGATGTAAACCGTGGTGCCGTGTACGGCGAGTGAGGTCGGGTTCTCAAGCCCGTTGGCGGCGGTCAGCACTGTGGTGTGGCTGCCGTCCGGCTTGACCAGGGCGACCTCGTTGTCCGCGTTGATCGCGGCCAGCAGGGTGTCACCGGCGCCGGTGAACGCGATGTCGTCGATGTTGACGAGGCCGTTGGCTCGGGTCTCGACGGGACCGGCGGTGCCGTGGCACGTGATCGGGATGCGCAACACGGTGCCCTTGTCCAGGTTGGACACCCAGACCGCGCCCTTGTGGATCTTGATGCCGTTGGCTCCCAGGAAGCCGGTGGCTTCCAGTTCGGGGGCGGCGGCCCACTTGGTGGGCGTGCCCCCAGTGGCCGGCACCCGCCAGACCGTGCCAAGGACCGAGTCGGCCATGTACAGCAGGCCGCTCTGCTGGTCGAGGGCAAGACCGTTGGGCAGGCTGTCGGCCGGGAGCCCGGCGATGCGCTCCGGGGTACCGCCCGGACGCAGGCGCCACAGGCCGGTCAGGTCGCTGCCGGTGGCGTACAGGAAGTACAGCGTTCCGTCGGGTGCGCGGACGATCCCGCCGAGGAACGGTGAGGTGAGGACAGGGGTCTTGGCGCCGGCCGGGGGCGCCGGCAGGGTCGCCAGGACATGTACGTGACCATCGGGGCCGACCCGGGCGACCTGGCGGCTGAAGGCGAAGGTGACGTCGGCGCCGCCGCCGGGTTCCAGGGTTATGTTCTCCGGCCGCTGTCCCTCGGCCATGTTCAGATGCGACACGAAGTGGACGTGCGATACGGGGGCGGTGGCCGCGGTGGCGTGGCCTGCGGCAGTCATGGCGAGGGCCGCCACCACGGCCAGGAGGCCGGTCCGCTTGCCCTTCATGGTTCTTGACATGTTTTTCTCGTCCATTGTGTTGCTTCGTACTCGGCGATACATGTGCGTCTTCCTGGTTGCAGGGGGCGCGGCAGGGCGCGGCGCCAAGCGGGCGATTGATCGGATATCGGATGGGGGCCGGGACGGAGAAGAGGAGTTTCCCGGCGCGACCGCCCCGCAGCTACCGACGACCGGGCGTCCGGTACGCCAGGCACCCGGCGGGAGGATCTGGTCCCTCTGCTGAGTCCTCCCAAGGTGCTGCACTCCTCACCATTGATGGCGGAGGTCAGGTCCAGATCGTCGGGGGTGGTGAACCCGTCCCAAGTGCCCAGCCAGGGGCCCATCGGTGCGAAGCTCCGACAGGGCTCGCCGAGGTTGAACCGGGGAGGCGGCGGCCCGGCCATCTGGACAAAACGCTCGGAGACGTCCTGGCCCACCTGGCCTTTCGTGGCGCGCGGTTTGCCGTTGGTTCCTCACTCGCTCCCGTCCATGAGCCCGGCGACGAGGCGGTCCAGGTCGATGTGGAGTTCCTCCGTGCCGGGTGCCACCACCAGGTGGGTCGCCTCCAGAAAGGCGGTGACCGCCGACACCGCGATCTCCAGCAGTGCCACTCCGGCTGGTGATCTCAGGACGATGCGCACAGAGCCCCGATGGCCGCGACGAGGCGGTCTCACCAGTACGTCTCCGAGACCCCTCGGTCGGCGCAGGCCCTCCGACAGGAGGCTGCGGGCGAAGACCCAGTCGACCGTGCCGGTCGACGGCACGCCGAGTGACAGGCATACGGCGTAGGGGTCAGTGCTGTCGTAGCGCAGCGTCGCCGGCACAGATACCGGTCGTCCTTCCGGGACGCCGGCGCGCACCATTACCTCGTGCATGACCGGGAGCCCGGCTGCTGCACCGGAAGAAGACTGATTCACTACATCCCCCGATCGCTGGATTTCTAGAGGCAGGCCGTGTGAATGACCGTAAAGCCTGCGAATAGGAGCACCGTGCCGAGGAATGCACGAGATGTTGCCTGAGAGAGCACGGCACGCGGATTCTCGCGATGGTCAAGGCTCTGTCATGGCGGGCTCAGCCGAAGCGCAGAGCGGCTGAGCGATCTGCCCCGAGCGCCCGCAACTCGCGGCGCCCTGGGAACGGCAGGTCGACGGTCGGCATCCTCCGCGCGCACTCGTTGCCCAGGAGCGAGGGTTCCAACTTCGGGCGAGGTGGCGACAGATCCAGGGCGGGACGAAGGGAGTGGAGGGCGCGCGTCGGTCCCGGCGCCAGATGGCTGATGGGGGCCTTCTGCTCGCGCGGCCTGTTCATTGCCTCTCCCACCGCCGCCGGGTCGGACCGGCCACCGTCACCACGACGACCAGACCTGCCAGCACCAGCCCGGCGGCGAGGGCCGGCGCCGGTGAGAGCGCGGCCGTCAGGATGAGGACAACGGCGGCGGGAAACGGAAGTTGTTCGACCCGGGACGTTCGGTGAGGGCGGACGTGTACGGCCCACGCGCTGATCAGGAAGATCGCCGCAGGAAGGGTGACCGCGGCACCGGCCACCAGTGGTGGGACATGGGTGCGGCCCGTGATGTGGTCCGCGTACACCGCGAGACCGGCTCCCTCGGCGGCCGCCGCCGCGAAGATCAGGTAGTGACCGTAAGCCCAGGTGAATCTCTTGTGGTGCGCCTGGTGCGTCGTGGCGAGAAGGATGTGCGCCGGCCGCGCGAAGTACAGCCACCACATGGCGAAGACCATGAGCAGGCCCCCTGCCGCCAGTGCGTACAGCGCACCGGCGTCGTGATTTTGGTCGAAGGCGCTGCGGACCGCTGCCGTCGCGGCCGCGACGGACTCCCCGAGCACGATGAGAGTGAAGAGTTCGTAGCGCTCGGCGATGTGGTGCGGATGCCACGGTGTCATCCCAGCAGCCTGGGCCCATACGGGGACGGAGAGTTCGGCAATGATCATCACGATGATGCCAGCGAGTTGAGCCGAGACCGGGACGAAGAGCAGCCCGATCCAGCCGACCTGACAAACCGTCACCCCGGTCGCGAAGCGAAGAGCGGTGCGCCGCCGACCGGTGTCCGACCGTGCGGCACGCAGCCACAGTGCGGCCAGGGCTGTGCGCAGCAGCACGTATCCCAGGGTGATGACGCGCAAATCGCCTTCCTGGAAGGCTCGGGCGACTCCAGCGGCCAGCACGAGAGAGCCCGTGATCTGAACCAGCACCGCCAACCGGTAGGGCACGTCGTCCGGGTCGTAGGCGGAAGCGAGCCACGTGAAGTTCATCCACGCCCACCAGATGGTGAAGAACACCAGCGCGAAACGCAGGGAGCCAGTGACGCAGTGGCCGTCGGACACCGCCTCGCGCAGGCTTGCGGACGCCTGTGACACCGCGATGACGAAGCAGAGGTCGAAGAGGAGTTCCAGCGGGGTGGCGGTCCTGTGCGGTTCGCGGGGGTCGCGGCCCGGCATCGTGATGCTCGGCCCCCGGTTCCGGCGAAGCACCTGATAGACGAGTCGGCTCAACGAAAGGCTCCGGGAACGGCTTCCACGCTCGGTGGAAGGTCGAATGTGTGCAGATCAGGTGTGTAGATCAGGTGCTGGAGGCGTGTGACGGGCACGATCCATCGGTCTGATCGCTCGCTGTCACCGTTCTCCTCATTGCTATTCGGACGGAAGTCAGCCGATTCCCCAGACGTCGGCTCCGCAGGCCGACGCTAGGTCGGCTGAGCGCCGGGACGTGCCCACCAGCGCACGGCTGCTTGCCCAGGAAGGAACACCATGAACGGCCGCTCCCTCAGTACGCTGCCGAGCCTCACGGCATGCGCTCGTGGGTGACATGTCCCGCGGCCGGGTGCCCGGCGCTACGCGCGTGCACTGGGCTGCGCTGCAGGGGGCGGGTCGTGACCACGAGCCCTGCCCTGTGGCGCCGCTCGCGTGCACTGGGCTGCGCTGCAGGAGGCGGGCCGCGACCGCGAGCCCACCCTGTGAGCTGCCAGCCGTCGATGCATCAGAAGGGCGAGGCTGGTACCAGTCCTTGCCCGAGCGGGCCAGGCGGGACATCTCGATGCCGAGCACGAGTCCGACGCGCTCCAGGCCGATCTCGGTGACCAGCCGCTGGAACCCGGTGCGGGCCAACGCTGCTGTCGCGGACAGCCGTTGATCGCCGCCGGTGACCATGACCCGGTCCGCCTTCCAGCCCAACGCGGCCGCCCGAGCGGTCCTTCAGCGCGTACTACAGCCGCGTCGACTCCTGGTGATTCAGAAGCTGTTGTCGCGGTGGACGGCCGGACATGAACGACCCGGACATGGACGGTCGCGGGGCGCTGCGGGTGACGCCCGCCCACCTTGTAGTTGGCCCGTTCCCAGGGCAGTACCGCGCTCACGGTCGGCCCCGCTTGCCCGTGGCCGCGGTGATCAGGCGCCCGGCCAGCATCACCAACTACCGGACGGGTACGGCCCATTCGACTCCGGCAGGGCCGTGGGGTCGATACCGCAGCGAGCCTTCGCCGCCGCCAAATGAAAAGCCAGCACGTCGGAACGCTCAAAATCGGAGGTTTCAATCCGGCCAAGCCTTTCCTGTGCAAGGGCACCAGGTCGGACACGTTGAACATGGCACCGTGGAAGGCCCACACCCGGGTGGTGGCATCCGGGACGACCTGCCTGCCGTCCCGGCTGACCTGTCCGTGGCCGTAGACGTACCAGCCCTTGGCCTTGGGGTCGTAGTCCATGAACTCCACGCGCGTACCGGGCGGTTCGTGCGTGTAGTTCGGGTAGATGACCTGCGCGCCCAGCGGGAAGATGTACGTGCCGCCGGGCTGCACGGTGAAGAACACCGGCACCACACCGTGCTTCGGGAGCGGGAACGGCGCCCGGTCCAGCGCGATCGGGGTGATGCCGAGCTCGGTAACCGGCTTGCCGTGCTCGTCCCGTACGACCGAACCCTTGGGGATGCGGACCTCAAGCCCCGGGATCTGCGGGGTCTTCAGCACCACCTCGGACTTGGCCGGGGCCTCGAAGTGCACGGTGTGCTGGGTGTCCAGTGGCGTCATCCACACGGGGAAGCCGAGCTCGGACGTCTGTCCGGCCTTCGGCTCGATGTGGATGTCGAACCGGCCGTAGGAACGGTCCTTGGTGTTGGCCGTGGTTCCATCCACCACCAGCGTGGTGTCCTGCGTGCTGATCCCGGCCAGCAGGAAGCGGCCCTGCTCGTCCGTGTGCCCGCTCTTGGCTCCGATCCGGACAGCCACCCTCGCTCGCGGCGACCCGTCCAGCTTCAACACCTGTCCGGACAGGGCTGTTTGGGACGGCGGACCCCGCAGCGCGGGCGGCGTCTTCGGGGCCGCTCCCTTCCCGGTGAGCCAGTCCCGGCCGGCCAGGTTCTGCTGCGAGGGCTGCCACGCGTCCGCACCCGACGGCACCACACCCACCGTGGTCGCCTTGTCGGCCGTGGGCTTTGCTGACTGGGTGGAGGCCGCCGTCTTCTGAACTGCGGAGGGCTTCGCGGCCGGGGTGGCTGCGGCAGTCGCCCGCACCGGGCAGGACGCCGAGGCACGGTGACGGCGACCGGATCGCTCAGGTGCCCCGGCGTCGTGACCGCCACCGACGGCGGATTGGCGTCCGAGACCGTGGTGGTCACCACCGAGTCGTAGACCGGCCCACCACTGCCGACCACACTGAAATTGGCGGCCGAGGCGCCCCGGCCGTCCCGGGTCGCCACCTCGATCAACCCGTCCGACGCGCCCGGCGGAACCTCCACCGTCAACGACGTGGCCGACGCCGAAACCACCTGCGCCACACGCCCGTTGAACCGCACCACATTGTCCGTGGGCGCCGTCGCGAACCCCGAACCGGAGATCACCACCTGCGCCCCGGCCACCGCCGACGTCGGCGCGAACGACGAGACCACCGGAGCGGGCGTGGCGAGCGTGAACGCCTCCACGGACTGCGCGCTCACGCCGGCGACCGTCACCGACACCGCCCCGGCCTTCGCCCCGGCGGGAACCGTCACCACCAACCGGGTCGCGGTCGCCGACACCACCGTGGCCGCCGTGCCACCGAAGGACACCGCGTTGCTCGCAGCCGTCGTGGAGAAGCCGGTCCCCGACAGCGTCACCCTCGCCCCGGCCGCCGCCCGTACCGGCACCACCGACAGGACCGACAACTGGCTGGAAGGAAAGCGGTCGATGCCAAGCCGGTTACCCGGCGGGTCATAGCGGTAGCGCGCCGTCTCCCCGGCCGGGTCGGTCAGCCCCACCAAACGACCCCGCCGCGTCATACGCGTACACCGCGTTACTCGTCGAAGCGGCACCCGCAGCGACCTTCGGCGCGACCGATTTGACCGAGGGCTTGGGCGCCGGCTTCGCACTGGCGCCAGACGACGGCGAAGCCGCAGGCAACGACGGGGACTTGGGCGAGGACGATGGCGACGGGGCACCCGACGCAGCCGTGGGTGGAGAACCGGACGGCGACGGCGACGCCGCCCCCGCCGACACCACACTCGCACTCAGTGCCAGTACGAGCGCCCCCACAGTCAGCACCCGCCGACGCGCTCCCCGATACAACCCGAACCCCTCGCCGTGCAGACGCACGCGCCCTCCCCAGAGCAAAAAACACAGGCCACAACAGGGCCTCAGAACCCGCACTCCCCATGCGGGCGTCACAAGCCACCCACAGCTGAGCGTGTGTGCGAATAGATTTGGCGTGAAGCCGTCAGGCGGAAGCAGGCCGCCCCGAGAGGGCGAAGCTGCCCCTTGACCACAAATATTCAGGTTGAGGAAGTACGCGAGGGGCCTGACTACGGAGCACCCATAAGAGGGATCCAACCTCGGCCGCCGCCCAGGTCTGGCTGGAAATGCGGCGATCCGGGGACGTCCATGCACGGGCTCCGGATCGGATCTGGAGCCCAGGACCTGCGTGTCCGGCGTCAAAGTCGCCCTGCTGGCCACTGTTCTTGCCAGGGCTCACGGCGATCCAGCCGGACCCCGAGGGGTCGGTCTGCTCCGGCCCCACAGCCCGGCCCCGGCGGCCCGGCGCGGGCCGTCGGGCGCACAATGGGACGGTGAATGACGATCCGCGTGCCGAACCGATTCCCGTGATCCGGGACGTCGATGAGGGCACCGCCCGACTGTTGCCCGATGTCGATCGGGAGCGGGCCTGGCTGCTGACCGTGAACGGCGCCCCCCAGTCGTACGTGGACCTCGACGATCCGACGTACATCGAGTTCGAGTACGTGCGCCGGCTCGCCCATGTCGTGGACTGCGCCGCCGACGAGGGCGCCCCGCTGGACGTGCTGCACCTCGGGGGCGGGGCGTTCACCCTGCCCCGCTACGTCGCGGCGACCCGGCCCGGATCGCGCCAGGACGTCGTGGACGCCGACCGGGCGCTCCTCCAGCTCGTCCTGGAACACCTGCCGGTGCCGGCCGGTGCCGGGATCGCCGTGCACGCCGCGGACGCCAGGGCGTGGGCCGGGCGGGCGCCGGCCGGCTCGGCGGACCTGCTGATCGCGGACGTCTTCGGCGGCTCACGGGTGCCCGCGCACCTCACCTCCATCGAGTACGCGCGGATCGCCCAACGGGTGCTCAAGCCCGGCGGCATCTACGCGGCCAACCTCGCCGATGGCGCGCCCTTCACCTTCCTGCGCTCCCAACTGGCCACGTTCCGGGCGGTGTTCGCGGAGGTGGCGTTGATCGCCGAACCGTCCGTGCTGCGCGGCCGCCGCTTCGGGAACGCGGTGCTGCTCGCCTCCGCACGACCGCTGGACGTTGCGGCGCTCGCCCGGCGCACCGCGGGCGACGCCTTCCCCGCCCGGGTCGAGTACGGCGACGCGCTGAGGCGCTTCATCGCGGACGCCGCCCCGGTCGGCGACGAGAACGCGCAGGCCTCACCCGAGCCGCCCGACGGCGCCTTCAGCATCGGCTGACGCCTGCGGACCGGCCCCGGCCACCGTCGCGCCGCGCCGGGTCAGACGGCGTACCTCGGGGACGAACAGGACCGCCGCGGTGAGCAGCACGATCAGCGCCGAGCAGCCCCACAGTGCGGAGGTCCGGCCGACCGCGCTCTCCACGGGGCCGGTCAGTGCGGTGGCCAGCGGCACCATGGCGATGGAGCCCAGCCAGTCGTACGCCGAGACGCGGGAGAGCTTGTCCTCCGGGACTTCCTGGTGGAGGCAGGTCATCCACGAGACACCGAAGACCTCGATGGAGACACCCGTCAGGAACATGACCGCCGTGAGCGCCACGATCGGCAGCGGCACCGCGAGCGCGGCCGACGGCAGGGCCAGTGGGAAGACGCAGAGGGTGCCCGCGAGCAGCAGTCGGCGCGGTTTCCAGCGCGTCATCAGGAGCGCCCCGCCGACCGTGCCGACGCCGAACGCGGCGAGCGCGAACCCCCACGGGCCGGGGCCGCCGAGTTCGTCACGGGCCACCAGCGGGCCGTACACCGCCTCGGCCGCCGCGACCACGGCGTTGACCACCGCGAACTGCACGACGATCGACCACAGCCACGGCCGGGTGATGAACTCGCGCCAGCCGTCGCGGAGATCGGCGACCATGCCGCCGCCGGGTTCACGCGCGGGGATGTGACTCACATCGAGGAAGGCCCGCAGCGCGCCCGCGACCGCGAAGGCGGCCGCGTCGATGGCGAGCACCCAGCCCGGACCGAAGGCCGCGATGAGCGCGCCGCCGAGCGCGGCCCCGCCGATGCCCGCGCCGTGCATGGCCATCCGGTAGAACGCGAAGGCGCGGCCGGCCTCCGAGCCGCTGACACTGGACATCAGCATGCCCTCGGAGGCCGGGCCGAAGAAGGCCTGGCCCACGCCGCCGAGCGCGGTGAGCGCCATCATCTGCCACAGCCGCGGCTCGCCGGTCAGGACGAGCAGCGCGAAGGCGCCCTGCGAAAGGAAGTTGAGGGAGTTGGCGGCGACCATCACGCGGTGTCGCGGCAGCCGGTCCGCCAGCGCGCCGCCCACCAGCAGGAACAGGACGAGTGGAACGGTGCGGGCCGCCGCCACGAGCCCCACGTCACCGCCGCTGCCCCCGGCCCTGAGCACCGCGAACGCCGAAGCGATCAGGGCCCCCTGGCTGCCCAGGTTCGTCGCGATCGCGGCGGCGGTCAGCAGGGTGTAGTTGCGGCCCGCCCATGAAGGGCGGCGGGAATGCGAAGGGGCGGCGGCGGAAGTCACCCAGGGACTATCGCCGCCGCCACCCCGTGGCGCCAACTCGTTTGCGGCCCGGCACCTGTCAGGAGCCGTCGACCGTCATCACGAGCTCAGGAGCTCCAGAGCTCGGGAACCGTTTCGTCATCAGGAGCTCAGGAGCTCAGGAGCTGGTGACGGGTACCAGGCGAATGGTGCTGAGGATCTTCTGGATGGTGTCCTCGTCGACTGCGCCGGGCACGCCCGTGTTGGCGATGAAGCTCCAGGCGGCGAGGTCGCCCTTGGCGGTCTTGAAGCCGAAGAGCACGGACTGGCCGTCGGTGGAGCACTTGTCCGTCTTCTTCACGCCCGTCGCCTTGGCGCGGACCACGCTGCCCTGGAGACCGGACTTGGTGGTGAAGGGGACCGGCTTGTCCGAGGTGATGTGGTTCTTGTCCGGCTGGGTGTAGGCGTAGTACAGCCAGTCGTCGGCCTGCTGGGCCGCATCGTCCGTCGACTTGGCGCCGTTCGCGCCCTTGGTGCCGATGGTGGCCAGCGCGGTGTTCTCGTCGCGGCCGCTGGAGCCCTTGGTGGTGCACCACTTGGACTTGTAGTAGGCGGGGGCCGACATCATCATGCCGCCGAACCCGTTGGGGTCCGCCTTGTCGGACCAGCCCACGCTCATGCTGGGGCTGTCGACCTCCCAGTCTGGCGGAACGTCGAAGGCGTCGCCGCGAGTGGGGTTGACCACGACCTTCCAGCCCGCGATGACCGGCGCCACCTCGGTACCGGCACCACGCGGGTTGGGGGCCGGGGAGGACGGCGCCGCGGACGCGGAGGCGGACGGCGACTGCTTCTTGCCGTCGGCCTGGTCGCTCTTGCCGTTGCCGCTGAGGACCACGACGCCCGTGACACCTGCGGCCACGACCACCGCCGCGGCCGCGACGATGGCGATGATCGTGGTCTTCTTCTTGTTGTTGTCGTCCTGCGACGGCTGCGGCGCCCCCGGCGGGCTGCCCACCGGATACGACGGCTGCTGCTGGTACGGGTTGGGCGTCTGGTAACCCTGCTGCGGGTACCCCGGCTGCGTGGGCGGCTGCGCGGGCTGCTGCCCAGGCTGCTGGTATCCCGGCTGCTGATAGGGATTCGGCTGCTGGTACCCCGGCTGCTGGTACGGGTTCTGATTCGGATCCTGCGGGTTCTGCTCGCCCCCGGGCGGCTGCTGTCCTGGCCACATGGCCAGTAACCATAGAGGTGCCGCCCCGCTCCTGCTACGGCCGCCCCCGCCAGGGATGGCCAAGGGCGGCTACTCATGGGTAACATCGACTCCCATGAGCGCTGATCAGATGTCCGTCGGCGAGATGCTCGCCGCCACGGTCCCGATGGCCAGGACCCTCAACCTGGAGTTCCTGGAGACCACCCCCGAGCGTGCCGTGGTACGGCTGCCGGACCAGCCCGACTACCACAACCACGTGGGCGGACCACACGCCGGAGCGATGTTCACGCTCGCCGAGTCCGCCAGCGGTGCCATCGTCATCGCCGCCTTCGGCGACCAGATGGGCCGGGCCGTGCCGCTGGCCGTCAAGGCCGAGATCGGCTACAAGAAGCTCGCCATGGGCGTCGTCACCGCGACCGCGACCCTGGGCCGCCCCATCGCCGACGTGGTGGCCGAACTGGACGCGGGGCAGCGCCCCGAGTTCCCCGTCCACATCGAGATCCAGCGCGCGGACGGCGCCGTGACCGGCGAAATGGTGGTTGTCTGGACGCTGCGTCCGAACTCCTGACCCTCCGCGGCACGCGCCACGGAACCCCAAGGCGTCCCGGCCCACACCGGGGCGCCTTCTCCGTGTCCCGCTCGCTCTCGCCGGCTCTTCCACCGGACGGTCCTACGTTTCCGGCGCCTCGTGGCGCCTGACGGGTTGTCAACTCGGTCGTGACGCATAGTGCGTTCACAGGTCGAACGTCGGCCCGCCGCCTGCTGTGCCGCGGTCCACATGTCGTGCCCGCCCACACAAGGAGTGACGGTCCATGCCCGACCCCGTTTCCCGAAGGTCAGCACTGCGCCGACTCGCCGGTGCCGTCGCGGTCGCGGCGGCCGCGACCGGCCCGTTCGCCGCCCCGGCCGACGCCGGTACGGCCACGGGGGCCTCCCGCCGGGTGGAAGACCTCCTCGCCCGGCTCACCCTGGACGAGAAGATCGGCCTGCTGCACGGCGCCGACGATCCGCACAGCCTCGGCCAGGCCGGATACGTCCCCGGAGTGCCGCGGCTCGCCATCCCCGCCCTCAGACTCGCCGACGGACCTGCGGGCGTCCGCGTCACCGAGCACGCCACCGCCCTGCCGGCGCCGGTGCTGCTCGCCGCCGCCTTCGACCCCGCGCTGGCCCGCGAATACGGCGAGGTCATCGGCCGCGAGGGCCGCGCGCTCGGCCAGGACGTCCTCCTGTCGCCCATGGTCAACCTGATCAGAACCCCGTACGCCGGACGCAACTACGAGACCTTCTCCGAGGACCCACTGCTCAGCGCCGACCTCGTCGCCGAGGAGATCCGCGGCATCCAGAGCCAGGGACTGATCGCCACCGTCAAGCACTTCGCCCTGAACAACCAGGAGCAAGGCCGCACGTCCGTCGATGTGCGGATCGCCCAACAGCCGCTGCGTGAGCTGGAGTTCCGTGCCTTCGAGGCGGCCGTCGCCGCCGGAGCGGGCGCCGTGATGGGCGCCTACAACAAGGTCAACGGCACCTTCGCCTGCGAAAACAAGCCAATTCTCGGCGACGTGCTGCGCGGCGACTGGGGCTTCGACGGCTGGGTGATGAGCGACTGGCAGGCCGCGCACAGCACCGCCGCCGCCCTCACCGCGGGGCTCGACATGGAGATGCCGAGCGGCGACCACTTCGCCGACGCCCTGAAGCAGGCCGTACGCAGCCGCAGCCTCCCCGAAGCGCTCGTCGACCGTTCCGCACGCCGCGTCCTGTCCGTCATGGAGCGCTTCGGACTGCTCGACGGCAGCGCCCCCGCCCGGCCGGAGCGTGACCCGCGGGCCGGGGCGCGCACCGCGCTCAAGGTCGCCAAGGCGGGCGCCACCCTGCTTCGCAACCGGCACGCCACCCTGCCGCTGACCGGCCAGGCCGCCCACCACATCGCCGTGATCGGGCCCACCGGAGCCATCCCGTTCGTCAGCGGTGGTGGCAGCGCACATGTGGTCGCCGCACATGTGCGGAGCCCGCTCGACGCACTCCGAGTCCGGGCCGGAGAAGGTGCCCGCGTCAGCTACGCCCTGGGCGAGGACATCTTCGGCAAACCGCTCCCCGGGGCCTCGCCCGGCGCCGACTTCGAGGGCCGGCACATCGCCCCCGGCGCCACCTGGACCTACGATGCCCCCCTCACCGTGGACGAACCCGACGAGTGGACCTTCTACATCCACTATTCCGGCGACCGGCCCAAGGTGTTCCTCGACGGCACCGAACTCTTCCCACCGGCCCCGGGCCTCGGTGAGTCCTTCGCCGGAGGGTTCGTCAGCGCCGCTCCCGACGGACTCGCCGTCCGTCGCCGCACGCTGGGCCTTGACGCGGGACCCCACCGGCTCACCATTACCGCGAAGGGCGGCGAGAAAGGCCAGGTCTTCCGGCTGCGCCGCACCACCGGTGCCACCCGCGCCGCCGACGTCGCCGAGGCGGTGCGCGCCGCCCGCGCGGCCGCGAGCGTCGTGCTGTTCGCGTACGAGGACGCCACCGAGGGCGCCGACCGCACCGGTCTCGCCCTGCCCGGCCACCAGAACGAGCTGATCGAAGCCGTCGCCGCCGCCAACTCCCGTACCACTGTGGTGCTCAACACCTCATCCAGCACCACCATGCCGTGGCTGGACCACACAGGTGCCGTACTCCAGATGTACTACCCGGGCCAGGAAGGCGCCGAGGCCACCGCGGCCGTCCTGTTCGGGGACTGCGACCCGGGCGGCCGACTCACCCAGACCTTCCCCGCCTCCGACACCCTGCATCCGGTCGCCGGGGACCCGCACCGCTATCCCGGTGTGAACGGCACCGAGGAGTACTCCGAGGGAGTCCACCTCGGCTACCGCTGGTACGAGGCCGAGGGCGTGGCCCCCCTCTTCCCCTTCGGGCACGGGCTCTCCTACACCACCTTCGAATACTCCGGCCTCACCGTCGAGCCCGACGACGACGGGCTCGCGGTCGGCTTCACCGTCCGCAACACAGGTCCGCGCACCGGAACCACGGTGGCCCAGGTCTACGTCGGTCCCTCGCCCGACCTCAGCCTCGACCAGGCGCACCGTGCCCTGGCCGGCTACCGCCGCCTGGAACTGGAGCCCGGCCGGGCGCGGCACGTGACCGTACGCGTTTCGGCGCGCTCGCTGTCGTCCTGGGACCCGGCGCGGCACGGCTGGGTCCTGGGCACCGGAACGCGCGAGGTCACCGTGGGCGTCTCCGCTCGTGAGCAGCGCCTCACCGGCCGGGGCCGGGTCCGATCACGCGAGGCGGCCGGCCGACCCTGAGCGGGTAGGCTGGCCGGGGTGCGCCAAGGGGGGCGCACGCCGGGCTCCGGCCCGGTACGAGCGGGAGGAAGCGCGTTGCACATCCAGGAGTGGCTGGAGCACATCCCCGCCGTCAGTGTCTATCTCCTGGTGGCGCTGGTCATCGGGGTCGAGAGCCTCGGAATCCCGCTGCCCGGCGAGATTGTCCTGGTGAGTGCGGCACTGCTCGCCTCGCAGCAGGGGCACATCGATCCCGTCGTGCTGGGCGCCTGCGCGACGGCCGGTGCGGTGATCGGCGACTCGATCGGTTACGCCATCGGCCGCAAGGGCGGCAGGCCGCTGCTCGCCTGGCTCGGCAACAAGTTCCCCAAGCACTTCAGCGACGGCCATGTCGCCATGGCGGAACGATCCTTCCAGAAGTGGGGCATGTGGGCCGTCTTCGTCGGCCGGTTCATCGCCCTGCTCCGCATCTTCGCGGGACCCTTGGCGGGCGTCCTGCACATGCCGTACTGGAAGTTCCTCATCGCCAACGTCCTCGGCGGCATCTGCTGGGCCGGCGGCACCACGGCCGTCATCTACTACCTCGGCATCGTCGCCGAGTCCTGGCTGAAGAACTTCTCCTACCTCGGCCTGGTCGCCGCGCTGCTGGTCGGACTGGCCTCGATGCTGGTCGTCAAGAACCGTGCCAAGAAGTCGATGGCCGAAGCGGAAGCGGCGGAGTCCGTCCCGGAGAACGTGCCTGCCGCGGACTAGTCGGCCACCGCGGCACCCGGCTTCGGGGCACCCTGCTCACCGGTCCCGCAACAGCACCCGCACGGCGCGCCCGAACACCAGGCGCCCGGCGAATGCCGTCAACGGGTCGAGGGCGCGCGGCAGTCCGCGTACTCGCAGGTCCTCGCGCCAGACCAGATACGCCCCCGATCCGGCCGCGCCGACCTCGATCTCGGCCCAGCCCGTGACGGCCCGGCCGCGCTTCTCCAGGCGGCACCGGCCCGGCCTGCGCGCGCCCGGCGGCTCCCAGCGCACGATCTCCATCCGGTCGTCGAAGCCCAGCCGGCCGAGCCCGGTGCGCGCGACGATCAACGTGCCGAGGCCGCTGGGCGGCGCGGTGCTCACCGCGATCCGGGTCAGCGGGACGCCTTCGCCGTGCCGCTCCCAGTCGGTGAGCCGCCGCCACGCCTCGGCGGGGGCCAGCTCGGTACGCCGGTCGATCCGGAAGAGTGCCATCGCGTGATCGTAAGCGGCCCCCCGGCCGCGCGGGCCGGGGCGAGGTCCCTTAGCGTTCCGGTGGGCGCGAACGAATCCGTACCAAGGAGTGGCGCATGGCAGAGCAGGCGTTGGTCACGGCGGTGGGCGGCAAGACGCCCGAGATCGCGGCGACCGCATTCACCGCACCCACCTCGGTGGTGCTCGGCGAGGTCACCCTGGCCGAGGGCGCGAGCGTCTGGTACCACGCGGTCCTGCGGGCCGACTGCGGGCCGATCGTGATCGGCGCCGACAGCAACATCCAGGACAACTGCACCGTCCACGTGGACCCCGGCTTCCCCGTCACGGTCGGCGAACGGGTCAGCGTCGGCCACAACGCGGTGCTGCACGGCTGCACCGTCGAGGACGACGTCCTGGTCGGCATGGGCGCCACCGTCCTCAACGGGGCCCGCATCGGCGCCGGTTCGCTGGTCGCGGCGCAGGCCCTGGTGCCGCAGGGCATGGTCGTACCGCCCGGTTCGCTGGTCGCGGGCGTGCCCGCCAAGGTGCGGCGCGAATTGACCGAGGAGGAGCGCGAGGGCATCAAGGTCAACGCCCTGATGTACGCGGGCCTGGCCACCGACCACCGCACGGCGCACGGCGGCTGAGCCCGCGGGGAGTCCAGTCGCGCGGCGCTGAGCGGAAGATCACAGGTGTCGGCCGTGATCAGCCGGGCCGGCGATGAGTACCGTGAGCGGGTGCCCAAGAACAGAAACACGTTCTCATCGCTGACCGCCTGGCGGCGCCGGATCGCCTCCCGCGCGGTCCACGGCGGTTGGAGCTGGATCAAGGAGGCGGGCGCGGTCACCGCCGAGCACCCGGGGAAGCTGCGCTTCGGCCGGATCGGCTCCGGGACCCGCCTCGCCTTCCCGCAGGGCACCGTCTTCGGCGAGCGGTGGATCGAGCTGGGCGACCACTGCATCATCGGCGAACAGGTGACCCTGACGGCCGGGATGATGCCGGGCCTGGACCTCGGCGCCGAACCGATCCTGACCCTCGGCAACGGAGTCGTACTCGGCCGCGGCAGCCACGTCATCGCCGACACCACCGTGACCATCGGTTCGGACACGTACTGCGGCCCGTACGTCTACATCACCTCGACCAACCACAGCTACGACGATCCCCGCCAGCCCGTGGGCAAGCAGTGGCCGCGCATGGAGCCCGTCGAGATCGGCCCCGGGTGCTGGCTCGGGACGGGTGCGGTGGTGCTGCCCGGCGCCCGACTCGGCCGCAACGTGGTCGTGGCGGCGGGCGCCGTCGTGCGCGGAGAGGTGCCCGACCACGCGGTGGTGGCCGGGGCGCCCGCGCGCATCGTGCGCACCTGGGACGAGGAGAACGGCTGGCAGCCGCCGCTGCGCACGCCCGCGCCGGTGCCGATTCCGGAGGGCGTCACCCCCGAACAGCTGCTCGCCGTCGCCGAGTTGACCCCGGAAGAGGCCTGAGGGCCACGTTCCGCTCAGCCGGTGGCGAGCAGCACCGTGCCGACCAGTGCGAGGCCCGCTCCGGCCGCCTGCACCGCCCGCAGCCGCTCCTTGAGGACCCCGCGGGCGGCGAGGGCCGTGACCACCGGGTAGAGCGAGGCGAGCACCGCCGCGATGGTGACCGGGCCCTGCTGGGCGGCGATGGAGTACGTCCCGTTCGCGGCCACGTCGGCGAGGCCCACGAAGGCGAGCGCGGGCAGCGCGAGCCACACGGTGCGGGGGCCGCCCTCCTCGGGCAGCGCCGGGGCGCCGCGCCGCACCGAGACGTACAGGGCGGTGCCACCCACCGCGACATTGGTGACGCGCTGCACGAACAGTGCGAGGAACAGCCCCGGCACGCTCGTCGACGCCTCGGAGATCAGTGCCATCACGGCTCCGAAGCCGAAGGCTGCGAGCAGGGTGAGCGCGATCGCCTGGCGCCGCACCGCCTCGCCGCGGAATTCCGGGCCCCCGGCCAACAGCACGCCCACCACGGCCACCGCGATGCCGGCGAACTGGAGCAGCCCCGGCCGTTCGCCGAGCACGAGACCGACACCTACCGGTACGGCGACGCCCAGCGAGCCGAGCGGCGAGACGACACCCATGGGCCCCAGCGCCAGGGCCTTGTAGAAGCTGAGCATGGCGACCGGGCCCACCGCGCCCGCCGCGACCGCGAACCAGAGCTGCGGGCCCGCCTCGTGCCAGCCGCTGGTGGCCACGACGACGGTGCCGAGGACGACCACGGCGAGGGACTGCGAGGCGACCACGACGGTAAGCGCGGGCATCCGCCGGGTGAGCAGCCCGCCGCCGAAGTCGGCCAAGCCCCACAGCAGGCTGGTGGCCAGGGCGAAGAGTGCTGTCATGACGGGGCCTCGCAGTACAGTGCAGTGACACGGATGAGCAGTAGGTTGCACTGCACTGTAGTGCAGTCGATTGAACCCTGTCATCTAAAATATTGGACGGCCTTCCTGGAGGCCCACCTCATGGACGGAATGTGTCGGACCTCGAACTGCTGACCCAGTCACTGGGCCGCAACGTCAAGCGCTGGCGCACCGAGCGCGGCTTCACCCTGGACGCGCTCGCGACCCGTGCCGGGGTCAGCCGCGGCATGCTCATCCAGATCGAGCAGGCCCGGACGAACCCCAGCGTCGGCACCGTGGTGAAGATCGGCGACGCACTGGGTGTGAGCATCACCACCCTGCTCGACTACGAGAGCGGCCCCAAGGTGCGGATCGTGCCGCCGGACCAGGCGGTGCGGCTCTGGTCCACCGAGCGCGGCAGCTACAACACGCTGCTCGCGGGCACCGAGGCGCCCGGCCCGCTGGAGATGTGGCACTGGCGGCTGATGCCCGGCGACGGGAGCGCCTCCGATCCGCACCCCACCGGCACGGTCGAACTGATCCACGTCACCGAGGGCACCCTCACGCTCGTCGTGGACGGTGTCGACCATCCGGTGCCGGCCGGGCATTCGGCATCCTTCGAGGCCAACGCGGCGCACACCTACCGCAATGACGGCTCGGAGCCGGTCGTCATGACGATGGCCATCTCGGTCCCGTTCGAACGCTGAGACGCCCAACCGCCGTACCCGCGCGGCCTGTTACCGTTCTGGAGCGATGATTTTGGCCCTGTATCTGGTAATCGGGCCCGAGTCGGGTGGACGCTGACTATCGTCTACTTTCGCGGCCGCGGGCGCGAGGAAGGCGGGCCGCGTCGATTTCGAACGAAACCACTCATGAGGGTGGTTTCGGCGTCAACGCCGAACCTGGTTACGGCCCAACGCAGTTGGGGTGTCCCGGGGAGGCGGCAGTGGTCGGACCAGTCGCTCGTGGCGCATGAGCGCACATGGGCACGGCGTGCGGCCGAATTGCACGACGTACGAAAAAGCCCATGAAACAGACTAAAAGCCGTGTTCTGTGCAGTGATCCAGAAGAGACTCCGCTGCGGAGACGGCGCTCCGATCTGAAAGGCGCTCACGTGGAAGCTCTCGTCTCGGCGGCCGAACGGCCCGGCCCCGCCTCGCACAGGCCGGTCACCCGGCGCCTGCCGCTGGTGAAGCGGGCGGCGGCGCAGAGCGCCGGGAAGGCCCCGGCGAGCCTGGCCCGGGTGATGTCGGGGGGCGCGAGCCCCGCCGTTCCCGGCACCTCCGCCTTCCAGTCGGCGCTCTGACGGGCGGACAGACCCCGACCATGGACCGGCCGCTTCCACCTGCCCTCTCGCAATTCGTGCTGAAGATCCACAGCCGCTGCGATCTGGCCTGCGATCACTGTTACGTCTACGAACACGCGGACACGAGCTGGCGCGGGCGGCCCAGGGCCGTCTCCGAGGAGATCCTCGCCCAAGTCGCCGACCGCATCGCCGAGCACGCCGCGCGTCACGCGCTCTCCATGGTCCATGTCGTCCTGCACGGAGGCGAGCCCCTGCTCGCGGGCCCCGACAGGATCAGGCGGGCCGCCGAGGAACTCCAGCGGGCCCTGAGCGGAGTGAGCGCACTCGATCTGCGCATGCACACCAACGGTGTGCTGCTCGACGAGAAGTTCTGCGAGCTCTTCCTCGAACTCGGCATCAAAATCGGCGTCTCCCTCGATGGTGACAAGGCCTCCAACGACCGCCACCGCCGATACGCCGACGGCCGCAGCAGCCACGACAAGGTGATCCGAGCGGTCGAGCTGCTCGGCCGCCCGCGCTACCGGCGCCTGTTCGCCGGTCTGCTGTGCACCATCGATGTCGAGAACGACCCGGTGGCGGTCTACGACGCCCTCGTGGCCCTGTCGCCGCCCCGCATCGACTTCCTTCTCCCGCACGCCACTTGGGACGTCCCGCCGCCCCGCCCCGGCGGCGCCGCCACTCCCTACGCCGACTGGCTCGACGCCGTCTACCGGCGCTGGGACGCGGCGGGACGCCCGGTGCCGGTCCGCATCTTCGAGTCCGTGCTGCGCACCCTGCGGGGTGAGAGCAGTCTCACGGAGTCCCTCGGCCTTGCCCCCGCCGACCTCGTGGTGATCGAGACCGACGGCACCTTCGAGCAGGCCGACAGCCTCAAGACGTCGTACGACGGAGCCCCGGCCACCGGCATGGACGTCTTCACGCACTCGCTCGACGACGTCCTTGAGCACCCGGGCATGCTCGCCCGCCAACAGGGCATCGAGCAGCTCTGCGAGCAGTGCCGCGGCTGCCCGGTGGTCGAATCCTGCGGCGGCGGCCTCTACGCCCACCGGTACCGCACCGGCAGCGACTTCGACAACCCCTCCGTGTTCTGCCCCGACCTGCTGGCACTGGTCACCACCATCAAAGACCGGGAGGCGGCCGTGCCCGCACCTAAGCCGACGCCCGCCCCCCAACTGCCCATGGAGCAGGGAGACTTCCAGGCGCTGGCGGCGGGCTTCGGTACGGCGGACACCATCCGGCGCCTGGCGGACACCCAGCTGGACATCAACCAGGAGCTGCTGGCCGCCGTCAGCGAGCGCATCGCACTGTCCGACCGGCAGGCCGCGGCGGCCTGGGAGCTGGTGGCGCACCTCGACGCCGAGGCGTCCGCCGACCTCGACGCGGTGCTCGCGCATCCGTACACCAGGCCGTGGGCGCTGAGCGTGCTCGACGGCCGAGCGGCGCCCGCGGCCGGCCTCGCCGAGATCGCCGCGGCCACCGTGCTGCGGGCCCGCCTCGACCACCCCGTCACGGTGCCGCTGCGCGGCGGTGCGCTACGCCTGCCCGGCCTCGGCTCCGTACGGCTCGCGGGCGATGTCGGCCACGCCGAAGTGAGTGCCGGGCCCGAGGGGTTCACGGTGCGCGGCGGCGCCCGCCGCCTCGACATCGGCTGGCACGAGGGCATGGACGGCCTCACCCCGCACTGGCAGCCGGTGCGCCTCTTCCAGGGCGAGGGCTGGAGCGTGGCCATCGAGGACACCGACCCGCTGCGCGACTGCCACAAGTGGCCCGTCGCGGAGCGGCTCCCGGCGGACGAGGCCAAGCTGTGGGCCGAGGACCTGACGGGCGCCTGGTCGCTGATCCGGCGCGAACTGCCCGTCTACGCCGAAGGCGTGGCCGCCGGACTGCGGCTGATCACGCCCCTGCACGCGCCGGCCGGCAGCGACGTCAGCGCCGCCTGCAAGGAGGCCTGGGGCGCGATCGGGGCGGCCAGGCCCGCCTCGCCCGAGCTGCTTGCCCTGCTGATCGTGCACGAGTTCCAGCATGTGAAGCTCGCCGCGGTCCTGGACGCCGTCGATCTGTACGACAAGACCGACCGACAGCTCTACTACGCCCCCTGGCGCGACGATCCGAGGCCGATCGGGGGGCTGCTCCAGGGAACGTACGCCCATATCGCGGTGACCGACTTCTGGCGGGTGCGTCGCCGGAGCGCACCGGGAGCCCTCGAACGCGACACGGCCCAGGCGCAGTTCGCCCGCTGGCGGCAGCACACGGTCCAGGCCGTTGAGGAGTTGCTCGGCTCGGGATCCCTCACCGACCTGGGACTACGCTTCGTCAACGGCATGGGGGAGACGGTGCGCGGCTGGCTGGACGAGCGCGTCCCGGGCGCCGCTCTGGACGAGGCGGCCGACTCCGCGCGGCGCCATAGGGCAGCGTGGGAGGCGCGGGCGACGAGGGGAACAGCTTGAATTCCGCTGCGAATTGAGCGAATTCTCCCCCGATTCTTTGATCCACTCGACGGGCACCGCATGATTCCGGTCATGATCTGATCGAATTTCCGTGGGTGGATCGACCATCGGGTTTGTTCGTTCTGTTCCGCCGGAGAAACCTCCGTTCCTACACTGAGGACCCATCCACTTGGACCGGGGGAGACAGTGGTGCAGGGATCAGTGGGGGCTCAGGGCGACGAGCAGAAGCCGTACTTCTTCCTCAGCTACGCGCACACGCCGAAGAGCGACCCCAAGGACAAGGACCCCAACCTCTGGGTGCAACGGTTCTTCCGGGACCTCTGCGCGCATGTGATGCAGCTGACGCCGCTCCCGGCGGGCAGTGCCGGCTTCATGGACCAGCAGATGCAACCCGGAGAGGGCTGGCAGGAGCGGCTCTCCGAAGCGCTCGCGTACTGCCGCGTGTTCGTTCCGCTGTATTCCCCGCGCTATTTCCTCAGCGAGCAGTGCGGCCGGGAGTGGTTCGCCTTCTCCGGCCGTGCCGCCGTCCAGAACACCCGCGTGAGCCACAACAACAGCAACCCGGTGACCGGGATCGTGCCCGCGCTCTGGGTGCCCGTCCCCACCCGCCAGTTACCGCAGCCCGCCGAGCGGCTCCAGTTCAACCACGCGACGTTCGGCGACGAGTACGCCGACGAGGGCTTCTACGGCCTCATCAAGCTCAACTACCTGCGGGACCAGTACGAACGCGCCGTCTACCGGCTGGCCAAGCGCATCGTGAGCGTGGCCCAGCAGACCCAGCTGGAGCCCGGCGACCCGCACCAGGACTACGCCAAAGTGCCTCCCGCGTTCGGCCCCAGCGGAGGACCCGCCCGCGACATGGAGGTGTCCGTCCTCGCCTGCTCGCGCTCCAGCCTCCCCACCGGCCGCAGTCCCGACTGCTACGGATCCGAGGCCCTCGACTGGAACCCCTACCATCCGGCCTCCTCCAGACCGCTCGCCGACCACACCGTCGATGTCGTACGCAACCTGAACTACACCGTGCACCTGAGCGACTTCGAGGCCGAACCCCAGCGGATCCTGGCCTCCGGACCGCCGACCGGGCCCGGTCTGCTGCTGCTCGACCGCTGGGCCCTGGACGCCCGGCGCCGCCGCGAGCTGGTCGACCAGCTCTGCGCCGCCCCCCGACCGTGGATCAGCGTGATGGTCCCGGGGAACGCGGCCGACCCTCAAACCCGCGCGTACAACGAAGAGTTGACGCAGCAGACCGACAGCGTGCTGGCCTCCCGCACCGACGAGAGCGACGGGCACCGCACGCCGAGCGCCGGACTGCCCACCCTGGAAGCCTTCAGCAAGGCGATCCCGGGGGCGGTCAAGGCGGCGGTCAGACACTACGAGGCCAACGCGCCGACCTATCCACCGCCCGGCAGCGGAGGGCCCATGCCCCGCGTGCTTCCGGGCGGCATCGGCTACGGCACCAATGGCCCGGCCAGCCGCGGTCAGAGCACGGACCAGGACAAGAACAACGGGGATAAGGCGGAGGGCTCATCAGATGACTGAGAACCGCAACGGGACCGTCGTCACGTTCTATTCGTACAAGGGCGGCACCGGACGGACCATGGCGCTGGCCAACTGCGCATGGATCCTGGCGGCCAACGGATACCGGGTACTCGCGGTCGACTGGGACCTGGAGGCGCCCGGACTGCACCGGTTCTTCCACCCCTTCCTCGACCTCGCCGACCTGGAGGCGACCCCGGGCCTGATCAACCTGATCACCGACTACCAGGACGAGGCCCGGCGCCCCGCCGACCGCGATCCCGACTGGCACCGCGAGTACGCCCGGGTACGCCCCCACGCGACCTCCCTCAACTGGAACTTTCCGCAGGGCGGCAGTCTCGACTTCCTCTCCGCCGGCCGCCGCAACCGCGACTACCCGTCCATCGTCGGCAAGATGGACTGGGACGACTTCCACGAGCGCTTCGGCGGCGGCCAGTTCTTCGACGCCATGCGCGACGACATGCAGCGCCACTACGACTACACCCTGATCGACAGCCGCACCGGCCTGAGCGACATCGCCGACATCTGCACCGTGCAGATGCCCGAAGTCCTCGTCGTCTGCTTCACCTTGAGCGACCAGAGCATCGACGGCGCCTCCGCGGTCGCCCGTGACATCGAGGAGCGCTACCACGAGCGGCGCATCCGCATACTGCCGGTGCCGATGCGCATCGACGACGGCGAGAAGGAGAAGGCGGACGCCGGACGGGCGCTGGCCCGCGAGAGCTTCCCCGGCTTCCCCAGCGGCCTGAGCACCGAGGAACTGGCCAACTACTGGGGCACGGTGGAGGTTCCCTACCGCCCCTTCTACGCCTACGAGGAGATCCTGGCCACCTTCGGCGACGCGCCCAACGTCAGCAGCTCCATGCTCAGCGCGTGCGAACGGCTCACCTCGGTGCTCACCGGTGGTCTGGTGAACTCGCTGCCGCCGATCGACGAGGCGGACCGGCTCACCCATGTCGCCGCCTACACCCGGCGCAGGCCCATGCCGCCGTCCAACCTCATCCTCACGTACGTCGCCGAGGACCAGATGTGGGCGGACTGGCTGGCCTCCGTGCTGACCACGGCCGGCTTCCACGTCGTGCCGGTCGACGTCCGCACCCCCCAAGTGGCGGCTGTGGAGGCCCAGTTCACCTCCGGCGTCGGATACCGCGTCATCCCGGTGGTGTCGCAGGCCTACCTGAACACCGAACGGGCCAGGACCTTCTGGGAGAGCGGCACCGGGCTCGACGCGGCGGGCGGTCGGCGTCAGATCCTGCCGGTGCGCGTCGGCGACGTGCGGCTCAGCCCGCCGCTCAGCAGCCGCGGCGTCATCGACCTCGTACGCCTCGACGAGCCCGACGCGGCCGCCACCCTGCTCCAGGCGCTCGACCGGACCGAGGCCGCCGCCGCCGTGGCGGCCGGGCCCGCCGGCCCGCGCTACCCGGGCAGCGTGCCCAAGGTCTGGAACGTACGGCCCCGGCACGCCTGGTTCACCGGCCGCACCTCCGTCCTGGAGCGCCTGCGCGACCAGTTGCGCGGCGACAGCCGCTCCGCGCAGCGCTTCCCACAGGTCCTCTACGGGCTCGGCGGCGTCGGCAAGACGCAGGTGGCACGCGAGTACGCACACCGGTTCCGCGCCGACTACGACCTCGTGTGGTGGATCGAGGCCGAGCAGCCCGACCGGGTGGTGTCCTCGCTGGCCGAACTGGCGGCCGAGATGGACCTGAGGGCCGGTGACGTGGTCGCCGAGGCGGCCACCGCGGCACTCCAGGCGCTGCGGCGCGGGGCGCCGTACTCGCGCTGGCTGCTGATCTTCGACAACGTCGAGGACCTCGACCGGGCCCTGAAGCTCCTCCCCGAGGACATGGAGCCGATCCCCGGCGAGACCTACGGCCACATCCTCGCCACCTGCCGCAACAAACCGGCCTCGACGCAGGTGGAAGCCATTGAGGTGGAGGTCTTCACGCGCGCCGAAAGCGTCGAGCACCTGTGTCGCCGGGTGACCAAACTGCCGGCCGCCGACGCCGACCGGGTCGCCGACGCGGTCGGTGACCTGCCGCTGGCGGTCGAGGTCGCGGCAGCTTGGCTCGCCGAGACCGCGACCCCCGTGGACGCCTATGTGGAACAGCTCAAGGAACAGAGCACCAAGGTGCTCTCCCTCGGCAAGCCCGAGGACTACTCACAACAGATCGGCGCGACCTGGAACATCTCGATCAGCCGGCTGCGCGACGAATCCAAGGCAGCGGTACGGCTGTTGGAGCTCTGCTCGTTCTTCTCCGCCGAGCCGATCTCGATGCGCCTGATCGGCAGTGACTCGATGTTCGAGTCCCTCCTGCCGTACGACCCCGATCTGCGCGAGCGGTACATGCTGGGCAAGGTCATCCAGACGCTGAACCGGTTCGCGCTGGCCAAGGTCGACCCCGCGGACAGCAGCATCCAGGTGCACCGGCTCGTCCAGGCCGCGGTGCGGGCCGGGCTCAGTGACGAGGAGGTCGACACGGCCAAGCACGAGGTGCACCGCATCCTCGCCGAGGCCCGCCCGGTGGAGGGCGTCGACCGAGACAACCCGGTCAACGACCCCAAGAGCTGGCCCAGTTTCGAACTGATCTGGCCGCACCTGAGCGCCTCCGGCATCGCCGACTGCGACGAGGAGAAGGTCCGCCAGCTCATGGTCGACCGCATTCGCTACCTGCTCAAGCGCGGTGAGCTGGAGAGCGCCCGGGTGCTCGGCATGCAGCTCAACAAGGTCTGGACCCGCGAACTCGGCGAGAACGACCTCCAGACGCTGAACATCCGCTTCGAGCTCGCCAACGCCCTGCGCGCCCAGGGCAAGTACCAGGAGGCGCGGGCGATGGACGAGGACACCCTCGCCCGCCAGATCAGCGTCCTGCACAAGGACCATCCGAACGACGACCACCCCAGCATCCTCATCACCACCGGAAGCCTCGCCGCCGATCTGCGCGCGCTCGGCAGGTTCGACGAGGCACTCACCCGCGACCTGCGGATCTACCACGGGCTGCGCCAGATCTTCGGCGAGAACCACCCGCGCACCCTGATCGCCGCCAACAACCTCGCCATCGACTACCGGCTCAGCGGCGACAGCGAGGCGGCTCGCAGGCTGGACGAGGAGACCGTGGAACGCCGCAGCGCCTTACTCGGCGACGACCACCCCTTCACCCTCACCACCAAGGGCCACCTCGCGCGCGACCTGCGCGAGAGCGGCGAGTACACGGCCTCGGTGCAGGTGCTGCGGGAGGTGGTGGCGGCGTTCGAGCGCGTGCTGAACGCCGACGTTCCCGAGGCGCTGCGCACCGCCAAGAGCCTGGCGGTGTCCCTGCGCAAGTCGGGCCACCCGCACGAGGCGAAACGGCTGACCGAGGAAACGTACAACCGCTACCGCGGCCGGTATGGGACGAAGGCTCCCGACGCCCTGGCGTGCTGCCTCAACCTGGCCGCCGACTTCTCGGCGACCGGCGACAAGCAGGCCGCGCTGGACCTCGCCGTGCAGGCCCTGGACGGCTACCGGAGCACCCTGGGCGAGGAGCATCCCTTCACGCTGGCCTGCCGCAACAACGTCTACATCTACCAGCGCGGGCTCGGCGCCGCCGAGGAAGCGGTGCGGGGCGGTGAGGACGTGCGCGCCGCGCTTGAGGAAGTGCTGGGCGCGCGCCATCCGTTCACCCTCTGCGCCGCGGTCAACCTAGCCAACGCGTACGGCGACATCGGGCGCCCCGACCTCGCCGAACGCTGGGAACGGACGGCGCTCAAGGGCCTGTTGGAGCGGTTTGGACCGACCCACCCCGATGTGCTCGCCTGCCGCTCCAACCTGGCGATCACACTGCGGGCGGCCGGCCGCGAGGAGGAGGCCCAGCGGCTGCGCGCCTCCATCCTGGAGCCGGCCGCGAAGCAACTGGGCGTCGACCATCCCATCGCCGAGGCGGCGCGCGCCTGGCGCCGGATCAACCGCGACCTGGAGCCGCAGCCGGTGTGAGCAGCGCCGAAGCGCTCGGGCCCACGGACCCGAGCGCTCCCGGCGGGTCACGACGTAGCGCTCGGGCCCGACGGGCGGGTGCTCCGGGCGGTCCACCGCGTTCGCCCCGGGCGGGGGTTCAGTGGGCCGGCGGGCGGCCCTGGCCCTGGACCGCGCACCCTTGACGGATCACCAAGTGGCCCAGCCCAGCACGCGGGTGAGCACCCGCAGGGCCCCGAAGTGCGCCGCGCCCCGCTCGACTATCAGCTGGGCGCCCGGAATCCGCTCGGCCAGCCACCGGGTGTGCTGCACGGGTGCGAACACGTCCTGCTCGCCGTGCCACAACAGCACCGGCGCCGTGATGTCCTCAAGCCGGAACTCCCAGTCGGTGCTGAACGCCATCACGTCGTCCACCCAGCCGTCGGCCGAACTGCGCAGCGCCTCCTCGAAGTTGCGCTCCAGCATCGCCCGAATCCCCGCGTCGGCGACGATGCCCCGGTCCGGCTTCGGCAGCCCGGGGCGCATGTCGTCCACCGAACGCCGCGGATCGGACCGGATGGTGATCGACCGCATCGTCAGGGCGGCCGTCAACTGCCGTTTCCCGGCGGCCGCGTTGACGTACTCCCGCACATTGGACTCGGTCATCCCCTCGAACCAGTCGAGCCCCTGGGCATCGCGCGGCGCGAGCCCCACCAGGGCCGCCGCCCGCGCCGTGCGGTCCGGGAGCAGCGCCGCGCAGGCCAGTGCGTGCGGGGCGCCGCCGGACCGTCCGACCACGGCGAACTCGTCAATGTCCAGCGCGTCTGCGATCGCCTCCACATCGGCGGCCGCATGCGCCACCCGGCGCCCCGGCAGCCGGTCCGAATCGCCGTATCCCGGCCGGTCGAACGTGATGAGGCGGACGCCGAGCCGGTAGAGCACCGCACTGCGCGGCGCCGGACCGAGCCGGCTCCCCGGGGTGCCGTGCAGCAGGAACACCGGTCTGCCCTGTGGGTTCCCGTAGTCTTCGACCGCTAAGTCCCGCCCGTCCCTGGTACGAATCAGCTCCCCCAACTGGTGCCTCCCCGTAGGTCTGGTTGGCGACAGTATGAGCGCGTGCCATTCAGTGGTACATACCCGCACCTGTCGAATGCTCCGGGACGCAACCCGGTGTGCTCAGCCCAGGAGCGGTATCTCGATCGCCGGGCACCGGTCCATGACCATGTCGAGCCCGGCGGCGCGGGTGCGGTGGTACGCGTCCTGGTCGATGACGCCGAGCTGGAACCAGACGGCCTTCGCGCCGATGGCGACGGCCTGGTCGGCGACCTCCCCGGCGAGGTCGCTGTTGACGAAGACGTCGACGACATCCACCGGGAACGGGATCGCGTCGAGCGAGGTGTACCCCCGCTCGCCGTGCACGGTCTCCGCCTTGGGGTGGACGGGCACGACCCGCTTGCCGAAGTGCTGTAGGACACGGGCCACGCCGTGGGCGGCACGGTGCTCGTTGGTGGAGAGGCCCACGACGGCCCAGGTGTCCCCGCTGTGGGTGAGGATCCTGCGGATGGTCTCCTGGTCGCCGTACATGCGCCGCCTCCGATGGTGCCGTGCCACGTGTCACTGTCCTCGTGGTAACGGGCGGCCGCGCCGGAGGATTCCCGCCGGCCGCCGCATAGGGTGGGCGGATGCAGGAGCAGTACCGCACCATCGCCCGAGAGGGCGTGCACGAGAGCGAGATCAACCGGTCGCGCTTCATCTGCGCGCTCGCGCCCGCCGCGACCGAACAGGAGGCGCAGGCGTTCGTCGCCCGCATCCGCAAGGAGCACCCGACGGCCAGCCACAACTGCTTCGCGTACGTCATCGGCGCCGACGCGTCCGTCCAGAAGGCGAGCGACGACGGCGAGCCCGGCGGCACCGCCGGAGTGCCTATGCTCCAGATGCTGACCCGTCGCGAGGTCCGGTACGTCGTCGCCGTCGTGACCCGCTACTACGGCGGGGTCAAACTCGGCGCGGGCGGACTGATCAGGGCCTACGGCGGAGTGGTCGGCGAGGCCCTGGACGCGCTCGGCACCATTGTCCGCCGCCGGTTCCGGCTCGCCACGGTCACCGTCGACCACCAGCGCGCGGGCAAGCTGGAGAACGACCTGAGGGCGACGGGCCGCGCGGTCCTGGAGGTGCGCTACGCGGAGGCCGTGACCATCGGGATCCAACTGCCCGAGACGGACGTGGAGGCCTTCCGCGCCTGGCTGGCCGACGCCACCGCCGGCACGGCGAAGGTGGAGCTGGGCGGAGAGGCGTACGGGGACGCGTGAGGTGTGCGGGGATGCATGAGCTGTGCGGCGCCGTCATGTGCGCGGCGATGCGCGCGGGCATGGGTGAGAGGTCGTAGAACCTTGGATCTCCCGGTTACCGCCCGTGATGTCAGACCCCACCGTTACCCTTTGGGATCATGAGATTCCTCCATACCTCGGACTGGCACCTGGGCCGGTCCTTCCACCGGGTCGACCTGCTCGGTGCCCAGGCGGCGTTCCTCGACCACCTGGTGGCGACGGTGCGCGAGCGGGGTGTGGACGCGGTTCTGGTCGCCGGGGACGTGTACGACCGGGCACTGCCGCCGCTGGCCGCCGTGGAGCTCTTCGACCGGGCGCTGCACAGTCTGGCCGAGGCCCGGGTGCCCACCGTGATGATCTCCGGCAACCACGACTCGGCGCGCAGGCTCGGCGTCGGAGCGGGTCTCATCCAGCGCGCCGGAATCCACCTGCGCACCAACCCGGAGGGCTGCGGCACTCCGGTGGTGCTCAGCGACGTGCACGGCGATGTGGCCTTCTACGGGCTGCCGTACCTGGAGCCGACACTGGTGCGGCGCAGGCTCAAGGCGGCGAAGGCCGGGCACGAGTCGGTGCTGAGCGCCGCGATGAAGCGGGTGCGGGCGGACCTCGCCACACGTCGCGAGGGCACCCGGTCCGTCGTCCTCGCCCACGCCTTCGTGGCCGGCGGCGCCCCCAGCGACAGCGAGCGCGACATCACCGTCGGAGGAGTCAGCGCGGTGCCCGCCGGTGTCTTCGACGGCGTGCACTACGTGGCGCTCGGCCACCTCCACGGCGCTCAGCGGATCACCGACCGGGTCCGCTACTCGGGCTCGCCGCTGGCGTACTCCTTCTCGGAGACCAACCACCGCAAATCCATGTGGCTCGTGGACCTCGACGCCGAGGGCGGCGTCACGGCGGAGCGGCTCGACTGCCCCGTGCCGCGCCCCCTCGCCCGGATCCGGGGGCAGCTCGACGTGCTCCTGGAGGATCCCGCGCTGGAGCGGCACGAGGCGTCGTGGATCGAGGCGACCCTGACCGACCCGGTGCGGCCGCACGACGCGATGGCCAAGCTCTGCGAGCGCTTCCCGCACACGGTGAGCCTGATCTTCGAGCCGGAGCACACCGGTACCGAGGCGCACGGCTCCTACGCCCAGCGGCTCAAGGGCCGCACCGACCAGCAGATCGCGGAGGACTTCGTGGCGCACGTACGAGGCGGCAGCGGCCCCGACGACCGCGAGCGCACGGTGCTGCGCGGCGCCTTCGAGGACGTGCGCGTCGACGAGAGCGTGCGCGAGGTTGCCCGGTGAGACTGCACCGCCTGCGCGTCACGGCCTTCGGTCCGTTCGGCTCCACCGAGGAGGTCGACTTCGACGCCCTGTCCGCCGCCGGCCTGTTCCTGCTGCACGGACCGACCGGCGCCGGCAAGACCTCCGTCCTGGACGCGGTCTGCTACGCGCTGTACGGAGCCGTCCCCGGCGCCCGCCAGGGCCCAGGCACCACCTTGCGCAGCGACCACGCGGCATCCGGCACCGTCACCGAGGTGCTGCTCGAACTCACTGTGGGCGGGCGGCGGTTGGAGATCCGGCGCACGCCGCCCCAGCACCGGCCCAAGAAGCGCGGCGGCGGCTACATCACCGAGCGGGCGACCAGTGAGCTGCGGGAGTACGACGCGGAGCTCGGGGAGTGGCAGGGGCTGAGCCGTTCGCACCAGGAGATCGGCGAGGAGATCGGGCAGCTCCTCGGGATGAGCCGGGAGCAGTTCTGCCAGGTCGTGCTGTTGCCCCAGGGTGAGTTCGCGAAGTTCTTGCGGTCGGACGCGGAGGCGCGCGGCAAGCTGCTCGGCCGGCTCTTCGACACGCGCAGGTTCGCCGCCGTGGAGGAGCACCTCTCCGAGCTGCGCAAGGCCGCCGAGCGCGAGGTGAAGTCCGGTGACGAGCGGCTGCTCGCGGTCGCCCAGCGCATCGCGCAGGCCGCCGGCGCGAGCGCGGACGTACGGGACTGGCCGCTGCCCGCCGCCAAGCCGGGCGAACCGGGCCTCGCGGAGGCCGTCCTGCAGTGGGCGGCCGTAGCCCGCAGCGGCGCACGCGAGCGCCTCGACATCGCGGAGATCGCCGTGCGGGCGGCCGAGTCCCGGGCCGCCGCGGCCCGCCGCATCGCCGAACAAGCGCGTGAACTGGCGGCGCTTCAGCAGCGGTACGCCGAAGCCCGGCTCCGTGCCGAGGAGTTGGCGGCAGCACGGCCCGAACAGGACGCGCTGCGCGGTCGCCTGGAGGTGGCCCGCAAGGCCGAGCGGGTTTCGCCCGCGCTGTCCCTGCGCGACCAGGCCGAGCGGGACCACCGCACGGCCGCCGCCGCCCGCGAGCGCTCGCGGGCCCAGCTGCCGCCCGCCCTCGCCGACGCCGGTGCCGAGCAACTCGCGGCCCTGGAGCGGAGGATGCGCTACGACCTGGGCGCGCTGGACTCCGCCCGCCGGGCCGAGCGGCGCAGCGCCGAGATCGACGCCGAGCGGGCCACCCTTGAGCGGCAGGCCCGAGCCGACGAGGACGTGCTCGCCGAATCGGCGGGGTGGCTCGCCGACTGGGAGCGCACCCGGCTCGCCCACCAGGGCAGGATCGACGCGGCCCACGAGGCTGCCGCGCGCGCCGAACACCTGGCGGGCCAGCTCGAACCGGCCGTCCACCGACTCGAAGCGGCCCGCGAAAGGGACGCTCTCGCAGCCCGCCTGGCCGCCGCCGACGAGCAGCTGCGGGCCACCCGCGACCGGGCCAACGCCGCGCACGAACAGTGGCTGGCGCTGCGCGAGGAGCGGCTGCGCGGCATAGCCGCCGAGCTCGCCGCCGGGCTCCGCGACGGCGAGGCCTGCACGGTCTGCGGCTCACCCGAGCACCCGGCGCCCGCGAGGGCGGCCACCGGGCAGGTCGACCGCGCCACCGAGGAAGCGGCGCAGCAGGCCTACCAGCGCGCCGACGAGGCTCGTGGCCATGCCGAGCGCGCCGTGGCCCTGGTACGAGAGCAGCACGCGGCCGCGAAGGCCGCCGCGGGGACCGCAGACGTGGCCGAACTGGCCGATTCCGTAGAGGAGTTGCGGCGTCGGCATGCCGAGGCGCACGGGGTGGCCGGGGGGCTGCACGCCGCCCGCGAGGCCCTGGTAACGGACGAGCGGGAGCACGAGCGGCGCCTGGCCGACCAGCGCACCGCGCAGCAGAACACGGCGGCCCGCACCGCCCGCCGCGAGGCGCTGGACCAGGAACAGGCGGCGCTGGCACAGGAGTTGAGCCAGGCAAGGGCGGGAGCCGCCAGCGTCGATGAGCAGGCCGTGCTCCTGGAGCGCCGCACCGCCATCCTCGCCGAGGCCGTCGAGACCGTGCGTGCCGTCGAGGCCTGCGCCGAACGCCTCAAGGACGCCGACGGACGGTTGTCCGAAGCGGCCTTCCGCGCCGGATTCGAAACCCCGGCGGCAGCGTCGGCGGCGCTGATCGACGAGCGCGGCCAGCGCGAGATCCAGCAGCACATCGACGCCTGGCAGCGCCAGGAAGCGGCGGTCGCCGACCGCCTCGCCGAGCCGGAAACGGTGGCGGCGGGCAAGCTCCCGCCGGCTCGCACCGAGGAGTTGGAAGCCGCGTACGCCAAGGCCGAGCGAGTCCTGCGGGAAGCCACGTCGGCCCTGGCGGCGGCCCGGGTCCGCTGCGAGGACCTGCGCGCACTGAGCGGCCAGGCCGTCCGCGAGACCAGCGCCCTCGGACCGGTGCGCGAACGGTACAACCGGGTGGCGCGCCTGGCCGGGCTGACCGCGGGCACCTCGGCCGACAACGTACGCAAGATGCGCCTTGAGTCGTACGTCCTGGCGGCCCGGCTCGAACAGGTGGCGGCCGCCGCCACGGCGCGGCTCCAGCACATGTCGGGCGGCCGCTACACCCTGGTCCACTCCGCCGATCGCACCGGAACCAAGCGCTCGGGCCTCGGGCTGCACGTCGTGGACGCCTGGACGGGCCGTGAGCGCGACACCGCGACGCTGTCGGGCGGCGAGACCTTCTTCGCCTCCCTCGCGCTGGCCCTCGGCCTGGCCGATGTCGTCACTGACGAGGCGGGCGGGACACGCCTGGACACCCTGTTCATCGACGAGGGCTTCGGCAGCCTCGACGAGCAGACCCTGGACGAGGTGCTGGACGTCCTGGACTCGCTGCGCGAACGCGACCGCAGCGTCGGCATCGTCAGCCACGTGGGCGACCTGCGCCGCCGCATCCCGGTCCAGCTGGAGGTGGTGAAGGCCCGCACGGGGTCTTCGGTGCGGCTGCGCGGCGGCGGGGCCGAGGGCTGAGCCGTGCGCCCCGGGCCGGAGCCCGCGGTCAGTGGCCGATGGCGCGCCTGGGCAGTGGCGACGAGTAGACCACGCTCGTCGTCACGGCGCCCAGCGAGCCGATCTTCCCGGAGATCTCCTCCAGGTGGCTCATGGAGCGGGCGCCCACCTTGATCACGAAACAGTCGTCGCCCGTCACATGGTGCGCCTCCATGATCTCCGGCGTCGCCTCCACCAGATCATGGAACGGCTTGTAATTGCCGTTCGGATAGCGCAGCCGCACAAAGGCGAGGATCGGGCGGCCGAGGCGTTCCTGGTCCACGACAGCCGTGTAGCCCGCGATCACCCCGGCCTCCTCAAGACGCCGTACCCGCTCGGTGACGGCGCTCGCCGACATCGACACGGTCCGGGCCAGCTCGGCGAAGCTGGCCCGGCCTTCCTGCTGGAGGGCCTCCAGGATGCGCCAGTCCGTGGCGTCCGGGGAATACGCGGTCATGGCCACCAGACAACAGTGAAATCCCCGGCAGATCAAGAGATGTCCCGGGGATCGGGCCTTCCAGGAGTTGATCATCGGGACATAGATTTTCAGCCATGACCACACAGCTCACCGCCCCCGCGAACCCGGTCCTGCGCGTGGCGCCCGCCGCTCCCGCCGTCGCCGCCGCCTACTTCCGCGCCAGTCTCGTCTTCCACGCGGATGTCTCCGACGTGGCCGCCGCGCTCGCCGCCGACGGCGAGCCGGGCTTCGTCGTCCTGGACTCCCGTTCCACCGCGTCCTGGGACCAGGGCCATGTGCCCGGCGCCGTCCATCTGCCGACCGCCCTCATCGCCGAGCAGGCCGAGCAGCTCCTGGACAGGTCCGTCCCGGTCGTCACGTACTGCTGGGGCCCCGGCTGCAACGGTGGCACCCGCGCCGCCCTGGCGCTCGCCGAACTCGGCTTCCAGGTCAAGGAGATGCTGGGCGGCTTCGAGTACTGGGTGCGCGAGGGCTTCGAGTTCGAGACCTGGGAGGGCCTTGAGCGGCGCGCCGCCGACCCGCTGACTGCTCCGCTCGACGCGCGGGACTGCGGCTGCTGACACCGCCGCGCCGCAGGACGGGGCGGGGCGGCCCCGGCTGGGGACCGCCCCGCGACCGCGCTCAGAGCTTGGCGAGTTCGTCCACCAGGTCGTCCAGGCCGAGCGAGCCCTGCGAGAGGGCCGCCATGTGCCAGGCCTTCGGGTCGAAGGCCTCGCCGTGGCGTGCCTTCGCCTTCTCGCGGCCGAGCAGCCAGGCCCGCTCGCCCAGCTTGTAGCCGATCGCCTGGCCCGGCATCGACAGATAGCGGATCAGTTCACTCCGTACGAAGTCGGCGGGCCTGCTGCTGTGGCCGCTGAAGAACTCGTGAGCCAGCTCCGGCGTCCAGCGCTCGCCCGGGTGGAACGGCGAATCCGCCGGGATCTCCAGCTCCAGGTGCATGCCGATGTCGATGATCACCCGGCAGGCGCGCATCATCTGCGCGTCCAGGTAGCCGAGTCGGCGTTCGGGGTCGGTGAGGAAGCCCAGCTCGTCCATCAGGCGCTCCGCGTACAGCGCCCAGCCCTCGGCATTGGCGCTGACGTGGCCGACGGTGGCCTGGTAGCGGGAGAGCTGGTCGGCGACGTGCACCCACTGCGCGATCTGGAGGTGGTGGCCGGGCACGCCCTCGTGGTACCAGGTCGACACCAGGTCGTACACCGGGAAGCGGGTCTCGCCCATCGTGGGCAGCCAGGTGCGGCCGGGCCGCGAGAAGTCCTCGGAGGGGCCCGTGTAGTAGGGGGCCGCGGCGCCGCCCGGCGGGGCGATGTGGGACTCCACCTTGCGTACCCGCTCGGCGAGTTCGAAGTGCGTGCCGTCCAGCGCTTCGATGGCCTCGTCCATCAGGGCCTGGAGCCAGTCGCGCACCGCGTCGACGCCCTCGATGTGCGTGCCGTGCTCGTCGAGGTGGGCGAGGGCCTCCCAGGGGCCCGCACCGGGCAGGATCTTGGCGGCCTCGGTCTTCATCTCACCGAGCAGCCGGTGGTATTCGGACCAGCCGTAGGCGTAGGCCTCGTCCAGGTCAAGCGCCGTGCCGTTGTAGAACTGCGACCAGCGCTGGTACCGCTCGCGGCCCACGGTGTCGGACGCTCCCTCGATGGCGGGCGCGTACACGTCGCGCAGCCAGTCGCGCAGCGCGGCGAGCGCCGCCGACGCCTGGCCGGCCGCGGCGTCGAGTTCGGCGCGCAGCGGCTCGGGGCCCGGCGCGGCGAGGTTCTCGAAGAAGCGGGTGTCGACCCACTCGCCGAGCTGGCCGATGACCGTGGCGGTGGCGCGCGGACCGCCGAACAGCTTGCGCTCCAGGCCCAGTTCGAGGGAGACACGGTAGCCCTCGGCGGCGGCCGGCACCGCGCGCAGCCGGGAGGTGACCGCCTTCCAGTCCTCCTCGGTCTCCGTCGGCATGATGGTGAACGCCATGCGGACGCTGTGCACCGGCGAGTGCAGATTGCTGACGGTGCGCAGTCCCTCGTCCGCCTCGTGTACGGCGAGTTCGGAGGTCAGCCGCTCCCGCAGGAGGCGGCCGCAGCGCCGTTCGGCATCGCTGTCGCCGCCGGGCTGCCGCTCGGCCTCGTCGAGGCGGGCGAGCGTCGTGCGCGCCAGGTCGGCCAGGGCCGACTGTCCTGCGGGGGAGAAGTCGGGCAGGAGGGCGTGGCTCGCCCGGACGCCCAGATAGCTGCCGGTGATCGGGTCGAGTTCGATGAGTGCGTCGACGTAGGCGTCGGCGACCTGGCGGGGCAGCGCGCTGCTGGAAGTGACTGACATGCGGACATCCTCTACGAGTGAGGGCTTCGCGTCACCACCAATCTTGCCGGGGCACCTGACCATTCTCCGCCGGGCACCCCTGGGCAACGCCCCCTCGGCGGCTGTGCCCGCCGCCGGTTGCGCCTGCCGTGAACCGAGAAAACGGCAGGCGCAACCGACCGATGCGGTCCTAGTTCTGCCCGCCCCGCGCGGCCGGGGTCACGGTGGCGGTCCTGCCGAGGCGGGCGGTGACGACCAGGGTGCCCTCCTCGATCTGGTAGTCGAGCGGCAGGCCGAGGCCGCGCATGGCCGCGACCATGCCGGTGTTGGAGGACTGGGTGACGGCATAGACGCTGTCGCAGCGGGCCTCGACGGCGAGTTCGACCAGCCGGCGCAGCAGCTCCGAGCCGATGCCACGGCGCTGCCAGGAGTCCTCGATGAGCAGCGCGACCTCGGTTTCGTCGCCGTCCCAGAGCAGATGGCCGAGCCCGACGAGTCGCCCCGACGCGGTCTGTACGGCGAGGGTGCGGCCGTAGCGCGGGCTGAGGAGGTGGCCGAGGTATCGGTCGGCGTCACCGACGGGGCCGTGGTAGCGCAGGCTCAGCGTGCGGTCCGAGCAGCGCTCGTGCATGGCCTTGGCGGCCTCGATGTCGTTCTGGTCGGCCCGCCGTACCGTGATCTCGTTGCCCTCCGGCAGGGTCAGGACGTGCTCACCGCGCGGGACGCGCGGCCCGAGGCGGGCGTCCAGCTCGACCAGCGCGCGGGCCCGCGCGAACTCGGTGGGCGTGAACGGCAGATAGGGCCGCTCGATGGTGATCACTCCGCCGCTCGGGTCGCGCAGCCGCATCGTGGTCGCTTCCAATACGCCCTCGACCGGGGCCGTCTCACCGGTGGGGCGGCCGGTCAGGGAGACCGCGGGCAGCGAGTGGATGGTGCAGCGGCCGAGCAACTGGCGCAACGCTAGCGGGAGTTCGGCCGCGTCGAGTGCGGTGCGGGTGGCGAGGCCGAGCACCCGGGTCGGCGCGTCCACGAGGTCGTGGGCGTCCGCCCGCTCGGTCCAGGTGTCGCGGGCGCCCACCGCCGCGACCACCCGGGACAGTTCGGCGGCCGACAGTTCGGCAGGCGTACGCAGCAGGAACTCGTCCACCGTGCCGTCGGCGAGCGGATGCGTCTGGAGGGTGAGGATGTCCACGCGGTGGCCGGCCAGCGCGGTGCACAGCGCCGCGAGGCTGCCGGGCTCGTCCCGCACCGTCGTCCGCATCCGCCACAGCGCCGTCTCGCGGGGCGCGTTCTCGGCTGCGGTGTCGTCGGTGCTGGAGGCCCCCGTCGCACCGCCGCCGGTATCGACGGCGGGCGGCGCATGGCTGTGGCGGCGTGCCCACCACGTGTGGAACGCGGCCGTGGCGACCAGTGCCACGGCCGACACGATCAGGAGGAAGGGCCCCTTGGGGCCGTGTGCGACCAGGTTCGCGAGCCCGTCGGCGACGGCCACCGCCGTGAACACCGCGGCGAGTTCGACGAGGTCCCGCCGCCAGTGGTGTCGGCGGCGGGGGTGCTGGCCGGAGGTCATTGCCTGCATATCAGTCATGGCATCACTGTGACTCACCGGTGTTGCGTGATCACGAACGCTTTGTGACTGACGGGTTAAGTGTGCTTCTGATGCTCTTTTGGCTGTTTTCTACGGGCCGCTGGCCTGGACTGGCCGCTTCCGGTACCGGGCCCGTCCGCCCCGCCGTGGATCACTGGCCCACGAGACCGGGCCTCAGCGCCTGGCTGAAGAGTACCGACCCGCCCTGCGCCCTGCCGGAACGGGCGAACGCGGGCGCCGCGGCGACCGTTTCGCGCGGACCGTCCTAGGCCCATCGGCCCAGGGCCAAGGAACGATCGACCGGCCGATCTTCGTTGGTTAGGTTGCCGGTACGGGACGCCGACGGGGGCGGACCGGCAGACAGAGGGGGAGCGCATGCCCATCAGTGGCCGTTCGCACATCCGCATCGCCCGACCGTCCCGAGACCTGGCGGCGGCCGAGCGCTTCTGGGCCGGGGGGCTCGGCCTCAAGGTCGTCTACCGCGCCGAGGGCGGTGACGCGCCGGGCGAGCACTCGCTCCTGATGCTCGGTCGGCCGGACGCCGACTGGCATCTGGAACTGGTCCACGAGGCGAGCCGTCCGGTCGAACCGCGGCCGACCGAGGAGGACCTTCTGGTCATCTATCTGGACGACGACGTGCCCGACGAACTGGTGGGCCGCCTGGTGGAGCACGGCGGCACACGCGTCCGTTCGCCGAACCCGTACTGGAACGAATGGGGCGTGACCGTGGCCGACCCGGACGGATACCGGCTGGTGCTCTGCAAGCGCGGGTGGTCCAACGCGTGATGTGACAACTGCTTGACGCGGCGGCCCTCGCGACGCTTCCCGGCACGGCCGCCTGTCACGCCTGCCGCCGCCGCTACCCGACCGCTTCCGCCAGGAGACCGATCCCGTGCCTGATGTCGCCGGGTGCGACATGGGCGTACCCGAGGACCAGGGTCACACCCGGGCGGGGCGCTGACTCGGAGCCGTAGTCGGTGAGCGGTCGGACGGCGACGCCCGCGCGAGCCGCCCGTTCCAGGAACTCCGGCTCGGGACCGTACCGCTGGGGCAACCGGACGATGATGTGCAGTCCGGCCGCGATGCCACTGACCTCGGCACCGGGGAAGTGCCGGGCCAGCGCCGCCACCAGGACGTCCCGGCGCTCGCGGTAGGCGCGTTGGCAGCGGCGCAGCTGGCGGTCGTAGGCGCCGCTCGTGATGAAGTCGGCCAGCAGCGCCTGGTCGAGGGACGGGTTGCCGAGGTCCATGGTGCGCTTGCGCGCGACGACGGCCGCCGAGAGCGGCTCGGGTGCGAGCAGCCAGCCGAGCCGCAGCCCCGGAGCCAGTGACTTGCTCACCGAGCCGGTGTAGGCGACGTGTTCGGGGTCCAGGCCCTGGAGTGCGCCCACCGGCGCCCGGTCGTAGCGGAAGTCCCCGTCGTAGTCGTCCTCGACGACCACGCCGTCCACTGAGCGTGCCCAGTTGAGGAGTTGGGCGCGCCGGTCGGCGGAGTAGCCGATTCCGGACGGGAATTGATGGGCCGGAGTCGCAACCACCGCCCGCACCCCGCTCGCGCGCAGCGGCTCGGTGGCCAGACCTTCGGCGTCGAGCGGCAGGGGCAGGGTGCGCACTCCCGCGGACGCGAACAGCGCGCTGTGCTCGGGGCTCCCCGGATCCTCCACCCCGACCACGGTCACATCACGTTCGGCCAGGGCGAATCCGAGCAGGGTCATCGCCTGCGCCACCCCCGAGCACACCACGATCCGCTCCGGGTCCGCGACGACGCCGCGCCTGCGGGCGAGCAGCCCGGCCAGCGCGGTTCGCAGTTCCGGAATTCCGCGAGGGTCCGGATATCCCAGTGCCCGGTGCGGCAGCGTGCCGAGGACCCGCTTGTGCGCGGCCGCCCAAGCCGCCCTCGGGAACAGGGACAGATCCGGGGTCCCCGGCAGGAAGTCGGTCACCGCACCACAGGGCCTCGGCGCCAGATCACGGATCGGCGGATCCGGCGCGGCGCGCACCGCGGCACCCACCCAGGTTCCCGCCCCCCGGCCGCTGCGCAGATACCCCTCGGCGGTCAGCTGCTCATACGTCTCTGTCACCAAGCCGCGCGAAACCCCCAGATCGGCGGCGAGTTCACGGCTTGAGGGCAGCCGGGTACCCGCCGCGAGCCGCCCGGAACGCACCGACTCGCGCAGCGCCGATTGGAGCATCCGCCCGCGCTGCCGGGCCGGAGCCGCGGCGGCGGGCACCAGCAGCTCCCAGGCCGCGTTCCAGGCCGCCCGGCCTTCGCCCCGCGACGCATTGGCCCCCGATGACGTCATGGAAGTGGACCTTAAAGGGGGCCGCCGTGCTCCTTAGCGTCGACCCCATGCACCCCACGAACGTGACCCAGCTGCGCGGCGCGGCGCTCGCCGCACTCGCCTGCGTCCTGGTCGGCGGCTCCTTCACCGCCAACAGCCTCCTCGGCGACTACCCGTACGCGACCGGCCAGGCACTGCGGTACGCCCTCGCCCTGCTGCTGCTCCTGCCGCTGCTCGGCCGTGGTGGCACAGCCCCGCTGCGACGGCTCGGCGGGCGTGCGTGGGGGCGTCTCGCACTGCTCGCCGCGGTCGGGATGGTCGGCTTCAACCTGGCGGTGCTCGCCGCGGAACGCACCGCCGAACCGGCCGTTCCCGGCGTTTTCGTCGGCTGCGCGCCCGTCGTGGTGGCCGTGCTCGTACCGCTCCTCGACGGGCGTCGCCCCGCCCGGCCGGTGCTGTACGGGGCGCTGCTGGTGGCGGCGGGTGCCTTCACCGTGCAGGGCTGGGGCCGCACGGACCTGGCCGGAATCGCCTTCTCCGCCTTGGCCTTGCTCGGCGAGGTGGGCTTCGCCGTGCTCGCCGTTCCGGTCCTGCGACCGCTGGGTCCCAAGCTCCTGTCGGCGACCGTGTGCGCGGTCGCCGCCATCGAGTCGGCGTTGGCCGCCGTCGTCCTCAATGGCAGTGCGGCGCTGAAAGTTCCCGGTCCGGCCGAGGCCGCCGCGTTGCTGTGGCAGGCCGCGATCGTCACCGTCATCGGGTTCGTCTGCTGGTACAGCGGGATGCAGCGGATCGGCGCCGAGAAGGCGACGCTGTTCTCCGGCCTGATCCCGGTGGCGGCCGCCCTCACCGCACCCTTCGTCGGTACGGGTTCCTACGGCGTGGCCCAGGCTGTCGGCAGCGCACTGGTCGGCGCCGGAGTCGCCCTCGGGTCAGGCGTGTTGGGCCTGGGCCGGGGTGCTGGTTGCGACGGGGCGGCTCGTGTCCAGGATGACGCGCGCGACCAGGGCCGGGTCGTCGTTCATGGGTACGTGGCCGCAGCCGGGCAGGCGCACCAGGCGGGCGCCGGGGACGGCGTGCTTGGCGCGGACGCCTTGGCGGCGCAGCAGCAGCCGGTCCCTGCTGCCCCAGGCGACGGTCACCGCGACCCCGGGCACGTCGTCGGTGAACAGCACCTCGCGTCCGGCGGCCAGGGTCTGCTCGAAGCCGGGCGAGTGGCGCAGCGCGAGCGTCTCGGCGACGACGGACTCGGGTGAGCGGCGGCCGGGGCGGGCGTAGATGGTGCTGGTCAGCGCGGTACGACCGGCGGCCGTGCGCGACATCCGCTCGATGACCGGCACCGGCAGCGCCTGGGCCACCTGTCGCATGGTGCGCAGCATCGTGAACGCGTACTGCCGCTCGGCCGGCGTCCAGAAGCCCGCGGGGGAGAGCGCCGTCACGGACCGTACGAGCTTCTCGCGGCCCAGTTCCAGGGCGAGCAGTCCACCGAGGGAGTTGCCCGCGACATGCGGTCGGTCGATCTTGAGGGCCTGGCACAGTGCGGCGAGGAACGGAACGACCGTGGTGAGCCCGTAGGAGACGCCGTCCGGAAGACCGGGCGACGTACCGAAACCGGGCAGATCGATCGCGATCACGTCCCGCTCGGCGGCGAGCAGGTCGAAGACCGGGTCCCAGGCCTGCAGGTGGTGGCCTACGCCGTGGAGCAGCAGGAGCGGTTCGCCCGTGCCCTGCCTGCGGTAGGTGACGGAGACGGCGCGGCTCCCACGGGGAGTGTCGACCATGAACGAGACCTCTGCGGCCATGCTGCTGCTCCCTGTCCTGGGATCCACACTTAGACGTGCTGTCAGCAACAATTACCGTTCGGTAGCTTGGAGTTCAAGAGACGTGCCGGACAAGTCCTCGGCTGCTTGCGGGGGAATCGCGGTCCGCGGACGTCATCCTCAGAGGGCCCCCGCGTACGCCGCTCCCGGAAAAACGGGCAAATCCATCTACCTGGCCCGTGCGCCGCACAGCATCCTCACAGCGGCGCGAACGTCGCGTGAACGCTCTGCGGCAACCCCCGTGTTCGCTCCGTAACGGTACGAGGATTGGTCTTGACCAAGGGGGTGCGCAGCCCTATGGTCGCAGAGTTAGTGCAGGAACCTTTAATAAACAAGGGCACGGAAAGCCGCCGCGCACACGGCGATTGCGGAGGATCAGGGTGGGGACCACGCAGCTGGAATCGGTGCCGGAACCGAAGTACTGGCACCTCAAGACGGTACTCAGCGAGGCGCTCGACTCGGACTTCGCGGTGGGCGAGATCCTGCCCAACGAGCGTGATCTCGCGGCCCGGTTCGGCGTCGCGCGCGCCACCCTGAGGCAGGCTCTGGAACAGCTCGAACTCGAAGGCCGGCTCCAGCGCCGCCGCGGGGTCGGCACCACCGTCGCCCCGCCGCGCACGGCCGTCTCCGTCGCCACCGCGCGACACGACTGGCCCGGCGCCCCCGGAGACGACTGGCAGACCGCCGACGCGACGACCGCCGTGGCGCCCGCCGCCGTGAGCCGCCTCTTCGAGAGTGCGACCGGCGAGGAGATGCACACCGTCCGGCGGATCCGGGTGAGCCACGGCCAGGCCGTCGCGGCCGAACTCCTTCACGTCCCGGTCGCCTCGGTGCCCGAGCTCTCCGCCATCGACGCGCCCTCGGGCCCGGCCCGTGGCCGCGCCGTACTGCGCGAACTGCGGCGCCTCGAACTCGAAGGCCAGGACCGAGCCGTGGAACTCGGCTCCGCACGCGCCGACGACGCCAAGGAACTCGACCGCCTGCCCGGCGCCCCCGTCCTCGTCGTGACCACCCGCTACTTCTCCGCGGGCCGCACCGCGGCCGTCTCGGTGGCCACCTACCGCGCGGACACCTGCCGCCTCACCTTCGGCGACTCGGGTGACCTGGAGATCAGCCACCCCGGCCAGCAGCGTCAGGCCTCCTGACCCAAGGGGCGCCCGTAAAACGTACGGCCCGCAGCTCCCGGAGTCGCGGGCCGTCGGCCTTCCGAAGGGGCGTTTCAGCGCCGCGCGGTGACCGTCCCTTCGACGGCGAACAGCTCTTCCTCCACGTGGTCGAGGGCAAGCCGCAACGCGCCCGTCGCCACCGCCGCCTCGCCCAGCATCGACAGCGCCACCCGAGGCGGCCGCAGGCAGTAGCGCGCCAACTCCTCGCGCAGCGGCTCCAGTACGCCATCTATACCGGCCGCCCAGCCGCCCACGACGACCAGTTCCGGATCGAGCGCGAGCACCAGCGCGGCCACGTCGTGCACCAGCCGTTGAAGGAACCGTTCCACCGCCGCCCGAGCACGCTCATCGCCCTGCTTGGCCAGCGCGAACACATCGGCGACGGCCTGCTCGTCCAGCGGGTGCAGCGGCTCGCCCGTCGTGGAGAGCAGCTTCTCCGGCGTGACGTCACGGCCGAGCAGATGGAGCGCCCCGATCTCGCCGGCCGCGCCGCCGAAGCCCCGGTGCAGCCGCCCACCGATCAATGAACCCGCCCCCGGGCTCAGGCCCGCCATCACGAAGACGATGTCGTCGGAGTCGGTGGCCGCGCCCTTCCAGTGCTCCGCCACGGCGGCCGCGTTGGCGTCGTTCTCGACCAGGACCGGGCAGCGGAAGGAACGCCGCAGCCGCTCGCCCAGCGCCAAGCCCGTCCACTCCGGCAGCGCCGTGCCGAGCCGCACGGTGCCGTCCGCCTCGACGATGCCGGGGCTGCCGACGCCCACCGCCCGTAGCGAGCTGCGGGCGACACCGGCGCGGCGCAGCACATCGGCGACGGTCATCCTCACCCGCTCCAGGCGCTCGTCGGCCGAAGCCGTCTCGGGGACCTCGCGGGAACCCGCGCCGAAGATCCGCCCGTCCAGGCCCGAGAGCAGGGCGGAGACCCGGTGCGGACCGATCTCTATGCCGAGCAGGTGCCCCGCCTCGGCCCGGAACCGGAAACGCCGAGCGGGCCGGCCCTGACGCCGGGCCCCGCCCTCTTCGGGAGCCGACTCGACGACCAGCCCGGTCTCCATGAGCCCCTCGACCACACCCTCGACGGTCGGCCGGGACAGCCCGGTGATCCGGGTCAGATCGGTCAGAGTGGGAGATTCCGCGCCTCTCAGGGCGTGCAGCACCACCGCGGAATTGATCCGCCGCAGCAGAGAGGGGTCCCCGCCGGTCAGCCGCCCCAACGTGTGTCCTCCCAGCTCGTGCGCGTGTCTGCCGGATCGTACTCGCTGGTCAGGTGTACGGCGAGCGGCGGCCGGTAACGGAGCCGCATCAGCTCGGGGCGACGAAACCCGACTCGTACGCGGCGATGACCGCCTGCGTGCGGTCGCGCGCGCCCAACTTCGCGAGCACGGCGCTGACATGCGTCTTCACGGTCTCCGTGCCGACGACGAGATGGGCGGCGATCTCCGCGTTGGACAGCCCACGGGCCATCAGCCGCAGCACCGCGGCCTCCCGGTCGGTGAGTGCCGCCTCGGCGAGCGCCGAGCGCGCCGAAGCGCTGCCGTACTCGGCGGCGAGCGCGCGCACCGCGGCCGGGAACAGCAGCGAATCGCCCTCGGCCACCAGCCGCACCGCATGGACGATCTCGGCGGGCCGGGCCCGCTTGAGCAGGAAGCCGTCGGCTCCTGCCCGCAGCGCCTCGTACACGTACTCATCGTTCTCGAACGTCGTGACGACGAGGATCTTCGGCGGGTCCTGGACCGTACGCAGCACGGCTCGCGTCGCCTCTATCCCATCGAGCAGCGGCATCCGCACATCCATCGCCACCACGTCCGGGCGCAGCTGCCGCACCAGCGGAATCACGGCCGCGCCGTCAGCGGCTTCGCCCACCACCTCGATGTCGGGCTGCGCTTCGAGCACGGCCCGCAACCCTGCGCGGACCAGGGGCTCGTCGTCGACCAGAAGAACGGTTACCGGCATCCGGCCACCCTAACGGCAGGCCACGGAACGGATCCGAGGCCTGTGGACAACCTCCGATCAGGCGGGCCGGGAGACGGTTCCTCAGACCAGGCTCTCCAGTGGCAGCCGCACCCGCACCCGCCACTCGCCCTCGTGCGGCCCCGTCTCCGCCTGCCCGCCGAGCAGCGCGGCCCGCTCCCGCATCCCGCGCAGTCCGCTGCCGCCCTTCCCGCTCGGTGCCGCACCCGTCAGCCGATTGGTCACATCCATCTCAAGTCGCATGCCGAGCACGGCCATACGGACCCGGACGGGCACCGGGCCCGCGTGCCGCAGCACATTGGTGAGTGCTTCCTGAAGGATGCGGTAGCCCTCCCGTGACACCGGGCCCGGCACTTGCTCCAGGGCGCCCGAGAGCTCCGCGTCGACGTGCGCTCCCGAACTGCGGGCCGACTCGAAGAGCCGGTCGGCTTCCATGAGGGTGGGCCGCTGACTGGCCGGCAGGCTCGTCTCGCGCAGCACGAGCAGCACCCGTTCCAGATCCTCCAGCGCGGCCCGGCCGGTCTCCTCGATCGCCGCGAGGGCCCGGTCGGTGAAGGCCGGATCCCGGGCCGCGCGGGCCGCGCCCGCCTGCACGACGGCGACGGTCAGGGCATGGCCGATGGAGTCGTGGATCTCGCGGGCGATGCGGTTGCGCTCCAGGAGCAGCTCGGTCCGCTCCTCAAGAGCGGTGAGCCGCTCGGCGGGCGACGGACCGAGCAGCCTGCGGGCGAGGAAGATGACGAGGTTCCCGGCCGACACCAGACAGACCAGCATGAGGGCGACCGGTACCAGCGCGAGCGGTACGAGCCACCCGTGCGACGGCCACGATTGCATCCAGCGGAAGACGACCGGCGGCTCTCCGAACCCACGCGCCACCAGATCCACGGACAGCGCCGGAAGCCAGACCGTCGACACCATCGTCACGCCGGACAGCACGAGCCGCGCCTCCAGCCAGAGCACGGTGCGCCACCGGTCGCGCCAGGTGGCCGACGGCGCGACCGCGATCGACGCGTCGGGCCTGCCCCGCTCGCCGGGCGTGAGGAGCAACTGCGCCTGTATGCCCTCTTCGAGACGCACCGCGGGAATCAACCCGAGCGGCACGACCAGCAGCCCCACGACGTAGAACCGGTCCATGTCGATGAACAGCCAGATGGCCACGAACGCGAGGGGGATGAGTAGATGCAGCCATCGGGTGTACGTGACCGGATGGCCAAGCAGGCGAAGAGAGCGGCGCATTCGCCCATCGTCCCAGCGCGGTGATCCCCGCGGCTCCCTCGCGCGGGGGAGAAGGTCCCCGCTGTCGGGGGAGGCCACTGACCTGCGCCGACGGGCAGGCTTGGGGGCATGACAAGGATCGACGTCCAAGAGCTCTGCAAGGAGTACGGCACCACGCGGGCCGTGGACCGCCTCACGTTCGGGGTGCGGCCCGGCCGGGTCACCGGCTTCCTCGGCCCCAACGGCGCGGGCAAGTCCACCACGATGCGCATCCTGCTCGGCCTCGACCGGCCGACCTCGGGCACCGCGCTGATCGGCGGCCGACGGTACACGGAGCTGGTCGAACCGTTGCGCGAAGTGGGTGCCCTGCTCGACGCCCAGGCGGCACACGGCTCCCGCACGGCCCGCAACCACCTGCTGGCCCTCGCGGTGAGCAACCGCATACCGGTGCGGCGGGTGGACGAAGTCCTTGAGGAAGCCGGACTCACGGGTGTCGCGGGCCGTCGGATCAAGACGTTCTCGCTCGGCATGAGGCAGCGGCTGGGGATCGCCGCCGCCCTGCTCGGCGACCCCGCGGTCGTGATCCTGGACGAGCCGTCGAACGGCCTGGACCCCGAAGGGATCATCTGGGCAAGGGAGTTGATGCGCGGCCTGGCCAGGGAGGGAAGGACAGTGCTCGTCTCCAGCCACCTGATGAACGAGACCGCCTCGTTCGCGGACCACTTGGTCGTCCTGGGCCGGGGACGGCTCCTGGCCGACACTCCGATGCGGGGCTTCATCGACTCCCGCATCCGGCCGAAGGTCCGGCTGCGCACCACCGAAGGCCCTCGGCTGCGGGCCGCGCTGCTCGGCAAGGGCTTCGACCCGGTCCAGGGTGAGGACGGATGCTGGACGGTGGAGGGAGCCCGGGTCGAAGAGATAGGTCCGATCGCGGCCCATGAGGGCATCCCGGTCCTCGAACTCACCAATGTGGAAGCCACGTTGGAACAGGCCTACCTCGATCTGACCGTCGGCGAGGCGGAGTACAGCTCGGCGCCCGCGACGCTGACCCAGGAGGTGTGAACCATGTCGTTCCCCGCAGTGCTCCACACCGAGTGGATCAAGGTCCGCTCGCTGCGCTCCCTCGTGGGCTCCCTGCTGACCGTGCCCGTCGCGACCGCGGGCCTCTCCCTCCTCATCTGCGGCTCCCTCGGCCGCCCAGAGCCCGGCAGTACGGACTTCGACCCGGTGCTGTTCTCCTACTACGGCCTGAATTTCGGCCAGTTGGCCGCGATCATTTTCGGCGCCATAGCGATGGCGGGTGAATACAAGGACTCCGGGATCCGGATATCCCTGGCGGCCGTGCCCGACAGGAGACTGTTCTACGGGGCCAAGCTCGCGGTGGTGGGCGGATGCGTCCTCGCCGTGGGCCTGGTGACCAGCTTGATCAGTTTCCTCGGCGGTCAGGCGCTGATGGACAAGGGCTTCGGCATAGGCATCGCGGATCCGGGCGCGTTGCGGGCCGTCGTGGGGTGCGCCCTCTACCTTGCCCTGACGAGCCTGCTGGCGGCGGGAGTCGCAGCCGTGCTGCGTAGCGTCACCGGCGCGCTGAGCGTGCTCGTGCCGCTGTTCCTGATCGTTCCCTTCGTGGTGGGAGACGCGTCGCAGGGAGGCGGCGCGGCCGACTTCCTGCCGGACCGGGCAGGGCAGCAGATCCTGCTGCAAGACCCGGTCGGGACGCTGGGGCCGTGGAGTGGCATGGCCGTCATGGCGGCCTGGACGGCACTCGCCGTGGGGCTCGGCTGGTGGGCGCTGCGACGGCGCGACGCCTGACCGGGAAGCGGGGCGTGCGACGGGGTGGCGCATGACCGGAAGGCGGGGCGTGCGATGGCGTGGTGCATGACCGGAAGGCGGCGCCTCAGGGGCTGACGGGCCGCCAATTGTCAGTGCCAGCAGGTTTACTGACGGCATGACCACCGCCCTGTATCTCCAGCGCATCGACTGGTTGCGCTCCCGGGAATTTCCCCAGGAGCGCAGCCGCAGCAGTTCGGGTGTGAGCGGGCCGGGATACCACTCCTCATGCCTGAGCGCCGACGAGGAGGAATGGGAGGACCTGACGGAACGGCTGGCAAAGCGCGCGCAATGCGTCGCCGACCACGACGCCCTGGTGGCGGAGCTCACGCGCCGCTGGGAGGAACCGCAGTGGATAAGTCTCTGGGGCGCCCAGGCCCGGCTGGTCGCGGGTGAGGTGATACCGGAGCCCTGGGCGGAGTTCGCCGTCGGATTCGACTTCCTGAACCTGTGGCGGGTCGACGGGCGGTGGATCGCGGTGGGCCTCGACCTGGAGGAGGAGGGCCCGGGGTGGGACCTGAGCGTCACGGTGACGGAGGTGGACCCTCCCTAGGGACGGCGACGTCCGCGGGGTGGGAATGGCGACGCCGGACGGGGAGGGCGACGACGTTCACCCGGGGAGGAACCGCGACGCCACCGGAGGGGGAAGACCCTGGGTGCCGGGCGCCCAACAGGCGCGACGGCCCTAATCGACGGGGGCCTGCGCCGCGAGGCGTAGGCGGGCGTACTCGTCAGCCATGGTCCGTGCGGTCCAATGGGCGTTGAGACCACTGGGGTTGGGCAGCGCCCACACCCTGGTGGAGCCGATCATGTGCTCCTGCGGGCCGATCTGGGCCCGGCGGTCGCCGAACGCCGTACGGTATGCCGTCACTCCCACGACGGCCAGCCAACGCGGTCGCAGCCGCTCCACCTTCGCGGTCAGCAGGCGCCCGCCCTCGCGGAACTCCTCGGCGTCTATCTCGTCGGCGCGAGCGGTGGCCCGCGCAACCACATTGGTGATGCCGAGACCGTACGAAAGGAGCTCGTACTGCTCCGAGGGCTTCAACTGCCTCGGGGTGAAACGGGACAGATGAAGTACCGGCCAGAACCGGTTGCCGGGGCGGGCGAAGTGGTGGCCCGTGGCGCCCGACATCAGACCGGGGTTGATGCCACAGAACAGCACGGACAGGCCGCCCGTGATCACGTCGGGAATGACGGTGTCGCGGGCGGCCTGGAGTTCCTCGGGAGTCAGCATGGGAGCAGGATCACAGGATCGAACCGGGGGCGTAACCGGCGGCCGCCGGATGCTGCTTGACGATCTCCTCGATACGGGAGAGCACCGCGGTGACCTGGTCGCCGGCCGCGCCGGTGAAGGACAGCTTGTCGGCCATCAGCGCGTCGAGCTGAGCCCGGTCGAGCGGCATACGCTCGTCGGCGGCCAGCTTGTCGAGAAGCTCATTGCGTTCGGCACCCTGCTCGCGCATGGCGAGCGCGGAGGCGACCGCGTGCTCCTTGATGACCTCGTGCGCGGCCTCCCGGCCGACCCCGGCGCGGACGGCAGCCATCAGGACCTTCGTCGTGGCCAGGAAGGGCAGGTAGCGGTCCAGCTCACGGGCGACGACGGCAGGGAAGGCGCCGAACTCGTCGAGGACCGTCAGGAAGGTTTCGAGGAGTCCGTCGAAGGCGAAGAACGCGTCCGGCAGGGCGACCCGGCGCACCACCGAGCAGGAGACGTCGCCCTCGTTCCACTGGTCGCCGGCCAGCTCGCCGGTCATCGACGCATAGCCGCGCAGGATCACCATCAGGCCGTTGACGCGCTCGCAGGAGCGGGTGTTCATCTTGTGCGGCATCGCGGAGGAGCCGACCTGGCCGGGCTTGAAGCCCTCGGTGACCAGCTCGTGCCCGGCCATCAGCCGGATCGTCTTGGCGACCGAGGACGGCGCGGCGGCCAGCTGCACAAGGGCGGTCACCACGTCGTAGTCGAGGGAGCGCGGGTAGACCTGGCCGACGGAGGTGAAGGCCTGCGCGAAGCCGAGGTGGCCCGCGATGCGCTGCTCCAGGTCAGCCAGCTTCGAGGCGTCGCCTCCCAGCAGGTCCAGCATGTCCTGAGCGGTGCCGACCGGGCCCTTGATCCCGCGCAGCGGGTAGCGGGCGAGGAGGTCCTCCAGGCGCCCGTACGCCACGAGCAGTTCGTCGGCGGCGGTCGCGAAACGCTTGCCCAGGGTCGTGGCCTGCGCGGCCACGTTGTGCGAGCGCCCGGCCATGACCAGCTCGGCGTACTCGCCGGACAGCTTGCCGAGACGGGCAAGCACGGCCACCGTGCGATCGCGCATCAGCTCAAGGGACAGCCGGATCTGGAGCTGCTCGACGTTCTCGGTCAGGTCGCGGGAGGTCATGCCCTTGTGGACCTGCTCGTGCCCGGCGAGCGCGTTGAACTCCTCGATGCGAGCCTTCACATCGTGCCGGGTGACCTTCTCGCGCTCCGCGATGGAGGCGAGGTCGACCTGGTCGATGACGCGCTCGTAGTCGGCGAGTGCGGCCTCGGGCACCTCGATCCCCAGGTCCTTCTGGGCACGCAGCACGGCGAGCCACAGCTGGCGCTCCAGCTTGACCTTCTGCTCGGGGGACCAGAGGACGGCAAGCTCCGCGGAGGCGTAGCGGCCGGCCAGAACGTTGGGGATGCGAGGCTTCGCAGACACAGCAGTCACATGTCGAGAGTCTACTGGCGATTTCTGCAGGCCAGCGCCCCACCCCGGTTTGTGCCTTGCTACGAGTGGGCGTGCGGCCCGCCGGACGGCGTGGGCGGGCGGGAGTCCGAGTGTGCCGCTCCCAGGTCGAAGCCCAGGGCTTCGGCCGCCGCAGCCGGGGTGGGCTGGGCCCAGCGTTCGGTCATCGCCTCTCGCGAGGACAGCGAGCGCAGCTCCGCCAGGTCCAGGTACAGGGTGCCGTCGAGGTGGTCGGTCTCGTGCTGCACGATGCGGGCGGGCCAACCGGTGAACACCTCGTCCACCTCGCGGCCGTGCTCGTCGAGCGCGCGGAGCCGCACCTTCTCGTGGCGGGCCACGACCGCTCCCCAGCCGGGCACGCTCAGGCAGCCCTCGAAGAACGCGGCCCGGTCCGACCCGACGGCCTCGTACGACGGATTGACCAGCACCCGGAACGGCTGCGGGACACGGCCCCGCACCTGCCTGACCTCATCCGACACCTCCGCCGCGTCCTCAATGACCGCGAGTCGCAGGGGGAGGCCGACCTGCGGCGCGGCGAGGCCGACGCCCGGCGCGGCGTGCATCGTCTCGCGCATCGCCTCGATCAGCCGGCCGAGCCGCCGATGGTCGAGCCGGTCGTCCACCGGCTCGGCGGGACGGCGCAGCACGGGGTCTCCTGCGGAGACGATCGGCAACGGGCCGGAACCGGAGAGGAGTTCGTCGATGAGGTCGGACAGCTGAGGGGACGCCATGCGCACAGCATGCCAAGAACGATCACGTCATGCGTCCCTCGGGGTCATGTCGCCTCTGTCAACAATCGGGTCTGGCGGGAATGTACGACCGGAATCAGATCTTTCCCTTGAGGGACGTGGTCGGCAGCCGCCGACGGTCCGGTGTTGCCCGATACCGCTCCAGGAAGACGAGGAGACCATGCCTCACGCGTCCGTCCGCACCGGGATCCCGGCGCATCCGCTGGACAATCCCGCGTACGACTCGCTGACCGGTGCGCACGCCCGGTTCGCCGAGGGTCGCGGCCGGGTGCTGCGCTATCAGACCGATGTGTCGCCCTGGCTCGGCCTGCCCGCGGATCCGGACGCCACCGACTGGGCTGATCTGGCCGCACTCGCCGGGCCCGGCGCGGAGGTGGCGTTGCCCGGAGTACGGGTCGCGCTGCCCGAGGGCTGGGAGGTGACGTTCGATATGGAGGGTGTGCAACTGGTCGACGAGGCGGTGGACGCCCGGCCCGACGAGGAGGCGGTGCGGCTCGGCGCGGACGATGTGCCCGAGATGCTCGCGCTCGTGGAGCGCACCCGGCCGGGCCCGTTCCTGCCCCGTACCGTCGAGCTCGGCACCTACCTGGGCATCCGCCGCGGTGGGGAGCTGATCGCGATGGCCGGCGAGCGCCTGCACCCGCCGGGCTGGACCGAGATCAGCGCGGTCTGCACCGATGCCGCGTTCCGTGGTCAGGGTCTCGGTTCCCGCCTGGTCCGCGCGGTTGCCGCGGGCATCAGGGAGCGGGGCGAAACACCGTTCCTGCACACCGCCGCCGCCAATACAGGCGCGATCAGCCTCTACGAGTCGCTCGGCTTCCGGCTCCGCCGCACGACCCGGTTCCTCGCTGCCCGGGTGCCGGAGCACAGCGCCGGATAGCGGGCGCCCCACACCCCACGTGCTGGCCCCCGTACCCTGCCCCGACGCCCCGACGCCCCGACGCCCCGACGCCCCGACGCCCCGACGCCCCGACGCCCCGACGCCCCGACGCCCCGACGCCCCGACGCCCCGACGCCCCGACGCCCCGACGCCCCGACGCCCCGACGCAACGGCCCCGCCATCCCGGCCATTGCCAGGTCGGGCGGTCAGGCGGTCAGCCGTCCACGCGGATCCAGTCCGATACCGGACCCGGCGCCGTCCCGGCCGGCGGTGTGACCCAGAACGCCTGGCTCTTCGACGCGTTGAAGTGGGCCCCGCTCCGGCCGTCGCCCGAGGACTTTCCGGTGATCCGGCGCCCTATCCACGGCACCAGATGCTGCCGGGCGAAGCGCAGGTCGGCGCTTCGCCGCGCGCTCCAGCCGGGCTGGACGGCGGGCGGCAGTGGCGTCCGCCAGTCGTCCTCGGGGTCGTGGCCGAGGGTCTGCCAGACCGCTTCGGCCACCCTGCGGTGCCCCTCCGCCGTGAGATGCAGCCGGTCCACGTCCCAGAGCCGCTGGTCGCCGAGGACCGGGGCGCCGTACAGGTCGACCACCAACGCGCCGTGCCGGGCGGCGAGTTCGTCGACGTACGAGAAGAGTTCCTCCATGCGGGGCCGGAACCGTTCCATCACCGGGCCGTTCCGCCCGGGGCTGCGCATCAGGACGAGCCGTTTGCAGGAGGGGGCCAGCTGCTCGACCGCGTCCGTCAGGAGCCCGCGGACGCGGCCCATGTCGCACTTGGGCCGCAGCGTGTCGTTGAGGCCGCCGACCAGGGTGACGACGTCCGGGCGGAGCGCGGCCGCCGCGGCCACCTGCTCCTCGACGATCTGCCCGATCAGCTTGCCGCGGACTGCGAGGTTCGCGTAGCGGAAGCCGGGGGTTCGGGCGGCGAGGCGGGTGGCCAGCACATCGGCCCAGCCCCGGTAGGACCCGTCGGGGAGCAGGTCGGACATGCCTTCGGTGAAGGAGTCACCGATCGCGGCGAAACTGGTGTAGGTGGCATTCATCTCCATGGCGGAGCGATCGTACCGCGCGGTATGCAGCTGCTGCTCGGGTGGCGGGATCCCGCTCCGGTCGGACCGGCCGCGCACGGGACCTGTCCGAACGGACCGTTTCGCGGTATGCCGGGAACACGTCAAGTTTTCGTTCCGCGGCCGGCGTCGGCCCCGCGAGAGAGCGAGCGTGCGATGTTGTTCACCGCGGCCTTCTGGAAGGCCACCGCCGAGCGTGCCATCCGTACCTTCGCCCAGGCACTGGCCGCCGTGCTGACCGCCGGCGCGACCAACCTCTTCGACGTGCGGTGGACCGCGGCCTTCGCGACCGCGGGCCTGGCCGCGGTACTGGCCGTCCTGATGGCGGTCGGGACGGGCCAGCTGGGGCAGTCGGGCCCCGGCCTCACCGAGACCACGAACCCGCCGCACCCGGCCAAGCCCGCCCCCTGAACAAACCCGGCCCGCCCTCCGACACCCGACCGCAGCCACCTGGCCGCCCCCGACGCCAGACCGCAGACAGCCGGGCCCGCCCCCCGCACCGGCCCGCAGCCACCCGGCCCGGCTCCGGCGCTACACCGCGGACCCTGGCTGGCCCACCAGCTCCCGCAGTACGTCCTCCATGGTCACCAGGCCCGCCAGTTTGCCGTCCTCGTCCAGCACCGCCGCCAGGTGGGTACGGCTGCGGCGCATCGCGGTCAGCACGTCGTCCAGCGGGGTTGCGTCGCGGACCCGGGCGATCGGCCGCAGGGCCGCGACCGGGAACGCCACATCCCGCGGCGCCGCGTCGAGCGCGTCCTTGACGTGCAGATAGCCCAGGATGCCGCTGGCCTCGTCCACGACGGGGAAGCGGGAGAACCCGGAGCCGGCGGAGAGCCGCTCCAGTTCCGCCGGGGTCGTGCCGACCTCGGCGCGCACCACCTTGTCCAGCGGCATCACCACGTCCCGCACCGGGCGGCGGCCCAGCTCAAGGGCGTCGTGCAGACGCTCGGCCGCACGGTCGTCGAGCAGCCCGGCATGGCCCGCGTCAGTGACCAGGCGGGCCAGCTCGTCGTCCGTGAACGTGGCCGCGACCTCGCTCTTGGCATCCACCCTGAGCAGCTTCAGAAGAGTGTTGGCGAAGGTGTTGACCGCGAAGATCACCGGGCGCAGCGTCCGCGCCAGCGTCACCAGCGGCGGACCGAGCAGCAGCGCGGTCCGCACCGGTTCGGCCAGCGCGATGTTCTTCGGCACCATCTCGCCGAGCAGCATGTGCAGATACGTCGCGACCGCGAGGGCGAGCACGAAGGACACGGGGTGGACGAGTCCGGTCGGCATGCCCACCGCGTCGAAGACCGGCTCGACCAGGTGCGCGATGGCCGGTTCGGCCACCACACCGAGCACCAGGGTGCACAGGGTGATGCCGAGCTGCGCCGCCGCCATCAGGGCCGAGAGGTGTTCGAGGCCCCAAACAACGCTGCGGGCCCGGCGGTTCCCGTCCTCGGCGAAAGGTTCGATCTGACTGCGGCGTACGGAGATCAGCGCGAACTCGGCGCCGACGAAGAAGGCGTTGACGACCAGGGTCGCCAGGCCGATCAGAATCTGGATCGCGATCACCGGCGGGCTCCCTGGTCCTCGTCGCCTTCGTCGCCCTCGGCGTCAAGGGGCGCGTGCAGCAGCACGCGGGCCGCGCGCCGCCCCCTCGCGTCGACCACGTCCATCCGCCAGCCGCCCAGCTCCACGCGGTCGCCGACCCTGGGGATGCGTCCCAGCTCGGTGGCGATCAGACCCGCGAGGGTCTCGTAGGGGCCGTGTGGCACCCGCAGCCCGATGGTGGCGAGCTGGTCGTCGCGGGCGGCGCCGTCCGCGGAGTAGAGGGTGCGGCCGTCGGTGTCGTGCCCGGCGGGCGCGAGGTCGGGGGTCTCGTGCGGGTCGTGCTCATCGCGCACCTCGCCGACCACCTCCTCGACGATGTCCTCCAGCGTCACGACGCCCGCGGTTCCGCCGTACTCGTCAATGACGACGGCCATGGTGCGCTTCCCGTACAGCTGGTCGAGAAGCCGGTCCACAGTGAGCGTCTCGGGGACGAGCAGGGGCTCGCGCAGCAGCGAGGTCACCGGATGTCGGCGTCTGCGCTCGGCCGGGACGGCGAGGACGTCCTTGATGTGCGCTATGCCGACGACCGAGTCGAGGCTGCCCCGGTAGACGGGGAAGCGGGACAGGCCGGTGGCGCGGGTCGCGTTGGCGACGTCCTCGGCGGTGGCCTGGATGTCGAGCGCGGTCACCTGCACGCGGGGAGTCATCACGTTCTGGGCGTTGAGCTCGGCGAGGTTGAGCGTCCTGACGAACAGTTCCGCGGTGTCCGGCTCCAGCGCGCCCGCCTTGGCCGAGTGACGGGCGAGCGCCACCAGTTCCTGGGGGCTGCGCGCGGAGGCCAGCTCCTCGGCGGGCTCCAGACCGAAACGGCGCACCAGGTGATTGGCCGACTCGTTGAGGTGGCTGATCAGCGGGCGGAAGGCCGCACTGAACACGCGCTGCGGGGTCGCGACGACCTTCGCCACGGCGAGCGGCGAGGAGATCGCCCAGTTCTTGGGGACCAGTTCGCCTACGACCATCAGGAACACGGTCGAGATCACCATGCCGAGGACCAGGGCCACCGAGCTCGCGGCCGACGCGGACAGCCCCAGCCCTTCCAGCGGGCCGCTCAGCAGCCTGGCGATCGACGGCTTGGCGATCATGCCGATGACCAGGCCGGTGACGGTGATGCCGAGCTGGGCGCCGGACAACTGGAAGGTGAGGCTTCGGACGGCCTTCAGCGCGCTGGAGGCGCCCCGTTCGCCGCGCTCGACCGCGCGCTCCAGGTCGCTGCGCTCCGAGGTGGTGAGGGAGAACTCGGCTGCCACGAACACACCGCACACCAGCGAGAGCAGCACGGCCACCAGGAGCAGGAGCACTTCGGTCATCGGGTCACCTCCGTCCCATGATCGGCCAGGGGGAGGCGGGGCGCGCGGTGTCGCGCGGCGGTACTGGTACTGGGAGGCTCGCCCATGGGCGGACGCTCACACCTTTCAGTCAAGGGGACAATGCGATGCCCCCATGGTAAAGCAGTGGCAAAGGGCGCTGGGGTGTCCGCTCAGCCGAGCGGCTTCACCCAGCGGCGCCACTGTTCCTGGGGACCGTACCCGGCGGCGTGCCAGGCGTGGTGGGCGAGCTCGTTGCGGACGAGGACCATGGCGTCGACGCGGCGTCCGCCGAGGCGTACGAAGCGCTCCTCGGCCGCGTCGAGCAGCGCCGCCGCGATGCCCTGGCGGCGGTGGCCGGGGTGGACGGCGAGGCGGTACAGATGGCAGCGCCAGCCGTCGAACCCGGCTATGACGGTTCCGACGAGGACGCCGTCGCGCTCCGCCAGAATCAGGGCTTCGGGGTCCCGGTCGACGAGGCGGGCCACCCCGTCCCGGTCGTCGCTGATGCTCGTTCCCTCAGCGGCTTCGCGCCAGAACCGCAGCGCGGTGTCGATGTCCGTTGGGGTGGCGCAGCGGATGTCGAGATCACTCATGGGGCGAGCCAAGCAGAGCACCGGAGCATCTGGCGAACGGTTTGCGTGCCGCTGTGCCGCTGTGCCGCTGTGCCGCTGTGCCGCTGTGGCGCTCGGCCGACCGGGGCAGCCCGACGTCATCGCCTTTCCAACTCTCGTACGGCTTAAGCGAATAGAGGCCGTGTGAGCGCCGTCGCCGGGACCGGTCGCGGTGGGCGGGGGCGCGGAAGGACGGGCCGAGCGGGGTCGCTGCGCCATCCCGAGGACCCGGGAGGCGGAGGCCGGACGTCGCCGTGGACCCGGTCGCCGTCGCCGGGGGTGCGGAAGCCTACTCGTCCGGGCCCAGCGCGGGTCGCCGTGCCGTCCCGAGGACGCAGGGGGAGGGCGGGGTCCAGACGCCGCTCGCGGGCACCCGCAGATGGCGGTAACCCACGATCTCGAAGCCCGCGGCCTCGATCGCGCCGATCGGATCGCGCGCGGTGTGGCAGCCCCCGAACAGCCTCGGCCACACCGTGCGGTCCACCCCGCGCTGCACCGCCGCCAGGGCCCGCCCCTCGGCCCGGCCGTGCTCGAAGAACCGCAGCTCACCGCCCGGACGCAGGACCCGGCGGATCTCACTGAGCGCCCGGGGCAGGTCCCGCACCGAACACAGCACCAGCGAGGCGACCGCCGCGTCGAAGGCCTCGCTCTTGACCGGGAGCGCCTCCGCCGCACCGGGCACGACATCGACCGGCACCTCGGCCCGGAGCGCCGAGCGGACCGCCAACTGCCGCAGTGTGCGCTCCGGTTCGATGGCCACCACTTCGGAGACGGCGGCCGGATAGTGGGCGAAGTTGAGCCCGTTGCCCGCGCCGACCTCGATGACACGCCCCGAGAGCCCGTCGAGGAGCTCACCGCGGTACGCGGCGATTCCGGCTCGGTCGTCGGCCGCCACGCTGAACCGCGCGTAGAAGCGCGCGAAGAGGGGGTGGTGCACGGCATCCGGGGCGATCTTCGTGCGCTGCGCCATGTCGGACCTCCTGAGCCGGGCGGGCAGCCGATTACCGCCATTGTCCCCACCCGTGGAGTCCTCACCCGTCCGCGGACTCCACGAAGCAGAACTCATTGCCTTCGGGATCGCGCATCACCTGGAAGGCACCCTGGGCGTCGGTCACCTGCTCGCCCACGGCCGCCGCACCGCGCCGCACGGCCGCGGCCCGCGCCCGGCGCACGTCCTCGACCGAGAGGTCCAGGTGCAGCCGGTTCTTGCCCGCCTTCTCCTCCGGCACGCGCTGGAATGCGAGGCGCGGGGCGCCCGGCGGATCGACGTACGCCCAGGAGGAGTCCCGGACCACCGGCCGTCCGCCGAGCACCCCGGACCAGAACCGGGCCAGCCGGGCCGGGTCGGCGCAGTCCACGACGAGCTGCCCGAGGCGGGCCCGTAACACAGCCATCAGATGCTCCAAACACCGCCGAGCGCCGGGGCGAGCCAGCTGGCCGCTCGGGTACGGAAGTCGGCGGGCGCCAGCCGTCCGGCGCCCTCGGGCACGGTGCCAAGCAATGGTGCACCGGCCGACTCCGGAAGGTCCGCGAGATTGCACCGCGAGGCCAGATCCGGTTCGGTCGGCCAACTGCCCACGACGACCCCGGTGAACTCGATACCGCGGGACCTGAGGGCCTCGCCGGTCAGGGACGTCGAGTTGAGTGTGCCCAGTCCGGCGGGCGTCACCACCAGGACGGGCGCCTGAAGCAGCCGGGCCGCGTCCGCGAGGGTGCCGCCCGCGTCGTCGAAGCGGACCAGGAGGCCGCCCGCCCCCTCGACCAGGACCAGATCGTGCTCGGTGGCCAGTTTCGCCGCCGCCTCGGCGGTCTGCTCGGGCCCCACGGGCACCATCGACGCCCGACGGGCCGCGGTGTTCGGCGCCAACGGCTCGGGGAACCGGGCCAGTTCGACCCCGGTCACCGCCTCGCCCGCGAGTCGGCGCACCTCGAAGACATCGCCGGGCTCACCCGGCGCCACCCCGGTCTGGGCCGGTTTGAGCACGGCCACCGAACGGCCACCGGCGAGCGCGAGGGCGGCGATCGCCGCCGTGGTGATCGTCTTGCCGATCTCGGTGCTCGTACCGCTCACGAACAGAACCGTCATCTCAGCCCTCCCGCGCCGCAGCGCACACCGCACGGCAGATGCGCGCCAGATCGTCGTCGCCCGTCACATAGGGCGGCATCGTGTACACCAGATCCCGGAACGGCCGCAGCCACACGCCCTCGCGGACCGCGGCCCCGGTCGCCGCCGCCATGTCCACCTCGTGGTCCAGCTGGACGACGCCAATGGCACCGCGCACCCGGACATCCCGTACGCCCTCGATGGAGCGGGCCGGGTCGAGCCCCTCGCGCAGTCCGGTCTCCAGGCGCTTGACCTCGCCCTGCCAGTCCTGGCCGAGCAGCAGGTCGATCGAGGCGAGGGCCACCGCGGCGGCCAGCGGATTGCCCATGAACGTCGGGCCGTGCGCGAGCACCGGGACGTCGCCCGACGAGATGCCCTCGGCGACCCGGGTCGTGCACAGCGTCGCGGCCATCGACAGATAGCCGCCGGTCAGCGCCTTGCCGACACACATGACGTCCGGCGAGAGCGCCGCGTGATCAGCCGCGAACAGCGCGCCGGTGCGGCCGAAACCGCTGGCGATCTCGTCGAAGACGAGCAGTACACCGTGCTCGTCGCAGGCCTCGCGCAGCACCCGCAGGTAGTCGGGCGAGTGGAAGCGCATGCCGCCCGCACCCTGTACCACCGGCTCCACGATCACCGCGGCCAGCTCGCCGGAGTGCCGTGCGATCGTCTCGCGCAGCTCCCGGGCGTAGGACTCCTCGAACTCCACCGGCGGCGGACCCACGAACAACTGGCGGGGCAGTGCGCCCTGCCACAGCTCGTGCATGCCGCCGTCCGGATCGCACACCGACATCGGCTGCCAGGTGTCGCCGTGGTACCCGCCGCGCCAGGTCATCAGCCGCTGCTTACGCGGCTGTCCGACCGAGCGCCAGTACTGCAGGCACATCTTCACGGCGACCTCGACCGCGACCGAACCCGAGTCGCTGAGGAACACGTGCTGGAGCGGATCGGGGGTGATCTCGACCAACCGGGCGGCGAGGCGGACGGCGGGCTCGTGGGTGAGGCCGCCGAACATGACGTGGCTCATCCGGTCGAGCTGGCCGCGCGCCGCCTCGTTGAGCACCGGGTGGTTGTAGCCGTGCACGGCCGACCACCACGACGACATGCCGTCGATCAACTCACGCTGCCCGTAAGCCGGTTCGGCCAGCCGCAGCCGGACGCCCGACGCTGATTCGACCAGCAGTTGCTCCTGCCGGTTGGGCATCGGGCCGTACGGATGCCAGACGTGCCGGCGGTCCAGGTCGAGCAGGTGTGCGGGGGAGTGGTCAGGCATTGGGGGCGAGATCCGTCCCCGCGCCCCGGCGGCGCACGGCCACGAGATCGGTGCGCGCCTGGTCCGCGGGCGCCTGCTCGGGCGCCGCGGAGGCGCTCTCGCCGCAGGGGCCGCAGCCGCCGCCCGCGTGGGACCCGCAGGCGCTCTCGGCGTGCGAACCGCAGCCCGCGCCGGCCGGGGCCGAACCGCAGCCCGCGGCGGCGATCGCGTCGGCGCGGTGCTCGGGCAGGGTGGTGGTGCCCGCCCCCTCCACCTCGAACCCGGCGTCCGCGATCATGTCGAGGTCGGCCTGGCCGGCCTGACCCTCACTGGTCAGGTAGTCGCCCAGGAAGATCGAGTTGACCAGGTGCAGCGCGAGCGGCTGCATCGAGCGCAGATGAACCTCGCGGCCGCCCGCGAGCCGTACCTCGACGTCGGGGCAGACGAACCGGGTCATCGCCAGGATGCGCAGGCAGCGCTGCGGAGTGAGGTTCCACTCCTTGGCCAGCGGGGTTCCCTCGAACGGAATGAGGAAGTTCACCGGCACCGAGTCGGGATCCAGCGCGCGGAGCGCGAACACCACGTCGACCAGGTCCTCGTCGGACTCGCCCATGCCCGCGATCAGACCGGAACAGGCGGACAGACCGGCGTCGTGCGCCTTGGTCACCGTGTCCACGCGGTCCTGATAGGTGTGCGTGGTCGTGATGTCCCCGTACGTCCCCTCGGACGTGTTGAGGTTGTGGTTGTACGCGTCGGCCCCGGCCGCGCGCAGCCGCTCGGCCTGGCCGTCGGAGAGCAGACCGAGGCAGGCGCAGACCTCGACGCCCTCGTTCTGCTCCTTGATCGTCTCGATCGTCTCGGAGACCCGGGCGATGTCACGGTCCGTGGGGCCACGGCCGCTGGCCACCAGGCAGACCCGCTTCGCGCCGCCCGCGACGCCGGCGGCGGCCGCCTTCGACGCCTCGTCGGGCTTGAGCCAGGTGTACTTCAGGATGTCGGCCTTGGAACCGAGCCGCTGGGAGCAGTACGAACAGTCCTCGGGGCACAGGCCCGACTTCAGATTGACCAGGTAGTTGAGCTTCACCCGCCGCCCGAACCACTGCCGGCGCACCCGGCCGGCCGCGGCCACCACATCGAGCAGTTCGTCGTCGGAGGTCGCCAGCACGGCGAGAGCCTCTTCGCGGGTCGGCAGTTCGCGCCGCAACCCCTTGTCCACCAGCGTGTTCAGCAGGTCCATGGCGCCGATCTTCGCCTACCGAACCGCCTGAGGCCAAGGTAGGGATCCCACAACACAGGTGGTTTGAGGTGTGTGTATCGCCACACCCTGACCCGGCTTGGCTTTGGCTAGGGTCTGTGGGCAGCCTACAAAAAGGGACTCCACCATGCCCCGAGCGCCGTTCGACTGGATCGATGTGGAATCGGAGCGCCGCGAGCGCGCCGGTCTGGTCCGTACGCTCCGGCCGCGCGCCGCCGACCAGGATCTCCTGGACCTGGCGAGCAACGACTACCTGGGGCTCACCCGCCACCCCGCGGTCACCGCGGGCGCGGCCGAAGCGGCCCACCGCTGGGGCGCCGGCGCCACCGGTTCCCGTCTGGTCACCGGCACCACCGCGCTGCACGCGGAGCTGGAGCGCGAAGTGGCCGAGTTCTGCGGTTTCGAGGCCGCCCTCGTCTTCTCCTCGGGGTACGCGGCGAACCTGGCCGCGCTCACCGCGCTGGGTCCCCACGGTTCGCTGATCGTCTCCGACGCCGGTAACCACGCCTCCATCGTCGACGGCTGCCGCCTCGCACGGGCCCACACGGAGGTCGTCGCGCACACCGACCCGGAGGCGGTGCGCAAGGCACTGGACACCCATGGCGCAGGGGGGCTCGTGGTATCGGACTCGGTGTTCTCGGTGGACGGAGACGCCGCCCCGCTGACCCAACTGGCCGCCGTCTGCCGCGAGTTCGGTGCCGCGCTGGTCGTGGACGACGCCCACGGTCTCGGAGTGCTCGGCGAGGGCGGCCGCGGCGCACTGTACGCGGCTCGACTGGCCGGAGCCGACGACGTGGTCGCCACCGTCACCTTGTCGAAGTCGCTCGGCAGCCAGGGCGGCGCGGTCCTCGGCCCCGCCCGGGTCATCCGGCACCTGGTGAACGCGGCCCGCACCTTCATCTTCGACACCGGGCTCGCACCCGCGTCGGTCGGCGGGGCGCTCGCGGCCCTGCGGCTGCTGAGCGCGGAACCGGAACGCGCCGGCCGGGCCCGCGCCGTGGCGGGCGAACTGCACCGGCGGCTCACCGACGCGGGGCACCACGCGGTACGCCCCGACGCCGCGGTGGTCTCGGTGCGGGCCCCCTCGCCGGAGGCGGCCGTCGCGTGGGCGGCCGACTGCCGTGCCGCCGGGCTCGTGGTCGGCTGCTTCCGGCCGCCGTCGGTCCCGGACGGCATCTCGCGCATCCGGCTGACCGCGCGCGCGGATCTGACGGAGCAGCAGATCGACACGGCGGTGGGCACGATCCTGCGGACCGCGCCCACCAGCTGACGGCCTGTCAGCTAGCGTCTTGGAGTGCCGAGATGAAGCGGTGCCAGGCCTGTACGCCGAAGAGCAGCGCGGGCCCCTCGATCCGCTGGGAGTCGCGCACGGCAAGGAGCTCGCCCTTGAGCCCCGCCGTCTCGACGCAGTTGTTCATGCCCACGCTGCGGCTACTGCGCTGCCACCGGGCTCCGTTGAGGGATGTACTGGAAGGAACGTGCGCAGGGCGTGCGGACATTCATGCCTCCCCACTCGCCCCGGAGCGGCCCGGGGCTTGCCGGGCTGTCCGGGCGATGAGATCCAACGAGTCCTCGCAGGAGAGTGCGAGCGACTGAACGGTCTGGAACGCGGCGATGTACGCCTCAAGGTCTTCTCTCCGTTCGAGATAGAGGCTACTCGTCAAGTGGTCGAGAACGACCACATCCAGATCTGAAATGTCCGGAGACGAAAAGATAATGAAAGGGCCGGTGAGTCCGACATAGCCGCCGTACTGGAACGGAATGACCTGCAACCGGACGTGCGGCCACGCGGCCGCCTCCAGTAGGTGCCGTAACTGACCGCGCATGGCGGCCGGACCGCCCACCTGGCGCCGCAGCACCCCCTCGTCGAGCACCGCGTTGAGGGCGAGCGGCGGATCTCCCCGCAGCACCTCCTGGCGGGCCAGCCGCACCTCCACCAGCGAGTCCACCTTGTCCGGCGGCAGGGAGCCGAGCGAGGCCCGGGTCACCGCCCGCGCGTACGCGGGGGTTTGCAGCAGCCCCGGCACCACCGACGTCTCCAGCGTGCGCGCCGTGCGCGCCCGCGACTCCAGGCTGATGAAGTCGCGGTACTGCGGCGGCAGCAGACCCCCGTACGCGCGCGCCCAGTGCTGCCCGGCGTCGTCCGCCGAATCGGCCAACGCCCCCAGGAGCACGCGTAGTCGGGCGTCCCGCACCTCGTACGCGTCGAGCAGCCGGATCACGTCCGCGGGCTTCACGCCGCTGCGGCCGGTCTCGATCCGGCTCACCTTCGACTGGTGCCAGCCGACCAGACGGGCGGCCTGCCCGCTCGTCAGACCTCGTCGGTCGCGCAGTCCGCGCAGTTCCTCGCCGAGTTTGGGCGGTGCACCGCCGGTCCGTGCCACATGGTTCTCCCTCGCCTCCGGCGTCTTCGGCGATGGGTAAGTGTGAGCCCAAATACGCGCTGCCGTCGCAGAGTTCACTGCTTTGAGCGACAGATATATGCGTATCTTGGTGGATCGCACCCGAGACCGGCACGATGAGTGCCACTCTGGCGCGAAGCACAATCCGAGGCCACCGTCGTCTCCGTGAGCGCTCATCCGCCAAGGAGTCGTAGAGCCGGCCCGGGTGGGAAAGGGACAGCGTCGCCATGGCAGACCATCTCGAAGAATCAGTCACTCTGCCGAGCGAACCCGCCTCGGTCTCCGCGGCACGGCGCTACGTCGCCGAGGTTCTCACCGATTGGGGTCTGCCCACCGATGCCGAGACCGCCGACACGGTACGGCTCATCGTCTCCGAGCTCGCCACCAACGCCGTGCAGCACACCTTCGGCCAGTCACCCACCTTCACCGTGGACGTCCAGCTGGAACGCGCGGAGGAACTGCGGGTCGGGGTGACCGACAGTCATCCGCGCTGGCCGAAACGATTGCCCGCCGCGGTCCAGCAGGACAACGGCCGGGGCATGGTGATCATCCGCTGGCTCGCGGCCGAGTGCGGCGGCCGGCTCTCGGTCGCTCCCACCGCGGACGGCGGCAAGACGGTCTGGATCGCCCTGCCATGGGCGGCGGCGGTGCAGAGCGGCTAGTGGGCCCATGGCTCACCACCCGCCCCCGGAGCCGCTCCGGGGGCGCGCGGGCCGTCCCGGTGCGTGGGCGCGCGCATCGGGACGGCCTGGTTGGCAGGCCGTCGGCCGGACCGCCGCCCGGCGGCGGGCCCGAGCTCAGCCCACCCGCCCGTACCAGACGCGGTGGCTCCAGATCCGTTCGAGACGGACCACCGCGCCGGTCTTGGGGGAGTGCCAGATCTTTCCGTCCCCGGCGTAGATCCCCACGTGGTACACGTGTCCTCCGGAATGGAAGAACACCAGGTCTCCGGCCTTGCGGGCAGAGGCGCCGACATGCCGGGAGCTGTTGTACTGCTGCTGGGCGGAGCGGGGCAGCTTGCGGCCCGCCTGCTTGAACGAGTAGAGCGTCAGCCCCGAGCAGTCGAAACGGTGTGGTCCCGCGGCCCCGTACTGATAGGGCGATCCCTTCTTCGACTCGGCCACGTGGAGCGCCTTGGCGGCGATGGCCGCGGCCATCGCGTCGGGCGTGGCGCCGGGCGCCAGTAGGCTTCCCCCCACCACGGCGAGCGTGAGGGCCGTGACGGTGCCGAGACGGAGCAGCACAGCCGGGACATGTGACGGGACATATGTCTGCGCGGTCATGCGCAACCCTTCGTCAAACCGCCTGCGAAGGATGACCTGTCGGGTTCGGGCCGGCGAAGACGCCCGGCCGCCTGAACGGCTTCACCCCGAGGGACAACCGGCGATCGGCCGTCCCGAAGTACCTGGGTCCTCCACTCCTGCCGGTCCACTCCTGTCGACCAGTCGTCCGGAGCGGCGGCAGGACTCGGCGTCCGCCCGGACCGCCCCGCCGGGGTGGCGGGGGCTTGTCGTCCCAGGGATCTTCACGCACCTACTGTCATATTTCTGTGACAAAACGGCTTTCCGTCAGGGTGCTCACGACTGGCCGGTCCGGGCGGACATGAGTGGTTCGCTTCCCCGGACGGAGGGTCGACGAGCCGTCTACCAGCGACGGAAGGAACGATTCAGCACTGTGCGCGGGCTCTGTAAGCAACTCATAAGGGGCAGCGGTTTCAGCCGCTGATGAGCCGAACGGGGGTAGCCCGTCTGGATCGTTTCGCCGGTCGTGTCGGCGTGTTGGGAGGCGCAGCGGTGTCGGGAGTCCCTCAACCGGTGCTCTGCGGCGGCACCGTGAGCCGCCCGGCGCGCCGCTCGCCGTCCAGTACCCGCAGGGCGCGGGTCAGCGTCCGGGCGTGAATCCGCGCCTCGCCGCGCAGATGCATCAGCGTGAGCGCGTCCTTCAGCGCCGCCGCCCGGCCGGTCAGGGCCTGCGCGGCCCGCAGCGCGCTGTAGGTGTCATGACCGTGCGCGGGATTGATGCGGCCGAGGAGATCGACCACTTCGAGGTAGCTGTCGATGAACTCGGCCTCGGCCCGCGTCAGCGCGGGAAGCGGTGGAAGTTCCGGTGGCAGCACGGCCGTTCACCTGCCGCGCAGCGACGTCTTGCGGTTTTCGATCACCTGGTCGGCGAGCCCGTACGCCACGGCGCCCGCGGCGTCGAAGACCACGTCCCGCTCGATGTCGGCGGCCACCTGCGCGGCCGTACGCCCCGTGTACCGGGCGAGCAGCTCGGTCACGAGCGTGCGCCCCCTCAGCAGTTCGGCGGCCTGGATCTCCAGGTCGGACGGCTGGCCGCGCAGCGGCTCCTCCATCGCGGGCTGCTGGAGGAGCACCCGGGAAGCGGGCTGCACCAGGCGCTTGCCGGGCGTGCCGGCCGCGAGCAGCACCGCGGCGACCGAGCTCACCTGGCCCAGGCAGAAGGTCTGCACGTCGCAGGTGACGAACCGCATCGTGTCGTGGATCGCGGTCATCGCGGTGAGCGAGCCGCCGGGGGAGTTGATGTAGAGCGAGATGTCCCGATCGGGATCGGCGTGCTCCAGGTGCATGAACTGGGCCATCACATCGTTGGCGCAAGCGTCGTCGACCGGGGTGCCGAGGAAGACGATCCGCTCCTCGAAGAGCTTGGAGTACGGATCGAGCGTGCGCACCCCGGAGGAGGTGCGCTCCGAGAACTCGGGCAGGACGTAGCGGGCGGCAGGGCGGTGGGTCATGGCGTACCTCTCCTCGACCGGATGGCCGGATCCTCGACCGGATGTAAAAAATGTACAGGACGTACAGAAGAGTGCCGGTGGGTTTCGCTCTCGGCGAGCGAGCGCCCGGGGCGGGCACGCAGCGGGCGCGGCAGGCGCGAGCGGGCGGCCGTAAGCGGGGGCGTCGGGGGCCGGTCTCCGATTCCCGCCAGCGGCGCGGCGCGCTGGCTCAATAGGCGCTCTCCCGGTGATCCCCGGGGGTGGCCTAGCGTGCGTCGGCGCGGGGGTCACCTGGGGAGAGGGCTCACTGAAGTGTTCTATTACGCATTCCGCCTCGTGCTGCTGCCGCTGCTGCGGTGGCTGTTCCGCCCGCGCGTCGAAGGGGCCGGGCGGGTGCCGGAGGCCGGTGCGGTGATCCTCGCGGGGAATCACCAGTCGTTCACCGATCAGTTCCTGCTGGGGGTGACGCTCAGGCGCCGGCTGACCTTCCTGGCCAAGCAGGAGTACTTCACCGCGCCGGGGCTCACCGGCCGGGCGACCGCGGCGTTCTTCCGCGCGCTCGGGCAGATCCCGGTCGACCGCTCCGGCAAGGACGCGGCGCGGGCGGCGATCGACACGGCGCTCCAAGTGCTGGGCGGCGGAAGCGTGTTGGGGGTGTTCCCGGAGGGGACCCGGTCGCACGACGGGAGGCTCTACAAGGGCAAGGTGGGGGTGGCGGCGATGGCGCTGCGGTCCGGTGCCCCGGTCGTTCCGGTCGCGATGATCGGCACGTTCGAGGCCCAGCCGAAGGGGCGCCGGCTGCCCCGCCGCGTACCGGTCACCATCCGTTTCGGCGAGCCGCTGGACTTCTCCCGCTACGCGGGGATGCAGGACGAGCGCTTCGTGCTGCGTGCGGTGACCGACGAGATCATGTACGCGGTGCAGAAGCTGTCGGAGCAGGAGTATGTGGACGTGTACGCGGCGGAGGCGAGGCTGACGATGAGGGAAGCGGAGGTGGCCGCCGCCTGATCCGCGAGGCGCGGGCCGGGTCGGGGCGCCGGGCTGTCGCCCACGCCGCCGCTCCGACCGGCTCGCACACCGTGCGCAGGGCTCTGACCTGCGCACCAGCCGATTCGTGCGGCCCATGGCGGCGCGGGAGGCGGAGTCTAAGCTGGAGGCATGGCCTACGAGATTCCGGTGACGCAAGCCCGCGCAGAGCTCGCCGAGCTGATCAACCGCGTTGTCTACGGCGGTGAGCGCGTGGTGGTGACGCGCCACGGGAAGCCGCTCGTCGCCCTGGTCTCCGCCGCTGACCTGGAGAAACTGGAGAGTCAGCCGGAGCAGGAGGGCGAGCACGTGGCCAGCTCCGTCTCGTCCGTACGGCCCCTGACCGCCGCCCCCGGCGAGAACCGGCGCTTCGGGATCGCCGCAGAGCACCGGGGGCCGCGCATCGGCGACTGAGGCCCGAGCGCGGCCCGTCGCGATCCGCCCCACAGGTTCGTCGCAACCCCGCCCCGGAGGTTCGCCGCGACCCGCCCCGCCCTCGGAGCGGGGCCCTTGGCAGGGCCATCGTCATCCCGCCGCCGGACCCGTCCGTATACGGGGAGAGCCTGCCCGCGGCAGTGTTCGGTTGCGAAGATCATGCATTCGCAAAGCGCCAGTTAACGCGCCGGAAAAACTTCCGCTCTAACGTGCAATGCCTGGCCGAGGGGCCGGGAGAGGCCGGTCAACAGGATGTTGAAATCGGATACGGTTCCGCTGCGCTCGGGCGGAAGCGCCTGGTCCGGTCGGCCCCGCCCCAGACGCTCGCTGGGTCCGTCCACGGCTGTCCGTGAACGGAAGGGCACAAGTGTGAGGTGAAAAGCGTGCAACTGACGCCGCATGAGCAGGAACGCCTGCTCATCCATGTAGCCGCCGATGTGGCCGAGAAGCGCAGAGCCCGCGGGGTGAAGCTCAACCACCCCGAGTCGGTCGCGCTCATCACCTCGCACATCCTCGAAGGCGCCCGCGACGGCCGCACCGTCGCCGAACTCATGGCGTCGGGACGGAAGTTGCTCTCCCGCGACGAGGTCATGCCGGGCATCCCGGAGATGATCCACGACGTCCAGGTCGAGGCCACCTTCCCCGACGGCACCAAGCTCGTCACCGTCCACGACCCGATCGTCTGAGGTGGGCGCTGCCGTGATCCCCGGAGAGATCCTCTTCGCCGACGAACCCGTTGTTCTCAACGAGGGCCGCGCGACCGTGCGGCTGACCGTCCTGAACGCCGCCGACCGTCCCGTCCAGGTCGGCTCCCACTATCACTTCGCTGAAGCGAACCCCGGGCTCGACTTCGACCGAACGGTTGCCCGGGGCAAGCGGCTCAACATCGCCGCGGGTACCGCCGTCCGCTTCGAACCCGGAATCCCCGTCGACGTGGAACTCGTCCCCCTGGCCGGACTGCGCATCGTCCCGGGCCTGCGCGGCGAAAGTGGAGGTGCCCTCGATGGCTGAGCTCGACCGTGCCGGCTACGCCGATCTGTTCGGCCCCACCACTGGTGACCGCATCCGGCTCGCGGACACCGACCTGCTGGTCGAGATCGAGGAGGACCGCTCGGGCGGACCCGGCCGCGCGGGCGACGAGGCCGTGTTCGGCGGTGGCAAGGTCATCCGCGAGTCCATGGGGCAGGCCCGGACCACCCGGGCCGAAGGCGCTCCCGACACCGTTGTCACCGGCGTCGTGATCATCGACCACTGGGGCATCGTCAAGGCGGACGTCGGCATCCGCGACGGCCGCGTCACGGGCATCGGCAAGGCCGGCAACCCGGACACCATGGACGGAGTCCACCCGGAGCTCGTCATCGGCCCGGAGACCGAGATCATCGCGGGCAACGGGAGGATCCTCACCGCGGGAGCCGTCGACACCCACGTCCACTTCATCTCGCCCACCCTCATCGACCAGGCGCTCTCCTCCGGCATCACCACGCTGGTCGGCGGCGGCACGGGCCCCGCCGAGGGCACCAAGGCCACCACCATCACGCCGGGCCCCTGGCATCTGGCCCGGATGTTCGCCGCCCTGGAGAACGCGCCCGTCAACATCGGTCTGCTCGGCAAGGGCAACACCATGTCGCGCGAGGCCATGTACTCCCAGCTGCGCGGCGGCGCCCTCGGGTTCAAGATCCATGAGGACTGGGGCGCCACCCCCGCCGTCATCGACGCCTGCCTGAGCGTCTGCGACGAGACCGGCGCCCAACTCGCCATCCACACCGACACGTTGAACGAGGCGGGCTTCGTCGGCGACACGCTCGCCGCCATCGCGGGCCGCTCGATCCACGCGTACCACACCGAAGGCGCGGGCGGCGGCCACGCCCCCGACATCATCACCGTGGTCTCGCAGCCCAACGTGCTGCCCAGCTCCACCAACCCGACCCGGCCGCACACCGTCAACACCATCGAGGAACACCTCGACATGCTGATGGTCTGTCACCACCTGAACCCGGCGGTTCCGGAGGACCTCTCCTTCGCAGAGTCCCGCATCAGGCCCTCGACCATCGCGGCCGAGGACTTCCTGCACGACCTCGGAGCCATCTCGATCATCTCCTCCGACTCCCAGGCGATGGGCCGGATCGGCGAGGTCGTACTGCGCACGTGGCAGACCGCGCACGTCATGAAGGTGCGCCGCGGCGCGCTGCCCGGTGACGGGCGGGCCGACAACCACCGGGTGCGCCGCTATGTCGCCAAGTACACGATCAACCCGGCCGTCGCCCAGGGCCTCGACCACGAGATCGGCTCGGTCGAGAGCGGTAAGCTCGCCGACCTCGTGCTGTGGGACCCCGCGTTCTTCGGTGTCAAGCCGCAGCTCGTCATCAAGGGCGGCCAGATCGCGTACGCGCAGATGGGCGACGCGAACGCGTCGATCCCCACCCCGCAGCCGGTGCTGCCCCGGCCGATGTTCGGTGCGTACGGCAAGGCGCCCGCGGCCAACTCGTTCAACTTCGTCTCATCGGCGGCCATCGAGGACGGTCTTCCCGAACGGCTCGGTCTGGACAAGGAGTTCGTGGCGATCAAGAACACCCGCCGGGTCGGCAAGGCGGACATGCGCCAGAACGACGCCCTGCCGGACGTCAAGGTCGACCCGGACACCTTCACGGTGACCATCGACGGCGACGTGGTGGAACCGGCACCGGCCGCCGAACTCCCCATGGCCCAGCGGTACTTCCTCTTCTGACGGGCTGTCATCACATGAGTCGCGCAGCACTGCTCGTCCTCGCCGACGGCCGGTTCCCCGCCGGTGGCCACGCCCACTCGGGCGGGGCCGAACCGGCCGTCAAGGCGGGCCGCATCAAAAACCCGGCCGACCTCGCGGAGTTCTGCCGGGGCCGACTGCATACGGCGGGCCTCACCGCCGCCGCGCTGGCCGCGGCGGCGGCCGCGGGCCTCGACCCGCTCGCCCTCGACGAGGCGGCCGACGCCCGCACTCCGTCGCCGGCCCTGCGGGCCACGGCCCGCAAGCTCGGCCGCCAGATGATGCGCGCGGCCCGTGCGACCTGGCCGTGCGCCGAGCTCGACGCGCTGGCCGCGGCCCGCCCGCGCGGCGCCCACCAGCCGATCGTGCTCGGTCTCGCCGCGCGCGCGGCCGGGCTCGGGCCGACGGACGCGGCGCACTGCGTGGCGTACGAGACGGTCAGCGGCCCGGCGACGGCGGCCGTACGGCTGTTGAGCCTCGACCCGTTCGACGCGACGGCCGTGCTGGCGCGGCTCGCGCCGGAGCTGGACTCGGTGGCGCGGGATGCCGCGCTCGCCGCCGCTCAGGCGGCGGTCGAGGGTCTCGACGCGCTCCCCGCGGCGTCTGCCCCGCTGCTGGACATCTCCGCGCAGGCGCATGCCGCTTGGCCGGTGCGGCTGTTCGCGTCATAGAGGGGCGCCGGCCCCGTACCGGGGGCTCTGCCCCCAGATCCCGATCGCGCCTGAAGGGCGCTCGTTCTCGAACGCCGGACGGGCCAACGGTGTTGACCCCAACCGAACCCCCAACGGCGTAACCCATCCCTCCCTGGAGCCCCCATGCACCTCGACCACTCCCACGAAGGCCCCGCCGCCGTCAGCGCGGATGCCCGCCGTCCCGATGGCACCCGGCGTGCTCTGCGCATCGGGCTCGGGGGGCCCGTCGGGTCCGGGAAGACCGCTACCGTCGCCGCGCTCTGCCGGGCCCTGCGCGACGAGCTCTCCATCGCCGTCGTCACCAACGACATCTACACGCGCGAGGACGCCGCCTTCCTGCTGCGCAACGCCGTGCTGCCGCCCGAGCGGATCCAGGCCGTGGAGACCGGGGCCTGCCCGCACACCGCGATCCGCGACGACATCTCCGCCAATCTCGAAGCGGTCGAGGACCTGGAGGAGGCGGTCGGGCCGCTCGATCTGATCCTCGTCGAGTCCGGTGGCGACAACCTGACCGCCACCTTCTCCAAGGGTCTGGTCGACGCCCAGATCTTCGTCATCGACGTGGCCGGCGGCGACGACATCCCGCGTAAGGGCGGCCCCGGCGTCACCACCGCCGACCTGCTCGTCGTCAACAAGACCGACCTCGCCCCGTACGTCGGCTCCGACCTCGGCCGGATGGCCCGCGACGCCAAGGAGCAGCGCGCCGAACTCCCCGTGGTCTTCCAGTCGTTGAGGTCCAAGGACGGGGTCGCCGAGGTCGCCGGATGGGTACGAGGGCAGCTCGCGGCATGGGTGGCCTGACCGCCGGCGCGACGGGCCTGCGCGCCACCGCCCGCATCGTCGCCACCCCCGAAGGCCTGCCCGTGCTCGAAGGGGAGGGCCCGCTCGCGCTGCGCCGCACCCGGGCGAAGGGGCCGTGGCACCGCGTCACCGTCATCGGCGCGATGAGTGCCCCGCTCGGCGGCGACCGCATCGCCCTCGAAGCGGAGGCGCGCGCAGGCGCGCGGCTCGCCGTGGACTCGGCGGCCGCCACCATCGCGCTGCCCGGCCGCGGCGGCGAACAGGCGCACTACGACGTACGGCTCACCGTCGGCGAGGGCGCCGAACTGCGCTGGCTGCCCGAGCAGCTCATCTCCGCGCACGGCAGCGACCTGCGGATGCGAACACGGATCGACCTCGCGGCCGGCGCCCGCCTGGTGTTCCGCGAGGAACAGGTGCTCGGCCGTCACGGTGAGGCGCCCGGCACCCTCACCAGCCGCCTCACCGTGTACCGCGCCGGCCGCCCGCTCCTGGACCAGGAGCTGGCCTTCGGGCCCGGCGCACCCGGCGGCTGGGACGGGGGAGCGGTGCTCGGCGGCCATCGGGCGGCGGGCCAACTGCTCGTCGTGGAACCGGAGTTCGCCGACCGGCTCGCCGAACCCCGGATGCTCGGCGAGCACGCCGTGCTCACCCCGCTCGCCGGACCGGCCTTCCTCGTGACCGCGCTCGCCCCGGACGCCCGGCTGCTGCGCCGCACACTCGACGAGGCCCTCGCCACGGCACCCCGCGACATGGCGACCGCTCAGCGGAACACCTCGTACCGGCTATCGGTTCGGTAAAGAAACGCCCGTACGGCCTGTGCACAGCGGGCACACAGACGAAAGGATCCCCCAACAGGCCCAAACGGTGCGCTGTTGAGCGACAGCGCACTTCAGCAGGGGGAGGTACCACTTGAGACGCACCGCAGTGCTCGGCTCGGCCGGCACTCTGATCGCGGGCACGCTGATGGTGGGCGCGATAGCGGCTCCGGTCGCCAGCGCCGACAACCGCGACCACGGCTGGTCCGAGGCGCGTGGCGTACAGGTCGCCGCCGACCGGGCGGCCAAGCAGGGCATCAACTGGACGGACTGCCCCGCCGACTGGGCCATCGCCAAGCCCATTCAGTGCGGTTACGTGAGCGTCCCGCTCGACTACGCCCGTCCCAACGGCAAGCAGATCAAGCTCGCCGTGGACCGCATCGGCAACACCGGCACCAAGGCCGAGCGCCAGGGTGCCCTCGTCTACAACCCGGGCGGCCCCGGTGGTTCGGGCATGGCCTTCCCGACCCGGGTGACCAAGAAGAACCCACTGTGGACGAACACGTCGAAGGCGTACGACTTCGTGGGCTTCGACCCGCGCGGCGTGGGCCACTCGACGCCGATCTCCTGTGTCGACCCGCAGGAGTACGCCAAGGCGCCGAAGCCCGACCCGGTTCCGGCCGGCGAGGCCGACAAGCGGGCCCAGCGCAAGCTCGCCGCCGAGTACGCGGACGGCTGCGCGGAGCGCAGCGGCTGGATGCTGCCGTACATGACCACCCCGAACACCGCCCGCGACCTGGATGTCATCCGCGCCGCCCTCGGGGAGAAGAAGATCAACTACCTGGGCGTCTCCTACGGCACCTACCTGGGCGCGGTCTACGGCACCCTCTTCCCGTCGCACGTGCGACGCATGATCGTGGACAGCGTCGTCAACCCGGCCCAGGACAACATCTGGTACCAGGCCAACCTGGAGCAGGACGTCGCCTTCCAGGCCCGCTGGAACCAGTGGGAGGACTGGGTCGCGAAGTACGACGCCACCTTCCACCTGGGTACCACCCGGGCGCAGGTCGAGGCCCAGTGGCTGAAGCTGCGCGCGGACGCCAAGAAGAGCCCGCTGGGCGGTCAGGTCGGTCCCGCCGAGCTCATCGGGTACTTCCAGAAGGCCCCGTACTACGACTCGTACTGGGTGCCGGTCGCCAAGGCCCTCAGCGCCTACGCCGCGGGTGACAGCAAGCCCGTCATCGCTGCCGCTGCCCCCGACATGTCGGACATCAAGGGCAACATCGCGTCGGAGAACGGCAATGCCGTCTACACCGCCGTCGAGTGCGCGGACGCCAAGTGGCCCACCAGCTGGCGCAAGTGGGACCGCGACAACACCAAGCTGAACAAGGACTACCCGTTCATGACCTGGGCGAACGCCTGGATGAACCTGCCGTGCGCCACCTGGCCCGCCAAGCAGCAGACTCCGGTCGAGGTCAAGACGGGCCGCGGCCTGCCGCAGGTCCTCATCGTGCAGAGCACCAATGACGCCGCCACCCCGTTCAAGGGCGCCGTCGAGCTGCACAAGCGCTTCAAGAACTCGCGCCTCATCATCGAGAAGGGCGCCGGCTCGCACGGTGTGACCGGACTCGTCAACCCGTGCATCAACTCGCGCGTCGACGACTACCTGCTCACCGGCAAGACCGACAGCGCGGACTTCACGTGCACCCCGCACGCGACGCCCGCGCCGTAGCGGCCAGTTGAGCCCAGCGGGGCGGCCGGAGCTTCCGGCCGCCCCGCTGCTGTCGTGTCCGCCGTCCTGACGTCCGTCAGGTGCGGCGCGCGGCCAGCCAGGCGTCCTCGGCCGCGTAGTCGAAGAGGTCGCCGTACCTGGCCATCGGCGGGAACGCCGCGCGCCAGTCCCGGCCCTTCAGCTCGGCGGCGAGCCACTCGACCGTCTGCGGCAGCGATGAAACGTACCCGGTCACCGGCCGGTAGCCCAGCTCCCGTTCGGCCGCCGACATGTCGTACACGACCGGATGCGGACCACTCCACGGTGTAAGCCCGACCATCGCCTCCGGCGCACCGTCCATCGGCACGATCTCGCTGCGCACCCCCAGCACCTCATCGACGGCAGCGCTGATCTCCGCGACCGTCGGTGCCTCGGGATCCGCCGCGTTCAGCACCCGCGAGCCGGGCTTGAGCGCGGCCAGCCGGATCAGCTCGGCGATGTTGGCCACGTGCGAGGGATGGAAGCGGCTGCGGCCGCCGTACGCCAGGATCCGCACCGGCCGCCCGTCCAACGCCCGCTTCACGAAGTGGAGTTCACGCGGGCTGCGGCAGTGCGGACCATGGATGGCGCCCGCACGCAGCAGCGTCGAAGGCACCGCCGACTCAAGGAGCTCCCGCTCCAGCGCGACCTTCCTGGTGCCGTACGTGGCATCGCCGGGCGCCACCGTGGCCAGCGATTCGACGATCGGGACCGGGTAGCGCGGCGATCCGTCCGGTTCGCTCTGGGTGTCGAAGCTGCGCCCCTTGTCGTCCTCGTACACCGCGCCGCTGGAGATCACCACCGCCGACCCGATCCGGTCGCCGAGGCCGGTCAACTGCCGTGCGTGCCGCTGCCCGTAGGCCACCACGTCGACCAGCACGTCGACGCCGTCCCCGAGCGCCGCGGCGAGCGCAGCGTCGTCCTCCCGGTCCAGGCGCACCCGCTGTACGCCCCCGGACCAGTCGGCGTCCCCGCCGCCGCTCCGTGACGCGGCCCGCACCTCCCAGCCGTCCTCGGCGAGCGCGCGCACCGCGGCCCGCCCGATCTGTCCCGTAGCTCCTATGACGAACGCCGATCCCTTGGTCATAGCGGGAAGCTACGCCGCGATGATCACCGCGGTCCGATCGTTTCGCCCTGCGCGGATCCGCCCAGGGCTGAGGGCACGCGGGAACTTTCCACCTCAGCTGATGATTCCGCGGAACTTCCGCGACTGCTCCGCTTTCACATCGGCCGCGTACCGGTCCACGTATTCCTGACCCGACAGCTCCATGACCTTGTACATGATTTCGTCGGTGATGGCCCGCAGTACGGCCTTTTCGTCCTCCATCCCCGCATAGCGGGAGAAGTCCAGCGGTTCGCCGAAGCGAATGGCGACCCGTTTGATCCTCGGTACGACCTGGCCGGGCGGCTGGATCTCGAAGGTGCCGACCATGGCACACGGGATCACCGGGACCCGCCCCCGGATCGCCATCACCGCGACGCCGACCTTGCCCTTGTAGAGCTTGCCGTCGGGAGAGCGGGTGCCCTCCGGGTAGATGCCGAGCAGCTCGTCCTTGCCGAGCACCCCGAGCCCCTCCCGGATCGCGGCCCGGCCCGCCTCCTTGCCGGATCGGTCCACCGGGATCTGCCCGATGGCACGGAAGAAGGCGGCGGTGAGCCTGCCCTTGATCCCGGGCCCGGTGAAGTACTCCTGCTTGGCGAGGAAGGTGATGCGCCGCTTCAGCATCACCGGCATAAGGAAATGATCGGAGAAGGAGAGGTGATTGCCCGCGATGATCGCCGCGCCCTCCTCGGGAATGTGCTCCAAGCCCATCATCCTCGGCCGGAACAGCAGTCTCAACAAGGGCCCCAGGACTGCGTATTTGAGGACGTAGTAGAGCACCCGCACGCTCCTCACCATTCGGGGGTGGTCAGTTTAGGGGGAGCGTCGCGCCCCTGTAACCACCGATGACCGGGCCGAGGCGCATCGATCAATCGGTCATTTCTGACGAGGTTCTTGAGCGTACGAAGCGCGCTTAGTGTACAAACGGGCACCGTCACCCGCACCCCCAGCGGCTCGGCTGACAAACGGGCTCGGGCGATGCCGCTCAGGTGCTGCCCGACACCGCGGCCGTTCCGATCGTGGCGAGCCCGAGCACCACCCAGCCGAACCACAGCCAGCCGCTGCTGCCGAGCGCCACCGTGTACGCCGTGACCAGGACCAGCATCACGACGGTGAGCATCATCATCGACTTCGTCGAACGGGGCATCGCGTCCCCTTCCTCCCGGCAGGCGCCGTGAAGACCATCGTCTCCCCGCGGAGGGTCCCGCCGCTACTGCCCGCGCGTGTTCAGGGAGGCGAGATAGGCGTTGTAGGCCTGAAGCTCCCGGTCACCGTCCCGGTCGGCGGCCCGGTCCGTACGGCGCGCCTGGCGCTTCTCGGTCGCGTACCACTGGAAGACCAGCGCGATCAGCACGAGGACCGAGGGGATCTCGCTGAACGCCCAGGCGATGCCACCGGCGGCCTGCTGGTCGGTGAGCGCGTCGATGCCGAGGGAAGCGGGCGGATTCCGGTACGTGCCGATCATGGGCTCGCTCGCCATCATCAGCGCGATGCCGAAGAAGGCGTGGAAGGGCATGCCCGCGAACAGCTCCAGCATCCGCATCACATAGCCGGGCCGGTGCGGTCCCGGGTCCACGCCCATGATCGGCCAGAAGAAGACGAGGCCGACCGCGAGGAAGTGCACCATCATCGCGATGTGCCCGGTCTTGGACTCCATGAGGAAGTCGAAGACCGGCGTGAAATAGAGCCCGTACAGGCTGGCGATGAACAGCGGAATGGTGAACGCCGGATGCGTGACGATCTTCATGTACCGGCTGTGCAGCAGCATCAGGAGCAGCTCGCGCGGACCCTTGCGGCCCCGCGCGGCGACCGGCAGGGCGCGCAGCGCGAGGGTGACCGGCGCGCCGAGCAGCAGCAGGATCGGCGACAGCATGCTGATCACCATGTGCTGCACCATGTGCACGCTGAACATGGACATGCCGTATTCGTTGAGCTTGGTGCACATGACGAGCGCGATGGTCAGGACGCCGACGGTCCACAGGATCATCCGGCTGACCGGCCAGCTGTCCCCCCGCCGCCTCAGCCGGACCACACCCCAGGCGTACAGGGCGAGCCCCAGCAGACAGCCGGTGAGGAAGAAGGGGTCCGCAGACCATTCGAGGCCCCGCGTCAGCGTGAACGGCGGCAGGTCCATGTTCATGTCCATGCCGTGCCCGCTGTGATCCATCCGCTGACTCCTGATTCGTACCGGTTGTCCCCGACCAGACTAGAACCGCCCCCGGCCGCTGCTGCGGCCGGGGGCGGTCCTTGCCTACTGAACAAACCGGGAACGAGCGGAACCGGTCCGGAAACTAGAGCACGCACTCCGCTTCGGCGTACCGCTCGGCGGGGACGGTCTTCAGGGTGGCCGTCGCCTCGGCGAGCGGGACCATCACGATGTCGGTGCCGCGCAGCGCGGTCAGCATCCCGAACTCACCGCGGTGGGCGGCCTCCACCGCGTGCCAGCCGAAGCGGGTGGCGAGCACCCGGTCGTACGCGGTGGGCGTGCCGCCGCGCTGGACGTGGCCGAGGATGACCGGGCGGGCCTCCTTGTTCAGGCGCTGCTCCAGCTCGATGGAGAGCTGGCGGGCGACGCCCGCGAAACGCTCGTGGCCGTACATGTCGGTGCCGCCCACGTCGAACTGCATGGAGCCCTCGCGCGGCTTGGCGCCCTCGGCGACCACGACGATCGCGAACTTCTTGCCCGCCGAGAAGCGCCGGCCGACCAGCTCGGTCAGCTCGTCGATGTCGAAGGGGCGCTCGGGGACGACGATCGCGTGCGCGCCGGCGGCCATGCCCGAGTGCAGCGCGATCCAGCCGGTGTGCCGGCCCATGACCTCGACGATCAGCACGCGCTGGTGCGACTCGGCGGTGGTCTTCAGACGGTCCAGGGCCTCGGTCGCCACGCCCACGGCGGTGTCGAAGCCGAAGGTGACGTCGGTGGAGGCGATGTCGTTGTCGATGGTCTTCGGCACGCCGACGATGGGCAGGCCCGCGTCCGAGAGCAGCGTCGCGGCCTTGAGGGTGCCCTCGCCGCCGATCGGGATGATCGCGTCGAGGCCGAGCTCGGCGACGTGCCCCTTCGCCCGCTCGACGCCGTCACGCAGATGCGCGGGCTGGACGCGGGAGGAGCCGAGGATGGTGCCGCCGCGGGCGAGGATGCCGCCGACCGCGTCGAGGTCGAGTTTGCGGTAGTCGGCTTCGAGGAGGCCCCTCCAGCCGTCGTGGAAGCCGATGACCTCATCGCCGTGGTCGACCACCGCGCGATGCACGACGGATCGGATGACGGCGTTCAGGCCGGGGCAGTCGCCGCCGGAGGTGAGCACACCAATTCGCATTGCCCGGAGAACCTTTGCAACGTGGGCCGACGACCGGACCACGTCGTCCGGTTGGATCCCCGTCACCCTACCGGCGCAAGGTGACGGGGGCCGAATCGGAGGTCCGACTGATGGACGTCGTGCGAACGTACGAACCGTCCACCCGACGATCCCGGTTGTCCGTTATGTGTATTATGCGGGCTGGGTCGCCGACGCGATGCGCTCCGCGCGCAGCGCCTCGTACCACCGGTCGTCGGTCGGCGGCAGCGCGTTCACATCGAGGGCCAGCTTCAGCAGCAGGTCCGCGATCTGCGGATTGCGCGCGAGCACCGGGCCGTGCATATACGTACCGAACACCGTGTCGTTGTACGCGCCCTCGGTACCGTCGCCGGTGCCGTTGCCCTTGCCCAGGCGTACCCGGGCGAACGGGCGGGCCGTCGGGCCGAGGTGGGTGATGCCCTGGTGGTTCTCGAAGCCGGTCAGCTGGGGCAGGCCGAGCCGCTCGTCGATGTCGCCGAGTACGTCGCCGACGCACCGCTCGCCCTCGCCGCGCGTGGAGATCACGTCGATCAGGCCGAGGCCCGGCTCGCGCTCCCCGAGGTCGTTGATGAACTCGTGGCCGAGGATCTGGTAGCCGGCGCAGACCGAGAAGATGATCGCGCCGTTGGACGCGGCGCGCTCCAGGCCGCCGTCGCGGCGCAGCCGCTCGGCCGCGAGGCGCTGCGGCCGGTCCTCGCCGCCGCCGATGAGGTAGATGTCACCGGACGTCGGGATCGGCTGGTCGCTGCGGACGTCGAGCCGGTGCACGTCCAGGCCGCGCTGGCGGGCCCGGCGCTCCACGACCAGCGCGTTGCCCTGGTCGCCGTAGGTGCTCAGCAGGTCGGGGTAGACCCACACGAGGCGCAGGCTGTTGTCTGCCATGTCGCTTGCTTGCTCCTTGCTTGGGTCAGTTGCCGACGACGCGGCGGACGTCCTGGAACGCGGTGTAGTTGGCGATCAGCTCGATCCGGCCGGGCGGCGCCAACTGCGTGCACTCCTCAAGGTTTTCGCAGACCCGGAAGTCCAGGTTCGCGACCTCGAGGCGGACGGCCAGGTCCAGCTTGCGGTCGCCGATCACGAAGATCGGGTGGCCGGCGAGCCGGGTGTAGTCGACGTCCCACAGCCAGGACGTGTCCGTGCCGTCCGCGCCGCGGGCGTTGACGGACAGCACGACCGGCGTGGGCGGCGGGTCGATGAGGGAAAACGTTTCGAGCCAGCCCGCCGGGTTCTTCGCGAGCAGCAGCCGAAGCTCCCGGCCCTGGAAGTTCACGACGTCGTAGCGACCGGCCACCGCCTGCACCTGGTACATGCGCTCCAGGGCGACCTGCGGCGGCACCCCGAACACCGCGGCGACCGCGGCGGAGGTGGCGGCGTTCGCCTTGTTGGCGCGGCCCGGCAGTTGCAGATGGATCGGCCAGGCCGAGCCGTGCGGGTCCAGCACGTAGTCGCCGCTGAGGACCCAACTGGGCGCCGGGCGGCGGAAACCGCACTCGCCGCAGAACCAGTCGTCGCCCGGCCGCTGCATCACACCGCCGCAGGCGGGGCAGGACCAGGCGTCGTCCTTCCACTCCTGACCGGCCGCCACCCACACCACGTTGGGGGAGGAGGACGCCGCCCACACCACCAGCGGGTCGTCCGCGTTGGCGATCACCACGGCCTTGGAGCCGGAGAGGCCCTCGCGCCACTTCTCGGCGAGCATCCGGGTCTCGGCGGCCCGGTCGAGCTGGTCGCGCGAGAGGTTGAGCAGCGCGATCGCCTTCGGCGTCACATCGCGCGCGACACCCGCCAGATACTTCTCGTCCACCTCGATCACGCCGTACTTGGCGTCCGATCCGCCCGCCAGCGCCGAGGTGATGCCCGCCGGCATGTTGGCGCCCAGCGCGTTCGACACCACCGGGCCGCTGGCCCGCAGTGCCTCGGCGATCAGCCGGGTCGTGGTCGTCTTGCCATTCGTCGCCGACACCAGGACGACGTCCAGATGAGTGGCGAGCCGGCCGAGCAGATCGGGGTCGAGCTTGAGCGCGACGCGCCCGCCGATCACCGATCCACTGCCCCGCCCCGCCGCGCGCGACACCGCCGCGGCGGCCTTGCCCGCGGTCACGGCCAGCTTGGCTCGCGGTGACAGGGGCCCGGCACCTCCAACGTGTCCTGACATCGTCCTTGATCCTCCTTGTGCCTGGGTCGGGTGTCAGCCTATCGAGATCCGGTCTGCGCCCCGAACCGCGCCACCATCCGGAATGCTCCGGGCTCCCCGGAACGTACGCTTGCGACCATGCGTCACCGCCCCATTCCCGGCAGTTCCGGCTCCGTACGAGAGATGAGTCTCCTCGGCGACCGGTTGCTCCACGCCCCGTGCGAAGCCGTCACCGACTTCGGTCCCGCGCTGCACCGCCTCGTCCAGGACATGTTCGCCACGATGTACGCCGCCGACGGTGTCGGTCTGGCGGCGAACCAGATCGGGGTGGCCCAGCGGGTGTTCGTGTACGACTGCCCCGACGACGAGGACGTGCGCCACCTGGGGTACGTGGTGAACCCGCGGCTCGTGGTGGCGGACGGGGCGGAGGTGCGCGGCCCCGAGGGCTGTCTGTCGCTGCCCGGCGTCGAGGCGCAGACCGCGCGCTTCGACCGCGCGGTGGTGGAGGGCGTGGACCTCTCCGGCGCTCCCGTGCGGATCGAGGGCACCGGGTTCTTCGCCCGCTGCCTCCAGCACGAGTGCGACCACCTGGAGGGCGTGGTGTACGCCGACCGCGTCACGGGCCGCCACAAGTCCCGCTTGCGGCGCGCCATCCGAAAGGCCCCCTGGAGCTGAGGTACTGGGGCTCCGCCCCCGACCCCGCAGGTCCCGCCCCGCCCCTTTCCGAAAGCCTCCGGCGGAGTGCGTCGGCCGCGGGGCGTGCGGGGCTGGTCGTGCGGTTCCCCGAGCCCCTGACAGCGTTCCACCCCCGGGGGTCAGAAGCCGGGTCCGCTCAGCCGGTCGCCCGCCGCGGCCAGCCTGCCCCACAGAAGGTCGGCCAGGGCGCGCACCAACTCCGCGCGGGAGCAGGGGCGTTCACCCAGCCACCAGTCGCCCGCCGCGTGCATCATGCCGACGATCCCGTGGCCCCAGACCCGGGCCAGCGTCTCGCTGCCCGGCCCCAGGTCGATCCGCTCGGCTATGACCACTCCGAGGTCCTCTCCCATACGGCGCAGCAGCGGCGCGGAATGGCGGCCCACGTCGAAGCCCTGCTCGGGCTCGGGCGCCGGGGCGTCCTCGGCGGGGTGCATCAGGAACCGGTACACCTGCGGGCGCGCCTCTATCGCCGCCAGATAGGTGTCCAGGGTCGCCTCGACCCGCTCGCGGCGCTCGGCGGGTGCGTCGAGCGCGGACCGCAGAGCGGCCAGCAGGGCGTCGGTGTGCCGCTTGGCGAGGGCGCGGTAGAGGCCGCCCTTGTCGCCGAAGTGGCGGTAGAGGATGGGCTTGGTGATGCCCGCCTCCGCGGCGATGGCGTTCATCGAGGCCTTCGGGCCGTCCCGGAGCACCACCCGGTCCGCCGCTTCCAGCAGTTCGCGCCGCCGGCGCTCGGCCGCCGTGCGTTGCTGTCCGGCCTGGTGCTGCGTGGTCTCCATGGGTTCTTCTCCCCGCCCGTACTGCCTGTCGCTTTTCCGTCTTACGGAATCCCTGCGCAACGTAACACCCCACTCGGTTACGACGCTGCCCCGCGGGTCGTCGGTTGACAGGGGCTACCCGTCAGTAACAGACTGCGGTTACCGCAAGTAACGCTTGGAGTGGTGGAGGGGACATGGCCGAGTTCACGATGGATCTCAACGACGACCAGAAGCAGGTCCAGGACTGGCTGCACGGATTCGCCAAGGATGTGATCCGCCCCGCGGCCGCCGAGTGGGACGAGCGCGAGGAGACCCCCTGGCCGGTGATCCAGGAGGCGGCCAAGGTCGGAATCTACTCCCTCGACTTCTACGCGCAGCAGTTCTTCGACCCGACCGGGCTCGGCATTCCGGTGGCCATGGAGGAGCTGTTCTGGGGCGACGCGGGCATCGCGCTGTCCATCGTCGGCACCGGGCTCGCCGCCGTCGGTGTCCTGGCCAACGGCACCGAGGAGCAGATCGGCACCTGGATTCCGCAGATGTACGGCGATGTGAACGACGTGAAGGTCGCGGCGTTCTGCTCCTCCGAGCCGGACGCGGGCTCCGACGTCGCCTCGATGCGTACGAAGGCCGTGTACGACGGGGCCAAGGACGAGTGGGTCCTGAACGGCACCAAGACCTGGGCGACCAACGGCGGCATCGCCAACGTTCACGTCGTGGTGGCCGTGGTCGACCCGGAGCTGGGCTCCAAGGGCCATGCCTCCTTCATCGTGCCGCCGAACACCCCCGGCCTGACCCAGGGGCAGAAGTTCAAGAAGCACGGCATCCGCGCCTCGCACACCGCCGAGGTCGTGCTCGAAGACGTCCGCGTGCCCGGCCACTGCCTGCTCGGCGGCAAGGAGAAGCTCGACGAGCGGCTCGCCCGCGCCCGCGAGAGGGCGAAGACGCAGGGCGGTGAGCGCGTGAAGAACGCCGCGATGGCCACCTTCGAGGCCTCCCGCCCCGCCGTCGGCGCGATGGCGGTCGGCACCGCACGGGCCGCGTACGACTACGCGCTCGAATACGCCAAGACCCGTGAGCAGTTCGGCCGCCCGATCATCGACAACCAGGGCATCGCCTTCCAGCTCGCCGACATGCGCACCCAGATCGACGCCGCCCGGCTCCTGGTGTGGCGCGCGTCATGGATGGCCACCACGGGCAAGAAGTTCGAGTCGGCCGAGGGCTCGATGTCCAAGCTGTACGCGAGCGAGACGGCCAAGAAGGTCACCGCCCAGGCGATCCAGATCCTCGGCGGCAACGGCTACACCCGCGAGTACCCGGTGGAGCGTATGCATCGAGATGCTGCCATTTACACCATCTTCGAAGGCACCAGCGAGATCCAGCGGCTGGTCATCGCCCGCACCCTGTCGGGCATGCCGATCCGCTAGCGGCAGGCACCGCCTGGCTGGTCACACCGGGCGTTCCGCCGTGACCAGCCAGGCCGTGCTGCGCAGCCGGACGGAGCCGTTCCGCTCGTGCGCGCGCAACCGCCCGGTGAGCGCCTCGCGAGCCCGCGCCGCGCTCTCCTCGGGCACCTGGGCGGTGATGTGCCGGCCGGGGCCGCTGTTCAGGAGGAAGTCCGCGGCGTCCTGCGCCGTGCGTCCCCAGATTCCGTACGCCTCGACCCGCCGCGCGGCCACCTCGCTGAACCCGGCGGCGCCGAGCACTCCGCGGACGCGGTCCGGATCGGCGAGGGAAAACATGCCGGGGAGGCCGGGCGCGCCGAAGTCGCCGACGGGAAGGTGCTCGCGCAGTACGGTCATCGCCGCCACCCACTCGTTGCGCGCGGGCTCCGCCGCGCAGATGAACGCGAGCCGTCCACCGGGGCGCAGCGCGGCGGCGACATTGGTGAACGCGGCGACCGGATCGGCGAAGAACATCACCCCGAATCGGCTGATCGCGATGTCGACGGCGCGGGGTGCGAAGGCGTGGACCTGGACGTCCGCCTGCTCGAACTCCGCGTTGCCGATGCCCTCTTCGGCGGCGCGGGCGCGGGCGCGCGCCAGCATCGGCTGCGACAGGTCGACGCCGAGCACCTGCCCCTGACCGGCCGCACGCGCGGCGAGGAGGGTGCTCTGCCCCGCCCCGCAGCCGATGTCGAGCACGCGGTCGTGCGGGCCGATCGCGGCGGCGTCGAGCAGCGGCTGGTTGAAGCCCGCGTTCACGGCGTCCCAGCGGTCCTGGTGATCGGCCCAGTAGGTGCCTTCATAGCCGTTCCAGGCCTGGGCCTGCTCGGTGTTGGCGATGTCGCGCATGGGGTGCCTCCTGTCGGCCGCCGGGTGGGCGGACCTATGATGGGCGGGTGCCCAAACAGTATGGGCACGTGCCCATACTGGCAACCCCCTTGAACGCGCGGCGTGTTGGGGGCGTGCCGCGACAGCGCATCGGGAGAGGCCTCATGTCACCGCGTGGAGTGGCGATACCCGACATCAAGGAGCGGCTGTTCGCGGCCGCCGAACGGGTCCTGGCCCGGGACGGGGCCGGCGCCCTCACCAGCCGGGCCGTAACCGCCGAGGCCGACTGCGCCAAGGGCATGCTGCACGCGCATTTCGCCGGGCTCGACGAGTTCGTGGCCGAGCTGTGCCTGGACCGCTTCGCCCGCACCGCGACCCGGGCCGCCGAACTCTCCGCCCGCGTCGGCGAGGGCTCCGTGGCCGAGAACCTGCGCGGCGTCGCCCTTGCGCTCTTCGACTCGGGCGGTCCGACCATCGCGGCCCTGGCCATGACCCGCCCCGCCGCCGCCCTCCGTATTCGCGAGGCCCTGGAATCGGGGGCACCCGGCTTCGCGGCGATCCAGGGTTCCATCGCCCAATACCTGGCGGCAGAACGCGAGTTGGGCCGGATCGCGCCGGCCGCCGACACCGAGACCCTCGCCCTCGCCCTCGTCGCCACCGTCCACCACCTCCTGATGACCGGCTGGCCGGGCGCACCCGACCCGCGCGAGCAGGTGGAGCGCCTGGTGAGGCTCGCGGCGCCGGGCGCGGGACCTGCGCAGGCGGCGCCGCACGCGGTGTAGCAACCCGCCCGAGACGGTGGTCGAGGGCGGCCCGCGCCACCGGCACGCCGCTCGGCGGCCGCTGCGATCGGCACCGTCCAGCCGCCGCGGCCCGTTGCCCTGCTGGGTGCCGCTGGACCGGCCCGGAACGCGCGAAGGCGCCCCGCTCTCCGGAGAGGGTGGGGCGCCCGTGTGCCGCGCAAAGCGGCGGGGTCAGACCGGCAGGTTCGCCTCGATGAGCGCGACGACCTCGGGGGACTCCGGCTCCGTGCGCGGGCGGATGCGTGCGGCCACCTCGCCCTGCGGGGAGATCAGGAACTTCTCGAAGTTCCACTGGACGTCGCCCGCCGCACCCTCGGCGTCCGCCGTCCGGGTCAGCTCGGCGTACAGCGGGTGCCGGCTCTCGCCGTTCACGTCGGTCTTCTCAAGGAGCGGGAAGGTCACGCCGTATGTCGCCGAGCAGAAGGTCCCGATCTCCTCGGCGGTGCCGGGCTCCTGGCCGCCGAACTGGTTGCAGGGCACGCCGAGCACGGTGAAGCCGCGGTCGCCGTACTGCTTCTGGAGGTTCTCCAGGCCCGCGTACTGCGGGGTCAGGCCGCACTGGGACGCCACGTTCACCAGCAGCACCGCCTTGCCCTTGTAGTCGGCGAGGGAGGTGGGCCCACCGGTCAGGGTGCGCAGCGGGATGTCGTACAGGCTCATCGGTAACTCCTTCTGGAAAAAGGTGAGTTGATCAGTCGCGGGAGACGGTGACCAGCGGGCGGAAGAGACCCTCCTGGACCACCGACACCAGCAGCCGGCCCTCGCGGTCGTAGATCCGGCCCCGGGCGAGGCCCCGGCCGCCGGTCGAGACGGGGGACTCCTGGTCGTACAGGAACCACTCGTCGGCGCGGAAGGGGCGGTGGAACCACATCGCGTGGTCGAGCGAGGCCATGTCGAAGCCGCGCGGCCCCCACAACGGCTCGACCGGGATGCGCACCGCGTCCAGAAGCGTCATGTCGCTCGCGTAGGTGAGCGCGCAGGTGTGGACCAGCGGGTCGTCGCCGAGCGGGCCGACCGCGCGCATCCACACCGCGCTGCGCGGATCCGCGTCCCTGATCTCGTCCGGGGTCCAGCGCAGCCGGTCCACGTACCGGATGTCGAACGGCTGGCGGCGGGCCATCCGCTCCAGCGCCTCGGGCAGCGCGCCCAGGTGCTCGCGGATCTCCTCGGTCACCGTCGGCAGCGACTGAGGATCGGGGAAGTCCAGGCGCGGCGGGAGCTGGTGCTCGATGCTGCCGGGCTCCGGGCGGTGGAAGGACGCCGTCAGGTTGAAGATCGTGCGGCCCTGCTGGACCGCGGTGACCCGCCGGGTCGTGAAGGAGCGCCCGTCGCGGACCCGCTCCACCTGGTAGACGATCGGCACGCCGGGGCGGCCCGGCCGCAGGAAGTAGGCGTGCAGCGAGTGCACCGGGCGCTCGCCGTCCGTGGTGCGCCCGGCCGCGACCAGCGCCTGGCCGGCGACCTGGCCGCCGAAGACCCGCTGGAGCGACTCCTGCGGGCTGCGGCCACGGAAGATGTTGACCTCGATCTGTTCGAGGTCGAGCAGATCGACGAGTCTTTCGGCGGGGTTCGTCATGGGTGCGTCTCCACTCTCGTGATCACAGCTCGCCTACGTCCGTCACCCGGATCACCGCGCGGCCCTCCTCGTCGGAGGCCGCGAGGTCGACCTCCGCGCTGATGCCCCAGCCGTGGTCGCCGTTCGGGTCGGCGAAGGCCTGGCGTACGCGCCACAGCCCGTGCGCAGTGTTCTCGGGGGACTCGTCGATCGCGAGCAGCTTGGGGCCACGCGCGTCGGGACCGGTGCCCAGGTCGTCGTACTCGTCCCAGTACGCGTCCAGCGCCTCGCCCCACGCGTCCGCGTCCCAGCCGGACTCGGCGTCCAGCTCACCGAGCGCGGCCACGTTGTCGAGCGCGGCCAGCTCCACCCGCCGGAACATCGCGTTGCGCACGAGGACCCGGAAGGCACGGGCGTTGGCCGTGACCGGCTTGACCTCGTCGGCCTTCTCCTGCGCCTCCTCGGCGGTCTGCACCTCGGGGTTGGCGAGCTGCTCCCACTCGTCCAGGAGCGAGGAGTCGACCTGGCGGACCATCTCGCCCAGCCAGGCGATCAGGTCCTCCAGGTCCTCGGTCTTGAGGTCGTCGGGGATGGTGTGGTCGAGCGCCTTGTACGCGCTCGCCAGGTAGCGCAGGACGATGCCCTCGGTGCGCGCCAGCTCGTACCAGGACGTGAACTCCGTGAAGGTGAGCGCCCGTTCGTACATGTCGCGGATGACGGACTTCGGCGAGACCGGATGGTCGGCCACCCACGGGTGCGACTTCTTGTAGACGTTGTAGGCGTGCCAGAGCAGCTCTTCCAGCGGCTTCGGGTACGAGATGTCCTGGAGCCGCTCCATGCGCTCCTCGTACTCGACGCCGTCCGCCTTCATCTGGCCGACCGCCTCGCCGCGCGCCTTGTTCTGCATCGCGGCGAGGATCTGGCGCGGGTCGTCGAGCGTCGACTCGACCACCGAGACCATGTCGAGCGCGTACGACGGCGACTCCGGGTCCAGGAGGTCGAAGGCGGCCAGGGCGAACGTCGACAGCGGCTGGTTCAGCGCGAAGTCCTGCTGGAGGTCGACGGTCAGGCGGATCGTGCGGCCCTCGGCGTCGGGGGTCTCCAGCTGCTCCACCACTCCGCCGTCGAGCAGCGAGCGGTAGATCGCGATGGCCCGGCGGATGTGCCGCAGCTGGGCCTTGCGCGGCTCGTGGTTGTCCTCCAGGAGGTGGCGCATCGCCTCGAAGGCGTTGCCGGGCCGGGCGATCACCGAGAGGAGCATGATGTTGGTGACCCTGAAGCGCGAGGTCAGCGGTTCCGGCTCGGCCGCGATCAGCTTCTCGAAGGTGGTGTCCGACCAGGCCACGAAGCCCTCGGGCGCCTTCTTGCGGACCACCTTGCGCCGCTTCTTCGGGTCGTCGCCCGCCTTGGCGAGCGCCTTCTCGTTCTCGATGACGTGCTCGGGCGCCTGCGCGACGACATAGCCCGCGGTGTCGAAGCCGGCCCGGCCCGCGCGGCCCGCGATCTGGTGGAACTCGCGGGCCCGCAGGGTGCGTACGCGCGTGCCGTCGTACTTCGTGAGCGCCGTGAACAGCACGGTGCGAATGGGGACGTTGACGCCCACCCCGAGGGTGTCCGTACCGCAGATGACCTTCAACAGGCCTGCCTGGGCGAGCTTTTCGACCAGGCGGCGATACTTGGGCAGCATGCCCGCGTGGTGCACACCGATGCCGTGGCGGACGTAACGGGACAGGTTCTGACCGAACTTGGTAGTGAAGCGGAAGTTGCCGATCAGGTCGGCGATCCTGTCCTTCTCCTCCCGCGTACACATGTTGATCGACATGAGCGACTGCGCGCGCTCGACCGCCTGGGCCTGCGTGAAGTGCACGATGTAGACCGGCGACTGCTTGGTCTCGAGCAACTCGGTCAGCGTCTCGGTGATGGGCGTCGTGACGTACTCGTACGAGAGCGGGACCGGGCGGGTCGCCGAGCGGACCACGGAGGTCTCGCGGCCGGTGCGGCGGGTCAGGTCCTTCTCGAACATCGACATGTCGCCGAGGGTGGCCGACATCAGGACGAACTGGGCCTGGGGGAGCTCCAGGATCGGGATCTGCCACGCCCAGCCGCGGTCGGCCTCGGCGTAGAAGTGGAACTCGTCCATCACGACCTGGCCGATGTCGGCGTGCTTGCCGTCGCGCAGCGCGATGGAGGCGAGCACCTCGGCGGTGCAGCAGATGACGGGCGCGTCCGCGTTGACGGAGGCGTCGCCGGTCAGCATGCCGACGTTCTCCGTGCCGAACAGCTTGCACAGGTCGAAGAACTTCTCCGAGACCAGCGCCTTGATGGGCGCGGTGTAGAAGGTGACCTCGTCACGAGCCAGCGCCGCGAAGTGCGCACCCGCCGCCACCAGGCTCTTTCCGGAGCCGGTCGGGGTGGACAGGATGACGTTGGCCCCGGACACGACCTCGATCAGCGCCTCCTCCTGGGCCGGGTACAGGTTGATGCCCTGGTCCTCGGCCCAGGTGGAGAAGGCCTCGAAAAGGGCATCGGGGTCGGCACTCGGCGGCAGCTGATCGATAAGGGTCACGCCCCCATCTTGCCTGTCCCGTGCCCGGAAACGGGAACCGGCCACCGGTACGAAGATCACCGAAGGTAGGCTGCCTGCTCGGCCCGTCGCCGAACGGGCCGTCAACTGAGGCACAGAGCAAGAGGAATGGGGCGGGGCACGGTCATGATGGGACCTGCGCACTCACTGTCGGGGGCCGCGGCCTGGCTCGGGGTGGGCGCGGCCGCGGCCGCCGCCGGGCACCCCATGCCGTGGCCGGTGCTCGCCGTGGGCGCCCTGATCACGGCGGGGGCGGCACTGGCCCCCGACCTGGACCACAAGTCGGCGACCATCTCGCGCGCCTTCGGGCCGGTGTCCCGGGGCCTGTGCGGCATCGTCGACGAGCTGTCGCACGCCGTGTACAAGGCGACCCGCGGACCTGGCGACCCGCGCCGCAACGGCGGTCACCGCACGCTGACCCACACCTGGCTGTGGGCCGTCCTGATCGGGGCGGGCGCATCCGCGGCAGCCATGTTCGGCGGCCGCTGGGCGGTCCTCGCGATCCTCTTCGTCCACCTCGTCCTCGCCGTGGAAGGTCTGCTGTGGCGGGCCGCCCGGGTCTCCAGCGACGTACTGGTGTGGGCGCTCGGCGCGACCAGCGCATGGATCCTGGCCGGTGTTCTGGACAAGCCGGGCAACGGCTCGGACTGGCTGTTCAGCGGGCCCGGCCAGGAGTACCTGTGGCTGGGCCTGCCGATCGTGCTGGGCGCCCTCGTTCACGACATCGGCGACGCCCTCACGGTCTCGGGCTGCCCGATCCTGTGGCCGATCCCGCTGGGCCGCAAGCGCTGGCACCCCGTCGGCCCGCCGAAGGGCATGCGCTTCAGGGCCGGCAGCTGGGTGGAACTGAAGATCCTGATGCCGGCGTTCATGGTGCTGGGCGGCATAGGCGCGGCGGGCGCGCTGAACTTCATCTGACGCGCCGGGATCCCGGGCTCCCGACGGCCCCCCACCCCACCCCTCCTCGACCCCCCGCCGGGGGTAGAAAGGGGGGTGCGGGTCCTTCGGGCGCCGGGGGAGCCGAGAACGGGGCATTTGCATTGAGGGGCGCGGGGAACTGCGCGGTGAGCCACGCATGGTCTGCGGATGATCACCGGTTGGGGGCCGGGGCTCTTCGGTGCTGGGTGGCCTTGAAGGGGCGCGGGGAACTGCGCGATCGCTCACGTACAGCCGGCGGATGGACATCGGCGGGGCAGGGGCCCGGGGCCCGGCCCCGGGCGGGAAGCGCACCCAACCCGGAGCCCGGCAGGGTCAGCCGTGCCAGGATCGCCACAGCGCCGCGTACGCCCCATCCGCCGCGACCAGCTCGTCATGGCTCCCCAGCTCGCTGATCCGGCCGCGCTCGACCACCGCGATCACATCCGCGTCGTGCGCCGTGTGCAGTCGGTGGGCGATCGCCACGACCGTACGGCCGTCCAGTACACGGGCCAGTGAGCGCTCCAGATGGCGGGCCGCCCGTGGGTCCAGGAGCGAGGTCGCCTCGTCCAGGACCAGCGTGTGCGGATCCGCCAGGACCAGCCTGGCCAGCGCGATCTGCTGGGCCTGGGCCGGGGTGAGCGCGAGGCCGCCCGAGCCGACCTCCGTGTCGAGGCCCTCGTCCAGCGCCCGCGCCCAGCCGTCCGCGTCGACCGCGCCGAGCGCCGCCCACAGCTCCGCGTCGTCGGCGCCCGTGCGCGCGAGCAGCAGGTTGTCGCGCAGCGAGCCCACGAACACGTGGTGTTCCTGGTTGACCAGCGCCACATGCGCGCGCACCCGTTCCGCCGGCATCCGCGACAGCTCGGCCTCGCCGAGCGTGACGCGGCCCTCGCGCGGGGCGTAGATCCCGGCGAGCAGTCGGCCGAGGGTCGACTTGCCCGCGCCCGACGGCCCGACCAGGGCCAGCCTGGTCCCCGGAGCCACCGACAGCGACACCTCGTGCAGCACGTCCACGCCCTCGCGGTAGCCGAAGCGGACCGCGTCCGCCTCGACGTCCCGCCCGTCCGGAAGCACCCCAGCGTCACCCGCGGCGGGCTCGATCTCCCGGACGCCCACCAGGCGGCCGAGCGACACCTGGGCCACCTGCAACTCGTCGTACCAGCGCAGAATGAGGCCGACCGGTTCGACCAGCATCTGGGCGAACAGCGCCCCCGTGGTCAGCTCGCCGACCGTGATCCAGTCGTGCAGGACGAAGACCCCGCCGATCATCAGCACCGACAGCATGATCGTCATGTGCGTCACGCTGACCACCGGAAAGAGCACCGACCGCAGCCAGAGCGTGTAGCGCTCCCATGCGGTCCACTCCTTCACCCGCTGGTCGGACAGGGCGATCCGGCGCGCGCCGAGGCGGTGCGCCTCGACTGTCCGCCCCGCGTCGACCGTCTCGGTCAGCGCGGAGGCGACCGCCGCGTAGCCGGCGGCTTCCGAGCGGTACGCCGACGGTGCCCGCCGGAAGTACCAGCGGCAGCCCACCACGAGCACCGGAAGCGCGATCAGAACCGCGAGCGCCAGCGGCGGCGCCGTGACACCCAGCGCCCCGAGCAGCAGCGCCGCCCACACCACCCCGATCGCCAGCTGCGGCACCGCCTCGCGCATCGCGTTGGCGAGCCGGTCGATGTCCGTGGTGATCCGGGACAGCAGGTCACCCGTACCGGCCCGTTCGAGCACGCCCGGCGGCAGGCCGACCGACCGCACGAGGAAGTCCTCGCGCAGATCCGCCAGCATCTCCTCGCCGAGCATCCCGCCGCGCAGCCGCACCATCCGGACGAACACCGTCTGGACGATCAGCGCGATCGCGAACAGGGCGGCAGTGCGGCCCAGTTGGAGGTCGCGGACGCCTGAGGACAGGTCCTCGACGATGCCGCCGAGCAGGTACGGGCCGACCATCGAGGCGAGGACGGCGACCGCGTTGGTCCCGACCAGGATCCCGAACGCCCGCCGGTGGCGCCGCAGCAGTCCGCGCACGTACGAACGCACCGTCGCCGGGGTGCCGACCGGCAGGGTGGTGGCCGACTGCGGGGCCGCCGGGTCGTACTCCGGTGCTGCCACGCCGATCATGCCGACTCCTCCACTTTCTCCAGGTCCTCAAACGACGTGAGCTTCGTCGTCTGCCGTACTTCGTCGTCGTTCTCGCGGGTGACGACCGCGCGGTAGCGGGCGTCGGAGTGCAGCAGTTCCCGGTGCGCTCCGACCGACGCGACCTCGCCGTCGTGTACGAACACGACGCGCTCGGCCAGGTCGAGCAGGAGCGGTGACGACGTGAACACGACCGTCGTGCGGCCGGTCCGCAGCCGCTTGACGCCGTCGGCGACCCGCGCCTCGGTGTGCGAGTCGACCGCGGAGGTCGGCTCGTCGAGCACGAGCACCTCGGGATCGGTCACCAACGACCGTGCCAGTGCCAGGCGTTGGCGCTGCCCGCCCGACAACGACCGGCCGCGCTCGGTGATGCGGGTCCGCATCGGGTCGCCGTCGGCGTCCACCGACGCCTGGGCCAGTGCTTCGAGCACATCGCCGCACTGCGCCGCCGTGAGCGCGTCGGCGGCGTCGATGTGACCGGAGGACGGCACGTCGAGCAGCTCACGCAGCGTGCCGGAGAGCAGCACCGGGTCCTTGTCCTGGACGAGGACGGCGCTGCGGGCGCCGTCGAGCGCGAGACCGTCGAGCGCGACCCCGCCGAGCTGCACGGACGGCAGGTCGCCGGTCTCCTCGGCGTGGCCGCCGAGCCGCGCGGCGAGCCGCCCCGCCGCGTCCGGGTCGCCGCACACCACGGCCGTGAGCCGCCCCTGGGGTGCGAGCAGCCCGGTCGCCGGGTCGTACAGATCGCCACAGGGCGCCTTCGCGGAGTCCGGCCGGGACGGCACCCCCGTGTCCGTCCCGGCCGGGTCGGTGACCCGCCGCAGCGCAAGCACCCGGGCCGCCCGCTTGGCGGAGGGCCGGGAGAAGGAGTACGCCATCGCGATCTCCTCGAAGTGCTGGAGCGGGTACAGCATCAGCGTCACCGCGCTGTACACGGTGACCAGTTCACCCACCGTGATCCGTCCGGCAAGGGCGAGGTGCGCGCCGTACCAGACCACCGTGATGAGCAGCAGGCCCGGCAGCAGCACCTGGACGGCCGAGATCAGCGACCACATGCGGGCGCTGCGCACGGCGGCCCGGCGGACCTCCTGGGAGGCCTCGCGGTAGCGGCCGAGGAACAGCTCCTCGCCGCCGATGCCGCGCAGCACCCGAAGTCCGGCGACCGTGTCCGACGCCAACTCCGTTGCCCGGCCCGCCTTTTCACGCTGGATGTCGGCGCGCTTGGTGGCGCGCGGCAGCAACGGCAGGACGGCCAGGGCCAGTACGGGCACGCCGATGGCGACGATGACGCCGAGGGCGGGCTGGTAGATCACCAGGCCGACGCAGATGATCACGAGGGCGGCGGCCGCCGCGGCGAACCGCGAGAGCGCCTCCACGAACCAACCGATCTTCTCGACATCGCCGGTGGAGACCGCCACGACCTCACCCGCCGCCACCCGGCGCGTCAGCGCCGAGCCCAGCTCGGCCGTCTTGCGTGCGAGCAACTGCTGCACCCGGGCAGCCGCGGTGATCCAGTTGGTGACCGCGGTGCGGTGCAGCATGGTGTCGCCGAGCGCGATGGCCACGCCGAGCAGCACGTTCAGCGCGCCGGCGACCGCGAGCCGGCTGCCCGAACGGTCCACGGCCGCCTGCACGGCGAGGCCGACCGTGAGGGGCAGCCCGGCGATGCCGCACTGGTGAAGCAGCCCCCAGGCGAGCGACTTGAGCTGCCCGGCGAGCTGATTGCGGCCCAGCCAGTACAGGAACCGGGGGCCTGAACGGACATCCGGTTCGCCTGGATCCGAGTAGGGAAGATCGCGAATCTGCATGGCGTTCCAGAAGTCCTCGGTTCGAATGGTTCAAGGGGTGCAAGGTTCGCCTTCCGGACGCGCCGAAAGCAATTGGTTTTCCCGCTCCGGGGCACACAACCCGCCAAGGTCGGCCTACGGGGTCTGGCGCCCCGGGCCCCGCCCGCGCTTCACTCCTTTCCCATGAGACGACGAAGGATCATGTCCATGCTCGGTGGCCTCACCCTGGCCGCCGGTCTGGTGCTCGGCGCGGGTCCGGCCGCGGCCGCCGACACACCGCCCACCGAGTTCGGCACCGACTGGCACGACCCGCTGACCGCGGCGCCGCCGGTGGCGACCCCGCACACCAAGTCCTGCCAAGTCACCCTCGCCGAGGCCCAGTTCCGCGACTTCACCCCGTACAAGGGGAGTTACACGCCTCCGCTCGGCTGCGGCGACCGCTGGAGCAAGGTGGTGCTGCGCCTCACCGGCAACGTCAAGGGGCGCCAGTACGACCGCCTCGGCTACCTCCACGTCGGAGGGGCCGAGGTGCTGCGCACCTCGACGCCCGAGCCCTCCATGGACGGCATCGCGTGGAACGTCGAGAAGGACGTCACGCGCTACAGCGACACCTTCCGCTCCGCGCAGCCCGTCGAGATGCTCATCGGCAACGTCGTCGACGCCACCTACACCGGTGTCATCAACGTCAAGGTGACGCTCACCTTCTACGCCGCCGACGGCCGCACCCCGCCGGCCGCCGTCCCCGACAAGGTGCTCCCGCTCGGCAGCCCCCAGGTGACCACGCCGCGCAACTCCGAGAAGATCGTCGCCGAGGTGTACGCCACCGGCTCCGGCGGCGGCTGCGAGGAGTTCTGGTACCTGGCGGTCCCCGACCCCGCCCCGTACTCCTGCAAGGCGACGGCCGGGCCCAACCGCGAGGTGCAGATCAAGGTCGACGGCCAACTCGCGGGCATAGCGGCCCCGTTCCCGACGGTATGGACCGGCGGCTGGTCCAACCCCTTCCTCTGGTACGTGATTCCGGCGCCCCGCGCCTTCGACGTGAAACCGGTCGACTACGACCTGACGCCGTACGCCGCGCTGCTCAACGACGGCAGGCCGCACCAGGTCGAGGTGTCCGTCGCCGGGGTCCCGGCCGGTCAGGACGGCTGGTCGACGCCGACCAACCTGCTCATCTGGCAGGACAAGGCGAGCTCTGTCGTCTCCGGTGCGCTGACCCGCCACGACGAGAGTTCGCCGGTCGACGTGACCACGTACAAGCCGGGCTCACCGGAACTGCGGCTGGACGCGAACAGCAGCCACCGGCTCACCACGGCCGGGTACCTGAACACCTCGCACGGCCGCGTCACGACGACGGTGGCCCGCTCGGTCTCCAGTGACTCGGTGCACCGCTGGACCGAGGGCGAGAACACCGATGCGCTGAAGGGGAGTTGGCGCGACGACCAGAGCGTCACCACCGACGGCCGGGGTCCCGCGGTGACGGTCCGCGACAACCGCACCTACACGATGGACGGCACCACGACCATCGGCACGGACAACCGGCTGCGCACCGCGATCACCCTCGGCGACCGCGCCGAAGCCGTCACCCTGCGCGGTGCGCACACCACCGCCTGGTCGCACCTCGACGACACGTACCAGGGCGACGCCTCGTGGACCATGAACGTGCCGCGCGAGCAGCGCCACGCGGTGGGCACCTCCGCGGAGCGCTACCGCCTGTACACCCAGGACAGCTGCTGGGACCGCGGTCTGAAGACGGCCCAGGGGACCCTGACCCAGGACACCCGCCGCTGCTGACGCCCCCTCAGCACACCTGCACACCTGCACACCTGCACGGCGTCACGCCCCGGCAGGCTTCTCGGAGCCCATGCCGGGGCGTGGCCGTTTCCACCAGGTGGCCGCGCCGTACCCGCCTCGCCGGGGCGCTCAAGGGGCGCGGGCGACTACCGCGCACGGTCCGCGGGCGAGTTCCCGCGCCGTGCCGAACGCCCGGCCGTGCCCGAGGCGCCGCGGCCCTGCGTGACGCGGACTCTCAGCAGCGGCGCTCCGCGGATCCGTCCACCAGAGCGTTCAGCAGACCGCCGAGCACCTCGCGCTGGTCGGCGGACAAGGGGGCCAGGATCTCCTCGGCGGCGCCCCGGCGGGCGCTGCGCAGCGCCCGCAGCGTGGCGCGGCCCGCGTCGGTGAGCTCGATCCGGATCACGCGGCGACTGGCCGGATCCGGGACCCGGCGGACGTCGCCGCTCTCCTCCAGCGCGTCGACCAGGGTGGTCACCGCGCGCGGGACGACTTCGAGGCGGGCGGCCAGATCGGCCATGCGCGGCGGCTCCGCGCAGTGCGCGACCGTGCGCAGCAGCCGGGACTGCGCCGGCGTGATGCCGACCGGCTCCAGGTACTGCTTCTGGATCCGGTGCAGTCGGCGGGTCAGCCGCAGCAACTGCTCGGCCAGCAGACCGTCGGCGTCGGGGGCCCGGGAGATGTGAGGCTGCATACCGGGAACAATAACAGGACCTCGTACATTGTGAGTATAGGTAACAGTGAGCTATGCTCCCGAAATCGTCGTCCTCCCGCCCGCCGGCGGGCGGCCCTCACACCCTGTCGAAGGAGCCCATGCGCCCCGAACACTCCACATGGACACCCCCGCCGCGCGGCACCGAGCCCCAGGAACCGGCCCAGGTCCGCCGCATCCTCGGCCTCTTCCGTCCCTACCGGGGGCGGCTCGCGATCGTCGGGCTGCTCGTCGCCGCGTCTTCGCTCGTCTCGGTCGCCTCGCCGTTCCTGCTGCGCGAGATCCTCGACGTGGCCATCCCGCAGGGCCGTACCGGCCTGCTGAGCCTGCTCGCCCTCGGCATGATCGCCACGGCGGTCGTCACCAGCGTCTTCGGAGTTCTCCAGACCCTGATCAGCACCACCGTCGGCCAGCGCGTCATGCACGACCTGCGCACCGCGGTCTACGCCCAGCTCCAGCGGATGCCCCTCGCCTTCTTCACCAGGACCCGCACCGGTGAGGTGCAGTCCCGCATCGCCAACGACATCGGCGGCATGCAGGCGACCGTCACCTCCACCGCGACCTCGCTGGTCTCCAACCTCACGGCCGTCGTCGCCTCCGTCGTCGCGATGCTCGCGCTCGACTGGCGTCTGACGATCGTCTCGCTGCTCCTGCTGCCCGTGTTCGTATGGATCAGCCGCCGGGTCGGCCGCGAACGCAAGAAGATCACCACCCAGCGCCAGAAGCAGATGGCCGCCATGGCCGCCGAGGTCACCGAATCGCTGTCGGTCAGCGGCATCCTGCTCGGCCGCACCATGGGCCGCTCCGATTCGCTGACGAAGTCCTTCGCCGCCGAGTCCGAGCTCCTCGTCGATCTCGAAGTGCGCTCCAACATGGCCGGACGCTGGCGGATGTCCACGATCGGCATCGTCATGGCCGCCATGCCCGCGGTCATCTACTGGGCGGCGGGCCTGGCGCTGGATGCGGGTGGCCCCGCGGTCTCCATCGGTACCCTCGTCGCCTTCGTCTCGCTCCAGCAGGGCCTGTTCCGGCCCGCCGTGAGCCTGCTGTCCACGGGGGTCCAGATGCAGACCTCGCTCGCGCTCTTCCAGCGGATCTTCGAGTACCTCGACCTGCCGGTCGACATCACCGAGCCCGACGAGCCGGTCCGCCTGACCGAGGCGCGCGGCGCCATCCGTTTCGAGGGCGTCGACTTCCGGTACGACGAGAAGCAGCCGCAGCCCACGCTGTCCGGCATCGACCTGGCCGTCCCCGCCGGTGGCAGCCTCGCCGTCGTCGGCCCCACCGGCTCCGGCAAGTCCACGCTCAGCTACCTGGTGCCGCGGCTGTACGACGTCACCGCGGGCCGCGTCACCCTCGACGGGGTGGACGTGCGCGACCTGGACTTCGACAGCCTGGCCCGCTCGGTCGGCGTGGTCTCCCAGGAGACGTACCTCTTCCACGCCTCGGTCGCCGAGAACCTCCGCTTCGCGAAGCCGGAAGCCACCGACGAGGAGTTGGAAGAGGCTGCCCGCGCCGCCCAGATCCACGACCACATCGCCTCCTTGCCCGACGGCTACGACACCCTCGTCGGCGAGCGCGGCTACCGGTTCTCCGGCGGCGAGAAGCAGCGCCTCGCCATCGCCCGTACGATCCTGCGCGACCCGCCCGTGCTCATCCTCGACGAGGCGACCAGCGCGCTCGACACCCGTACCGAACACGCGGTCCAGCAGGCCATCGACGCGCTCTCCGAGGGCCGCACCACCATCACCATCGCCCACCGCCTCTCCACGGTGCGCGACGCCGACCAGATCGTCGTCCTCGACGGCGGCCTGATCGCCGAGCGCGGCACCCACGAGGAACTGCTCGACCGCAACGGCCGGTACGCGGCCCTGGTGCGCCGGGACGCCGAGCTGGCCCCGATCCATTCATGACCCGCGGGTTCGGCTGCCCGCCCGGTGCTGGACATGGCGACGTCGCCCGCCGCTCCGTGGGAGGGGGAGCGAAGGTGACGGGCGTGACGATCGGCGAGGGCTCCCCGGATCGTGTCGGATACTGTCCGATGTCGGATTTGTCTTACAAATCGGGGTAGCGTGCCGCCATGAGTGAGTCACCGACGCGCCCGCGGTCCCGGCCGACCCGCCGAAAACAGCTGCTCCTGGCGCTCCTCGCGCTGCTGCTCGCCGTGGCGGGTGCGGTGCTCGTTCTGGTGCTGCGGGAAACCGGCGCCCCGGCCAGGACCCTCGTCGTTCCCGAGGGGTGGCGGGCGAGCCAGGTGTACGCGGCCGTCGACAAGCGCCTCGATCTGCCGCCCGGCACCACCAACGGGGTCGCCGCGACGACGCACCTCAAGCTGCCGCCGGAGGCGAAGGGCAACCCCGAGGGGTATCTGTTCCCGGCGACGTACCCGGTCAAGGACGACGCGACCCCGGGCGGGCTGCTCCAGTACATGGTGGAGACGGCCAACAATCGCTTCGGCCGGGACCGGATCGCGGCAGGGGCCCAGCGTGCTCGACTGACGGTCTATCAGACGGTGGTCATCGCCGGGATCGTGCAGGCCGAGGCCGACTCTCCGGCCGACATGGGCAAGGTGTCCCGCGTCATCCACAATCGCCTCGCCCGCGGCATGCCACTGCAAATGGACTCGACGCTGAACTATGCGCTCCACCGCTCGACGCTCACCACCACGACCGCCGACACCAAGACCGACAGCCCTTACAACACCTATGAGCACAAGGGCCTGCCGCCGACCCCCATCGGTAACCCGGGGCAGCAGGCGGTGGACGCCGCGATCAACCCGGCACCGGGCAACTGGCTGTACTTCGTGACGGTGGGCCCCGGCGACACGCGCTTTACCGACAGCTACGCCCAACACCAGCTGAACGTAAGCGAGTTCAACGAACGCCGGCGCAACGCGGCCACAACCACCTGACCCCACCGATCACACCAGGCCGCCTCCGTGCCGCCCTGCCTGCCTCCCCCGATCAGGCCCGGCCGCCCCCACACCGCCCCGGGTGCCCCCGCCGACATCTCGCCACTCACACCACAGCCCGCTCGCGTTCGAGGAGCTGCCTGATGTCCCGGACCGCGGACCGGCCCGCCCGGTTCGCGCCGATTGTCGATGCGGAGGGGCCGTAGCCGACGAGATGGACGCGCTCGTCCCTGACCGCCCTGGTTCCTTCCAGCCGGATTCCGCCTCCTGGCTCGCGCAGCCGCAGGGGAGCGAGATGGTCGATGACCGGACGGAAACCGGTGGCCCAGATGATCACATCGGCCTCGATCGACCGGCCGTCGTCCCAGGCCACCCCGTCCGGAGTGATCCGGTCGAACATCGGCAGCCGGTCCAGGACGCCCTTCGCCCGCGCCGCACGGACGGCGTCGTTCAGTGGCAGCCCCGTCACCGACACCACGCTCCTGGGCGGCAGTCCGAGCCGGACCCGCTGCTCGACCATCGCCACGGCCTCGCGGCCGGCTTCCTCATCGAAGGGGCCGGCACGGAAGACCGGTGGCCGCCGTGTCACCCACGTCGTCTCCGCCGCGACGTCGGCGATCTCCATCAGATGCTGGGTGCCCGAGGCCCCGCCGCCGACCACGACCACCCGCAGCCCCGCGAACTCGGCGGGGCCCGGATAGTTCGCCGTGTGCAACTGCCGCCCACCGAAAGTCTCCTGGCCCGGGTACCGAGGCCAGAACGGCCGGTCCCAGGTGCCGGTGGCATTGATCAGCGCGCGTGTCGCGTAGCCGCCCCGTGACGTCTCGACGAGCAGTCGCCCTCCCTCGCCCTCCCGCACGGCGCTCACGTCGACCGGCCGGCGCACCCGCAGATCGAAGGCGTCCTCGTACGCGGCGAAATAGGCGCCGATGACCTCGGAGGAGGGGCGGTCGGCCGCCGCGCCGGTCAGTTCCATACCGGGCAGCGCATGCATGCCGTGCACCTTGCCGTACGTGAGGGACGGCCAGCGGAACTGCCAGGCGCCGCCCGGTCGCGGCGCGTGGTCGAGGACCACGAAGTCGCGGTCCGCCACCAGCCCGGACCGGCGCAGATGGTAGGCGCCGGACAGCCCCGCCTGCCCGGCGCCTATGACCACCACGTCCACGTCTCGTACCGCGAAGTCGTTCACGGTTCTACCAACCGTGGACGGTGCCTGGATCTTCCCGTGCTTCCGTGGGCCGATTCAGCGCCCGCCGCCCACCAGGAGCGGAGCCCCGCCCGGCGCAGAGGCCGGGCGGCCGTTCGCGGCGGGCACGCCGAGCAGCGGCGAAGCCGGAATCCTCGGCAGCAGCCCGCGTGCGGACAGCTCGGGTGTCACGCCCTCGCCGAACCAGTACGCCTCCTCCAGATGCGGGTAGCCGGACAGCACGAAGTGCTCGATCCCGAGGTCGTGGTATTCCTCGATCCGGTCGGCGACGTCCGCATGGCTGCCGACCAGCGCCGTGCCCGCGCCGCCCCGCACCAGGCCGATGCCCGCCCACAGGTTCGGCGAGATCTCCAGGCCGTCCCGAGATCCGCCGTGCAGGGCGAGCATCCGCTGCTGGCCCACCGACTCGCTCCTGGCGAGCGCCTGTTGGGCCGCGGTCACCGTCTCGGTGTCGAGGTCGCCGAGCAGCCGGTCCGCGGTCGCCCACGCCTCGCGCGCGGAGTCCCGGGAGATGGTGTGCAGCCGGATGCCGAACCGCACGGTGCGCTCGCGCTCCGCCGCGAGCCCCCGGATCCAGTTGATCTTCTCCTTCACGAGGGCGGGCGGCTCGCCCCAGGTCAGATACACATCGGCGTGGTCCGCGGCCACCGGACCGGCCGCGGCCGACGAGCCGCCGAAGAAGATCTCCGGCAGCGGGTCCGGTGGCAGCGCCGTCAGACCACCCTCCACCCGGTAGTGCTCGCCGTCGAAGTCGTACGGCTCCCCGCGCCACACACCGCGTACGACCGACAGGAACTCCGAGGTCCGTGCATAGCGCCGGTCGTGGTCCAGGTGATCGCCGAAGCGCCGCTGCTCCGTCGAGTCGCCGCCCGTCACCACGTTGAGCAGCAGCCGCCCGCGTGTGATGCGCTGGTACGTCGCCGCCATCTGCGCCGCGAGAACGGGGGAGATGACGCCCGGCCGGAAGGCGACCAGGAACTTCAGACGCTCGGTGTGCTGGGCGAGCGCGGCTGTCGTCAGCCAGGCGTCCTCGCACCAGGTGCCCGTCGGCGTCAGGACCGCCTCGAAACCCAACTGTTCGGCCGCCTTGGCGATTTGGGCCAGGTACTCGATGTCGGGCGCCCGCACCCCGCTCGCCGGGGCGATCCGCGAGCGCTTGATGCCGCTGTCGGTGTAGGCGTGCCGGTCGACCAGCGTGCGGCCGTCGCCGCCGGTGGGCAGGAACCAGTGCAGATGGACGGTCATCAGGAGGAGGCCTTTCCGTACGAGCGGGGTGCGGTGGTGGAGGGCGGCAGCGAGCCGTTGTAGCGGGTGTCGACGTAGTCGTTGAAGGAGACGCGGCCCGGGATCAGCTTCAGATCGGCGAAGGTGTCGGCGATCTGCTGCTCGGAGGCGACCGCGGCCGCGTCCACGGCGACCCGGACGCGGGTGCCGTTGCTGCGCTTCACCGAGTCGAGCGCCACCTCGTACGGCAGCCCGGTCTCCTTCGACCAGACCTTGGCCCAGGCTTCCGGATGCTTGAAGACCCAGTCCTGGGCTCGGTTCAGCCGCTGGAGGTAGTCCCCGACGGCCCTCGACTTGGCCCGGTCGCCCAGGGCGCCGGGCGCCGCCACCTGGAACCCGAGGCCGCTGGTGACCCCCTCGCCAGTGGTCAGCACATGCCCCTTGGCCGAGCGCAGCACCTGGGAGACGTACGGGTCCCACACCGCCCAGGCCTCGACCTTGCCCCGGTTGAACGCCGCCAGCGCGTCGGCGGGCTGGAGGAACCTGAGCCTCACGTCGCCAAGACCGAGACCGGCCTTCTTCAGCGAGGCCACCAGCTGGTAGTGCGCGGAGCTGCCCTGGGCGACGGCGATCGACTTGCCCTTCAGGTCCTGCGGCCGCTTGATCGGGGAGCCGTCCGGGACGAGGACCGCCTCGCCCGCGGACGACCCGTGGTCGGCCGCCACCACCTTGAACTTGGAGTGGGCGCCCGCGGCGAACACCGGTGGCGTGTCGCCGACGCCGCCGATGTCGACGGCTTTGGCGTTGACGGCTTCGAGCAGGGGCGGCCCGGAGGTGAACGTGGACCACTTGATCTTGTAGTCGAGGTGGTCGAGTTCACCCGCCGCCCGCAGTACGGCCTGCGCACCTCCCTTCTGGTCGCCGACGTTGAGCGTGACATCGCCGGAACCCTTGTCGGCGGTTTCGGCGGCCGAGTTGCCACCGCACGCGGCCAGCAGCAGGGCGAACGGCAGGACCAGAACGGGCAGGGTGTGGCGTCGCATGAGTACGTGCTTCCTTCGCAGGGGTCGGCAGAGGGGTCAGGCGGCGGGGGCAGCAGCGGGCTGATCCACACCCAGTTCGCTCAGCAGCCCCGAGCGCAGAGCCGCGAACCCCGGCGCGCCGAGCGTGCGGGGCCGGTCGAGAGCGATGGACGTGTCGTGGGCGATGGCGCCGTCCCGCATGACCAGGACGCGGTCGGCAAGCAGCAGCGCCTCGTCCACGTCGTGCGTGACGAGCAACACCGCGCAGCCGCGCCGCCGCCACAGTTCGGCGACCAGCTGCTGTGCCTTGATCCTGGTCAGGGCGTCCAGCGCCCCGAACGGTTCGTCGAGCAGCAGCAGCTCGGGCTCGCGTACCAGGGCCCGCGCGAGCGAGGCGCGCTGGGCCTCGCCGCCGGACAGCGTCTTGGGCCAGGCCCCGGACCGGTGCCCGAGCCCCACCTCTTCCAACGCGCCCTCGGCGACATGCCGTTGGGGCTTTCCGGGCAGGCCGAGCAGGACGTTGCGCCATACCCGCTTCCACGGCATCAGCCGCGGCGCCTGGAAGGCGACGGCCCGCCGTTTCGGTACCAGCACCGTGCCCTCGATCTCCCGGTCGAGCCCGGCGAGCACCCGCAGCAGTGTCGACTTGCCGCAGCCGCTGCGCCCGAGCAGCGCCGTGAACTCGCCCGCCCGCAGCGTCAGATCGAGCCCCTCGATGACGGGCCGCCCGTCGAAGGCGCGCGTGAGGCCCTCGACCCGTACGGCATCGGCGGTGGTGGTCACTGGCCCTTGAAGGTCGGTCGCCATTGCAGCAGCAGCCTTTCGAGAGTGCGGACGACGGCATCGGCGAGCAGGCCGAGCGTGGCGTACACGACCAGGCAGACGACGATCACGTCGGTACGGAAGAACTCGCGGGCCTGGTTCATCAGGAAGCCGATGCCGGCGGCCGCGTTGATCGACTCGCCGAACACCAGGGCCAGCCAGGCGGTGGCGAGCGAATAGCGCAGCCCTGTCATGGCGCCGGGCAGCGCGCCCGGCAGCACCACGTGGCGCACCAGGCCCCATCGCCCGAGCCCCAACGCCTGTCCCGCTTCCACGAGTTGGGCGTCCACGCCGCGGATTCCGGCGTACACGTTGAGATACAGATGGAAGGCCACGCCGAGCGCGATGAGAGCCACCTTCGGGGCCTCGCCGATGCCCAGCCAGATGATGAACAGCGGGATCAGGCCCACCCAGGGCACGGTGCGCAGCATCTGCACCGTGGCGTCGATCAGGTCCTCGCCGAGCCGCGACAGCCCGGAGACCAGAGCCAGGGCGATCCCGGCCACTCCGCCGATGAGCAGGCCCACGGCCACCCGCTGGAGCGAGATGCCCATCGCCGACGGGAGCGTGCCGTCCTTGACCAGATCGGATCCGGCGCGGGCGACGGTGCCGGGCGAGGCGAGCGTGTCAGGGCTCAACAACCCCGTGGCGCTGAGGACTTGCCACAGGACGAGCAGGGTGAGCGGTCCGACGGCACGCCGCAGCCAGCGCGGCACCGGGCGCAGCCGACCGCGCCGGGAAGCGAGCGGAACGACCGGTTCGAGAACGAGTGGTACGGGAGCGGGGGTTTCGGGGCGAGGGTCGGCAGATGCGGCGCTCGCCGCATGGCCGGATTGGGCGGATATATCCGGCGGAGCATGGTCGACGGTCATGGGGACTCCATGGTCAAAAGCGAGGGCCATCCCTAAGGACCTGGCCCTGGGCATGGTCGGGTGGTGGGGGAGACGCTTGAGGGCGCGGCCCGGAGGGCGACGGACCCGCCACGGCGCACGGAGGCGCAAGAGCGCGCCGTCGTGCGGCAGGGGGATGCGGGCGTCACCTGCCGACGGGCGCGCTTCAGCGCACGGCGGCAGGACTCAAGAAGGCGAAGAGAGCGAACGAAGGCGCTGAGGGCGCGTCAGCAGCCGCGGCAACAAGCGGCGGAGGCCACCCGCAGCAGGTCGATGTGACCGCGCGTGGTGAGCAGTGCTGTTCGCAACATGGCGCGAAGGTAGCGACCCGTTCCGGACGGGGTCAATGGCGTCTCGTTCCTTGGACGCGCGATCCCGCCCATGGGGCGCGGCCCCGGTGCGCCCGCGCGCGAGCCCCGTGCGAGGACGGGAAGATGGGGTCCATGTCCGACGTCTTCACCACCCACATCCTGTACATCGCGACCGGCTCTCGCGAAACGGTCGCCGATCTGACCGGGGACTGCGAGGAGTTCCTGCGGCAGCGATCGGCGGGCCGCGACGGTCTGCTCAACATCTTCGTGCCGCACGCCACGGCCGGCATCGCCATCCTGGAGACCGGCGCGGGCAGCGACGACGACCTCCTCGCGGCCCTGCACGCCCTGCTCCCCGCCGACGACCGCTGGCAGCACCGCCACGGCAGTCCCGGCCACGGCCGCGACCACGTACTGCCCGCACTGGTGCCGCCGCACGCGACGCTGCCCGTGATCGGCGGGCGCCTCGAACTCGGAACCTGGCAGTCCATCTGTCTGGTGGACACGAACAAGGACAATCCCAACCGGCAGGTCCGGCTGAGTTTCCTCGGCTGAACCGGGAGAAACTCACGTCAATCGTCGGTGAGTTGGGGGTGTGGCATCATGGCCGCGTTGTCCCTGCCGGGAATCGGGAGCCCGAAATCCCGGGGATTGCTGAATCGGCATCGCAACGCCTGCTTCTCCAATGTGGAAGGCGTGGAAGGCTAAGGATGAAGGTGTCTGGCTCTGCGTTACCGTCGCCGGAGGACCGTCGGCTCAGGCGCCGTCTCAAAAAGGTTCGCCAGACCTGTGAGGCGCTGCTCGCGGACTGGGGCATGGAGCACGGTTGCGGCATCGATGAACTCCACCGCTATCTCAGCGCCCAGAACCAGCGGCCGATCCATCTGATTCCGATGCCCTTCCCGGAACGTCATCTCTTCGGTCTTTGGCTGAAACTCGACGACTTCGACATCATCGCTTACGAGAAGGCGGCCTCGCCGTCACACAAAGAGCACATCATCGCCCATGAACTGGCCCATATTGCGTTCGCCCACCGCGGTTCCGTGGAATTCGACCGCAGTGATACGAGTCAATTGTTCACGGATGTCGAACCGGCCGTCGTGCAGAGCATGTTGATGCGCTCCCGCTACAGCGACGACGAGGAGCAGGAGGCCGAGACGATGGCCTCGCTGATCCTGGCCCGGGCCACCAAGCGGTGGCTGGAACCCGCCTGGGGAGTTCCGGACGAGGCGGCCGAAATCGTCGCTCGTATCGAGAACGGCGTCGGCAACCCGGACCAGGCATGAACACCGTCAACAGCGCCCTGTCCTGGACCTGCGCCCTCGGTGGCCTCGCGGCCTTCGGCTACCGGCTGCCCGATCTGCTGCGCAGAAAGCACGATGTCGCCCTGTGGGCGCTGTGCGTCTACTTCCTCTGCTCCGGGATCAGCTTCCTGGTCGACCTCGACGTACTGCGGGTGCACATATCCGACCTGTTCGGCCGCCCCAACATCACCTCGCTGATCGTCCAGGCCGCCGTCGTCGTGCTCACCGCCGCCCAGCAGGTCGTCCTCGTCCACTGGTCCTCCCCGCCCGAGGAGGCCCGCCGCAGGGCCGGGCGCCGGGTGACGTTCTTCGGCGCCGCGCTGTGTGTCCTGGTGGTGGCCTCCATCGCCGTCAGCCCGGTCGCGAGTTCGAAGACCGCAACGTCCACCATCCTGCTCAGCATCCAGGACGGCAGGTACGCGCTGTACATGTCCTTCTACCTGGTGATCTGCGGGATCGGGCAGTTCGAGACGGTCCGGCTCTCGCTGCGCTTCACCAAGATGGCGAACCGGCAGTGGCTGAAGGTCGGCATGCGCACGGTGACCCTCGGCGCGAGCCTGATCATGGTGTACTGCGTGACGCGCAGCATCCAGATCGCGGGCACCCGACTGCATTTCGACGGCTCGGCCCTCGACCCCATCCAGTGGTCGTGCGGCAGCATCGGAGCCCTGCTCCAGATCACCGGCTGGACCATCCCGTCGTGGGGAATCCACATCACCCGTGCCCTGGGCTGGCTGCGCAGCTACCGCTCCTACCGTCGGCTCCGGCCTCTGTGGTGGGCGCTGTACCAGGCGTCGCCGGACATCGCGCTCGACCCGCCCCGGTCCTGGGCGCGCGACCTCGTCCCGCCGCGCGATCCGCACTACAGCCTCTACCGCCGCGTCATCGAGATACGCGACGGGCAGCTGATGCTGCGCACCTCGCTCTCCCTTGCCGACTTCACGCGGGTGGCCCACTCCCTCGGCCTTCCCGAGGACCCCACCTCGCCGCTGGGTGAAGCGATCCAGTTGAGGGCCGTCCTTGACCGGCCGGCGCAGGAGCGGGCCGAGCAGGCCGACGCGTCCGACATTCCCGCGCGAGCGCCGTACGAGGACTTCCGCGACGAGGTGGAGTGGCTGGCCCAGGTCGCGTCCTGCTTCACCGCGCTCACCCAGGGCCGCGCGGTGCACGCGGCCGACCGCATCGCGTCATGACCCAGCCGAATCCCGCGCGCACCGCGGGGCGTGGTGAGACCCGCGGTGCCTCAACCAGCCTCGTTCTGCGGGCAGTTGAGCGCCTGGTCTGCCTCGACGCCGGGCACGGCGCTCGGGCCGCGCTGTCCGCCGCGTACGACACGCTGCGTGACATCCCCGAAGCGTCCGCCGCCCCGGCCGGTCTGCGCGGCGAGGACAGCGACCTGCTCGCGGCACTCGCCGAACTCTGCGAAGTGATCGGCTGGATCCTCTTCGACGCGGGCCGCTACCGCGCGGCCCACCGCATGAACACCCAGGCGCTGGCCCTCGCCGAACTCTGCGGCGACCGCTCCATCGCCCGCCTGGTGCTGCTCAACGACAGCATGGTCCACACCCACACCGGCCACGCCCCGGCAGCCCTGGACACCGCCGCCCGGGTGGCCGGGCCCCGCCCGCTGCCCACGCTGGTCGGCAGCCTCATGCTGATCCGCCGCGCACATGCGACCGCGCTGCTCGGCGGCCGCGGCGAGGCCATCGACCTCATCGATCGAGCCCGGAGCCGGTTCCTGGACGGCGCCTCGCGCCACGACCCGCCCTGGGCCTGGTGGATCGACGAGGCGGAACTGACCGGCCACCAGGGCTGGGTGCTGGCCCGGCTGCACGACTGGGACCGCGCCATCCCCCTCCTGTACGAGGCCGCGACCGCCCCCGGCCCCTCCTACCGGCACCTGTTCACCGCGGAACTCCTGGCGGCCCTCACCGGGGCCGGAGCCTGGAGCGAGGCGGAGGACCTCATCGCCGGACTCGCCCCGCGTGCCGGGGTCATCGGCTCCGTACGGACCACCGAGACCCTGGCTGGGACCGCCGCTCTGCTGATCGGCCACGCCGACGCACCGGCGAACCTGCGGGACGCGGCAGCCTTCCTGAGGGATTCCGTCACCACGCACCCCAGTGGCCCGGACCGCCCCTCCCGCTAGGCGCCACCCCCACCTCGGACAACAGACAGGGACAACATGCTCCACATACGCGTGTCGACGCCCGCGGCCGCCGCTTTCGTGGCGGTCGTTCTCCTCTTCGCCACCGGCGGACCGGTGGCCGACGTCGCCTACGGCACGTCAACAGCACCGGTGGCGGTGTCGGACACCGCCAAGGGCACCGGCAGCCCCTATCTGGCCACCCACCTCTACTTCGGGACGGGCCGCCACGGAGGCCAACCGCCCATCACCGACGACGAGTTCATGAAGTTCGTCGCCGATGTGGTCACCCCCCGGTTCCCCTCCGGGCTGACCATCCAGCAGGGCCGCGGCCAGTGGCGTGACAAGACGGGGAGCATCAACCGCGAGATCTCCTACGAGCTGACCGTGCTGTATCCCACATCGGAGGCCCGCACACACGATCCCGAGATCGAGTACATCCGCCACCTGTACTGCACGATGTACGGCCTGGAATCCGTCGGCCGGGCCGATGTCAAGGCCCAGGCCGCCTTCTGACCCCTACGGCTGGTAGGTGGGCACGGCCTGAACAGGAGCCGCCGGAGGGGGAGTTGACCCCGCAGCGGGCGGCGGCGGTCCGGTGGGGCTCGCGGTCGCGGAGGCCACGGCGCCCCGGGCCAGGCCGTCGAAGTCGACGAAGCCGGTCCCCTCCAGGACCTTCATGTGGTCGAGGACGGTCGTGTTCGTGTCGTCGGCCAGTGAACGGACCAGGGAATTACGGGTGTTCGCCCGGATCTGTGCGATCAGGGCGAAGACCTGGCCGTGCGCGGAACGCAGCAGGTTGGCGAAGTCGCGCTCGTACGCCGTGCCCGTGTCGGCCGTCAGGGTGCGCAGCCAGCCCTGTTGCAGCGTATTGGGCTGGCTCGGCAGCTCCATGCCGAGCTGCGCCGCCACCTCCCGCACCCGGGCGTCGAGGAACGTATGACCCTGGACGAGGTGCTCGCCCGCCGTCTTGACGGCCTCGGTGGGCGCCCGCTCCATGGCCTGCTGCCCCGCGGGCAGCTCCCAGAGCCCCGCGAGTCTGACGCGGGTGATGAAGTCGCGGTCGGCGGCGGAGAGCGGGCCCCAACGGGTCGGCACCGTACTGGAGTTGAGATTGGCGAGCCCGGTTCCCGAACGGCTCGCGTAGGACCAGACCGGATAGGACAGTGCGCCCACCGTCGCTATCAGGGCGAGCAGGACCAGGCCGGTGCTGGAGAAGACGATGCGACGCATGAGAGAAGTGCCTCCTGAAGTGGGTCGCGCGCGAGGGCGACGTCCTAGGGGATGCGGAGCCGGCGGATGACGAAGACCATCACGCCGAGCAGGACCAGGACCGTGCCCGTGAACAGCGAGTCGAGGTCGGTGATCCCGGCGATCGCCAGGCGGCGGTCGCCGGGATCCGCGGGGGAGCCGCGGGGCGTGACGGGGATGAGCAGCGTGCCGGCCCCCCGGTCGCTGCCGGTCGCGGGCGGCGGGGAGGGCGGGGAGGGCGGGGAGGGCGTCGTGCCATCGCCGGCCGCCACGGAGTTCGCCGCGCAGGTCAGGACGCCCGTCACGTCCTGGTGGAAACCGCCGGGCCCCAGCACGGTGAAGTCGTAGCTCTGGTGCTCGGCGACCGGCACGGTGACGGTCCTGGAGCGGCCCGGCCCGACGGTCACCGCGACTCCCGCCAGGGCGAAGCCGAACGGCGCGTCGCCCGTGTTGCTCGCCGTGACGTCCACGCCGCCGCCGGCGCAGTCGTCCGCCGAGGTGACGGACGGCACGGGCCCGCGGGCCGCCGACCGGTGCGCGGAGCGGGCTTGTGCGGCCGCCGCCGTGCCCGTCGCGACCGGGCCGGCCGTCATGGCCGTGGCCACCAGGACGGCGGCCCAGCCGAGCGTGCTCCGCCTGCTCGCACGGCGTGCGTTCCTCGCAGAAGGCATGTGCGTCCCTTTCGTAGTGAGGGGGCGCGACAGGGACTTCCTTCACTACGGGAAAGAGGAGGCGGATGTTCATCTTGGGGCGGAAGAAGATCTGTTGATGGTGTGAGCGGCGTGGGCAGGCCCGCTCACAGGCCGGGTGCGCCCCAGACCGGGAACCAGCGGGACAGGTCCGGTTCGACGCGCAGGTCGTCGGCGAGGACGGCCCTGACGCGGAGTTCGAGCGCGTTGTCACGCCGCTCGCCCGGCAATGGGGCGAACGGGTAGAAGGTGCCGCGTTTGTACAGGTACACCAGGGCGAACCGATGCCCCTGCGGATCGGCGAACCCGACCAGGGAGCACAGGAGTTGGGGCCCGAAGCCGGATCCTTCGAGGGCGGTGTTCACGGCGTGCAGATCACCGACGAGCGCGGTGAGGTCGCCCGGCTCCCGGCGGGAGAGCAGCCATGAGTATCCGTACGCGTCCCGGCTGAACTCCACCGAGGCGCGGGCCCGTTCGCTGTCCGCGTTCAGTAGGTCCGTGACGTCCTGGCGGATCTGGGCGAACGCCGTGCCCTCGACCGTGCTGAAGCACACCGAGCCCTGCCCGGTCGGCGTGAATCCGGCGGCCGCCTGCACGGTGACGGCCGCCGACGGCAGCGCGAACAGCTGGTCCAGATCGGGCGGGGCGGGCCGGGTACGGCCCAGCAGGATGTCCAGGAATCCCATGTGCTCCGTCCTCGGTCAGGGGGTGACGGCTGGTGCGGTCAGGCCGGACGTCCCAGCTCGGCGGAGATCGTGGCCAGCCGGTCCAGGCGCTGTTCCAGGCTCGGGTGGGTGGCGAAGAGCCGCGCGATACTGCTTCCCTCGCCGAGGGCCGGGACGAAGTAGAAGGCGTTGAACGCGCTCGCCGTCCGCAGGTCCTTGCTGGGGATCCGGGAAATGTCCCCGTCCAGCTTGGTCAGCGCCGAGGCGAGGGCGGAGGGATGCCCGGTGAGCAACGCCCCGGCCCGGTCGGCGGCCAGTTCCCGGTAGCGCGAGAGCGCCCGGATCAGGAGGAAGCTGAGCGAGTACACCAGCGCGGCCACCGCCATGACGGCCATCAGCACGGCGACGGTGTTCTGGTCGCGACGGCCGCGCCCGCCGTACAGCTCGGAGTAGAACGCGAAGCGGACGATCAGCCCGGCGATGACGCCCAGGAACGAGGCGACGGTGATCACCGCCACGTCGCGGTGTGCGACGTGCGAGAGTTCGTGGGCCAGCACCCCCTCCAGCTCGTCGGGCTCCAGCCGGCGCAGCAGCCCGGTGGTGACACAGAGCACGGCGTGATCGGCGTTGCGTCCGGTCGCGAACGCGTTCGGCAGATCGATGTCGGAGACGGCGATCTGAGGCCTCGGCATGTCGGCGGTGGCGCACAGGCGGTCGACGATGCCGTGCAGCTGGGGCTGCTGCTCGCGGGTCACGACCCGGCCGTGCATCGCGTACAGGGCGACCCGGTCGGAGAACCAGTACTGCGAGAACAGCACGGCCGCCGCCACCACGACGACCACCACCGTCGACCTGAGCAGGACCAGGAGCGCGGCCACGAACGCCACGTACAGCAGCCCGAGCAGGAACACCGTGAGCAGCATGCGCGCGGTCAGCTGCCGGTCGGGGGCGAAGCGGCTGTGCACGGCCGTCACTCCGTCCCCGCGTCGGTGCCGCCCGAGCGGGCGCGGGCCCGCGCGGGAAGCCTCGGGACGAGTGGCGCATTCCTGTTGATCATGGCGTGCTCCAGAACCGGTGCAGTGGTGCTCACCCTCCACCATGCCACCGCGCGGGCCCCGGCGGCGGTGCTCGTACGGGACGAATCCCGCGCGGGGGACGTGGGCCGTTCCGAAGGCCACGGACCGGTCAGCGCAGCTGTCGGCGCACCAGCTCGTGCAGACGTCCGGACGGGTCGGCGAGGAGCTCGGCGGGCGGGCCCTGCTGGACGATGCGGCCCTCGGACATGACGATCACCCGGTCGGCGTCCAGGACCGTGGACAGCCGGTGGGCGATCACGAAACGGGTGGCGCGCAGCGCCCGGGTGCTCTCGATCACGACCCGCTGGGTCTCGTTGTCGAGAGCGCTGGTGGCTTCGTCGAAGAACAGCACGCGCGGGCGCCTGACCAGCGCCTGGGCGATCATGAGCCGCTGCCGCTGGCCGCCCGAGATGGCGCCGCCGCCGGAGATCATGGTGTGCAGGCCCATCGGCATCCGCTTGATGTCCTCGGCCAGGCCCGCCATCGCGGCCGCCTCCCACGCCTCCTCCTGCGTGAACACCTCCGCACCGCAGATGCAGTCCAGGATCGACCCGCTGAGCGGCTGGGCGTTTTGCAGCACCACTCCGCACTGGCGGCGCACGGCCGCCCGGTCGAGGGCCGCCAGGTCCTGGCCGTCGTAGAGCACGCTGCCCGCGACCGGGGTGTCGAAGCCGATGAGCAGCCGCAGCAGCGTCGACTTGCCGCAGCCGCTGGGGCCGACGACGGCCACGAACTCGCCGGGCCGCACCTTCAGGGACACCTCGTCCAGGACCAGCGGCCCGTCGTCGGTGTAGCGGAAGGACAGGCCCCTGGCCTCGATCTCGCCGGACAGCTCGCCGGGCTGGGTGCTGGCCCCACGCACCTCCGGCGCCTCGTCGAGCACCGGCCTGATCTGCTCGAACATGGGCAGCACCGCGGCGGCCGAGATGAACGCCCCGGTGAGCTGGGTGACCGCCGTGAGCAGCATCGTCACCGCCGTGTTGAACGTCAGGAACGCACTGGCCGACAGGGACCCGCGGGCCGGTCCGGCGAGCAGCACGAACATGACGAGCGAACACAGCGGCAGGTACACCGCGTTGAGGACCGTCGTCAGGTTCTTGATCCGGCCCGCCCGCTTGTGCAGCTCCCTGCTGCGGGCGAACTCCCCCGCCCAGGCTCCGTACGCGAAGCTCTCCGCCGCCGCGACACGTAGCTTGGGCAGCCCGCGCAGGGTCTGGAACGCCTGGTTGTTGAGCTTGTTGCCGAGCTCCACCAGCCGGCGCTGCCAGCGCAGTTCCCACAGTCCCATGGTGAGGAAGACCGCCGCGATCACGACCAGCATCGCGAGCGCGGTGAGCGCCAGCGGCACACTGAAGCACAGCAGCAGGACGAGGTTCATCACGCCGACCGTGCCCGCCTGCACGGCGACCGGGCCGATGCCCGAAAGGACCCGGCGGATCGCGCTGACCCCCATCGCCGCACTCGCCAGCTCACCGGTGGAGCGCTCGGTGAAGAACTTCGTCGGCAGCCTCAACAGCCGGTCCCACACGGCGGGTTGGAGGGTGCTCTCGATGCGTCCCTCCATACGCAGGATGGTCAGGTTCTGGAGCAGCATGAAGGCCGCCGACACGATGCCGGTGACGATGACGGCGAGCGAGACCTGCACGATGAGGTCGTTCTCGGCGCGCGGTACATAGACGCCGAGCACCTGGCCGGTGGCGATCGGCACCAGTGCGCCGAGCGCCACCGTCACCAGACCGGCGAGCACCAGACGGCGCACATCGCCCCGGGTGCCGCGCAGACTGAACCGCAGCAGCCCCCACTTGCCCAGCGGGCGCTCCGGCAGGGGCCGGTAGAACATGACGGCACGCTGCTCGAACTCCTGCGCGTTGCCGGCGTCCACGCGGGTACGCCGGCCGGACACCGGGTGTACCGCCTCGTACCCGCCGCGGCGCCACAGCAGCGCGACCGCGGTGCCGCTCGCCGTGCGGTGCCCCACCAGCGGGCCCGCGTCCTGCTGCCACCAGCGGCCGTCGAGCCGGACCGGCCGGGTACGGATGCGGGAGGCGACCGCGACCTGCTCGACCGGATCGATCCGGTCGCTCACCGCACCGCCGTGCGCGGGGTCCGCGAGCGTGATCCCGGCCGCGTCGGCGACGAGCCGGCAGGCCGCGTACGTCGCGTCGTCACCGGAGCCCGCCGTGCGCGAAGGGGCCTTGCGGGTCCGGCCCATGGAGGTGAGCAGCGCCCGGTCGGCCTCGTCGCGAACGGCTTCGCCCGCCTTGATCCCGGCCGCCGTACGGTCCTCGTGGGCACGCTCCATGCGCTCGATCCAGCGGTCGAGCGCGGCCAGCAACCGATACTGCCGGTTGACCATGCCCTGCCACAGCTCACCGTCGACGAGCAGGTCACCGGTGGCCTCGGCGCTGAACGCCGCGCCGTACTGCACACTGCCCGGCGACACCGGAAGCCACAGCACGTCGTCGTCGGCGACCGCCTCGTCGGGGGTGGTGCGGCCGTCCAGCGGCGCCTCGAACAGCACCCGCTGGCCGCGCCCGGCACCGAGCGAGAAGGCGTGCTCCAGGAGACTGAGCGCCGCGTCCCCGGTGTCGTACTGGCTGCCGTACGGGACCTCGTGGCCGCCGGCGCCGGGATACCGGTACAGCTCCCGCAGCGGTATCCGGCGCAGCACGCACTCCCGCAGAGGGCGGCCGACGAGGGTGTGCCGAAGGCCGTCGACCGGGCCGAGCAGCAGGGTGCCCGGTTCGAGGCGGCCGAGGAAGTGCCAGTGGCCCTGCTCCGCCGCGTCGACCGCGAACAGGTCGAGCGCGCCGGCCACGACGAGCCACAGCACCTGCGGCCCCTCAAGGGACAGGCTGCGCAGACCAGTGCAGTCGACCTGGTGGCCCAAGCCGCCGAGCGCGCCGATGACCGGGTCGTGCCCGGCCGCGCCCGGGTCCGCCAGGGGATGTACGGACGTCACCTCAGTGCTCCCTGACCAGCTCGGCGTACGGTCCCCCGGCGGCCACCAGCTCCTCGTGGCGGCCGCGTTCCACCACACTGCCGTGGTCGAGCACCAGGATCTCGTCGCTGTCGCGGACCGTGCTCAGACGGTGCGCGATCACCACGCAGGCGCAGCCGCGGCGGCGCAGGTTGTCGATGATGAGGTGCTCGGTCTCGGCGTCCAGGGCGCTGGTGACCTCGTCAAGGACCAGGATGCTCGGCCGGCGCACCAGCGCGCGGGCGATCTCAAGACGCTGGCGCTGCCCGCCGGAGAAGTTGCGCCCGTCCTGCTCCACCCGGCTGTGGATGCCGCCGGGCCGGCGTGCGACGACCTCGTACAGGGCCGCGTCCTTCAGGGCGGCGATCACCGCGTCGTCGGGGATCGAGGGGTCCCACAGCGCCACGTTGTCGCGCACCGTGCCCTCGAAGAGGAACACGTCCTGGTCGACGAAGGAGACCGAGGCGGCGAGCGCCCCGCGCGCGATGTCCTCAAGGCGCTGCCCGTCGATGCGGATCGTGCCCTCCCACGGCGCGTACAGGCCCGAAATCAGCCGGGAGACAGTCGACTTGCCGCTTCCCGAGCCACCGACCAGCGCCACCTGCTGCCCCGGCCCGACGGTCAGCGAGAACCCCGTCAGGAGGGGCTTGTCGAGCGGGCTGTAGCCGAAGGTGATGTCCTCAAGGGTCACATGGCCCTTGAGCCGGCGCGTGCTCATTGCCGGTTCGGGGCGCGAGTGCAGCGAGTCCACCGGGAAGTTCTCGACGTCCTTGAGCCGGGCGACGTCCGCCGCGAAGTCCTGGATGCGGCCCGCCACCCCGTTGAGCCGGGTGACGGGCGCCGTGAAGCGGGTCACCAGCGCCTGGAAGGCGACGAGCAGCCCGATCGAGATGTGCCCCTCCACCGCCCGCAGCCCGCCGATCCACAGGATCAGCGCACTGTTCAGGGTGGCGAGCAGCGGCGCGACGACACCGAGCCAGGCGCTCGGCACACCGAGCCGCTGCTGCTCCTCAAGCGTGGTCGCGTGCTGGCCCGCCCAGCGGCGGAAGTACCCGTTCTCGCCACCGGTGGCCTTCATCGTCTCGATCAACTGGAGCCCGGTGTACGAGGTGTTGGTGAGCCGGGCGCTGTCGGCCCGCAGCTTCTGCGTGCGGGTGGCCCGCAGCCGGACGACGATGCGCATCGCGACGACGTTGAGCAGCGCGATGCCGACCCCGATGACGGTGAGCTGAGGATCGTAGCTCCAGAGCAGGAACGCGTAGAGCAGTACGACGATGCCGTCGACGCCCGCCGCGGTGAGATCGCGGGCCAGGGTCTCGGCCACCGCGTCGTTGGACTGGAGCCGCTGGACGAGATCGGCGGGGCTGCGCTGCGCGAAGAAGGTGACCGGCAGCCTCAGCAGGTGCCGGAAGAAGCGGGCGCTGCTCAGCGTGGACGAGATGATGCGCCCGCGCAGCAGATTCGCCTGCTGTAGCCAGGTCAGCACCGCGGTCAGCGCCACCATGGTGCCCATCGCCGCGAACAGCACGCCGAGCAACGAGGTCTGATGGCCTATCAGAAATAGGTCGATGTAGGTGCGGCTCAGCGCGGGCAGCGTCGCACCGACCGCGACGAGCAGCAGGCTGGCGAGCAGCGAGGCCAGCATGGTGCCCGTGGTGCCGCGCAGCCGCGCGGGCAGCGCGCCCAGGACGCCGGGCTTGCGTCCGCCGCGCCGGAAACCGGGACCGGGTTCCAGGACCAGGACGACACCGGTGAAGCTGGTGTCGAAGTCCTCGGCCGGCACGAAGCGGCGGCCCTTGTCCGGGTCGTTGATGTGTACGCCCCGGCGGCCCAGGCGCCGTCCCATGCCGTCGTACACGACGTAGTGGTTGAACTCCCAGAACAGGATCGCGGGCGCCTGCACGTCGGCGAGCGCGGCGGGTTCCATCTGCATGCCCTTGGCGGTGAGCCCGTAACTGCGGGCGGCCTTCAGGACGTTGCTGGCCCGCGAGCCGTCGCGCGAGACGCCGCACGCGATGCGCAGTTCTTCGAGGGGGACGTGGCGGCCGTAGTGGCCGAGCACCATGGCCAGCGAGGCGGCGCCGCACTCCAGCGCCTCCATCTGGAGGACCGTGGGAGTGCGTACGGTCGTGGTCCGCTTCGCCTTCGGCGCCTGGCGGCCCCGCGAACGGCGGCCGCCGTCGGGCGAGTTGGCCGGCCGACGGCGCCCGTGGCCGGTGGGCGGAAGCTGCTGGGCGGTGGGGGAGGTTTGTGGTGCGGTCACGGGAGCAGCCAATCGATGGGACGCCGGTCGGCCAGATGGACGGTGCCGGTGGCCTGGGTCATGGAGTCGACGGCGAACGGCGGGCCCCCGGCGGACGACCATGTGTACCCGGACTTCGTGGCGGGCGCGGGCGTGAGACGCACCAGGACCGCCAGCGGCCTGCCGTGCTGCGAGAACTGTTCGGCGAGTTGCCCGTCGCCGAGGAAGGCGGAGATCTGCTCACGGGTTTCGGGCGTCCGCCCGACCGCGGCGACCGTGCCGCGCAGCACCCCGTACTGCTCGGCCGGTACCGACTGCACGGTGAGATCGACGGGGGCGCCCACCGGGACGGTCGTCGCGCCGTCGCCGGGCAGGTACAGCATCGCGATCAGGGGGTCGTCGGCGCCGTCGGTGCGTTCCACGCTCGCGACGTTCGTGCCCGTGGCGACGACCGAGCCGATCGTGGCGACCAGGCTCGTCAGGTGCCCGGCCGCGATCGTGCGGACCACCCGGTCGCCCTGGGCGGTACGGACCTTGAGGAGCGGCGCATCGGCCGGCAGGTTCTGGCCCTCGCGGGCGAACACCGTGGTGATCTGGCCCGCTACCGGGCTCTGCAGGGCGTAGCTGCCCTGTGCGTGAGTGAGGATGCCGGGTGCGTCCACTGTGGAGGAAACGGAACCCGTAACGGCCCAGAACGTGGCGGCCGCCATGACGACCACCGTGATCAGCAGAACGAGCCGGCCCTGCGGGCGCGCAAAACGCACCGGAAGGTCGAGTTCCTCCGGTGACTGCAGTTTGGAAAGGGCCTGCTGGCGAAACTGCACGGAACCTTTTCCTTAACCTTTAACCATCCGCAATGAGCCCCGGAACCGAGCGGGTTCCGGGGCTCACGCGCGATATCAGAGACCCGCGACGAGACCGGTGGCGAGACCGGTGACGGCGCCGGTGTTCACACCGGTGACCGAGCCGACGAGGCCCGTGACCGAGCCGACGATGCCGGAGACCGGCAGAACGGAGTCGGCGGTGCCGGTCACGTTGCCGAGCGCGGTGCCGACCAGGCCGCCGGACACGTTGTCCAGGTCGGCGTCGGAGATTTCGAGGGTCTCGACCTGGGGAGCGTTGTTCATGGGGAGACTGCCTTTCATGGGGACATTTCTTCATCTCGGGAACCCGTTGGCGGGGCTCCCGCAGTGGCCAGGATCAAAGCACGCCGACTGCTGTCACTGCGAATCGAACGGGCTTTGAACAGGGGTTCCCCACCGCCTTGAATTACCGGCGCGTGCAGGTGCGTTCATGGTTCGGGGGCAATTCCTTCACACGCTTCACGAGCCTTCACGCGACGAATTCCTCCGGCCGGTGTCTGGCGACCCGTCAAGTCGGACACTCCCGTACCAAAGCCCCCGCCCCCGAACCAGAAGCGGAACCTGTCGATTGCCCGGGTGACGGGTCTGCGCGCGCGATGTGCAGATCTTCGGAAGGTGCGGCTCCGCTTGTCTGTGGTGCGGTTGTCCGGCCCGCTCCGTGATCCATCGGGATTGCGTTCGAGACGCATCCCCCTGCCCGGGGTGGATCAGCCGAGACAGGAGAGAGGCCCATGAGCCGTCCGACGGCGGATGCCGAGATGAGCGGGGACGCCCCGGCCCCCCTCGACGCCGAGCGGCCGGGGCCCGGCATACCGGCCTGGCCGGTGCTGTTGGCCGACGCGCTGGAGCGGGGTCCACAAGAGGTCCGGGCTCAGGAACAGGCGGCGCCGGCGACCGCGGGCACCGCGCACACCTCCCATGAGCCAGATCTCGGCCCGGCTCCTGGACCGGCTCGGCGTCGACGTCCCCCTGGACGCGTACTTCGACGCACCCACCCTGGAAGAACTCGCCACGGTCGTCGCCGGGCTCCAGTCGGTACAGGAGTGACGACCACGGCGTGAGCTCACGGTGTGACGGCCCGTCAACTTCATTGGCGCGCCCGTAAGTTGGTGCCGAACGGGGACTTCTTCCCGTCACCTGCTGGTCGTGGGGCACCCCGCCTTCATCTTTCCGCGGTGCGCCCCACCGACTCGACGAGGGGGAGGAGGCGGTGCGCCACGCGCTCACGCAGTACGACCTCGGTGCGGGTGCGCACGACCCCCGGGAACTGGATGAGCCGCTGGATGACGTCTTCGAGGTGGGCGTTGTCGCGAGCCGCGACCCGCGTCAGCAGATCGCCGCCGCCCGTGATCGAGAACGCCTCGATGATCTCGGGGACCTCCGCGAGCGCGTCGCCGACCTCGTTCAGATGGCCCTGGGTCACCTCGATGTGGACGAAGGCGAGCACCGGGTGGCCGAGGGCGGCGGGGGAGAGGACCGGACCGGTCCCCGTGATCACCCCGTCCCGCTCCATCCGGTCGAGCCTGGCCTGGAGCGTGCCGCGGGCGATGCCGAGAATGCGCGCGTACTCGCGGATGCTGGTGCGCGGCTGCTCGATGAGCAACCGCAGGATCTTGGTGTCGAGTGTGTCCACCGTCATGTCCCGTTGGCTCCCTTCTGGCCGTGCAGTGAGGCATTCGACTGTACCAATGGCGTAGTCCTACGGAGTCCGGTTGAGCCAGTGTCGCTCCGGATGCTTTCCTCTCAATACAGATGGCGCTGCGCAGCGCGCGGGACGGTGATGAAGCCGGTCCGGGCCCGCGGCGCCTTCGTCATGCCTGAGCGAACGTGGAAGAAAGGGGCGCCGCGACCGCCGTGAAGAGGATGTTTGTGACTCCGGACCCGGGGCTGTTGCGACTGCGCGTACCGGTACGGGCCGTTGTGGGCGTGTTCGTTGCGCCGGATCCGGGGCGGCTGCGTTTGCGCAGTGCCGCGCGGGGTGTCCTGGGTGTCGCTCTGGCGGTGACGGTGTCGGATCTGGTCACGCAGTCGCTGCCGGCGGCGATCGCCGGTGGGCTGGCCGCGCTGCTGGCTCTGTTCACGGTGGCCGACTCGTCGGTGCGGGGGCAGGCGGTCACGACGGCTCTGTTGCCGGTGGTGGGTTTCCCGGTGCTTGCTCTCGCGGCGGTGTTGCACGATTTCCCGTGGGTGCGGGACGTGGCCTTCATCGCTGTCCTCGGCGCGGGGATGTATGCCCGCAGGTGGGGGCCGCGCGGCCACTCGCTGGGGACATTCGCGTTCATGATGTTCTTCGCCGCGCAGTTCCTGCACGCGGTGCCGGGCCAGTTGCCGGAGCTTTATGCGGCGGTGGCCCTTGCCCTGCTGGCATCGTCGGCGGTGCGCTTTGGCCTGTGGTGTTACGAGAGGCGTCTGTCGCCGACCGCTGTTGCGGCGGTGGCGCCGGGAGGTTCGGGTTTCGCCCGGGTGACCACGCGCCAGGCGGTCCAGGGAATGGCGGGCGGCGCTTTCGCCCTGCTGGTGGGGCAGCTGGTGTCGCATGAACGCTGGTATTGGGCCGTGGGTGCGGTGTGGTGGATCTTCGTGAACACCACCTCGCGCGGTGAGACCCTGGTGCGCGGTTTCCGAAGGGTTTTGGGGACCGTGATCGGTATCGCTCTTGGCCTGGTGATCGCTGTCCCGCTGGATGGGGCCGGTGCTCCGACCGCTGTGCTGGTCGCGGTGTGTGTGTTCGGCATCTTCTATTCGGCCGCGGTGTCGTACACGTGGATGATGCTGGCGGTGACGGTGATGGCCGGGCTGCTGTATGGCCTACTGGGAGTGCTGAATCCGGGGCTGCTCGCTCTGCGGGTCATGGAGACGGGAGTGGGGGCGCTCGGCGCCGGGCTGGCTGTGCTGTTGGTGCTGCCGGTGACCACGCATGCCACCACCGACGCGTGGATCCAGCGGGCCCTGCACTGTGTCCATGCGTGCACGTCCGAAGCCGCGGCCCGGCTGGCCGGCTCTGCGGCTGCGGATCCGGCCCGGTACGTCGCGGAACTGGAAATGCTGTTGGGGCGGGTGAGGCTCTCGGTGGCTCCCCTGGTGCATCCGTTCACTCCGCTGCGGGCCCGTAAGGCGCGGGCCCGTCAAGTGATCGAACTGCTGGACCGGTGTGCCCGGGAGGTGCGGGGCCTGGCGTCCGTCGCGGCGGATCCCGACGCTTCCCACGACGCGCGGCTCGCCGCCGCCTGCTGGCGGGTGGAGGCGGCGGTGCAGGCACTGACCACGCCCGAAGCGACGCGGAGCGAGATCGACGTGCCCGTCGCCGTACCGCATCCTTCCGGCGGCGAGCTGGCTCTGGCCCATCTGCATGGCCTGGAACAGGCACTGAAAGCGCTGGCAGTACCGCTGCGAGGACCCGTCGCCCCGGTCTGATGGTGGCCGGAATTGTGGTGACCGGGGCTCATGCACCGTGACGGCTCCCCCTACGCGTTCGCATTGATTCGCTTTGGGTCCGAACCGCCTGCACCGACCCGGCGCGGGAGCGCGCCCGCCGGGCCGGGGCCGTCACCGGCCGTGCGGGGCGGCAGGTACCGTGGGGAGAACCGATCTCATGAGCCTCCTGACGGGCTGCGTGAACCCAGGAGGAACAAGATGACGACGAACCGCGGACGCAAGGACGTGATCCGGGACCGGATGGAGGCGACCGGCGAGTCGTACAACGTCGCCGCCCGCAACCTGAAGGCGATGAAGGACATGGGCGCCACCGGTGACGCCGTCCGCACCCAGCGCTGGCGGCCCGCCGACTCGCTCGACCTGCCGTGTCCGTGCGGAGGGACGTGCGAGCCCGGCGAGAGGTGCGACCGCTGCCACGCGTGGCACCGGCACGTGGCGCGGGTCCCCGGCAGCCTCACCGAGGTCGAGGTCTGGGCCGACCGCTACGACTGCACCGGCTGCTCGTCCTCGTACACGCTCACCGTCACCCTCCCCGGCCGTCCCTGGGGCATCGCCGAGACGGTCATCCAGGGCGGCTCCGCCGAGCCGGTCGTCCGCGCCCGGGTGTTCCCCGGCGTCGTACACCCGCTGCTGCGCCCCGGGGCCACCGAAGAGGGCTGACGCCCACTCGCCCTGCGGCCGTGCCACGGCGGCCAGTTGGTCCGGACCGGCTGCTACGGTCGGCCGAGCAGCCGGATCATGGGCCGCAGTCCAATCACGGGCAGTCTCCGAAGACGGGCCGGGCCGGTCGGCGAGCAGTACGTCGCGTTCGCGGCGCCGCCACGTCCACGGGCGGCCGCGGACCGGCGGGGAGTGCCGGTTCAGCGGAGAGGGGAAGCACGGTGGGCACCAGCAGCGCCGCGCGGGCATTCATCGGGTCGTTCACCACGGCGGGCGGCCACGGGATCACCGCGGCCGCCGTGGACGAGGAGACGGGCGCGCTCACCCCGCTCGGCGCCTCGGCCGCCGTCCTCAACCCGTCCTTCCTGGCTCCCTCGCCGGACGGAACCGTCCTGTACGCCGTGGGGGAGAGTGCGCAAGGCACCGCGGCCGCGTTCGACATCAGCGGGGCGCTGCCTCGGCGGTTGGGCGAGGCCGTCCCCGTTGGCGGCGCGGGCCCCACCCACCTCGCCCTCGCCGCCGGGCACCTCGTCACCGCCAACTACGACTCGGGGAGCGTCACCGTGCTCCCGGTCCGTCCCGACGGCAGCCTCGGGCCGGCCGCGTCCGTCCTGGAACACCGGGGTTCGGGGCCGGACCCCGACCGCCAACAGGGCCCGCACGCCCACCAGGTGCTCGCGGACCCGAGCGGGCGCTGGGTCGTCAGCGTCGATCTCGGCAGCGACTCCGTACGCGTCTGCGAACTCGCCCCCGACACCGGTGTGCTCCGGCCGCACTCCGAGACCGCGCTGCGGCCCGGCAGCGGCCCACGCCACCTCGCCTTCCACCCCGGGGGGCGGTACGCCTACGTCCTCAACGAGCTGGCGCCGACGCTGGCCGTGTGCCGCTGGGACGCCGGGGCCGGCACCTTCGAACCGCTCGGCGAGAGGCCGGTCGTCGAGGACGGCGCGAGCGGCGAGGCCCACCCGTCCGAAGTGGTCGTCGCGGACGACGGCCGGTTCCTGTGGGCGGCGATCCGCGGGCAGGACTCGATCGCCGTCCTCGCGCTCGACGCGACCGGCGAGAAGCCCGTCCTGGTGGCCACCGTGGACTGTGGCGGGCACTGGCCCCGCGACCTCACCCTGGACCCGTCAGGACGCCGTCTGTACGTCTCCAACGAGCGCTCCGGCGACGTCACCTGGTTCGACATCGACGCGGCCACCGGGATTCCCACCCCGGCCGGCTCGATCGCGGCCCCCGCGGCCTCCTGCGTGGTCTTCTGCTGAGCGCCGTCCGCGACGCGGTGGGGCCCGCACCGGAGATCCGGTGCGGGCCCCACCCGTCATGTCGTACGCGCGGTCAGTGCACCGGCGAGCCCTGCGGCTGCGGGGTGATGCCGAGCGCGGCCGCGTACTGCGAGAGCACCAGCTTGCCGATCGCCGGGTAGGCGCCGAGCGCCTCGGCGACCGCGCATTCGGCCTCCTTCGCGGCGGCGTCGAGCAGACCCTCGGCGATCTCCGGGCCGATCAGGTACGGGGCGACGGCGAGCTGCACCGAACCCGAGCCGCGCAGCTGTGCGGCCATCGCCGCGATCGCGCCCTCCTGGTCCAGGGCGGCGGCCATCACCGGCACGGCGAGCCGCGCGGCGAGCAGCATGCCGGTGATCCCGGCGGCTTGCACGGCCTCCTCGCCGCCGACCGTCGTCAGGATGATCCCGTCGGCGGCGGTCGCGACCGTGAAGAGCCGGGCGCGGTCGGCGCGGGCCAGACCGGCCTCGGAGAGCCGCACGTGCAGGCCCTCGGCGAGCAGCGGGTGCGGGCCAAGCACATCGGTCAGCTCGGCGGCGGCGCGGCTGTCCATGACGGCCTGCCGTATCCGGCGGATCAGGGCGCTGTCGGGGCCCGCGAGCAGCGGCACCACGACGGCGACCGGACCCTGGGGGTCGGCGACCTCGCGGCCGGCCGCGCGCGCCTGCTCGACGCGCGCGGTGCGCTCGGCGGCGGTGCGGGCGAGCACGACATCGAGGGTGGGGTACTCGACGGACTCGGCGTCCTCGCTGTCCAGGTAGCCGATGCGGGCATCGAGGCCGGGCAGCTCGGAGCGGGCGATGCTGGTGACCTCTTCGGCGAGGCTGCGCACAGCCGGGCCGGGAACGCCGGGAACGGCGAGAACGAGCGCGGGCGCGCCCTCCGGAGCAACCACCGGTTCCGGGCGGCGGTGCCGGCCGGACTGACGGGGTCGCGGCATTCGTACGGGCAGGCCGGGTGCTGGCCCAGTGGGGGTGCTCATGCGGCCGCATGCTACTGGTTTTGCGTGGGCGGCTGTTCGGGGAGGGGGCAGCTGAGCGGTATCTGTCCGCATTTACCCGGAGAGTGGCATAAAGATCAACTGCCCTGATCTGTCTCGGCACTCACTCGGTCGGGATCCACAGCATGCGCGGGTCCCGCGGCAGTCGCAGACGGCCCTCGGCCAGCGCGGCCGCGATGAGCAGCGAACCTTCGAGCGGGTCCCCGGCCGCCTCGACCGTGCGCGCGCGGGGCAGTTGCCGCCGGAACTCCTCCCGCACGGGGGCGAGAAGGGGCTCTCCCAGTTTGAACAGGCCGCCCGTGAGCGCCACTTGGCCGTCCTGCCCGCCATCGCCCGGACAGACCGCCGCGGCGCTCGCGGCGATGTGCCGCGCGGCATCCCGCAGGATGCCGGCCGCCACTGGGTCCGTCTTCGCGCAGGCGGCGACCTCGGGCGCGAACGAGGCCAGCACGGCGGGCCGGTCGCTCCGCGGATACAGCAGCCCCGGCAGTTCGCCGGGCGCACCGAACACCGCCTCGACGCGGGCGAGCAGCGCGGCCGAGCCGCCGGGCCGCCCGTCGCGGCGGCGCAGGGCCGCTTCGAGGCCCGCTCGGCCGATCCAGGCGCCGCCGCCGCAGTCCCCGAGCAGATGCCCCCAGCCGTCGGCCCGCCGCCAGTCCGTGAGATCCGTGCCCAGCGCGATCATCCCGGTCCCGGCAGCGACCATCGCGCCCGGCCGCTGGCCGAGCGCACCCGCGTACGCGGTGACGCCATCGGCGGCCAGCGCGATCCTGCGCACCCCGAGCGAACCGGCCAGTGCCCCGGGCAGTTGGGCGCGCAGGTCGTCCCCCAGCGCGACCATCCCGGCCGCGCCGACCGCCGCCGCGACGATCCGGCCGGCCTCGGATCGCACGCTCAACTCATCGACAGCGGGCAGCAGTTGCTCGATGAAGTGTCCTGCGTCGATCCCGCCGGGACCCGTACGCACCGGCTCCTTCGAGACGACCACCTCGGCGACCGCGCCCGGTTCGAGGCGGCGCAGCGCGAACCGCACCCCCGATCCGCCCGAGTCGGCCCCGAGTACCCACACGCGCTCGCCGCCCGTCACAGCGGCCACCGCCGACCCGAGCGGCCGCCCGGGTTCTCGCTCGTACGGCTGAAGGTCACCGGACGCAAGGCAATCCCCTCCTTCGGGGTGACCGGGCGGGCGCTGAGCCGTTCCGCCCGGCCGACTCGACGACTGCGCAGGCCCCGGGGGCCTCGAAGTCTCGGACGAGGGGGAAGAGTAGCGCCGTGAGACGTTGTGGCGGGCGATGGTCGGCTGCTTGTGCACCGCCCTGGCCTGGGCCAGTAGAGTGACGCGTCGTGGCACCACGACCCTTGCATGAACTTGTCGAAGCGGGCTGGGCGAAGGCCCTGGAACCCGCGGCCGGACGCATCGCGGCGATGGGGGACTTCCTCCGGACCGAGATCGCCGCCGGACGGACCTATCTCCCGGCGGGGGCGAACGTGTTGCGGGCCTTCCAGCAGCCCTTCGACGACGTACGCGTCCTGATCGTGGGCCAGGATCCCTATCCCACGCCGGGGATGGCCATCGGCTTGAGCTTCGCGGTCTCGCCCGAGGTGCGGTCGCTGCCGGGCAGCCTGGAGAACATCTTCCGGGAGATGCACTCCGACCTGGGTCTGCCGCGCCCTTCCAACGGAGATCTGACGCCCTGGGCCCGGCAGGGCGTGCTGCTGCTCAACAGGGCGCTGACGACGGCCCCACGCAAGCCGGCCGCCCACCGCGGCAAGGGGTGGGAAGAGGTCACGGAGCAGGCGATCCGGGCGCTGGTCGCGCGCGGCACACCGCTGGTGTCGGTGCTGTGGGGCAGGGACGCCCGCAACCTGCGGCCGCTGCTCGGCGACCTCCCGGCGATCGAATCCGCCCACCCCTCACCGATGTCCGCCGATCGCGGCTTCTTCGGCTCGCGTCCCTTCAGCCGCACCAACGAACTCCTGGAGCGCCAGGGCGCCCAGCCGGTCGACTGGCGACTGCCGTAGCTGCCAAGCGGCCCCGGCGGGGGCCGCGACAGGCTCCCGTGGTGTGTCAGCCGATCACCGCCGCCCGTACGCAGAGCACGTCCGCCAGGTGTGAGGCGAGCAGGCTCCAGCTGTCGCCGTCGTCGGCGCTCGCGTACACCTCTCCGTTGCGGTTGCCGAAGTAGACCCCCGCGGGGTCGGCGTCGTCGGTGCAGAGCGCGTCGCGCAGGACCGTGCCGTAGTGCGGGTCCTGCGGGAGGCCCGCCGAGAGCGCGTCCCAGGTCTTGCCCGCGTCCTCGGTACGGAAGACACGGCACTTGTTGTCCGCCGGGACCCGGTCGGAGTCGGCGGTGATGGGGAAGACGTACGCGGTGCCCGGCCGGCGCGGATGGGTGGCGGCCGCGAAGCCGAAGGTGGACGGCAGCCCGGCGCCGATGTCCGTCCACCGGTCGCCCGCGTCGTCGCTGCGGTACACCCCCCAGTGGTTCTGCAGATACATGCGGTCCGGGTCGCCCGGGTCCTGGGCGATCTTGTGGACGCACTGGCCGAACTCCGGGTTCGGGTCCGGCAGGAACACCGCCGAGACGCCCTTGTTGGCGGGCGCCCAGCTCGCCCCCGCGTCACGGGTGCGGAACACCCCCGCCGTGGAGACCGCCACCGTCAGCGCCCGGCTGTCACGCGGGTCCGTGACGATGGTGTGCAGTCCCTCGCCCCCGCCGCCGGGGACCCATCGGGAGCGGGTCGGATGCTCCCACAGCGGCCGTACGAGCTCGAAGCTCTCCCCGCCGTCCTCGGAACGGAACAGTGCCGCCGGCTCCGTGCCCGCGTACACCACGCCGGGCGCCTCGGGTCCGGCCGGGCGCAGTTGCCACACCCGCTCCAGTGAGGCACCCGTGAACTCGGGGAACTTCACGGCCGGTTGCTTCGGTTCGGTCCAGCTCCGGCCCAGGTCGTCCGAGTGGAACACCGATGGGCCCCAGTGCGCGCTGTCCCCGCCGACGAGCAGTCGGGGCACCGGGCCGTGCCGGGTGTCGATGGCGATGGAATACACCGCCTGGGCGTTGAAGTGAGGCCCGTCGAACTCCCATGTCCCGCCGCGCCTGCGGCCGAGAAAGAGTCCCTTGCGTGTACCCACCGTGAGCAGTACCTCGGTCATGCCGGTCCCTCCAAAACGCCGTTGTTCCGGATAGGGGCCAGTGTGCACCCGGCCACTGACAAAGGCCTCTGAGTGAAGGAAAGCAGCAGTTCAGAGCGGTTCGGTCACGGATGCCACGAGGAGCGGCAGAAACTTCTCGGCCAGTGCCCCGGGCTCCAGGGCCCCCGGTTCCACATAGCTCTGCCCGAGCGCACCCTCACGCAGAGCGATCACGACCCGCAGGAATTCGGTCAGATCTCCGCGCGGCCTGAGACCGACGCGCGCGAGCAGTCCCGCGAGCAGTCCGGCCGCCTCCTCGCGCAGCTTGGCGTCGTGCTCGGCCAGGCGCGCGGCGGCCTCGGGATTGCGGATCGCGTACAGGGTGAACTCGGTCGTCACCAGGAACCAGGTGCGCTCGTCGGGCCCGATGTGAGCGAGCAGCGCGGCGATCCGCGCCACCGACAGGTCGTGGTCCTGTGTGGCCGCGGCCAGCCTGCCGATCCGCTCCAGCTCGCGTTCGGCGTGCGCGTCGAACAGCGCGAAGAAGAGCTCCTCCTTGGAGGAGAAGTTGGAGTAGAAGGCGCCCCGGGTGTATCCGGCACGTCGGCAGACGTCCTCGATCCTGGCCGCGCCGAACCCCGACTCGGCGAACACCTCCAGTGCGGCGTCGAGCAGCCGGGCCAGCGTCTGCGGTCGGCGCTTCGTCGTTCCCTTGGGCACATCCGGCTCCCGGACCCTTGACAGCACATGCGTCCTCGGAAAGCATCCGGACGCGTATCGGATACACGAATGTATCCGATGGTGCTCCCCGGCAGCTCCCTCCAGGAGGAACGCTCATGAGTGACCACGAAACCGCCCCCACGACCGCCCAGGTCATCGCGGGAGCCGCGGGCCCCACGCCCGAAGGGGCCGGTGTTCCGATGCCGCCGGTCTTCGAGGACGCCGAACAGGAGCGCCGCTACCGCAAGGAGCAACTCGCCGCCGGATTCCGGCTGTTCGGTCGCTTCGGATTCTCCGAAGGGGTCGCGGGGCACATCACCGTCCGCGACCCCGAGCACCCCGACCGGTTCTGGGTGAACCCGTTCGGCATGAGCTTCGGCCAGATCAAGGCGTCCGACCTGATCCTCGTCGACCACGACGGCAACCTCCTGCACGGGGCCCGCCCGGTCAACCGCGCCGCGTTCGTCATCCACTCCGAGGTCCACAAGGCCCGCCCCGACGCGATCGCGGCCGCCCACTCGCACTCCCTGCACGGCAAGGCGTTCTCCTCGCTGGGCGTCCCCCTCGACCCGATCACCCAGGACGCCTGCGCGTTCTTCGAGGACCACGGCCTCTACACCGACTACCGGGGCGTGGTCAGCGACGCCGAGGAGGGCAAGCGGATCGGCGCGGCGCTCGGTGCGTACAAGGCGGTGATCCTGCAAAACCACGGGCTGCTGACCGTCGGGCACTCGGTGGCCGAGGCCGTGTGGTGGTTCATCACCATGGAGCGCTCCTGCCAGGCCCAGCTGCTGGCCATGGCTGCCGGCACCCCGAAGCACATCGACCGCGAGACCGCCCTGCGCACCCGGGATCAGCTCGGCGGTCACTTCGCGGGCTGGTTCCAGGCGCAGCCGCTGTACGACCAGATCGCCGCATCCGATCCGGATCATGTCAACTAGCTGATGGAGAAACGCGGGTGAGGCCGGGGTCCGGTATGGCCGAGGGGCCCGTTCATCGAAGTGAACGGGCCCCTCGGACGGCCGACCAGAGGTCAGACCGAGCGGTGGTACTGCTCCGGCACGTGCACCTCGCCGCCCAGTTCACGGGCCGCGTGGCGGGCCCACGACGGGTTGCGCAGGAGTTCGCGGCCCAGCAGGACCGCATCGGCCTCGCCGTTGGCGAGAATCTTCTCGGCCTGCCGGGGTTCGGTGATCAGGCCGACCGCCGCGACCGGCAGCGGGGTCTCCTGCTTTACTCGCGCGGCGAACGGCACCTGGTAGCCGGGCCCGGTCGTGATGCGTACGCCCGAGGCGTTGCCGCCGGACGAGACGTCCAGGAGGTCCACGCCGTGCTCCTTGAGCAGCGCGGCCAGGCGGACCGTCTCATCAGCGGTCCAGCCGCCCTCGTCCAGCCAGTCGGTGGCCGAGACGCGGAAGAACAGCGGCAGTTCCTCGGGCCACACGGCCCGGACGGCGTCGGTGACTTCGAGGGCGAGGCGGGTGCGGTTCTCGAACGAGCCGCCGTACGCGTCGGTGCGCTTGTTGGAGTGGGGCGAGAGGAACTGACCGATCAGATAGCCGTGCGCACCGTGGATCTCGGCCACCTTGAAACCGGCGTCCAGCGCCCGGCGGGCGGCGTCGGCGAACTGGCCCACCACCTCCTGGATTTGATCGACCGTCAGCTCGGTCGGTACGCTGTGGTGCTCGTCCCAGGCGAGGGGGCTCGGGCCGACCGGCTGCCAGCCCTCCTCGCTCTGCGGCTTCAGCGGGGCGCCGCCCAGCCAGGGCCGGTCCGTGGAGGCCTTTCGTCCGGCGTGCGCGATCTGGATGCCCGGGACGGTGCCCTGGCTCCGGAGGAAACGGGTGATCCGGCGGAACGCCTCGACCTGGGTGTCGTTCCAGATGCCCAGGTCCCCGGGGGAGATCCGGCCCTCAGTGCTGACGGCTGTGGCCTCCACGAGGACCAGTCCCGTGCCGCCGGTCGCGCGGGCCGCGTAGTGCGCGAAGTGCCAGTCGGTCGCCACGCCCGCCGCGTCCCCTGAGCTCTCGGCGGAGTACTGGCACATGGGCGCCATCCAGACCCGGTTCGGGAAGGTCAGGGACCGCAGGGTGTAGGGCTCGAAGAGGGCACTCGCAGCAGGCACGGCAGACTCCAGTCGGGGTGGCCCGGGGCGCCGGGGCGGCGCCGGGATCGCTTCGTACGATACTCGTCGTAGTACGGTGGATGTCAAACTACGATGAGTCTCGTACAATGGCTGTCGTGACCACCGCAACGAACACCCGTGAACTCGCCCACCCGGCGCGCGAGGAGATCCGCCTGGAGTGCGTGCTGCACGCGCTGTCCGATCCGATGCGCATGCGGGTGGTCCGGGCGCTCGCGACGGCCGAAGGAGAGCTCTCCTGCTCGCACTTCGTGCTGCCCGTCACCAAGTCCACGACCACCCACCACTTCCGCGTGCTGCGCGAGAGCGGTGTGATCCAGCAGGTCTACCGGGGCACCGCGAAGATGAACGGCCTGCGCCGGGCGGACCTGGACGCGCTCTTCCCCGGCCTGCTCGACAGCATCCTCGGCGCGGCCGACCGTGAGGCGCAGCGGCTCGGCGACGAGGCCTGACCCGGCCGGGCAGGCGACGTGGTGCGGCGCGCTCCCGCCCCATCGCCCCCGTGTCACCCCTGCCGCGGCGCGGCTGCCGACAGCAGTCCCGCCCAGTCGGCGATCTTCACGGAGCGGCGTCCCAGCGAGCGACCGAGTTCGGCTTCGGCGCGTTCGATCGCCAGCCAGCCCTGCCAGGTCACCGGGTGCAGCCCCAACTCCCGCATGGCGTCGAGCGGTTCGCTCGGGACCTGACGCAGCGCGAGCCGGGGCGCGTCCTGGAGGAGGGAGGCGACCGTCTCCTTCGCGCAGGGCCGGTTGGTGCCGATCACGCCCGTCGGCCCGCGTTTGATCCAGCCCGCCACGTACTCGCCCGGCGACGGCGCCCCCGCGCGCAGCACCCGGCCCGCGGCGTGCGGCACCGTCCCGGACACCGGGTCGAACGGCAGGCCATCCGGCGGCATCCCGCGGTAGCCGACCGCCCGAAGCACCAGCTGGGCGTCGATCTCCTCGTACACCCCGGTGCCCACCACCCCGCCCGATCCGTCCGGCGCGGTCCGCTCGAAACGCACCGCGCCCACCCGGCCCGCACGCGCGAGGATCTCGACGGGGCGCAGATAGAACCTCAGCCGCAGCAGGCGGGCGGCGGGTCGCGGTGGGCGCCCTACCCAGCCCCGCAGCACCTCCACGTTGCGCCGCACGGGCGCCGGCAGCGCGGCCGGATCGGCGAAGTCCGGGTCGAGGGTCAGCTCGTCCTCGGCCACCGTCACGTCGGCGCCCGGCAGTGCGCCCAGCTCGCGCAGCTCCTTGGTGGTGAACCGGGCCTGCGAGGGGCCGCGCCGGGCCGCCATGTGCACCTCGCGCACCCGGCTGACGGCGAGCGCGCCGAGCGCGGCGTGCGGCACATCGGTCGGCCGCAGCTCATCGGCGCCGCGGACCAGCATCCGCGCGACGTCGACCGCCACGTTGCCCGCGCCGATCACCACCGCCGAACGGGCGCCCAGGGCAAAGCCGTTGGGGTCGGCATCGGGGTGCGCGCTGTACCAGGAGACGAACTCGGTGGCGGAGAAGCTGCCCGGCAGCTCCTCGCCCGGAATGCCGAGGTGCCGGTCGGTCTTCGCGCCGACGCAGTACACCACCGCGTGGTAGAGCCGCAGAAGCAGCTCGGGCGGCACGCCGCCGGGGCCCACCTCGACATGTCCGAGGAAGCGGACCCGGTCGTCCTCCAGGACCGTGCGCAGATTGTTCTGGAGCGACTTGATCTTCTCGTGGTCCGGTGCGACGCCGTAGCGGACGAGACCGTACGGGCAGGGCAGCCGGTCCAGGACGTCCACCCGCACGCCGGCCACCGCGCTCTGCTCCACCAGGCCCTGGGCGGTGTAGACCCCGCTCGGCCCGGACCCGACGACGGCGATGCGCAGCATGGCGGGCACTCCTCAAGAAGGTGAACCGCAGAAGACCGCAGTGGACCTTCAGGATGCCACCGGCGCGCACCGCCGGACAGATGGCTGCCGCCGGTCAGGTGCCCTGCTCGGGCGGTACGCCCATCTCCCAGTCGAGTCCGTAGCGCTGGAACAGCTCGGCCCGCAACTTGCCCGTGTCCATCGGCGCGCCCGGCAGCAGTGCGGCGAACACCGCGCCCATCAGGTTGGCGCGCAGCAGCGGGTAGTCGGCGTCCACGTCGGGCGAGCCGTACCGGTGGACCGTGTCCCGCAGCAGGGCCGCGAGCCGCTGCTGCTCGGGGCACTGCACGAAGCCCTGGGCCTGGAGAATGCCCGCCATGTGCGCCCGCATGAGGACCGGCTGGTCCCGCGAGAGCCCGAGGATCGCGTCGATCGCACGCGCCAGGCGCTCCCTGCCGTCGGCGGTCCGCGGCTCGCGCTCCAGGCCCGCCTCCAGGCTCAGATGCATGAGGCGGTGCACGGCGGTCTGGAGCAACTGCCGCTTGCCCGGGAAGTAGTACGAGACGAGACCGCGGGCCGAACCGGCCCGGTCCGCGATAGCGCCGAGCGTCGTCGCCTCGTAGCCGCGTTCCGCCACCAGTTCCACCGTGGCTTGCAGCAGCCGCTCGCGAGAACGTCTGCGCAACTCTTCATTGACCGATGCGCTGCGCGGGGACATGCTGTAACTCCTGCGTTGACTGGCTGAGAGCCAATATACTCAGGCTGTCGCGGGACGATACCCCTACGCGGGGGCCGGCCCGCGAACGGGCTGCTCGTTCGGGGTGACGCGGGGGATCACCCCGGACGGGTAGCCCCTTGACCGCCGGTCAGCGGCCTTCCCCGGCCAGCGCGAGCACCGCCCGCAGAGCCTCCGGACGCTCGTCCACCGGCAGATGGTCCACGAAGTGCACCGCGCAGCCGAGCGCCGCGGCCCCGCCGTCCGCACGCCGGTCGTCACCGACCATCAGCACCTCCCGGGGATCCTGCCCCAGCGCGTCACAGGCCAGCTGGAACAGCCGCTCGTGTGGCTTTTGCACCGCGTGCTCGAAGGACAGCAGGTACGCGTCCACGAAAGAGTCCAGGCCGTGCGCGCGAAAGACCGGCCGCAGGTCCCAGCCGATGTTGCTGACGACGGCGACGGGGATGCCCCGCTCCCGCAACCCGGCGAGCACCGCCTTCGTGTCGGGGTACGGGCGCCAGGCCGCCGGGGTCATGTGGCGTTCGTAGAGCAGGTCGTACAGGCGCGGATCGGGCAGCGCCACCTGGCGCGCGAGAGCGGTGTACGTCTCGCGGTGGAGCTCGGTGCTCCGGTCGCGCACGGGCCACAGCTCCGCCAGGTGCTCGGGCAGGCGGAGCGGATTGGCGCCGCCGGGCAGCGCTCCCGCCTCCTCCAACTCCCTTGCACGCATGGCGAGTTCGTCGTCCGGCAATGTGATGCCGCAGGAGTCGAGCACGGCGGAGAGCCAGTCGCCGACCGGTTCGATGCGAAACAGGGTCCCGGAGAAGTCGAAGAGAACGCCCTTGATCGTCATGATCGCGATCCTCGCGCGCTCACCCGCGTCGGTTCAAGGCCCATCGCTCGTGGGCCGCCGCGCTGAGCGTGACGACCGCCACACCGATCAGCCAGCCGCCCACCACGTCCGAGAGCCAGTGCACCCCCAGGAACAGCCGGGTGAACCCCACGCCCAGTGCACAGAGGGCCCCGGCCGCGAGCACGCCCCGGCGGGCCCGGGGTCCGGCCCCGTACAGGGCGAGCAGCCACACCAGGAGCCCGAAGGCGACCGTCACGCTCAGCGCGTGGCCGGAGGGGAAGGCGGAGTAGCCGGCCGAGTCCACCGGGTCCGGCCAGCGCGGCCGGTCCCGCCCGACGGCCGCCTTCACCCCTTGCTGAACGGCCGTGCCGATCGCGCTCGTTGCTGCCACCCACAGCGCCACGAGCCGCTCGCCGCGCCACAGCAGCACCCCGACGACGACCGCGAGCAGGGCCCGCATCGCCCACGGGTCCCACACCCAGTCGGTCAGCACCCGGTTGACACGGGTGAGTCCGGGGTCGGCGACCGCTTCCCGGTGCAGCCCCTCCGCGACCGCACGGTCCAGGGACATCAGCGGACCCCACGCGGCCACGACCAGGGCCAGGAGCAGCGTGGCGAGGGCGAGGCAGACGATGCCGACGCGCAGGGGAGCGGTGGGACGGGTGCGGGTGCGGGGCACGACGGGAGCGAGCTGCATGGGGAGGATCCAAGCCGACGCCGCCCGGTACGGCTAGCCCAGGGCGCGCAGTCCCGGTACGAGAGCCACCAGGAGCGGCACCGCCGGAACGAGCGCGGCGTACGCGGTCAGCCGCAGCCGGTGGGCCGCCGTCAGCCTCGGAGCCGCCGACAGGAGCCGGTGCACGCGCTGGGGGAGCTGGCCGTCCGGGGCGGGGCAGGGCCCGAACACCCCGCGGTGCTCGTTGAGTTCGACCAGGGCCAGCGCGATCGTGAGGCGGCCGAAGCGGCGGGAGGCCACGTCGTCGGCGGCCAGCTCCACCAGGCGGTGCATCTCGTCGCGGAACGCCGCGAACACCGGCACCTGGGGGAAACCCCGGGCGAGGGCGCCCGAGCAGTGCAGCAGCCAGTCGTGCCGGGCCCGCGCGTGCCCCACCTCGTGGGCGAGCACCGCGTCGAGCTGACGGCCCTTCAGACGCTGAAGTGCCGCTGTAGTGATGACCAGTTGAGGGGTCTGGCCAGGCAGCCACCAGGCGTCCGGCCGCGCGGCCTCCAGCACCACCAGGCGCTCACCCGAGGGTTCCTCGCCGGGCAGCAGGGGCGAGCGCAGCCGCAGCTCGGCGCGGCTGCGGTGACGGCGCGCCCAGCTGTCCCGGATCTCCCGGGTGAGCATCGCCCCGGTCCAGGCGCCACCGAGGAACAGCACCACCGCCAGCGCCGCCGACCAGGGGCCGTACGGCCCCAGCGCGTACGCCTCGACGACGGCCCGGGGCGCGGACGCGAAGACCTGGCCGCGCACGGTCTGCCAGGCCGACGCGGCACTGAACACCATCGCGAGCCCGAAGCAGAGCAGCACCGCGGCCACCACGCACTGCCACACCCACAGGGCCACCACCGGCTCGCGCTCGACCCAGTCGGCGCGGGCGAGCAGTCGCGGGGCGGCGACGGCGGACACCAGGCCGAGCACCAGCAACGCGAGGGAGACCGTCATGGCTTCAGCCTATGAGCGGGCCCGCCGTCATAGGTATGGCCGGAGACGCCAAGTGACGTACGCCACGGCGCCCACCGCGCGGCGGGCTCGGGCGCGCCGGGCCGCTCAGACGGCGATCAGCATCGCGAGCATGGCGATGCCCATCGACAGGCGGCAGGCCAGTGCCAGTTCCGGCCGTGCTCCCCACGAGACGGCCCCGCTCGGGGCACCGCCGGCCGCGACCGGCAGCAGCCGCACCCCCGTCGAGAGCACATAGGCCGCGAAGTACAGCAGCAGCACTCCGGTCAGCGCCGGCACCCCGCCCGCGGTGTGCCCCGTGTGGCCGGCGTGCGCGGCGTCCCCGGCCGCCGGCACCATCGCGAGCGCCATGTAGACCATCGCAAGCGAGCCCACCGCGTGGTGCAGATGGTGCGCCGCTCCCCGGGCCAGCCACAGCGCCCGCAGCGCGGCACCGCCGAAGACCACCGCGTACGCGCTCAGGATCCAGGGCGGGGGCGCGAGGAACGCGGCTGGAACGGCCATCGCGGCCATGCCGAACCCCATCACGGCCTCACCCCCCGCCGCACTGCGCGCCGTCGGCGAACCGCTGCGCATCCGCAGCAGACAGTACGAACCGGTCGCCGCGCACAGCGCGACGAGCAGCCAGCCGGGCACCACCGGACCGTGCACGGAGTACCTCCCCCGCTCGACGTCTCGCCCTGCCGACAAGTCGATGCCCGCGCTCGGCGCGGCATACGCGGGCGCGCGGACACACAAGGGGAGCGCGTAGGGGATCTCCACCGGTCAGAAGCCGTCCCAACCGGTCGGGGCGCCGGGCCTCAGGGGCGGAAGCGCATCGGATGGTCGGCGGGGACCTCCACGACCGCGATGCGGACGCCGTCCGGGTCCGCGATCCACATCTCGACCAGCCCCCACGGCTCACGCACCGGCGGCCGCACGATCGGCACGCCCCGGCCCCTCAGCTCCTCGTGCGCCTGCTCGGCGTCGGCGACCTGGAGCCACAGCTGAAGACCCGGCGCCGACGGGTGGTCAGAGCGCCCCGACACCTCAAGGAACCCGCCGCCCAGGAAGTACACCGTGCCGCGCTCCGGCCCCGTACCGAACTCGCGGTAGACCGCGAGGCCGAGCTGCTCGCCGTAGAAGGCGCGCGAACGCTCGGGGTCGGTGGGACGCAGGAGGGTCCGGCTGCTCAGTACGTGCACCATGGAAAGGCACCCTAACCGCCGGGTTAGGCTCGTCGGGGCCGCAGCGCAACCGAATCCTGGGGAGAGGGCACACGATGGACACCACCAGCCGGACCGACGGAGAGCTGACCTACCGGGACGCCACCGAAGCAGACGTCGAGGCGCTGGTGCCGCTCATCGAGTCGGCCTACCGCGGGGACTCCAGCCGCACCGGCTGGACCACCGAGGCCGACATCCTCCAGGGACAGCGCACGGACCCGGAAGGCGTCCGCGCCGTCATCGCGACGCCGGGCAGCCGACTGCTCACGGTGGCCCGGGACGGCGTCCTCGTCGCCTGCTGCCAGCTGGAGCACCGCGGCGACGCGGCCTACTTCGGGATGTTCGCGGTCTCTCCCGCCCTCCAGGGAGCGGGACTTGGCAAGCAGATCATCGCCGAGGCGGAGCGCACCGCCAAGGCCGAGTGGGGCGTCAGTGAGATGCACATGACCGTGATCTCGGTGCGCGACGAGCTGATCGCGTTCTACGAGCGGCGCGGCTACCGCCGTACGGGAAAGATGACGCCCTTCCCGTACGGCGACGAGCGCTTCGGGGTACCGCAGCGCAACGACCTCGAATTCGAGCTGCTGGTCAAGCAGCTGGACTGAAGCGCGTTACGCGGTGAAGCGGCCGGTGCGGCGGATCTCCGGGTAGTCGGTCGTCGCGCCGTCCAGTTCGAGGGCGCGCACCAGCCGCAGCTGCTCCTGGGTGTTCACCGTCCAGCCGATCACCTTGAGACCCGCGGCGTGGGCCTGCTGGACGGTCTCCAGGGTGAGCCGGTGGATGCTCAGCACCAGGGTCTTCGCGCCGACGGCCCTGGCCCGGTCCAAGAGGTCGGGCCCCCAGCTGTCGTCGACGAGCCCGGTGCGCACCCCCGGCACCAGCACGGCGATCTCGGCGAGCGCTTCGTCGTGGAACGACAGGACCTCGACGCGGCTCACCAGATCGCGCCGCAGCATCACCTCCGCGAGTGTGCGTGCCGCGGCGACGTCCTTGATCTCCGCCTGGATCGGGGTCTTCACCGCGTCCAGGACTTCCTCGAACACGGGGACGCGTTCGCCCTGGCCCGCGTCCAGCTCGCGCAGTTCGGCGAGGGTCAGTTCACCGATCGGGCCGTTCCCGTCCGTGGTGCGATCGACCTCGGCGTCGTGCATGACGACCAGGGCGCCGTCCTTGCTGAGGTGCAGATCCAGTTCGATGACGTCCATGCCCGCGCGTTCTGCGCGGACGAAGGAACGCAGGGTGTTCTCCGGTTCGACACCCATGATCCCGCGATGACCGATGGTGAGGAACGTCAAGACAGGCCTCGCTTCCGTCGACGGCGGTATTGCGCGCGATGCAGTCCCGTGCGCACGCGGCAGTCCCGCAGCCTAACGGCCCGCCACCGCAACGGACCCCGGCTCGCGTGGGCCATCGGAGTCATCCGCCCGGGTTGACGCGATCCCGAGGATGAAGCCGGTGATCAGTGCTGCGACAAGGACGGCGCGGGTACTCATGGGCGCGGCTCCGGGGGTGCGGGCACGGGACGGAAGTCTCCGTCCTACCTGGGAGCACCCGCATCGGGCCAACTCGTGTCACCCGCCCGTGGGCGAGTCCTTCCGGGCTTGACGCGCCCGCCGCGCGCGGTCACCCGGGGCCGGGCCAGCCGTCGTCATTGTCCGGTTCCGCACCCCGCGGCGGTGGCGCCAGCCGGTCGAGATCGGCGAGCATCGCCCGCGCCAGCTCCAGCTCGGCCAGCTCCCGCAGCTCGCTCCAGCGCAGCGCGATCCGTGGATGCGCCCAGTCCCCGCTGTCCTCGGCGTGCGCCAGGGCGGCCCGCACGTTCCCCAACTCGGCCTCGGTACGGGCGAGATGCTCCTCGACCAGTTCGCGCAGCCGCTCCGGCGCGGCCAGGTGCCCGAGCCAGACCCGCAGCACGAGGGGATGCTTCAGCACGGGCGGCCCGGCCGCGGTGGGGGAGTGCGCCCACTCGGCGAGCGCGCGCCGCCCGGCCTCGCTGATGGCGTAACGCCGCTTGGTGCGCGCCTCGTCGGGCCCCGAGTGCCGGGAGGTGGCGTAGCCGAGCGCCTCCAGGCGGCGCAGTTCGGCGTAGATCTGGCTGATCGCCGGAGACCAGTAGAAGAACCGCAGCGAGGCGTCGGCCCATTTCTTGAGCTCGTAGCCGGTGCGCTCGCCGGGGAACGAGAGCAGCCCGAGCACTGCCCATGCCGTCGCCGGCAACGGCCGTACCGCATCATGACTGCTGGGGATCTGACGGCTGGTCATATGGCGAATTGAAGTGAGCGGGGAGCCCGTGCACAACCCCCGCAGGGGGCGTGCGAATCTCCGTGATCCCGTGGGCGCGGTTGGCGGATCCCACCGCCGCGGTCAGCCGGCGACGAGCGCCTTGAGGTCGGTGAGGGCGTCGATCCGCCAGTCCGCCGCCGCGACGACGTCGGGGTCGTCCGCCCACCAGTGTCCCCACGGGCCGCGTCGCAGGTGCGCCACGCGAAGGCCCGCCTGCTTGGCCGGGAAGACGTCCTGGTGGGGATGGTCACCGACGTACACCGTCGCGTGCGGGTCGGCCTGGGCAGCCTCCAGGACACGGGCGAAGAACTCCGGTGACGGCTTGTCGACGCCCCACTCGGCGGACGTGGCCACCACGTCGGCCGGAAGGTCCAGGCCGCGCAGGAGCTCGCCCACGCGGGCCGTCTGGTTCCCGGCGACGACGACCCGGAGGCCGAGATCGCGCAGTCCGCCGAGCGCGGGCCGCACGTCGTCGTACAGGTCCGTCTCGTCCAGGTGCTCCCCGCGGCCCGCCGCCTCGCGGGCCTCATGGGCCGCGCGGACGTCCATGCCGGGCTTCAGGAGCCGCAGTGCGTCGGCGTTGTCGCGGCCCTGTACGACGACCGCGCCGACGAGCGCGGAGACCGTGTGCCGTGGGAAACCGAGCCAGTCGGCCCACGAGGCCCAGTAGCGGTCGTCGCGTACGAGTGTTTCGCCCACGTCGAGGACGATGGTCTCAATCATCACCGTCACCATAAGGGCGAGGGCCCCCGAGGACCGGCAGGGCCGCGCCGACCGAAGTCATCGCTGCAACATTGCGGTAACACAGGAAGAAGAGCGGTGCGAAGCTGGGGCGGCAGGATAATTTGTCGAGTTCCCTCTTGAGTGGAAGAACCGAACGCGGATACGGTGTCTTAACGCGAGGTTCTCCTGTGGAGGAAGTGACATGACGGAAATTCTTGTGCAGGACCCGGCCGTGGGGGGCGCAGCAGCCGAGGGGCGGGTGGTCGAACACCCTGCCTGGCCCGCGCTCAAGAATGCCGTCGAGGAGATCCGGCCCTGGCAGTCCAAGGATGGATCGATCGACTTCGACGCCGAGGGCGCCCCGTCCCGCGCCGCCGCCGAGGCGACCCTTGACCAGGTGATAGCAGCCGTCGAGGAGCTCTCGCCGCTGCTGTCGCACGACGAGGCGTACCACCGTGCCCTGGTCGGCGACCTGCGCAAGTGGGCCGACAGCGGCTTCGACGTACCGGACTTCCTGGACTCGCTGCTCGCCTTCCACCCGGCCGCCGACCGCGCCGACGGACTCCAGCGCCTGGTCGTGTTCCCCATGTACACGCAGAACGGCAACCCCGACCGCAACCTCGAAGCGGTCGTGCTGCGCATGGTGTGGCCCGAGTGGCTCGCCGAGCTGGAGGCCACCCGCTACGACAACCCGCTGTTCTGCGGCATCACCTTCGAGGACTTCACCGCCGGGTACGACACGCACTCGGCCGTCCTGTTCCCGGAGACCATCGCGGTGCGCGAGGCCCCCGAGCGCTTCACCTGGGGCGGCATCTTCTGCGACCGCGAAGCGGCCCGCTTCCGCGCCGTGACCGAAGCCTCCGTGCGCATCCTCGGCCTCGAACTCCCCGACGACATCCGGGAGATGGTGGCCGACCAGGAGCGCTGCGAGAAGGCCTTCGTGCTGTGGGACATGGTGCACGACCGCACGCACAGCCACGGTGACCTGCCGTTCGACCCCTTCATGATCAAGCAGCGTCAGCCGTTCTGGATGTACGGCCTCGAAGAGCTGCGCTGCGACCTCACCGCCTTCAAGGAGGCCGTGAAACTGGAAGCCGAGGGCAACCAGCACGGCCGCGACGTCCAGTACGCCGTGCTGTTCGACCGGATGTTCCGCTTCCCGGTCTCCGGCGACCGCGTACGCAACTACGACGGGCTCGGCGGCCAGCTCCTCTTCGCCTACCTGCACAAGCACGACGTGGTGCGCTGGACCGACAACAGGCTGCACATCGACTGGGACCGCGCCCCGCAGGTCACCAACCAGCTGTGCGCCGAGATCGAGAAGCTGTACCGGGACGGCATCGACCGTCCGAAGCTGGTGCACTGGTTCGCGGCGTACGACCTGGTCTCCGAGTACCTCGCCCCGCACCCCGGATCGCGCTGGGCCAAGGGTCCCGACGCCCTCGACCTGACGCTGCCGCCCCGCAAGCTCGTGGACGACGTGCTTCCGGACGAGTTTCCGCTCAGCATGTTCTATGAGGCGCTCTCCAAGAAGCTGAAGAACGTGATCGCCTCCACCAAGGGGATCACCGCCACTTCCGCCTCGGTCGGGGCCGCCGCGTGAGCTCTCGTACGGAAGGGGCGAGGAAGATGAACAACGGACCTCTCAACGGCGCCGTCGTCGCCGTGGCGGGAGCCGCGGGACCCGCCGGCCGGGCCGCGCTGCTGCGGCTCGCCGAGGCGGGCGCGGTCGTCGTCGGAGCCGACGCGGACGCCGCACGCCTCGCCGAGGCCGTGGACGCCGCGCGGTACGCGCACGGCGGGGCGACCGTCACCGGTGACACCGTGGACCTCCTCGACCTCCAGGCCACCCGCGACTGGGCCGACCGCATACAGAAGGACTTCGGCCGGATCGACGGCATGGTCCACCTCGTCGGCGGCTGGCGCGGCAGCACCTCCTTCCCGGAGACCGATCTGGCCGACTGGGAACTCCTGGAGAAGCTGCTGGTCAAGACCGTGCAGCACACCTCGCTCGCCTTCCACGACGCGCTGTTGCGCAGCGACCGGGGCCGTTTCGTGCTGGTGAGCCAGTCCGGCGCGCACAAGCCCACCGCGAACAACGCCGCGTACAACGCGGGCAAGGCCGCCGCCGAGGCGTGGACGCTCGCGCTCGGCGACGCGTTCCGCAAGGCGGGGGGCGAGAACGGGCCGAAGGCCGCTGCTGCGATCCTGGTGATCAAGGCACTGGTGCACGACGCGATGCGCGCCGAGCGACCCAATGCGAAGTTCGCGGGCTTCACCGATGTCACGGAGCTGGCCGACGCCATCGCCGGAGTCTGGGACCGGCCCGCCAAGGAAGTGAATGGACAGCGCCTGTGGCTGACCCCCAAGCCGTGACGACGGACGCGCGAGCGCACCACGACCCGACAGTGCGCGGCTTCGCCAGCGACAACTACGCGGGCGCGCACCCCGAAGTCCTGGCCGCGATCGCGCTCGCCAACGGCGGTCACCAGATCGCGTACGGCGACGACGAGTACACCGACCACCTTCAGCGCGTCATGCACAGCCACTTCGGCGCGAGTGCGGAGGCCTTCCCGGTCTTCAACGGGACCGGCGCGAACGTCACCGCGCTCCAGGCGCTGACCGACCGCTGGGGCGCGGTGGTCTGCGCCGAGACCGCGCACATCAACGTGGACGAGGGCGGCGCTCCCGAGCGCATGGCCGGGCTCAAGCTGCTCACGGTGGCGACACCGGACGGCAAGCTGACGCCCGAGCTCATCGACCGGCAGGCCTGGGGCTGGGACGACGAGCACCGCGCGATGCCGCAGGTCGTCTCGATCACCCAGAACACCGAGCTGGGCACGGTCTACACGCCCGGCGAGATCAAGGCGATCTGCGACCACGCCCACGAGCGCGGCATGAAGGTGCACCTCGACGGGGCGCGGATATCCAACGCGGCCGCCTCCCTCGACGTTCCGATGCGGACGTTCACCAACGCGGTCGGTGTCGACGTGCTGTCGTTCGGCGGCACCAAGAACGGGATGCTGTTCGGCGAGGCGATCGTCGTCCTCAACCCGGACGCCGTGCGGCAGATGAAGCACATCCGCAAGATGTCCATGCAGCTCGCCTCCAAGATGCGCTTCGTGTCGGTGCAGTTGGAGGCGCTGCTCGCCAAGGACCTGTGGCTGCGCAACGCCCGCCACTCCAACGCGATGGCCCAGCGCCTCGCCGAGGGCGTGCGCCAGGTCGACGGCGTGGAGATCCTCCACGAGGTGCAGGCCAACGCGGTGTTCGCGCGGCTGCCGCACGACGTCAGCGAGCGGCTCCAGAAGCGCTACCGCTTCTACTTCTGGGACGAGGCGGCCGGTGACGTCCGCTGGATGTGCTCCTTCGACACCACCGAGGACGATGTGGACGGCTTCCTCGCGGCGCTGAAGGAAGAGATGGCCCGCTAGCCCCTCGAAGCGGATACTTATGCGACCGACCGCAAAGCTATTGACGCGCGGCCGGTCGCATTCGTACCCTCACGGGCCATGGATCCAATACAGCGGAACCCTCAACTCTCCGCCTATCTAGTCGCGGACGAGGTCGTCGACCATGAGCACCCCACGGTGCGCGAGAGGGCGGCCCGACTCAAGTCCGGCACCACCGACGCATACTCATACGCGAAGGCGGCCTTCGAGTACGTACGGGACGAGATCCCGCACTCCACCGACTCCGGCGACCCGCGGGTCACCTGGCGCGCCTCCGACGTCCTCGCGCAGCGCACCGGGATCTGCTGTGCCAAGGCGCACGCCCTCGCCGCGCTGCTGCGGGCCGAAGGCATCCCGGCCGCGTTCTGCTATCAGCGCCTGACCGAGAACGGTGCGGACCCGGCCCTGCACGGCCTCATCGCCCTCAAGCTGCCCGGCACCGATACCTGGGCGCGTCAGGACCCGCGGGGCAACGTGCCGCCCGGTGTGGACGCCCAGTTCTCCCTCGATGAGGAGCGGCTGGCCTGGCCCGTCCGCGCGGAGTTCAGCGAAGTGGACTATCCAGTACTCTTTGATGAACCGCACCCGGCGGTGGTCGCCGCGCTCAAGGCCGCGCCCGACCGGCCGTCGCTGTGGACGATCTACCCGACCGAACTGTGAGGCACCACCGATCATGACGCTCACGCTCACCGTGTCCGACGACGTCGCGGCTCTCGCGCCCGGCTTCACCCACGTCGCCATCGAAGCGGCCGGACTCGTCAACGCCCCCAGCGACAGCGCGAGTTCGGCACTCCTGGACGACGCGGCGCGGCGACTGTCCGAGCGGCTCGGCTCGCGCGCCCCGCACGAGGACCCGCACCTCAACGCCTGGCGCGAGGCCTACGCCGCCTTCGGCGCCAAGCCGAACCGCACCCGCAACTCGGCGGAGGCGCTCGCCAGGCGCGCGGTGGCCGACGGCGGCCTGCCGCGCATCAACCGCCTCGTGGACGTGTACAACGCGATCAGCGTCGCCCACCTCGTTCCGGTCGGCGGCGAGGACACCGACCACATCAAGGGAGCGATGCGGCTGGTGCGGGCCACTGGCCGGGAGCCGTTCCACACGGTCGCGGGCGGCGAGGCGGTCGTCGAGTATCCGGAGACGGGTGAAGTGGTGTGGTGCGACGACGAGGGCGTCACCTGCCGTCGCTGGAACTGGCGTCAGGGAGTGCGGACCCGGCTCACCGAGGAGTCGGTCAACGCGCTCTTCCTGCTCGAAGGCATGGCCCCGCACTGCGACCTGGTGACGGCCGGCGCCGAACTGGCCGACCTCCTGGAGAAGTTCAGCCCCGGGGCCCGGATCACCGTCCACGCCCCGGTCGGCGGCTTCGTGAAGGCGTGACGATTCAGCCCGCTGTCTCCCGGGCCTTCACCTGCTCGGGCGTCGGCGCCGTGCCGCCGAGGTGGGCCGGCACCCACCAGGTGTCGCTCGCGTCCTTCGGGCGGACCGGATAGGCGCGCTGGGCGGCTTCGAGCAGCTCCTGGCAGCGCTCGCGAAGCCGCCGGGTGATGGCGCCCGCGAACTGGTCCGCGGGCGCCTCCACCGGCTCGCCGACGCGGATGGTGACGGGGATGTGGCTGCGCTTGAAGTTGCGCGGGCGGCCCTTCGTCCAGACCCGCTGGGTGCCCCACAGTGCCATCGGGATCAGCGGGACCCCCGCCTCCTGCGCGAGCCTGGCCGCACCCGACTTGAAGCTCTTCAGCGTGAACGACTGAGAGATCGTCGCCTCCGGGAACACCCCGATCACCTCACCGGAGCGCAGCGAGGCCAGCGCGTGCTGGTAGGCGTCCTCGCCCTGCTTGCGGTCCACCGGGATGTGCTTCATGCCCCGCATCAGCGGGCCGGAGATCTTGTGCCGGAACACCGACTCCTTGGCCATGAACCGGACGAGGCGCTTCTGTGGCAGCGCCGCGAGGCCGGTGAAGATGAAGTCCAGATAGCTGATGTGGTTGCTGACGAGGACCGCCCCGCCCGTGCGAGGGATGTTCTCCGAACCCTGGGTGTCGATCTTCAGGTCGAGCGCCTTGAACATCGTGCGTGCGGCGCCGATGACCGGCTGATAGACGAGTTCTGCCATCTGAGGGGGGACCCTTCGTGTGCCCGGGGAGGGTGCTCCCGGAGATAAGTTACGCAGCCGTAGGTTTTAGGCTTTGGGCAGATGGTGCCCGATGCGCGCCGAGCTGGCCAGTCCTGGCGCTGTGCACAGGGGAGATTCTCGTCACGTCTTCGCAGGTCGGGGCCCCGGGAATCATTGCGGACCGATACGCGCTGCAACCGTACGACAGTGCAGGTAGTGGCGGCGTGAAGACGCGGGCGGGGGCGGTTGTGGGAGGCGGCGCTGTGGACGACGGCGGGCGCAGGCTCGGCGAGGCAGAACTGGGGGCCGGGCTCGGGCGGCGGGCCACGCTGGTGCAGTTCTCCAGCGCCTTCTGCCAGCCGTGCCGGGCGACGCGACGCACCCTGGCCGAGGTGGCCGCCATGGTGGAGGGCGTCGCGCACGTGGAGATCGACGCCGAGGAGCGGCTCGGCCTCGTACGCGATCTGGAGATCGTGAAGACGCCGACGGTGCTGGTGCTCGACGCCGCGGGCCGCATCGTGCGCCGGGCGTCCGGACAGCCCCGCCGCGCGGACGTCATCGCCGCGCTGGGGCAAGCGGTATGAGGGGGCGCAGTGAGGGATCTCCCACATTCCGATGGGCACTTGACTGTGAGCGCCCCCAATCGTCAGTCTGACGATGTGCCGACCGACCTCCTTCTTTATGGACGCGCCCATGTGGACCTCGCCCGCAACGCGAGCGCGCGCTGTCCAGGCTGCTGACCATCCGCAGCCCACGTCGCACCCACCGCAGAAGGACATTTCGATGACGGCCTCGCCCGATCTCGGTACCGCACGCACCGCCTCCCCGGACCTGCTCAAGTCGGTCTTCCGCCAGCACGCCGCGGGTGTCGCGGTGATCACCGCCCAGCGGGGCGGCCGCCCCGTCGGTTTCACCGCCACCTCCCTCAACTCCGTCGCCGCCGAGCCCCCGTTGGTCTCCTTCGGGATCGGCACCGGCTCGTCGAGCTGGCCCGTGGTGGCCGAGACCCGCCACATCGGCGTGCACATACTCGGCGAGCACCAGCAGGACCTGGCCGCGACGTTCGCCCGCAGCGGCGCCGACCGGTTCGGGGCCCCCACGCGCTGGCGCACCGGCCCCGAGGGCGTGCCGATCCTGGACGGCGTACTGGCCTGGCTGGTCTGCGAGGTGGTGGCCCGCGTCCCGGCGGGCGAGAGCGACCACCGCATCGTGCTGGGCCGTGTGGTCACCGGCGACCCGGCCGGCGCCGGGCGTCCGCTGCTCTACCACCAGGGCCGCTTCAACGCTCTGCGCGACTGAGAGTTCCGCCGCGCGGCGATTACTCAGCGTTGGCAAGGTCACAGTTCAAAGCGCTTGCTTACTTGGGACAAGCTGGGTGTACTGGCGAGTAATATTTCGGTTGGAGCGCCGGTCGCCCCGACCGGAAACCGCCCCATCAGGCGCCTATGCTGCGTGCAACAAGGCAGCCCAGAAATGACGATGCAGTAGGAGAGCCGGCGTGAGCTTGAGGATCGTTGTCTGTGTGAAGTACGTGCCCGACGCCACCGGCGACCGGCACTTCGCCGATGACCTGACCGTCGACCGCGACGACGTCGACGGCCTCCTTTCGGAGCTCGACGAGTACGCGGTCGAGCAGGCACTGCAGATCGCCGACGAGGCGGACGACGCGGAGATCACCGTGCTGACCGTCGGCCCCGAGGACGCCAAGGACGCGCTGCGCAAGGCGCTGTCGATGGGCGCCGACAAGGCCGTCCACGTCGAGGACGACGACCTGCACGGCACCGACGTGATCGGCACCTCGCTGGTCCTTGCCAAGGCCGTCGAGAAGACCGGCTACGACCTGGTCATCTGCGGCATGGCGTCCACCGACGGCACCATGGGCGTGCTGCCGGCCCTGCTCGCCGAGCGTCTGGGTGTCCCGCAGGTCACGCTGCTCTCCGAGGTCTCCGTCGAGGACGGCACCGTGAAGGGCCGCCGCGACGGCGACACCGCCTCCGAGCAGTTGGAGGCCTCCCTGCCGGCCGTCGTGTCGGTGACGGACCAGTCGGGCGAGGCCCGCTACCCGTCCTTCAAGGGCATCATGGCCGCCAAGAAGAAGCCGGTCGAGGCGCTGGACCTGGGCGACCTGGACCTCGACGCCGACGAGGTCGGCCTCGCGGGCGCCTGGACCGCGGTCGACTCCGCGACCGAGCGTCCGGCCCGCACCGCGGGCACGATCGTCAAGGACGAGGGCGAGGGCGGCAAGCAGCTCGCCGAGTTCCTCGCGAGCCAGAAGTTCATCTAAGTGCCCGCCGGTCCGGGAACCTTCCGGGCCGAATCCGCACTTAGGGCTCGCCGAGCCCCTCAACTGCCCGCCGTTTCTTCGCACTTGCAGGAGATTGAAGTCCCATGGCTGAAGTTCTGGTCTACGTCGACCACGTGGACGGTGCCGTCCGCAAGCCCACCCTTGAACTGCTGACCCTGGCCCGCCGCATCGGCGAGCCGGTCGCCGTCGCTCTCGGCGCCGGCGCCGAGAGCACCGCCGCCGCGCTCGCCGAGCACGGCGCGGTCAAGGTCCTCACGGCGGACGCCCCCGAGTTCACCGAGTACCTCGTCGTACCGAAGGTGGACGCGCTCCAGGCCGCGTACGAGGCCGTATCGCCCGCCGCCGTGCTCGTCCCGTCCTCCGCCGAGGGCAAGGAGATCGCGGCCCGCCTCGCGGTCCGCATCGGCTCCGGCATCATCACCGACGCCGTCGACCTGGAAGCCGGCGACGAGGGTCCGGTGGCCACGCAGTCCGCGTTCGCCGCCTCCTTCACCACCAAGTCCCGGGTCTCCAAGGGCACCCCGGTCATCACGGTCAAGCCGAACTCGGCCGCCGTGGAGGCCGCCCCCGCCGCGGGCGCCGTCGAGGCCCTGTCGGTCACCTTCTCCGCGCTGGCCACCGGCACCAAGGTCACCTCGCGCACCCCGCGCGAGTCGACCGGCCGCCCGGAGCTGACCGAGGCCGCGGTCGTGGTCTCCGGCGGCCGTGGTGTCAACGGCGCCGAGAACTTCGCGATCATCGAGGCCCTCGCCGACTCGCTCGGCGCGGCCGTCGGTGCCTCGCGCGCCGCGGTGGATGCGGGCTGGTACCCGCACTCCAACCAGGTCGGCCAGACCGGCAAGTCGGTCTCGCCGCAGCTGTACATCGCCAACGGCATCTCCGGTGCCATCCAGCACCGCGCCGGCATGCAGACCTCGAAGACCATCGTGGCCGTCAACAAGGACTCCGAGGCCCCGATCTTCGACCTGGTCGACTACGGCGTCGTCGGCGACCTGTTCCAGGTCGTCCCGCAGCTGACCGAAGAGGTCAACGCCCGCAAGGGCTGACCTGCGCCTTTCGTCGGGTCCTGGGGCCGCGTGGTGATCTTCACCGCGCGGCCCCAGGTCGTTTCACCGGCCCCCTGATAAGCATTGACGCAGACGCGGCGGCCTATTAACTTCACTATGCGGATTAGTGATTCCGTGAAGCGGAAAAGTTCGAGTGTGCGGAGGATGCGGGATGGGTCAGCAGGAGAAGGTGGCAACGAGCCTCGCCGGCGTCGTCAGCGAGGAGATCAGTGCCTCCCTCGTCGCGGTGGACGAGGAGCTCGCCCGCCGCTACCCGGGCGACCCCGGCACCCGGCAACCCGTACACACCGTCTACGTACCCGGTGACGTCTTCGACGAGGGCACCATCCGCTCCTGGGGCGACCAGGCGCTGGCCGCCCTCGACGAGCACGCCCCGGACGCCGCCTCCTTCGCCAAGGTCCTCGGCATCGCCGACGACCTCGCGCGGCCCGTGTACGACCGCGTCCGCGCCAAGCTGACGCGCGAGCCGATCGAGGACCTCCGCGTCGACTTCGAGGACGGCTACGGCCCACGCCCCGACGCCGAGGAGGACGCCGCCGCCGCGCGCGCGGCCCGCCTGATCGCCGAGGCCTTCGAGAACGGCACCGCGGCCCCGTACATGGGCATCCGCATGAAGTGCATGGAAGCCGCGGTCCGCGACCGCGGCATCCGCACCACGGACATCTTCCTCACCACCCTGATGCAGCACGGCGGTCTCCCCGACGGCCTCGTGCTCACCCTGCCGAAGGTCACCTACCCCGAGCAGGTCACCGCCTTCGTACGGCTGCTCAGCGCCTTCGAGAAGGCGCACGACCTGCCCGAGGGCCGACTCGGCTTCGAGATCCAGATCGAGACCAGCCAGTCCATCCTGGCCGCCGACGGCACCGCCGCCGTGGCGAAGATGATCGACGCCGCGCAGGGCCGCGCCACCGGACTGCACTACGGCACCTTCGACTACAGCGCCTGCGTCGGCGTCTCCGCCGCCTACCAGGCCAGCGACCACCCCGCCGCCGACCACGCCAAGGCCGTGATGCAGGTCGCCGCCGCAGGCACCGGCGTCCGCGTCTCGGACGGCTCGACCAACGTGCTGCCCATCGGCTCCACCGAGCACGTCCACGAGGCCTGGCGCCTGCACTACGGCCTCACCCGGCGCGCCCTGGCCCGCGCCTACTACCAGGGCTGGGACATGCACCCCGGCCACCTGCCGACCCGCTACGCGGCCGTGTACGCCTTCTACCGCGAGGGCCTGGAGCAGGCCGCGGGACGCCTCGCCGCGTACGTCGCCAAGACCGAGGGCGACGTCATGGACGAGCCCGCCACCGCCAAGGCGCTCAGCGGCTACCTGCTGCGCGGCCTGGACTGCGGCGCCCTCGACACCGCCGAAGTGGCCCGCCTGACCGGGCTGACCCGCGCCGACCTCGAAGGCTTCGCCTCGCCCCGCCGCGGCACCCTGACCGTCACCGCCCCGTAGCAGCGCCGCGACACCGCGGCCCCGCGTACTGTCACTGCCGCCCCGTACCCTGTTCGCGACGACAATCGCCAGGGGAACGGGGCAGCGGTGTCTACGGGGCAGAGCCACCTACTCGCGGGCAGGTACCGGGTCCTTGCGCAACTCGGTCGCGGCGGCATGGGTGTGGTGTGGCGCGCCCACGATGAGGTGCTCGGCCGAGAGGTCGCCGTCAAGGAACTGCGCGCCTACACCGACGCGTCGGCGCCCGAACTGGGCGACCTGCGGCTGCGGATGCAGCGCGAGGCGCGCGCCGCGGCCCGGGTGCGCCATCCCGGAGTGGTCGCCGTCCACGACGTCGCCGAGCACGAGGGGCGCCCGGTCATCGTCATGGAACTGATCGACGGTCCCTCGCTCGACGACGTCCTGGGGGAACGCGGCGTCCTGGATCCGCGCGAGGCCGCGGCGATCGGCGCGAAGGTCCTCGAAGCCCTGGCCGCCGCGCACCGCGCGGGCGTGCTGCACCGTGACGTGAAGCCGGGCAACGTGCTGCTCGACGCCTCGGGCCGGGTGGTCCTCACCGACTTCGGCATCGCCGCCATGGAGGACCCGGGCGACGGTTCCCAAACCCATCTCACCCGCAGCGGCGAAATCGTCGGATCGCTCGACTACTTGGCGCCCGAGCGCGCCCAGGGTCAGGAACCGGGCCCGGCCTCCGACATCTGGGCTCTGGGCGCCACCCTGTACGCGGCGGTCGAGGGCGCCGCCCCCTTCCGCCGCACCTCCACCTGGTCCACGCTCAACGCCATCGTGGTCGAGCCGCTACCGAAGGCGCGCCGCACCGGCCCGCTCGGCCCCGTCCTTGAGCGGCTCATGGACAAGGACCCGACCCGTCGGCCCGACGCCGCGACGGCGGCCCGGCTGCTCGCCGACGTCGCCGCCGCAGCGGACTCCGCAGCCACGAAACCCGCCGCCCCGCTCGCGGCCGCCCCGCGCACGGCGACCGTGCGTGACGTGCTGCCGCACCGGCCCGAGGGATTCGGCCCCGTGGTCACCCATGTGTCCGAGCCCGAGCCTGAGCCCGAGCCGCGGCCGGCCGCCGGGCGAAGCCGCGGCAAGGTCCTGGTGGCCGCGTGCGTCGCCGCCGTGCTGCTCGTCGGCGCCGGGGTCGGCTACGCACTGCTCGACCGTACGGACACGCCAAGCGGGCAGCAGGCGGCGGGAGCGGCGAACAGCGCGGCCCCGGGCGCGGCGGGCGCGCAGGGCGGGGCCGCGCGGAACACGGGCAGCCCGTCCGCCGGGGACGCGCACGGCTCGCCCTCGCCGGGGGAGTCGGCCTCGTCCGCGCCGAGCTCAAGCGCTTCGAAGCCGGGCCGCACCGACGAGGGCGCCAAAGGCGGCGCGGGCAGCTCGCCCGAGCCGCGCAAGTCGCCGAGCGCGCCCAACTCCGGTGGCCCTGGCGGTACTTCGGGCGGTGCCCAGCCCCCGTCCGGGAGCTGCCAAGCCATCGCCGGCGGCAAGTTCGACTGCCAGGTGTGGCGCACCGCGACGTCCTACCGGCAGGGCGGCGCCACCGCGGGCGTGCTCAAGGCGGGCACCAACTACTTCTACTGCCAGAGCGACCTGGGCCGCCGCGAGACGTACGGGAAGTGGACCAACACCTGGTGGGCCAGGACCGACGACGACAGCGGCAACACCAACGTCTACGTCAGCGTCGTCTACCTCAAGGGCGGCGACAACAACCAGCCGGTCCCGGGGCTGAAGGTCTGCTGACCGCGCGCTAGGCGCCCGCGGACGGGCAGGATCTCGCCCGAGCCGCCGCCGCGCCCTAGGCGCCCGCGGACGGGCAGGATCTCGCCCGAGCCGCCGCCGCGCCCTACGCGCCCGCGGACGGGCAGGATCTCGCCCGAGCCGCCGCCGCGCCCTACGCGCCCGCGGGCGGCAGGATCTCGCCCGAACCGCGCTGGATCAGCACCGTGGGCAGCTCGACGCGCGCGGGCGCCTCGTCGGCGCCGTCGAGACGGTGGAACAGACGCTCGGCCGCGGTGCGGCCCAGGGTGGCGGCGTCCTGCGAGATGACCGTGATGCCGAGCAGATCGGCGAGTTCGATGTCGTCGAAGCCGACCAGCGCGACCGGCCGCTCACGGCCGGCCAGAACGCGGACCGCCGTGACCGTCACCCGGTTGTTCCCGGCGAACAGCGCGGTCACCGGCTCGGGTCCGGTCAGCATCGACTCGGCGGCCTCGCGCACGCGCTCCGGGTCGGTGGAACCCAGCGACACCCAGGATTCCGCGACTGTGAGACCGGCGTCGGCCATCGCCGCACGGTAGCCGCGCAGCCGCTCGATCGCGGTGTGGATGCGCGGCTGGTCGCCGATGAAACCGATCCTGCGGTGGCCGTGCGCGATCAGATGGGCCACCCCCGCGCGGGCGCCGCCGAAGCTGTCGGACAGGACCACGTCCGCGTCGATCTGCCCCGCCGGACGGTCCACGAACACGGTCGCCACCCCCGCCTTTATCTCCGGTTCGAGATAGCGGTGGTCGGATCCGGCGGGGATCACGATCAGGCCGTCCACCCGGCGCGCGCAGAAGGCGAGCACCAACTCCTGCTCGCGGTCCGCGTCTTCGGCACTGGAACCGTTGATGAGCAGCGCCCCGTGCTCGCGCGCCACCTCCTCCACGGCCCGGCTGAGCGGCCCGTAGAACGGGTCGGCGAGGTCTTCGAGGACCAGGCCGATCGACGCGGTGCGGCCCTTGCGCAGCACCCGCGCACTGTCGTTGCGGCGAAAGCCCAGCGCCTCGATGGCCTCCTGCACCCGCCGCTCGGTGTCCGGGGTCACGCCGGGCTCGCCGTTGACCACCCGGGACACCGTCTTGAGGCCGACACCGGCGCGCGTGGCGACGTCCTTCATCGTCGGACGGTTGCCGTAGCGGGGCTCGTGGTGGCGGGCGTTCTCGGCCACAGTGCGCTGTCCAATCGTCGTCGGGAGCCGTCCGGCGCGGTCGGGTGCCATAACGGTGTGTGTGGCGTCGAGCATAGGCCCTGGACAACGTTGTCAGAAGCATGGAGACTCTCATCTTGACCTGCCCTTACCCGTGCTCACCAGGAGATCCGACCCCGATGCAGACCGACCTCGTCGCCGCGCTCGACATCGGCGGCACCAAGATCGCCGGAGCTCTGGTCGATGCCGAAGGCCGGCTTCTGGTCCGGGCGCAGCGGCCGACTCCCGCCCATGAGGACGGCGACACGGTGATGCGGGCGGCCCAGGAGGTCGTCGCCGAGCTGACCGGATCCCCGCTGTGGGAGCGTACGAGCGCGGTCGGTATCGGCAGCGCCGGGCCCGTGGACGCCTCGGCCGGCACCGTCAGCCCCGTCAACATCCCTGGCTGGCGCGGCTTTCCGCTGGTCGAGCGGGTGCGCGCGGCAACCGGCGGACTCGATGTCACACTCGTCGGCGACGGTGTCGCGATGACCGCCGCCGAACACTGGCTCGGCGCCGCCCGCGGCTACGACAACGCCCTGTGCATGGTCGTCTCGACCGGAGTCGGCGGCGGGCTCGTCCTCGGCGGCAAGCTTCACCCCGGCCCCACCGGCAACGCCGGCCACATCGGCCACATCAGCGTCGACCTCGACGGAGACGCCTGCCCGTGCGGCGCGCGCGGCTGCGTGGAACGGATCGCCAGCGGACCGAACATCGCCCGCCGGGCCCTGGACAACGGCTGGCGGCCCGGACCCGACGGCGACACCTCGGCCGCCGCCGTCGCCACGGCCGCCCGGTCCGGCGACCCGGTCGCCGTCGCCTCCTTCGAGCGCGCCGCCCAGGCGCTCGCCGCCGGCATCGCCGCGACCGCGACGCTCGTCGAGATCGACATCGCGGTCGTCGGCGGGGGAGTGGCGGGCGCGGGCGACGTGCTCTTCGGTCCCCTGCGCCGCGCCCTGCGCGACTACGCCACGCTCTCCTTCGTCCAGCGGCTCACCGTCGCGCCCGCCCTGACGGGGACGGACGCGGGTCTGGTGGGTGCCGCGGCGGCCGCTTTCGTACGGCGGTCGCAGGAAGCGGCGATCCTCAAGTGAGGTGCCGCCTCCGGTAGTTGACGCACGGACCCGTCAGCACACCACCCGCGCATCCCCCCAGTCCGCGTGGTCGGAGTCCACCCCGTCCCCGCCGTCGGTGACGACCAGACGTATGGTCTGCGCGCCGGTGACGTTCGCGGAGAGCGGCTGCGCCGGCATGGCGTTGGTCAGGACGCCGGTGGACGCGACCTTGCGGCCGTCGGCCCAGATCTCGAAGGCCACCGTTCCGTCGGCGCCCTTCTCGTCGTCCACGCCGACCATCGCGGAGACGTTGGAGCAGCCGCCGCCCGTGTAGTACGCGATGTCGCTCGCCGCGTGGGTGCCGAGTCCCTTGGCGTACACCGTGCCGCCGATCGTGATCGGGTGACCGTCACCGGCGTCGCTCTCGCCGTTGCTGGTGTCCCGCTCCACCGGCCCCCAGCCACCGGCCGCCGAGAGCCACGGCAGATCGCTCAGATACGACGTCCCGGCGGGCGGCGCCGTCACCACGTGTGCCTGGACGGGCAGGGACCGCGTGACGCGGCCCCCGCCGGGCGCGCCGTAGGAGGACGTCAGCGTCAGGTCGTACGCGCCGTTCGGCGTCCCCGCCGGGGCCGTCAGCTCCCAGGTCGTCGTGAGCGACCTGCCCATCGGGATGGAGGGGGACGAGGTGGGCGACAGCGCCCTGATCCCCCAGCCGGCGGGGGCGGTGAGCGCGGTCCTGGTGGAGCGGGCCGGGCTCCGGCCGAGGTCGGTGACGGTGGTCGTCAGACGGACGGGCTTGCCCGCCTGCGCCAACGGGGCGCCGTCCAGGCCGGTTTCGACGGCCGGCGGATACTGCGCCCATGCGCGGTCGGGAGCGATCCGCAGCAGCGCGGTGCCATGGGCCGGGACGGTCGCGGCGATCGTGCCCGCCGTGTTGTACGTCCGGTGCTGCCACAGATCGCGCTGGCTGTAGGCGGTGGCCTGGGGCAGTCCGATGGCCTTGGCCGTCGTCGCGATCCGCTGCGCGCTGCCCGTCTCGTTGAACAGGGCGACGGTGCGGCTGCCGTCCTTCATCTGCTTGGCGACCACCCACCGCCCGCCGTCCGAGGACACCACCGTGCCCTGCTTCCCGAGCGGGTCCTGGTCGACGGCGATGACCTCCTTGTTGGAGAGGATCTCGTACGTCGCCGGTGTCGCCTTGCGCAGATCGGAGCCGATCAGCAGCGGCGCCGCCATGATCGACCACATCGAGAAGTGGCTGCGGTACTCGGTGTCCGTCATCCCGCCGTTGCCCACTTCGAGCATGTCGGGGTCGTTCCAGTGGCCGGGCCCTGCCGCCGCCGCCAGCGGCAGGTTCTGCTTCAGGATCGACACCATGCTGCCCCAGCTGTCGCTGATGTCGCCCGTGGTGCGCCACAGGTTGCCGACGTCGCCGGCCCACTCCCACGGCTTGTTCTCGCCCCATTCGCAGAGGCTGTAGACGATGGGGCGCCCGGTCGCCTTCAGCGCGTCGCGCATCGCGGTGTAGCGGAGCTTGGCGTCGACGCCCTGGTTGTTGCAGTTGTCGTACTTGAGGTAGTCGACGCCCCAGTCCGCGAACTGCTGGGCGTCGCTGCGCTCGTGGCCGAGCCCACCGGGAAAGCCCGCGCTGTTGCACGTCTTGGTTCCCGCGCTCGTGTAGATGCCGAACTTCAGCCCCTTGGAGTGGACGTAGTCGCCGACCGCCTTGATGCCGTGCGGGAACCGGACCGGATCGGGGACGAGCTTGCCCTGCGCGTCGCGCTGTCCCAGCGCCCAGCAGTCATCGAGGTTGACGTACTGATAGCCCGCGGCCTTCAGGCCCTTGGCGACGAAGAGGTCGGCGATGCCCTCGACCATCGTCTCGTTGAACTCGGCCCGGCAATGGGTGGAGTTCCAGTTGTTGAAGCCCATCGGCGGCGTGAGCGCGAGGCCGTTGCCGAGCCGAGGGGCTGCGGTCGGCGGGTTCTGCGCCGCGGCAGCCGGGGTTACGAGCCCCGCCGCGCAGAGCAGCCCGGCGGTCAGCGCTCCGACGACTCTGGCATGTCTGGGATGGGTGGTACGGGTGGGAAGGCGGCGCATCGTTACGTTCCTCCTTGCTCGTACGAGGCAGGACCTTCATGCCTCTGTCAGTCACCTGTGAGTGACGAGCGTTTACGGTAGGGCTTGTTGAAGTGTGTTGGAAGACATGCGGTAACGGTTGCTCGCCTTTGCGTCAAAACCCTTGACGACGCCCTGAGTTGAGGGTGTGATCCAAGCCTCGCGTTTGGTTATGTTGGGTTGCACCCTGGAGGAGGGGGACATGGCGCAGTCATCGTTCAACGGTTCTGTGGCGCCGGACGGCGTGACAGGACATCGGATGTCCCGACGGAATCTTCTGCGAGGCGCGGCGATCGGAGCCGGCGCGGTCACGCTGCCCTCGCTGCTCTCCGCATGCGGCAGCGGCCCCGGCGCAGACACCAAGTCGATCCGGATGGGTTCGAACTCGTCGGACGCCGTGCCCAAGAAGGCCTTCGCCGACGCGTTCGCCGCGTACGAGAAGCAGTCCAAGGACGGCAGGAAGATCAAGGTCAACACGGTTGACCACAACACCTTCCAGGAGAACATCAACCGCTACCTCCAGGGCAAGCCGGACGGCGTCTTCATGTGGTTCGCGGGCTACCGCATGCAGTTCTTCGCGCAGAAGGGTCTGCTGTACGACATCAGCGACCTCTGGCAGGGCTTCCAGGGCTTCTCCGACGCGCTCAAGGCGCAGTCGACCGGCGCGGACGGCAAGCAGTACTTCGTGCCGTACTACTACTACCCGTGGGCGGTCTTCCACCGCGCGAGCCTGTTCACCGAGCGCGGGTACACCGCGCCCAAGACGCTCGACCAGTACATAGAGCTGGCCAAGCAGATGCAGAAGGACAAGCTCGACCCCATCGCGTTCTGCGACAAGGACGGCTGGCCCGCCATGGGCACCTTCGACTACCTCAACATGCGCACCAACGGGTACGACTTCCACAAGAGCCTGATGGCGGGCAAGGAGGCGTGGACCGACAAGCGGGTCAAGGACGTCTTCGACACCTGGCGCAGAATCCTTCCGTACTGCCAGAAGGGGGCCAACGGGCGCACCTGGCAGGAGTCCGCGCAGAGCCTCCAGAAGAAGCAGTCCGGCATGGCGGTCTTCGGCATGCCGCACGTGGGCCAGCAGTTCCCCGAGGCCGACCGGGACGACATCGCGTTCTTCCCGTTCCCGGAGATCAACCCGCAGTACGGACAGGACGCGGTCGAAGCCCCCATCGACGGATTCCTCCTCGCCAAGAACGCCAAGGAACTGAAGAACAAGCAGTCCATGGCGAGTGCCAAGGACCTGCTCACCTGGCTCGCCACGCCCAAGGCGGAGGACGCCTACCTCGCGGGTGACCCGAACAACATCGCCGTCAACAGCGCGGCGGACACCTCGAAGTACAGCCCGCTGCAGAAGAAGGCGGTCGAGTTGGTCTCGGGAGCCAAGCAGATCTCGCAGTTCCTGGACCGCGACACCCGACCCGACTTCGCCTCCACGGTGATGATCCCGGCCATCCAGAAGTTCATCGGCAACCCGAACGACGTGGACGGCCTCGTCAACGACATCGAGCGGCAGAAGAAGACCATCTTCGCCTCCGAGGGCTGAGGGCCTTCCGCCTCCAACCGACCTACGCCCGCTTCGACTTGGAGAACCCTGCCGTGGCGCTCACCACTGCGCGGCGCGCGGGGCGGCGGGGTCCCGGGCGCTTCACCGCCCGCGACCTCGCCGTCCTCGGCGTGCTGCTTGGCCTGCCCGTCCTGCTCGACCTCGCCATCGTGTGGGGGCCGACGCTCGCCTCCGTCGTCCTGTCCTTCACCAGCTGGGACGGTGTCGGCGACATCAAATGGGTCGGCACGCAGAACTACAGCGACCTCTTCACCAACTACCCGCCGTTCTGGCCCGCCGTCCGGCACAACCTGATGTGGCTGGCCGTCCTGGGCTTCGTGGCCGCGCCGTTCGGGCTGCTCCTCGCCGTGCTCATCGACAAGGGCGTCCGGTTCAGCCGCTTCTACCAGTCGACGCTGTACATGCCGGTCGTCCTGTCCCTCGCCGTCGTCGGCTTCATCGCCCAGCTCGTCTTCTCCCGCGACCAGGGAGCACTCAACGCCCTCCTCGGCGCCAAGGACAACCCGACCGACTGGCTCGGCGATCCGAAGCTCAACATCTGGATGATCCTGCTGGCCGCGGCCTGGCGGCACACCGGCTACGTGATGATCCTCTACCTCGCCGGGCTCAAGGCCGTCGACCCCACCCTCAAGGAAGCCGCCGCCATCGACGGCGCGAGCGAGCGCCAGACCTTCTTCCGGGTCGTCTTCCCGACGCTGCGTCCCGTCAACATCATCGTCGGCGTCATCACGGTCATCGAATCGCTGCGCGCCTTCGACATCGTCTACGCCGTCAACCACGGCCGCAACGGCCTCGAAGTGCTCTCGGTGCTCGTCACCGACAACATCATCGGCGAGGCAAGCCGTATCGGTTTCGGCTCGGCGATCGCCGTCGTGCTGCTGACCGTCTCCCTCGGCTTCGTCCTCACGTACCTGGTCCAGGAGATCCGAGGGGAGAAGGACCGATGACCACCAGTACCGCGCCCGCCCCCACGGCCGCCGCGCCGGCGTCGTCCCCAACAGCCCGCCGGCGCCGGGTGCGCCCGGGGCGCCTCGGCGTGCACGCCTTCCTCCTCACGGTCTCGCTCGCCTTCCTCGCACCCTTGCTGCTCGCCGTGTACGCGTCGCTGCGCCCCTATGACGAGACCGCGCAATACGGCTACTTCTCCCTCCCCAAACATCTCTCCTTCGACTACTACAAACAGGCCCTGACCGACTCGGGCATGACGAAGTACTTCGTCAACACCCTGATCATCGCGGTGCCCGGGGTGACCCTGGCCCTGTTCTTCGCCTCGTTCGTGGCGTTTGCCGTCTCACGCCTCAAACTCCGCGGCGGCATCGTGCTGTTGATGCTGTTCACCGCGGGCAACCTGCTGCCGCAGCAGGTGATCGTGACGCCGCTGTACGTGCTGTTCAACCGCATCCCGCTGCCCTACTGGATGTCCGACTCGATGACGATGTTCGACTCGTACTGGGCCGTCATCCTCGTCCAGGTCGGTTTCCAGATCGGGTTCTGCGTCTTCGTGCTCGCCAATTTCATGCGCACCCTTCCGCAGGAGATCCTGGAGGCGGCGATCGTCGACGGCGCCGGGGTGTGGACCCAGTACTGGCGCATCACGATGCCCCTGTGCCGCCCGGCCCTCGCGGCCCTCGCCACGCTCCAGTTCACCTGGATGTACAACGACTTCCTGTGGGCCCTGGTCTTCATGTCCGACGGCGACAAACTCCCGATCACCTCGGCGCTGAACAACCTGCGCGGCCAGTTCTTCACGGACTACAACCTGCTGGCGGCGGGCTCGGTGATCGTCGCGCTCCCGACGCTGGTGGTGTTCCTGCTCCTGCAACGGCACTTCATCGCGGGGCTCACCCTGGGATCCAGCAAGGGGTAGCCCGGCCCGGCGGTTTCAGCGGGGGTGCGGGCCGGGCTCGTTGAGCAGACCAGCCGGGCTCCGCACCCCCGCGACCAGCCGTCGAGTCCGGCTCAAGCGCCGGTCCACCGCGGCTCAAGGCGTTCGCCACAAGGTCTGCGACCCCGAGCAGCTGCTCGCCGCTCCAGCCCGGCCGTGCGGACCGACGAAGGCATTCCGCGGGCAGGGGCGGTCGCAGCCCGACCCTGGAGACCGCCATGACCGTCCAACTGCACCTCGCCACCGCTCTCCTGCACGACTTCGACACGGCGTACAACCCGCTGCCCGGCCGTGAGGTCGCCCGCCGGCCGAGCCCCGTGAACCCCGCGGTCACCATCCTCGACCTGGAGACGGCCGACGCGCCGGAGGGGGCCGCGCTCATGGACCCCATCTTCCAGCGCACCGGATTCCACGAGGTACGCATCACCGAGATCCGCTGGTACGACCGGGACGGCTACTTCATCGGCCCCAGCATCCCGCTCGCGGCCTGAACATGCGCCGCCCGAGGACGTCCGCGCTCGATCGAAATTGCCTCGCCCCGCGCTCCCGGATCGGTCAAGCTGCAGGTGACAGCACCCTTCCCTGGAGCAGCAGTGACCGACCTCGACCTTCTCATCCCGCCCGCCGGCCTCGCCGCAGCCATCGACGCCGGTCACGTCGTCCGCAAGGCGCACCCCGAACTGCCGTTGTCGATCTATTCGTACAGCAGGGCCTGCCAGTACGAACAGGCGTGGACCGAGGTCACCACGCGCTGCCGCGGTCTGGTGGTCGACGACACGACCGGCACGGTCGTCGCGCACTGCCTGCCCAAGTTCTTCAACGTCGCGGAGCACACCCACGGCCGCCCCTACGCGCCCCCGCTGCCCGACGAACCCTTCGAGGTCTACGACAAGGTCGACGGTTCGCTCGGCATCGCCTTCCACTACGAGGGCCGCTGGCGGGTGGCCTCCCGGGGCTCGTTCACGTCCGAGCAGGCCGCCTGGGCCGGGGCCTGGCTCGACGGTCGGGACACGGCGACGCTGCGGCCGGGCGTCACCTACCTCGCGGAGATCCTCTACCCCGAGAACCGGATCGTCGTGGACTACGCGGGCCGGCGCGATCTCGTCCTGCTCGCCGCCTACGACGACGCCGGCCGGGAGATGGAACTCTCCCGGGCCGCCGAGGACTGGGCGCCCATCGGCTCGGTGGCCCGCACCTGGCCCGCGCTGCCGCTCGCCGAACTCCTGGAGCGCGCCGCGGCCAACGTCCACGCCGACGGCCGCCGGGCCACCGGTACCGACGCCGAGGGCTATGTCATCCGGTACGCCTCCGGGCTGCGGGCCAAGGCGAAGATCAGCGAGTACGTGCGGCTGCACAAGGTCCTCACCGGCATCACCGAGCGCGACATCTGGCGCTACCTCGGCATCCGCCGGTTCGCCGGGGCGGACCCCAAGCGGGTCGGCCAGGCGCTCGGCTGCGGGCCGGGCGAGCTCGCGGAACTCACCGCGGACGGCACGGATCCGCTGGAAGCGCTGCTTCAGCAGGTCCCCGACGAGTTCGACGTCTGGGTCCGGGCCGTGTCGGCGCGCCTCGAAAACCAGGCCGCCGAACTGGCCGCTCTCGCCGGGGAACGCTTTCGTGGGATCGTCCATCTCGCCGCGGACCGCGGCGCGTTCGCCCGCGCCGCCCAGCAGATCCAGGAGCGCACCGTCCGCGCGGCCGTCTTCCAGCTGCTCGACGGCCAAGACATCGACCTCATGATCTGGCGGTCCGTCAGGCCCACGGCCGCCGACCCGTTCAAGAACGACGAAGAGAGCTGAACCCCGCCATGCCCACTGTCCACGTCATGACCGGACTGCCCGCCTCAGGCAAGACCACCGCCGCCCGCGAAATCGTCGCGGAATCCGGCGGCCAGTGCCGCCGCGTCAACCTCGACGACCTGCGCGGCATGCTCGACAACGCGGGTGCCCGGGGCGTCCGTTCGCACACCGCCGAGCAGGCCGTGCTGGCCCTCCAGGACGCGGCGGTGCGCGAGATACTCGCGGCGGGCTTCGACGTGGTGGTCGACAACACCCACCTGACACCGAACATCCCCAAGCGTCTCAAGGCCGCCGTCGCCGGGCAGGCCCGGTTCGTCGTGCACGACTTCACCGGGGTGCCACTCGATGAGTGCCTCGCCCGCGACGCGGCCCGCGCCAACCCGGTCGGCGAGGACGTCATCCGACTCCTGGCCGACAAGCACGCCAAGGCCGTACGCAACGGATGGCGCCTGACCGACGCCTGGATGAACGACGCCGTGGGCCTGTCGGCCGTCGAGCCCTACACCCCCGACAAGACGCTGCCCACCGCCGTGATGTGCGACATCGACGGCACCCTCGCCATCAACGTGAACCGCAACCCGTACGACTTCACGCGCTGCGAGCAGGACGGGCTCAACGCTTCGGTGCGCGATGCGCTGCTCGCCTTCCGGCAGGCGCACGGCGACCGGATCGTGCTGCTTTCGGGCCGGGGCGAGGAGTTCCGGGAGCGGACGCAGGCGTGGCTCGCCGCGCACGAGGTCCCCTACGACGAGCTGTGGATGCGGGCGGCCGGGGACGGGCGGCGGGACGACCTCGTGAAGGCCGAGTTGTTCGACGCACACGTCCGCCACCGGTTCCACGTGCGCGTCAGCCTCGACGACCGCGACCGCGTGGTCGCGGTGTGGCGCCGTATCGGCCTGCCCACCTGGCAGGTCAACTACGGGGACTTCTGAGCGCGTTCCTCAGGCCGCGTCGTGGAAGACCAGGCCGAGCGTGTGCCGGTGCCCGGAGCGCACCGTGCTCACGTCGTGCCGCACCGGCGCCGGCGCCCGGCCCCGCCGCGACGCCACCGGCCGGTCCCGGGTGGTGAAGACCAGCCCGTGCCCCTGGGGGGGCAGCAGGGTCGCGGTGCCCCTCGAATGGGCCCGCGGCCGCTGCTCCACGAGCAGGAACTCGCCGCCGCGGTAGTCGGTTCCGGGGACGTCGAGGCCGATGACGACCTGGAGCAGGAAGACGGCCTCGCCGAACAGGTCGCGGTGCAGGGCGTTCCAGTCGCCGCGACCGTACCGCAGCAGGATCTGCGCGGATCCTCACATCGGGGGTGATCCCTCAGGGCCCCGTCGACCGGCGGGTTTCGGACATCGCGCTGAGCCTGCGGCCGGACCGGGCGGGCCTGCCTCAGCCGGTCTGTTCCGACCGCGGGCGCGCGACGACGACCAGGAACGCGTCGGACTCCAGGTCCATCACGACCTCGGCCGCCACGCCCTCGTCCCTGCGGTCCCGGGCGAACTCCTCGGCAGGCCAGTGACCGCGCGGGTCACCCGCGGGAAAGCGTTCCAGTACCGTACGACGCATTCTCGTCGCACCCCCTTGTGTCTCGTGTGGCACTCGCACAACGACGCTCGCGCCGCCCGCGTTACGGCCCCCCGTGGCCGGTGCTCGCAGGGAGAGACGCCGTGCGGGGCCGGTTGGTGGCACTCGGCAAGCAACGGCCCGGCCACAGTTGTGCACGTGATCAGAAGGGGCCGAGCCGGGCGCGGGTTTCCGTGGCAGGGTGTTGCGGGCAGTCCACTGGGGGCTACCGAAGAGGGGGAACCGTGATCGTCTGGATCAACGGTGCGTTCGGCGCGGGCAAGACGAGCACCGCGCGCGAGCTGATCGACCTGATCCCGAACAGCACGTTCTACGACCCCGAGGTGATCGGCGGGGCGCTGCGTCACCTGCTGCCGCAGAAGCTCCTCGCGCAGGTGACCGACTACCAGGACCTGCCGATCTGGCGGCGTCTGGTCGTGGACGGCGCCGCCGCGCTGCTCGCCGAGGTCGGCGGCGTACTCGTGGTGCCGATGACACTGCTGCGCCAGGAGTACCGGGACGAGATCTTCGGTGGGCTCGCGGCCCGCCGCATCCCGGTACGGCATGTGCTCCTCACCCAAGAGGAAACGATCCTGCGGGCCCGGATCGCGGCCCGGGTGGAGTTCCCCGACGACGCCGAGGCCGATGACCAGCGGGTCCGCAAGTGGGCGTACGAGCACATCGAACCGTTTCGGCGGGCGCTCGGCTGGCTCGCCGCCGACGCGTACACCGTCGACAACGGCGCGCTCACCGCACGCGAGAGCGCCGCGCGAATAGCCGACGCGGTCCGCTCCGGCGCGGCCCGCACGTGCGAGATCGTGCAGACCCCCGAGCCCACCGCCGAGACGCTCGCCGCCGGGGTGCTGCTCTTCGATGACCAGGAACGGGTGCTCCTGGTCGACCCCACCTACAAACCGGGCTGGGAGTTCCCCGGCGGCGTCGTCGAGCGCGGCGAGGCCCCGGCGCGGGCCGGGATCCGCGAGGTCGAGGAGGAACTGGGGGTCCGGCTCGGCCGCGTCCCCAAGCTCCTGGTGGTCGACTGGGAGCCGCCGAGGCCGCCCGGATTCGGCGGTCTGCGGCTGCTCTTCGACGGAGGCCGGCTCGACAGTGCGGGCGCCGGTCAGGTGCTGCTGCCCGGCGCGGAACTGCGCGGCTGGCGCTTCGTCAGCGAGGAAGAGGCGGCCGCGCTGCTGCCGCCCGTCCGCTTCGAGCGGCTGCGCTGGGCGCTGCGGGCCCGGGAGCGCTCAACCGTGCTCAACCTGGAGGCCGGAGTCCCGGTCGGCTGAGGTCTTCATGACGGCCGCCGCGTTCTCGGTCAGCGGGTCTCCGTGCCCGAAACAGACGGTGTCCGCGCCGAGTTCGGCAAGGCGGCGGAAGGAGGCGAGCGCCCGCTCGCGGTCGGTGTTGAACACGCCGACCATCACCTGGCCGACTCCGGCCACACTGTCACCCGTGAACAGCACGCCGTGGCGCGGCAGATGGACCGATATGGAGCCGTCGGTATGTCCGGGGGAGTGCACGACCACCGCGCCGTCGCCGAAACCCAGCGCGTCCCCGTCGCCGACCTCGCGGTCCACCCGGGTCGACGGTGCCTCCGGAAGCGTCAACCCGCGCTCGTACAGCGGAACTTCCCAGTCCAGGAGCACCGGCTCGGACATCGCCCGCTCGCCCCGGATCACCGGGGCGTCCAGGCGGTGCGCGATCACCTCGGCGCCGTAGCGCTCGGCGAGCTCCCCGGCCGCGCCGAAGTGGTCGCGGTGGCAGTGCGTGATCACGATGCGGCGGATCGCGGCCGGGTCGAGCCCGAGCCCGCGGATCGCCTCCTCGATGGGCGCCGCCGCGTTGAGATCGCCCGCGTCGACGAGTGTCAACTCGTCCCCGTCGCGCCACAGATACGCCTGGCCGATGGGGAAGCGGAACATGTGCAGTCGGGGGAGGACTTCTACGAGATCCATGTGGCGAACGTACGTCGGTGACGCCGCTCGCCACATGGATCTACGCTCTGGGCGATGTCCGCCGAGCGCTTAACCCCTCCGCCCCCGCGGGCTCAACTCCGCTTGGACTCCGCGTAGTTGACCAGGAAGTGCGCCTCGGCGACCGAGAGGCGCTCCAGTTCCTGGGGTGAGACGCTCTCGTTCACCGCGTGGATCTGCGCCTCCGGCTCGCTCAGCCCGATGAGCAGGATCTCCGCCTGCGGGTACAGCGCCGAGAGGGTGTTGCACAGCGGGATCGAGCCGCCCATGCCCGAGGACTGCATCTCCTCGCCCGGGTACGCGACGGCCATGGCCTCGGCCATCGAGGTGTACGCCGGGCTGTTGATGTCCGCGCGGAACGGCTGGCCCTGGCCGACCTGCTCGAAGGAGACCCGGGCGTTCCACGGCACGTGCTTCTCGATGTGCGCGTACAGCAGCTTGGTCGCCTCGGCCGCGTCCTGGCCCGGCGGTACCCGCAGGCTGATCTGGGCGCGGGCGGTCGCCGGAATGGACGGCGTCGCACCGGCCACCGGGTGGCAGTCGATGCCGACGACCGTGACGGCCGGGCGGGCCCAGATGCGGTCGGCGACGGTGCCGGTGCCGGGCAGCGACACCCCATCGAGGACCCGGGCGTCCTGGCGGAACTCCACCTCCGGGTACTGCAGACCGTCCCACGCGGAGTCCGCGGGGAGGCCCTCGATCACGGTCTGGCCGTTCTCGTCGCGCAGCGAGTCCAGTACGCGGATCAGCGCGGCCAGCGCGTCCGGGGCCGCGCCGCCGAACTGCCCCGAGTGCAGATTGCCCTCAAGGGTGTCGATCTGGACGCGGATCATGGTCATGCCGCGCAGCGTCGCCGTCACCGTGGGCAGACCGACCCGGAAGTTGCCGGTGTCGCCGATGACGATCGCGTCGGCGGTGAGCAGCTCGGGGTGCGCCTCGGCGTACTGTTCCAGGCCGCCGGTGCCCTGCTCCTCCGAGCCCTCCACGATGACCTTCACGGAGACCGGGATGCCGCCGTTCGCCTTGAGGGCGCGCAGCGCGAGCAGATGCATGATGAACCCGCCCTTGCAGTCCGCGGCGCCCCGGCCGTACCAGCGGCCGTCGCGCTCGGTCAGCTCGAACGGCGGGGTCACCCACGCCGACTCGTCGAGCTTGGGCTGTACGTCGTAGTGCGCGTAGAGCAGCACCGTCGGCGCGCCCACCGGGCCGGGCAGCAGGCCGTACACCGACTGCGAACCGTCGGGGGTGTCGAGCAGGGCCACGTCCTGGAAGCCCTCGGTGCGCAGCGCGTCGGCCACCCAGTTGGCGGCGGCCTCGCACTCGCTCCTCGGCGCCACCGCCTCGTCCGCAACCGACTGGAACGCGACCAGCTCCGCCAGCTCCACCTTGGCGCGGGGCATCAGCGCGGCGACGGTCTCGGCGATCGGACTTGCGGTCATGGGCACGCTCCTCGTGGGTGCGACGTTGTATGTACACATACGAAGATGCACGTAGGCGTACGTCGAAGATATGGCCGATCCTCCCACAACGGGCCACGACAGGGAGGCGGGGCTACTGCCCCGTAGGATGCGGTCGTCAACACGGACCACTGGTCGGAGTGGGGAGCAGAAGCACATCGTGAGCAGCGAGAACGCAGACGCCGGGGCGGACGGCCCCCTGGAAGAGCACCAGGGCGAGCCCGCCGCCGAGTCGGCGACGGGGCCGGACGCCGGGCCGGTCTGGGATGTCGTCGTGGTCGGCGCGGGCCCCGCGGGCGCCTCGGCGGCTTACGCGGCGGCGACCGCGGGGCGCAAGGTGCTGCTCCTGGAGAAGGCCGAACTGCCGCGCTACAAGACCTGCGGCGGCGGCATCATCGGTCCCTCGCGCGACGCCCTGCCGCCGGGCTTCGAACTGCCGCTCCAGGACCGGGTGTACGCGGTCACCTTCTCCCTGAACGGCAAACTGACCCGGACCCGCCGGTCGAAGACGATGCTGTTCGGTCTGATCAACCGGCCGGAATTCGACGCGGGTCTGGTCGCGGTCGCCGAGAAGGCCGGCGCCATCATCCGCACCGGCGCCACCGTCTCCAAGGTCGAACAGCATGGCTCGGCCGTGCCCGACCGGCGCACCGTGGCGGTGGTTCTCGCCGACGGCGAGACCGTCCTCGCTCGGGCCGTCGTGGGCGCGGACGGCAGCGCCAGCCGGATAGGGGCGCACGTCGGGGTGAAGACCGAGCAGGTCGACCTCGGTCTTGAGGCCGAGATCCCGGTGCCGCCGAGCGTCGCCGAGGACTGGGCGGGACGCGTACTCATCGACTGGGGCCCCCTGCCCGGCAGTTACGGATGGGTCTTCCCCAAGGGGGACACGCTGACCGTCGGGGTGATCTCGACCCGCGGCGAGGGCGCGGCCACCAAGCGTTATCTGGAGGACTTCATCGCCCGGCTCGGCCTCGCGGGTTTCGAACCGGCCGTGTCCTCCGGGCACTTGACGCGCTGCCGCAGCGAAGACTCGCCGCTGTCCCGCGGCCGGGTCCTGGTGTGCGGCGACGCGGCGGGCCTCCTGGAGCCGTGGACGCGCGAGGGCATCTCCTTCGCGCTGCGCTCAGGGCGCCTCGCGGGCGAGTGGGCGGTCCGCATCGCCGAATCGCAGGACGCCGTGGACGCCCGACGCCAGGCCCTCAACTACGCGTTCGCCATCAAGGCCGGGCTCGGCGTCGAGATGGGCGTGGGCCGCCGGATGATGTCCCTCTTCGAGAAGCGGCCCCTGCTGCTGCACGCCGTGCTCACCGGATTCAGGCCGGCGTGGAGGGCCTTCGCGGACATCACCCGCGGTGCCACGACCCTCGCCGGTCTGGTCCGCAGCCACCCGATGGCCCGGCGCGCCCTGGACGCGGTCGACCGCTGACCCACCCGGGCGGGACCGGACTCCCTCCGGCCCCGCCCGCCGAGGGTCGGCGCACCGCCCGCCACCTCTCGACGGGCTCCCGGCCCCGCCGCCGCCCGCCGAGAGGCGGCGGCCCCCTCGGTTCCGCCCGCCGGAGACCAGCGGCCGCTACCCGTGACTCCCGCGGAGACACCGATGCGTCGACCCCTCCGTCGAGGTGACGGATCATCACATGTACGTGGAGACACGGGACTTGTATGCCTGCCATCGCAAGTTCGGCCGAATAGCGGCGGCTTCCGGGCCTGAACCGGACCCCGCACGGAGCCCCGGGCACCCCATCGCGTGAAGCGCCCGAACGACACGGCTCCGCACCCTTGACGCCCGGCGGCAGAAGGCGCTTTCATCCAGCCAGTGGCCAGGACCGCGGCGCGGTCCGGCCGCGAGAGGTGCGCCCAGCCGGAAGGGACCCCCAACCGAGGTCCCGAGCCGGCCCGAGTCGCCAGGACCCCTGACCGGGCCCGAGGCGGGGACGTACCCGCGAGGGATGGAACGGATCATGGTTGCCGGCCCAGATCACTCCAGCGCCCCTTCGTCCCACAGAGCCCCTGGCCGCCGTACGCTGCTGCGGGCCGGCGCCGGCTGCGCCCTGGCCGCGGCCGCCGTACCGGCGCTCGCGGCCTGCGGCTCCGCCGCCGAGGGCGTCGGCCCCGACGGCACGGTGACCGTCGAGCTGTGGCACGGGCAGACCGACACCTCGAAGAAGGCGATCGAAGCCCTGGTGGCCGAGTTCAACCGCACCCACCCCAAGGTCCACGTCGATACGGGCGGCGGAGCCACCTCCGATGTGATGCTCCAGAAGGTGACCGCCGCGCTCGCATCCGGCTCGTACCCGGACATCGCCTACGTCTTCGGCTCGGACATCGCGAGCATCGCCCGCAGCCCCCGGGTCGTCGACCTGACGTCGGTACTGCGCGGCGGATCCGTCCCGTGGACCGACTACTGGCCGTCGCTGCGGGACGCGGTGACCGTCAACGGAAAGGTGCGCGCCGCGCCCTCCCTCGTCGACTCCATGGCGGTCGTCTGCAACAAGACCCTGTTCCGGCAGGCCGGTCTTCCGCTGCCCCAACCGGGCTGGAAATGGGCCGAGTTCATCGACACCGCCCACCGGCTCACCAACGCTTCCAAGGGCGTCTTCGGCACCGGCTGGCCCGGCGTCGGCGACGAGGACACGACCTGGCGGCTTTGGCCGATGGTGTGGGACCTGGGCGGGGAGATCATCGCGCCGGACGGCAAGAGCATCGGCTTCGCCGAGCAGGGCCGCCGGGCTCTGGAGACCGTCGCCGCCCTCGTCGCGGGCAAGAGCGTCTACATCGACCCCAAGCCGGGCAGCGCCCAGATGTACCAGGTCTTCCTGTCGGGCCGCATGGGCATGGTGATGGGCGGCCCCTGGACGCTGCCCGACATCATCACCGCCAAGGTGGACTACGAGGTGGTGCCGCTTCCCACGTTCAGCGGCCACCCCGTCACCATCTCGGGCCCCGACACCTGGACCGTCTTCGACAACGGCTCCGCACGCTCGAAGGCCGCCGTCGAATTCGTTCAGTGGCTCATCGCGCCCGGCCAGGACGTCAAGTGGGACATGGGCGCGGGAAGCCTGCCGCTCAGCGTCGAGAGCGCCCGCCTGCCCGCGTGGCTCGACCACTCCGCGCAGACCGCGGGACTCCCGGTGTTCACCAAGGCGCTGGAGTCGGCCCGGGTACGGCCGGTTCACCCGGCGTATCCGCAGATCTCGCAGGCGTTCGGTGAGGCCGTCGTCGCCGTACTGCTCGGCCGTTCCTCGCCGGACAGCGCGATGCGCCAGTGTGCCGACAAGGCCGATGCCGCCCTGCTGATCCCGCGCTGAAGCCGACCCCGTGACCAGAAGGGTCTGAGAGATGAGAAGTACCGGGCCGCGGACCCCCCGCCCCCTCACGCTCGACCCGACCCCGGCCGCCCGCGCCGCCCGCCGCCGCCGGGCACGCGGCGAGACCGCCACCGCCTGGGCCTTCATCAGCCCGGCCGTCCTGGTGATCCTCGGGCTCAGCGTCATACCGCTGCTGTGGTCGCTGCTGCTCTCGTTCCGCGCGGACGACCTGGTCACCCCCGGCCGCTGGGTCGGCCTCGACAACTACCACGCCCTCAGCAAGGACCCCGCCTTCCGCACGGCCGTGAAGAACACCCTGATCTACGCGGGCGTCTACGTTCCGCTGAGCCTGGCTGGGGGCCTCGCCCTCGCGCTGGCCCTGAACCGGCGGATCCGCCTCGTCGGGCTCTACCGCACCCTGGTCTTCATCCCGTTCGTGGTCTCCGCGACCGCCCAGGGCGTGCTGTTCTCATTCATCTTCGACCCCGAGTTCGGCGTGGCCAACTCGCTCCTGCACAAGATCGGCATCTCCCCGCAGGGCTTCCTCTCCAACCCGAGCCAGGCGCTCTACGTGCTGCTGCTCATCTCCCTGTGGAGCGGCATCGGCTTCTGCGTCATCGTCTACCTGGCCGCCCTCCAGGACGTCCCCGCCGAACTCGTCGAATCGGCCCGCCTCGACGGGGCGAACCGGGCCCAGGTGCTGCGCCACGTCACCCTGCCCTCGCTCACCCCGGTCACCGTCTTCCTGGTGCTGTGGCAGTTCATCACCGCCCTCCAGGTCTTCGACCTCGTATACGTCACCACCAAGGGCGGCCCCCTCGGTTCCACCACCGTCATCGTCTACTTCGTCTGGGAGCAGGCCTTCCAGAACTTCACCGCCGGGTACGGCGCCGCCGCTGCCTATGTGCTCGCCATCGGCCTGGTCGCCGCCGCCGTCGTGCTGCGTCTCTACCGGCGCCATCGGGAGCGTACGGAAGCAACAGGCTTGGCCGGTACGGGAGTTGTGCAGCCGGAAGGAGCAGGCCGATGACCGCGCCCACGATGACCCAGGGGGCGGCCTCGTCCGTCAGTGCGCCGGCCCGCCGCACCGAGCGGCGCCGACGGCTGCCGTTCAGCCCCTGGCACCTGCTCCTCGCGCCGCTCTCGATCGGCTTCGCGCTGCCCCTGGTGTGGCTGGTCGTCAGCTCCGTGATGACCAACGCGGAGATCAACCGGTTCCCGCCAGCGCTGTGGCCGCACGGCATCGACCTCGGCGGCTACCGCTATGTGCTCGGCAACGCGATGTTCCCGCGCTGGTTCCTGAACTCGTGCATCGTCGCGTTCGTGGCCGTGACCTCGAACCTGCTGCTCGGGGCGCTCGGCGGTTACGCCTTCGCCCGGATGCGGTTCGCCGGGTCGCGGGTGCTGCTCGCGCTGATGCTCGCCACCATGGCGGTGCCGTTCCAGCTCACCATGATCCCGACCTTCCTGGTGATGAAGTGGCTCGGGCTCATCGACACCCTCGGCGCGCTGATCGTGCCGTCCCTGGTCACCCCGTTCGCGGTGTTCCTCTTCCGGCAGTTCTTCCTGTCGCTGCCGAGAGAACTGGAGGAGGCGGCGTGGATCGACGGCTGCTCGCGGCTTCGGGTGCTCGTCTCGATCGTGGCGCCCCTGGCCCGCCCGGCCCTCGCCACGGTCGCCGTCCTCACCTTCCTCGCCACCTGGAACGACCTCTCCTGGCCGCTCATCGCCATCAACCACGACGCGCACTACACCCTGCAACTGGGCCTGACCACCTTCCAGGGCCAGCACCACACCAAGTGGTCCGCGGTGATGGCGGGCAACGTCATCACCGTCCTTCCGGTGCTCGTCGCGTTCCTGTTCGCCCAGAAGACCTTCATCCAGTCGCTCACGTCGAGCGGCCTGAAAGGCTGACGCACCCTCGAACCCGACAGACCGTCACCCTGCCGCTGGGTCAACCGACCCCGTGCCACCGGCCATCAACCCACCGCACAGGAGAGTCACTTCAGCCATGTCTCCTGCTTCCGACCCAACCGGCACCAAGATCGCCTTCATCGGCGCGGGCAGCGTCGAATTCACCCAGGGGCTGCTCGCCGACCTCTTCGCCTTCCCCGAGTTCGTCCGCGCCCACATAGCGCTGCACGACATCGACCCCGAGCGACTCGCCACCAGCGAGGCGGCGGCCCGCCACATCGCGGCCTCACTGGGCGCGGCCCCGGCGATCAGCGCACATCTCCAGCGGCGCGCGGCGCTCGACGGTGCCGACTTCGTCATCAACACCGTCCAGGTCGGCATGACCGCGGCCACCCGCACCGACTTCGAGATCCCCGCCCGCTACGGACTGCGCCAGACCATCGGCGACACCCTCGGCGTCGGCGGCATCTTCCGTGCCCTGCGCACCTTCCCCGTGCTGCGCTCGCTCGCCGCCGACATCGCCGAACTCTGCCCCAACGCCTGGCTGTTGAACTACACCAACCCGATGGCGATGAACCTGCTGTACCTGCACCGGGTGGCACCCGAGCTGCGCGCCGTCGGCCTATGCCATTCCGTGTACTGGACGATTCACGACCTGGCCGAGCTGATCGGCGTGCCCTTCGGCGAGGTCTCCTACCTCGCGGCCGGGGTCAACCACCAGTCCTGGGTGCTGCGTTTCGAACGCGCGGGCCAGGACCTGTACCCGCTCCTCGACGAGACCATCGCCAAGGACCCCGGGCTGCTGCGCCGGGTACGCGTCGACATGTACCGCAGACTGGGCCACTACCCGACGGAGACCAGCGAGCACTCCAGCGAGTACGTGCCCTGGTATCTTCACCACGACCAGGAGATCGACCGGCTGCGCCTGCCGGTCGGCGCCTACCTCGACATCAGCGAGGACAACCTGCTCACCTACGCCCGCACCCGCGACGCCCTCGCCTCCGGGCAGCCGCTGCCGGTGGAGGGGACCATGGAGTACGCCCCGCAGATCATCCACAGCATCGTCACCGGCACCCCGCGCACGGTCTACGGCAACGTCCCCAACCACGGCCTCATCGACAACCTGCCCGCCGACGCGTTGGTCGAAGTCCCGTGTCTGGTCGACGCGTTGGGGGTACAGCCGACAAGGGTGGGCGCGCTGCCGCCGCAGTGCGCGGCGCTCAACCGCAGCTATGTCTCAGTGACGGATCTCGTCGTCCGGGCCGCCGTGCTCGGCGAACCGCGCCACATCCGGCACGCCGCCATGACCGATCCGGCGACCGCGGCGGCGCTGCCCGTCGAGCGGATCTGGGACCTGTGCGACGACCTCGTACAGGCTCACGCGCCCCTGCTCCAGCCGGAGTTGCGGGCCCTGTTGGGGCACTGAGGGTCAGTTGGTGATCGTGATGAGGAACACCGGGTGGTCGGGGGCGATCCGGCGCAGCTCCTCGTCACTGGAGTCGGGGCCGACGCCGTTGAAGAAGGCGCCGACCTCGGCCTTCCAGCGCTTGAGGTAGGCGCGCAGCACGACGGGCTTGTCGTCGTCGGCGACTTCGACGGCGGTGAAGGAGTCCGTCTTCTTGCCGAGGAGCAGTTCGCCGCCGCCGGCCGCCCGCATGTTGTGCGTCCACTGGACGTGTCCGCGCGGCGCCACCAGGTACTGCGCGCCGTCGATGGTCAACAGGTTGACCGGGGTACGGCGCCACTCGCCGCTCTTGCGGCCGCGGACCGCGAGGACCCGGGAGCCCCAGACGCTGAATCCGCGGCGGGTCATCCACGCGACGAGCCGGTTCATGACGTTGACCGTGAACCAGCCGGGCTTCTGGACGTGTGCGGAAGCGGACATGGTGGGTCTCCCTGAAGTGAGAGAGAGCGGTGCTCTCGTTCGTGAGCAGTCTGCACCGAAGCGATGATCCAAAGCAAGAGCAGCGCTCTCATAAATGTTTGCTGCTCTCGTTTGTGTGCGCCAGTCGCGTTCTTGGTCACCGCTCTCCGAACTGGCAGACTGGAGCCATGAGCACCGTCCAGGGAGCCCGCGCACGGGCACGCATCGAAGTCACCGCGGCCATCAAGGACGAGGCCAGGAGACAGCTGGCGGCGGACGGCGCCACCAAGCTCTCGCTCCGCGCCGTCGCCCGCGAGCTCGGCATGGTTTCGTCCGCCCTCTACCGGTACTTCCCCAGCCGGGACGACCTGCTGACCGCCCTCATCGTGGACGCCTACGACGCGGTGGGGGAGGCCGCCGAGCACGCCCTCGCCCAGCAGAAGGCCAGCGCCCCGCCCGCCGCCCGGTGGACCGCGGTCTGCCGCGCCGTACGGCACTGGGCACTCGCCCACCCCCATGAGTACGCCCTCATCTACGGTTCGCCCGTGCCCGGGTACACCGCCCCCGAGGCGACCATCGGCCCCGCGGCGAGGGTCGGACTCGTCCTCATCTCGATCGTCCGGGACGCGCACCAGGGCAAGGGCATCGCGCCCCCACGGCTCGCGACGCCGCTGCGGGCCGAAGCCGAGCGCATGGTCGCCGACTTCGCCCCCGACCTTCCGCCACCGGCGGCCGTCGCGCTGGTCGCCGCCTGGGCGCAGCTCTTCGGGCTGATCTCCTTCGAGGTGTTCGGCCAGTTCCACCGGGTCGTGGAGGACCGCGAGCCGTTCTTCGCGCACGCCGCGGAGCAACTGGCCCGCTCGGTGGGCCTGGTCCTGCCCGCCTAGGCGGTCTTGTGGACGTCCGGTTGGGCGGGCGCGGGGGACTTGCGGGACCAGCCACGGTCCGGCAGACAACGAACGCCCTTCCACCGGAGGTTCACCCCGTACTCCCCGCGGAGTACGGGTGATCACCTCGCCCGGCCGACGCCGCGGGCCCCGGTGCCGGTCTAGCGTGGCCGGTATGGAAGAGCAGCAGTCACCGCGCGGCGGTCCACCCTGGGAGCGGGGCGGGCCGCCCCCGCTGCGGCGCTGGACGCGGGGGCGAGGCGGTGCGCCGGGCCGGGGCCGGCTGCCGTGGCGGTCGACGATCGCGATCACCGTGTTCGTCCTGGTCGGTTCCAACTTCGCGGCCCACGTCCACAGCGGCCGGGTCCCGCTCGACGGCTTCGCCCGGGTGCTCCTGCTCGCGGGCTGCGTGGTGCTCCTCGTCCGCCACCGTCACCCCGTTGTGGCCGCCTTCGCCAGTTCGGCCGCGGCCTTGGTCTACCTCGGGGCGGGCTATCCGTACGGCCCGGTCTTCCTCTCCGTGGCGGTCGGCTGCTTCGCCGCGGTGACCGCCGGATACCGCCGGCAGGCCTGGGCCGCGGTCGGCATGCTCTGGCTGGGGCATCTCCTCGTCGCGCACTGGCTCTACCGCTGGCTGCCGCCCGAGGGTGACTCGGCGGCTCCCTGGGCCCAGGAAGCAGGGGTCGCCGCCTGGGCGGTGGCCATCATCGCGGTCGCGGAGGTCGTCCGCGTCCGCAGGGAGCAGTGGGCCAGGGAGCGGGCCGGCCGGGCCGCCGCGCAAAAGCGCCGGGCGGACGAGGAGCGGCTGCGGATCGCCCGGGAACTGCACGACGTGCTCGCCCACAGCATCTCCGTCATCAACGTCCAGGCGGGCGTCGGTCTCGCCCTCCTGGACTCCGACCCCGAACAGGCTCGCACCGCGCTGACCACCATCAAGTCGGCGAGCAAGGAGGCGCTTGGCGAAGTGCGCCAAGTTCTGGAGACGTTGCGCACGCCGGGCGACGCCCCGCGCTCCCCGGCGCCCGGTCTCGACCGCCTCCCCGAACTGGTCGAGCAGGCCGCGACCACCGGGCTCGCCGTCGAGGTCACGACAACCGGCGAACGCGCGGCCCTGCCGCCCGGCGTCGATCTGGCCGCCTTCCGCATCGTGCAGGAGGCCCTCACCAACGTCGTACGCCACTCCGCCGCGCGCACCGCGCGGGTCGCGATCGGCTACGAGCCGGGCGCCCTGGTGCTGGGGATCGAGGACGCGGGGCCGTCCGCCGGCGGTGACGCGGGCGGCAGCGGCAACGGACTGATCGGTATGCGGGAGCGGGCCGCCGCCCTGGGTGGCACCATCGAGGCCGGGCCGCCCCCGGCCGGCGGCTTCCGGGTGACCGCCCGGCTTCCCCTGGCCACCCCCGCGAAGGAGACGCAGTGATCCGTGTACTGCTTGCCGACGACCAGCTCCTCGTACGGGCCGGGTTCGGCGCGCTGCTCGGCGCCCAGGACGACATCGAGGTGGCCGGGGAGGCGGCCGACGGGGAGGAGGCGGTGCGCCTGGTGCGCGAACTGCGGCCGGACATCGTCCTGATGGACATCCGGATGCCCCGCCTCGACGGTCTCGCCGCCACCCGCCGGATCACCTCGGACCCGGGCCTTGCCGAGGTGAAGGTGGTCATGCTCACCACCTTCGAGCTCGACGAGTACGTCTTCGAGGCGATCCGCGCCGGGGCCAGCGGTTTTCTCGTCAAGGACACCGAGCCCGACGAACTGCTGCGCGCGGTCCGCGCGGTGGTCGACGGGGACGCCCTGCTCTCACCGGGCGTCACCCGGCGCCTGATCGCCGAGTTCGCCGCCCGCTCGAAGGAGCCGGCCGCCGCCGACAGCCTGGCCGAACTCACCGAGCGGGAAAGGGAAGTGATGGCGCTGGTCGGCATCGGGCTCTCCAACGAGGAGATCGCCCGCCGGCTCGTCGTCAGTCCGCTGACCGCGAAGACCCACGTGAGCCGCACCATGGTGAAGCTCGGCGCCCGCGACCGGGCCCAACTGGTCGTCCTGGCCTACGAGTCGGGCCTGGTGCGGCCGGGCTGGCTGGGCTGACGCGGGCCCCGGTCCGCCCCGTACGGCAGGCGCCACAGCACGTGCACGGTCCGCCAGACGAACACGACGAGCGCGCAGCCGCCGCCGATGAGCAGCAGCACCCGCCGCAGGGGACGGGGGAGTTCGAGGGCGTAGCCGAAGCCGCCGATCGCGCCGAACACGACAGCGGCCGCGAGCAGGGCGCCGGCCAGCGCGTATCCGATGTCGATGGTGATGGCGGCGCGCTCGGCCCGGCTCCGTGTCCCCATGCGCGAAGTTTCACAGCAGGGGCGGTCGGTGGGCAACAATCGCCCGTCGGCCGCCCCTCCCCCGCTGCTCGCACACCGCAGACTACTTGTGCGCGCATTGAATGCAGCAGAATTTAGTTCGCATGCATCAAAATCGGCCATTTCTGCTACCGTGCGGGCATGCCAGCTGAGAAGACCGGGCGCCTGCTCGCGCAGGAATGGCGGGAGCTCCTCGCGGTGCACGCGCGGACGATCTGTGAGCTCGACCGTGAACTCCATGCGTACGGCCTCGGCGCGAGCGACTTCGAGGTCCTCGACATCCTGGCCGAGAAGGGCGCGGACGACCGCGACCGTGCCTTGCGGGTGCAGGAGTTGGCCGCGCGGATCCACCTCAGCCAAAGCGCGCTCTCGCGCCTCATCGGGCGCCTGGAGAAGGACGGCCTGGTGACGCGGGGGATGTGCAGCGAGGACCGCCGTGGTGTGAGCGTGTCGATCACGGGGACCGGCCGCGACCGGCACGCCGAGGTGCTGCCCATCCAGCGGGCGGTGCTGGCCCGCACCCTCGGGGAGCGTCCCGCACGCTAGGTCGTCGGGTTCAGTCCCGCGTCGCTGTCGCGTGCCGGGCGGCGTAGCCGATCAGCGCGGCGCACGCGGCCAGGGCGGCGACCGTGGTCAGGGCGACCGGCAGCGACGACCACTGGGCGAGGAACCCGATCGCGGGCGGTCCGAGGAGCATGCCGCCGTAGCCCAGCGTGGAGGCAGCGGCCACTCCGCCGGGCCCGGCCAGCGCGCCCGCCCGCGCGACGGCGACCGGGAAGATGTTGGCGAGGCCGAGACCCATCACCGCGAATCCGGCCAGCGCGAGCCAGACCGTGGGCGCCAGTGCGCCGAGGAGCATCCCGGCGCATGCGGTGCTGCCGCCCGCCACCAACGTCCGGGTCTGGCCGAGGCGTTCGAGCAGCGCGGTGCCCGAGAGCCGTCCGGCGGTCATGGCCAGCGCGAACAGCGAGTAGCCCACGGCCGCGACGCCCGGCGCCGCGGCCAGGTCCTGCTCCAGGTGCAGCGCGCCCCAGTCCGCCATCGCGCCTTCGCCGTACGCCGTGCAGAGCGCGATCACGCCGAAGAGCAGCACGAGGCGCCGGGCCCGGCCGTCGAGCCGCTGTCCCCTGGCACGCGGTGTGTGCGCCGGTGCGGGCGCAGGGTGGCGCAGCAGCACAGGCCCGGCGAGCGCGGTCACCGCGAGACCGACCCCGGTCAGGGCCAGGAGGTGCGCGGTGGGGGAGAGGCTCCCGGCGATCAGCGCCCCGGCGCCCGCGCCGACCATGCCGCCCAGGCTGAACGCCGCGTGGAAGCTCGGCATCACCGGGCGGCGCAGCGCCGCGACCAGATCGACGGCGGCGCTGTTCATCGCCACGTTGATGCCGCCGTACGCGGCACCGAACACCAGCAGCACCAGACCGAGCGTGAGCGCCGAGTGGGTCTGCGGCGGCAGCGCGATGGCCAGGGCCATCAGGGCACCGCAGGCGACGGTCACGGGATGGCTGCCGAAGCGACGGCAGAGCCGCCCGGTGAGCACCATCGTGACCACCGCTCCGGCCGAGACGCCGAGCAGGGCCAGGCCCAGGTCGCCCGCGGAGGCCCCGGTCTGCTGCTTGATCGCCGGGATGCGGACCACCCAGCCGGCGAAGAGGAAGCCGTCGAGTGCGAAGAACACGGTCAGGGCGGAGCGGAGGCGGAGCAGGGAAGGTGTGGCGGGGTCTCCGCCGGGTCCCCCCGGAACGGCCGTCCGGACTTTGTTTAGTAGCGGCACAAAGTCAGGATAGGGGCAGAACGGAGGCTCCAGCAACCGGGTTGACGCGTGCGCCCCCGCGGCGAGCGGGCGGCGGCGAAGGGGGTGGACCGAGCGGAGCCGGCGCGCGGGCGCGGACCAGCGGCGACGCCCCGAAGCCGGGCGCTGCCGCGGTGTGATGCGAGCAACGCCCGGAAGGGCGGCTTCCGTCCGGGATCATGGGAGACTCGCCCCCATGAACGGCAAGGCGACGACCACCCGGACCAGGCTGGAGAGGGGCCGCAGCGCGCTCGGACCCGCGCTCGAACTGGTGCACACCGGCCGCGCGCCGACCCGCGCCGTGCTCACCGCCGAACTCGGCGTCACCCGCGCCACCGCGGGCGCGGTCGCCGCCGAACTCGAAGCGCTCGGCCTGATCCAGGTCGACTCCCGGCCCACCGCCGCCGGATCCCAGGGCCGCCCCTCGCACCGCCTCGCCGTCAACGACGCCGGGCCGGTGGCGCTCGCCGCGCAGGTGCACGCCGACGGCTTCCGGGCCGCCCTCGTCGGCCTCGGCGGCGAGATCGTCGCCACCGACCCCGGCTGTGTGACCGTCTCGGCCGATCCGGCCCAAGTGCTCGGCGAGGTCGTCGCGGCCGGCGCCGCTCTGCTGAAGGGCAGCGGCCGACGCTGTGTGGGCGCGGGGCTCGCCGTGCCCTCAGCCGTGGCCGAGCCCGAGGGAACCGCGCTCAACCCCCTGCACCTGGCCTGGCCCGCAGGGGCCCCGGTGCGCGAGATCTTCGCCGAACGGGTACGTGCCGCCGGTATCACCGGACCCGCCCTCACCGGCAACGACGTCAACCTCGTGGCGCTCGCCGAACACCGGCACGGCGCGGGCCGCGGCGCGGAGCACCTGCTGTGCGTGGCCACCGGTCACCGCGGCGTGGGTGGCGCACTCGTCCTCGACGGCCGCCTGCACACCGGGAGTTCGGGCCTGGCCCTGGAGGTCGGTCACCTCACCGTGAACCCCGAGGGCCGCCCCTGCTACTGCGGCAGTCGCGGCTGCCTCGACGTCGAGGCCGACCCGCTGGCCTTCCTCACCGCGGCCGGGCGTCCCCCCGGCCCCGAGGTGTCCCTCCTCGAACAGTCACGCGCGCTGCTGCGCCACGAGTACGCCGACCTGACGGTCCGCCGCGCCGCCGAGGAACTCATCGACCGGCTGGGCCTGGGCCTGGCCGGACTCGTCAACATCCTCAACCCGGACCGGATCATCCTCGGCGGCCTGCACAAGGCGCTCCTGGAGGCCGACCCCGACCGGCTGCGGGCCGTGGTCGCCGACCGGAGCCTGTGGGGCCGCAGCGGGGTCGTCCCGATCCTGCCGTGCTCCCTGGACCACAACAGCCTTGTCGGAGCAGCCGAGTTGGCGTGGCAGCCGGTGCTCGACGACCCGTTGGGGGCCCTGGCTCACCAGGCGTAGGCGCGCGCCGGGTTCGCGACGAGGATCCGGTCCACCAGCCCTTCGCCCAGCGTGAGTTCGAGCCTCGGCCGCACCCGGCGCAGCAGATACGGCATGCCCGGAGTGTCCGGGGTCACGGTGTCCCCACCGAGCAGCAGCCGGTCGGCGAACCCCGCTTCCGCCAGCGCCCGCAGCGCGTCGGGCATCCGCCAGTCCGTGCCGTGGTTCGTGCGGGAGGGCCCGTCGAAGGCGAGCCACGCGCCCGCCTCGGCGGCCAGGCGGTGCACCGCGAAGTCCGGGAAGCGGTTGAGGTGGCCCAGGATCACGCTCCCCGGCCGCACCCCCAACTCCCCGCAGAGCAGGTCGAGTACGTCGAGCGCCCCGGTACCCAGCTCCAGATGGACGGCGATCGGTGCGAGCGTCCGGTGGTGCGCCTCGGCGGCGGCCTGCATGGTGAGTACGGCGTGCTCGTCGAGCCCGTGGAAACCGCCCGCGACCTTGATCAGGCCCGCACGGACCCCCGTGTCACCGATGCCTTCGGTCAGCTCGCCGACGAAGAGCTCGGCCAGTCGCCCGCGTACCGCGTCGAGCAACTCGCCCGTGTAGTGGGCGGCTTGGTGCAGCCCCGTCGCGGCGACGACGCCTACCCCCGTGGCCCTCGAAAGGGCGGGCAGCTCGGCGATCCGCCGGCCCATGCCGTACGGAGTCCACTGGACCACCGTGCCGCCGCCGAGTTCCCGGAACGCGTCGAGGCGGGCCCGCGCGTCGTCGGCGTCGTCCAGTTCCTTCCCCGGCAACTGCGGGCTGCGGATGAAGAGGTGGTCGTGCGCGTCGACCACGCCGAGCTGCTCTGGCGCCACGTCCCCGAGCACCGTGCGCACCGCGCTCACCAGTGCCTCCCGACGCGAAGCCCGGCACGACCCGGCTCCGACAGGTGCAGCACCTGGAACCTTTCGCCGGTCGCCTGCGGGCTGGGCTGCTCCCACAGCGTGAACCGCACCAGCTCCCAGCGGCTCGGGTCGACGGCCACGGCGCTCGCCACCACCCCGGACTCCACCGGCCTCGCCACCTCGTCCTCCATGAAGCGGGCCGGTTCGACCCCGTCCGGCACGGGCAGGCGCAGGCGGGTCGCGGCGGCCGCGATCGCCCCGGACGCGGGGCCCTCCGCGTACGACAGACCAGCCCAGTGCCGCACCCGGGGACGCCCGAAGTCGTTGACGATCCCCTGGAACCCGGACCCCCAGAGGAAGGAGTTCATGCCTTCCGGCGTGGCCCAGAGGTAGAACGGGGCATAGGAGTTGACCGGCGAGCCGGCGCCCCGCTCGCGCATCAGATAGGCCTTGAGCCCCAGTCCCGGGAAGTCGTCGAGCAGGTGCCCCCTGGTCGCCACCCGCTTGCGGATGATCCCCATGTCGTAGTCGGCGGGGAGGGTGATCTCGTACTGCATGGCGTGCACGGCGTACTCCTCAGGCGGTACGGGAGGCGGACTCGTCGGCAGGCGGAGCGAGCAGGGAGAGCAGACCCCGCACGCCCGCGTCGAAGGCGGCGGGCGAACCGGAGGCGCGGGCCAGCACGTAGCCGCCCTGCACGGTCGCCACCACCGCGGCGGCGATCTCCTCGGGTACCACCGATGCCCGGAACTCGCCCCGATCCAGGCCTTCTTGGACAATATCCGCGAGCCTGCCCCGGAGCCATTCGATGGTTTCGTCCACCGGCGCGCGCAGCTCGGCGCTGGCGATGACCTCGGGGTCCATCGTCAGCCGGCCCACCGGGCAGCCACGCAGCACATCGCGCTCGCGCAGCAGATACGCCGCGATGCGTTCGTACGCCGTGCCACCGCCCCCGAACGCGACCTCGGCCGCGGCCCGCAGCTCCGTGGCGGTGCGCCGGATCGCGGCCAGCGCCAGATCGGGCTTCCCGGTGAAGTGGTGGTACATGCTGCCCTGCCCGGCGCCCGCGTGCTGCTGGATCGCCTTGGGGCTGGTGCCTCCATAGCCGCGCTCCCACAGAAGCTCGCGGGTGGCTTCGATCAATCGCTCCGGAGTGCTCATGAGAACACTGTACATACCAGTAGGTACAGAGACCAGAGCAGATGCCGCCCTCCCACCTACTCCCTGCGCGGTACACCGACTGCCGCTGGCCGGACGACGACTTGACCCCCCTGCCCGCGCGAGGCTCGAAGCATCAGACAACCACCCCCACGCAGGGAGCTGACCGAGATGAACACCCTGGCCTACGCCGGACCCGGACCGTGGATCCTCTTCGTCCCACTGGTCTGGGCGGCTGTGATCCTCACCGCCGTCACCGTCCTGCGCCGCACCGGTTGGCGCGGCCGGCGGGGCCCGTGGCGGCCGCCCATGGACGACAGGTCTCCCCTCGCCGTGCTCGGCCGCAGGTTCGCCTCCGGCGAGATCGACGAGGAGGAGTACTGGCGCCGGATCTCCGTCCTGGAGGAGCACTTCGGGCGTGCGGACACCGGCCCCCGCAATGGGGGCGCGGCGTGACCCCCACCCCGTGCACCGCCACCGCGGCCGGGTCGCCGGCGCCGTCAAGGTCCACGGCGCCGGCGACACCGAAGCGAGGGCCCTGGAGGGGGCGGGCGTCGGTTACGGCGCCGGACGTCTCACCGCGATCACGCGGCGACGTCGCCGTCGGCGCGCGGTACTTCGACGCGGGCGGGGCCGGGTATTAGCCCCCAACTGGCGCTCGCTGTCGCACAGTTGGCACACGTGAGGATTGCGGTCGGACTCGACAGGGCGGTCGGTCGGCAAGACCGGAGCCCAACTGCCGTCAACGGTCCGCTGGGAGCTGAGCCCCGGAGTGCGAGGCCGCTCACCGTGCCGAACGCGTCCTCGGCTGGGTCCTCGTCAAGGCGTCCGACTCGGCCGGAACCGGCGCGTTCGCGCTGCCGGTGGCCGACTTGCGGCGGTCGCCCTTGCCGGGCTGGTGGCCGTGCGCGGTGGCGGGGGTGGCGGCCCGCGCGCGGGGCGGCGCGGCTGGACGTACTGCGCGCGATCGCGACCGAAGGGCACCGGATGCGGCCGCCCGGTCAACCCGCGAGGGCCGACCTGGGGGCCGCGGCGGTCCGGCCGCGCGCCGGGCGCTTGGCGCGGGTGCCGGCGAAGGCCGGGTCCGCCGCCGTGTACAGCGGATAGGCGGCCAGAGCCACCGCGGCGGCGGGCGGTGCCAGGGTGAACCACACCGTCTTGCCCGACTCGCCGAGCGGGCGAACCCCCCAGCTCTCGCTGAAGGCCGCGATCAGGGCGAGCCCGCGGCCGTGGGTGGCCAGGGCGCCGGCGTCCCGCACGGCGGGCAGTCGCGGATCGTGGTCGTGCACGGAGATGGTGAGCCGGTCGAGCTGGAGCTCGATCTCAACCGTGCACATCTTGTCGGGCTTGGCGTGCCGGTGGACGTTGGTGAGCAACTCAGTGACGCCGAGCGCCGCATGGTCGATCAGCGGATCGAGATGCCAGTAGCGCAATTGCGCCGATACGATTCTGCGGACCTGTCCGATCCGCGACGGCAGGGCTTGGAGCTCCACCGTGCACTGCTGCCTGCTGGGCTGGCTGATCACGGTTGCGACTCCCCGAATAGGTCCGGAAGTTGCTGTCTGGTCCGGCGGCCTTGCCAGAGCGTCACCGCCGGTAAACCCTCAGTGATGTGACACCAGCGTGACCCAGGGGTTAATTCTCCGCAACTCGCGCCCCCAGGGCCCCACGCGTTTCAGCCGTGCGCGCCGTGCGTCTGACGGATGGCCTGCAGGAAACGCTGGGCGAGTTCGGGACCGCGCGGGCGGCCCGGCTCCTCGCTCATCGTCAGCCGGTAGCGGGTGCCGTTCAGCTTCGCCACCGTCCGGTCCTCCTTGGCCGACCACGGCAGCCAGGGGCGCGTCGCGCTGACCGCGTCGACGGGCGCGCTGTCGATCTCCCGCCCGTTGCTGGTGAGCAGAGCGAGCCGGCCATCCTTGATCAGCACCTGGCCGGCCCGCGTCAGCGAGCGGGTCCACCGCTCGATCCGCACGCCCTTCGCGCTGAACTCCGCTTCCTCCACGATGTCCGGCCCCCTTCGCAACGTTCCTGGTGGGCAGTCTGCACAACCTTGAGCCTACGCACCAGGGCGCGCGGAGGATCGGTCCCCGGCCAGCTCCCTCCCGCCGCCATCAGACGTCCCACAAGCCACTCCTATGGCTACCCAAAGGGATCGTTTGCGCAGGTGGGAACGGTATCGTCGAGAGCGGGGACGGCAGCCAAGAAGGACCAAGAAGGACGAGGTGTGGCATGGAAACCATCGACGTGGACCGTAGCGATCCCGAGTACCGCGCCTGGCTCAAGGAGGCCGTGCGCAAGGTCCAGGCCGACGCGAACCGCTCCGCCGACACCCACCTGCTGCGCTTTCCGCTGCCCGAGGAGTGGGGGATCGACCTCTACCTCAAGGACGAATCCACCCATCCCACCGGCAGCCTCAAGCACCGCCTGGCCCGCTCGCTGTTCCTGTACGGCCTGTGCAATGGCTGGATCCGGCCGGGCAAGCCGGTCATCGAGGCGTCCAGCGGCTCCACCGCGGTCTCCGAGGCGTACTTCGCGAAGCTCATCGGAGTGCCGTTCATCGCGGTGATGCCGCGCACCACCAGCCCCGAGAAGTGCCGCCTGATCCAGTTCCACGGCGGCCAGTGCCACTTCGTGGACGACTCGATGAAGATGTACGAGGAGTCCGCCGCCCTCGCCGCGGAGACCGGCGGCCACTACATGGACCAGTTCACCTACGCGGAGCGGGCCACCGACTGGCGCGGCAACAACAACATCGCCGAATCCATCTACCAGCAGCTGAAGTTGGAGCGCTATCCGGAGCCCACCTGGATCGTCGCCACGGCCGGCACCGGCGGTACCTCGGCCACCATCGCGCGCTATGTGCACTACATGCAGCACGACACCATGATCTGCGTTCCCGACCCGGAGAACTCCTGTTTCTTCGACGGCTGGACCCAGCACGACCCGCTCGCCTCCAGCGACTGCGGCTCGCGCATCGAGGGCATCGGCCGGCCCCGCATGGAGCCCAGCTTCGTGCCCGGCGCCATCGACCGGATGATGAAGGTCCCGGACGCGGCGAGCGTCGCGGCCGTACGCGCTCTGGAACAGGCCATCGGGCGCAAGGCGGGCGGCTCCACCGGCACGGGCCTGTGGAGCGCGCTGAAGATCGTCTCGGAGATGGTCGCCGAGGGCCGCACCGGCAGCATCGTCACTCTGCTCTGCGACCCGGGCGACCGCTACCTCGACAAGTACTACTCGGACGCCTGGCTCGCCGAACAGGGCCTGGACATCGCCCCTTACGCCGCCACGCTCGACGAGTTCCTGGCCACCGGGGTCTGGCCCGCGCGCTGACTCAGCCAACCGGAACCAGCTGCCCGTGCGGCGTGCCGCCGCGCGTGCCAGGGTGAAATCATGGACGCGCGCCCGGTGGTTGTCGCCGTAGACGGATCAGAGCACAGCCTGAAGGCCCTGGAATGGGCGATTCCGGCAGCCCTGAGGCTCTCCGCAGACCTGGTGATCGCCCATGTGCTGCCCGACTCCACCCAGCTCTGGATGGCCCGCCGGTCCGCGTTCGGCCCCGGTCCCGAACTCACCGACCCGGTGACCGACCGGATCCGTACCGCGCTTTCCGGCCGCGACGGTCTGCCCTCCGTGCGCTACGACTCGCTGGAAGGTGAAGTACCCGACGCCCTGTACGCGTTGGGGGCCGAGGCCCGGATGCTGGTGATGGGCTCGCGCGGCCGCGGCGGCTTCGCCAGCCTGCTGCTCGGCTCCAACAGCCTGGCCATGGCCACTCGGGCGCCGTGTCCCGTCGTGGTCGTTCCGCCACTGGCCCGCACCGGTGAGGGTGTGCGGACGGCGGGCCGGGTGGTCCTCGGGCTCAATCTGGACGACACCGTGGACGACGTGATCGAGTTCGCCTTCGACCAGGCCGCGGCCCGGGGCGTACCGCTCCAGGTGATCTGCGCCTACCCGGCGCCGCCCCCGGCCGGCCTGCTGGTCGCGGGAGAGTTCCCGCCGAGCGCCATGAATCCCGACGAGTACGGCTCCGTCGAGCAGGACGCGAGAAGTGAGCAGGCCGAGCGGCTGCGCCCCTTCCAGGAGCGCTTCGCGCGGGTCGAGGTGGACGCGGTGGCGGTGGCCGCCGATGCCGCGGGGCATCTTGTGGACGCCTCGGCCTCGGCCGCGCTCATCGTGGTCGGCCGGCACCGGCGGCGGCTGAAGCCCAGCTCGCTGCTGATGGGCTCGGTGGCCCACGCGGTACTGCACCACGCCCAGTGCCCGGTGGCTGTCGTACCCGTCCGCGCGGCCGACTGACCGCGTCACCTGCGCAGTTCAACTGCCGCTTTCGCGGCCGGGGTTGGCCGGATCACGCCCTTGGTCCGCCGTTCGCCGCCGGCGGTACCGTCGTACGGTAACGAAGATCGACGGAGCGACACGGGGGAGCTGTCATGCCAGCTGTACTGATCGTCGGCGGGGGACTGGCCGGTCTGACGGCCGCGCTGTGCCTGGAACACCACGGCGTCGACTACGTCCTGGTGGAGCGGGGCGCCGAGCCGACGGTGCTGCCCCGCTCGCGCGGCATGCACACCCGCGCCGTGGAGATCTTCCGCCAGCTCGGCGTCGAGGACGCCGTGCAGGCCGCGAGCGCGACCGCCCTGAAGATGGGCAGGTTCGGCGGCGCGCGCACCGGCCGCAGCATCGCGGACTCCGAGGCGCTCGACCTCAGCCACGTGCTGGCGACCGGCGCCATGGTCGGCGCGGACGCAAGCCCCTCCGCCTTCTGCTTCTGCCCCCAGGTACTCCTGGAACCGGTCCTGCGCGACCTGGCCGAACAGCGCGGCGGCGACATCCGCTTCGGCACCGAACTGACCGCCTTCACCCAGGACGCCGACCAGGTCACGGCCACCCTGACCGACCGTTCCTCGGGCCGTACGAGCACCCTGCGCGCCGACTACCTCCTCGCGGCCGACGGCGGCGGCAGCCCCATACGCACCGCGCTCGGCATCACCAGCACCACCCGCCCCGCAACCCATCACTACCTCAACCTCTACTTCCGCGCCGACCTCAGCGACCTGGTGCGCGACCGCACGTTCAGCCAGTGCGAGATCACCGGTCCTGAGGTGTCCGGGCTCTTCCTGGCCAAGAACAACACCGACGAGTGGTCCTTCCACCTCGCCTACGACCCGGAGCGCGAGAGCCCCCGCGACTACCCCGACGAGCGGTGCCGCACCCTGCTCCGCACCGCCATCGGCGCGAACGACCCCGCCCTGGACGTCGACCTGCTCGCCCGCGGTGTCTGGGACACCGCCACCGCGGTCGCCGACTCCTACCGCCGCGGCCGGGTCTTCCTCGCCGGGGACGCCGCTCACCGTCATGCCCCCTGGGGCGGCTTCGGTGCCAACACCGGCATCGCCGATGTCCACAACCTGGCGTGGAAGCTCGCCGCCGTGCTGCGCTCACAGGCGCCCGACGCCCTCCTGGACACCTACGAGCCCGAACGCCGGCCGTGCGGTCTGCGCGTCGCCGAACAGGCCTGGCTGCGCACCGACTTCCGCGCGCGGTACGCCATCCGTACGCCGCACAACGCCGAGGCGGTGGACCGCCAGCGGGGCACCGGCGAGATCATGACGCGCTACCGGTACGAGTCCACCGCCATCCACGGCACCCCGGCCGGGGACGCGGTGGACCTGCTGGCCGGCCAGACCGGCACCCGCGCCCCGCACGTATGGCTCGAACGCGGCGGCCGCCGCGTTTCCACCCTGGACCTTTTCGGGAGCGGCTTCACCCTGCTCACGGGCGGGGACGGCGTCGCGGGCGCCGCCTGGGCCGACGCGGCCAAGGCGCTTCCGGTGACGGTGCATCACATCGTGGGCGGGGCGGCCGAACCGGGGCGCGCCGAGGAGGCCCTGCGGGACCCGGAAGGCAGCTGGCCCGCCCAGGTGGAACTGTCGCCGCGGGGCGCGCTGCTCGTCCGCCCGGACGGCTTCGTGGCCGCCCGGTCCGATGCGGGACTCACCCCCGACACCCTGCACGACATCTGGCGGTCCGTCACCGGCCATGGGAACAGCGTCGGTTGAAGAAGAGGGGCCGGCTTCGCCGGGGGTGATGTCAGGGCGGTCCGGTACCCGCTTGAAGGGCTGTCCCGCGGTCCCGGCACGCCCGCTCGAAGGGCGCGTCAGGCGGCCGCCGTCGCCGCCAGCCTCCGGTCGAGCTTGCGCATCGCGCGCTTGAAGGACTGCCCGACGCCCGGCCGTGCGGCCCGCATCACCCGGCGGAACACCGTCGGCCCCTCGCTCGCCATCGTCCAGCGCACCAGCGTCCCGGAGCCCGAAGGAACCAGTCGCCACTCCTCCAACAGGGCACCCGGACCGGGGGCGTTGGTCTCGTCCACCCGGTAGGCGTACCGCTCGCCGGGGTCGGCCGCCAGGATCGTCTCCCGGAAGAACACCCCGCCGCGCAGTCTGACCTCCCGCCCGGCCCCGCCGTCCCCGCCGTTCAGGGGTCGGGCCGCGGTCACGGCGGAGAACCAGGCGGGCATGGCGGACACGTCCTCGGCGAGCGCGCGGTATACGGCGCCGGGCCCGGCCGACACCCGGGCGGTGAACACCAGGCGCACCGGCGCCGACCCGGCGAAGTCGAGTTCCACGGACCTGAGTCGGCGAGCCATGACGCATACCTCCTGGCGGTCGGCGCGAGAGCCCGCCATCAGGCCGCGGCCCTCGGTACGCAGCCGGGTGACTGCGGGCCACACCATAACTGGCGCACCGTCAGATGTCTGCGGCGTCCGCGGTGTCGGTGACCTCGCCAGCCACCACGAGGTCCTGGAGGTGCTCGGTCATCTCCTCGCGCGCCCGGTCCGAAAGCCCCGCGTCCGTCACCAGCGAGTCGACCTGGTCCAGCGAGGCGAACGAACTCAGCCCCACCGTCCCCCACTTGGTGTGGTCCGCGATCACCACGACCCGCCGCGCCGAGTGTACGAACCGGCGATTGGTCTCCGCCTCCGCCAGGTTGGGCGTGGAAAGACCCGCCTCCACCGAGATGCCGTGCACCCCGATGAACAGCACGTCGAAGTGGAGCGAGCGGATCGCCGCGTCGGCGACCGGCCCCACCAGAGTGTCGGAGAGCGTCCGCACCCCGCCCGTCAGGACCACCGTCGCCGCCCCCGGACGCGGCCCGGCCCCGGCGGGCGGGCGCTGGGCGGCATGGAACACATCGGCGACCTGCACCGAGTTGGTCACCACCGTCAGGTCCGGAACGTCCACCAGCTGCTGGGCGAGCGCGTACGCCGTGGTGCCGCCCGCCAGCGCGATGGCGCTGCCCGGCACCGCCATCCTGGCTGCCTCGCGTGCGATGTCCTGCTTCGCGCTCAGCTCCAGTGCCGACTTCGCCTCGAAACCCGGCTCGTGCGCCGTGGCCTCGGCGACCGGCACCGCGCCGCCGTGCACCTTCTCGATGACGCCCTGGCGCGCCAGCGCGTCCAGGTCGCGGCGGACCGTCATGTCCGACACGTTCAGCTTCCGGGTGAGCTCATTGACCCGCACTCCGCCGCGCCGTCTGACCTCGTCGAGGATCAGCGCACGACGCTGCTCCGCGAGCAGATTCTGGTTGTCGCTCACTGCCGGGCCGGTCCTTCCCTGTTGTCGAACACATTCACCGGGCACGCACACCTGCACCCCCTGATGCGCGGGCACCCCATCCTGTCACGGGGAGATTCGGTGAGGGCACTGCGCTCCGGCGTCCCGATCGGAGATCCTGAGGATCCGAGCCACCCGCGCCGCCGATCCTGCCACCACGAGAGCGAGCCGCAGAAGTGTCCCGTGCCACACCCGCGGTCCAGGCCGGTGCCGCCCCCGTCGAGGGCGCCGCCCCCGCCCTCGAACTACTGGTCCACGGCGTCGGCGGCACCACACCGCAAGCGATGCTGGACGACCCGCGCACCGTACGCGTCACCGGAGACGACACGGCCGCCATCTACCGGCGCGCCGAGGACGTCGACGCCGAGGCGCACCCCGAACGCCACCGCGGCCGCCCGTTGCCCGAGGCGTACGTCTGGTGCAATCTCACCTCCGGCAACAGCGCCCGCGCCCTGTGGCTGCTCCTGCTGCCGTTCATGGTGGTCAACCTCGCGCACTGGATGCGGCCCCCCGCCACGCGTCCGCTCTGGGCGATCCGGCTGTACGGGGCGCTGGTGCGGCTCGTCGCGCTCAGCCTCACCGTGCTGCTCGTGGCCGCCGCCTGCGAAGTGGCCCTCGATCTGACGGCCTGGCAGTGTGGCGGCTCGGCCGGCTGCTCGGGCTCGCGGGACTGGCTCGGCTTCGCCTCGGTCGCCCACCACGGCTGGTGGTCCCAGCCCGGCCGCCGCCTCGCGCTGGCGGCACTCGCCCCGGCGGGCCTGACCGCACTGCTCTGGTACCTCTCCAACCGCACCTGGAGCGCCTACGAATCCCAGCAGCCGCTGAACGCCGACCCCGCCGACGGACCAGGCGTCGCCGAGGGGCCCGCCTTCGGACGGCCCGGATTCTGGTACGGCAGGCGCCTGGTGGCCCGGCTGCGCGCCGCGCACACGGCCGCGGGGTTCCTGACCGCGGCCACGGGGGTGACGGCCGCCGCCGCCCGCTACGACCGCGCCGCCACCAGCGCCCTCTTCGAGACGCTCGGGCTCCTCCTGGAGTCAACTCTCGCCATCTCGGGGGTAGTTGTCGTGTGGGTGGTGTGCCGGCGCGGACGTACCGAATCCCATCTGGACCAGCAGCTCGACCGCGCCGTCACCACTTGGCTCCCCGCCTCCTCACTCGCCCTGCTTGCCCTCGCCATGCTGTACGCGGGCTGGGACCGCGCCGACTGGGTGTCCAGCGGAACACTGCCCGGCGACCGCGCCTTCGGCTTCCTCACCTTCGCCCAAGGGGTACTGGTGGTCGCGCTCGCCGCCGTGGCCCGGTACCTGCGGCGCGCGGCGCCAGGGGAGCGGACCGCTCTGTGCGGCCTCGGCGGGCCCGCCGTCGCCATGCTGGCCTGCGCCCTCGGTGGAGTGATGACTGGCGGTGTCGCCCAGCGGGTCGGGGACTGGCTGGACCGAGGCGCCACCCCAGGCATGAACCGCACGGTCTTCGAAGGGCCGCCCCCGCTGCTGAGTTGGCAGGCCTCGGTCATCCCCGTCCTGCTGGTCCTGCTCGTCCCCGTCGTGCTGTTCTTCGCCGTACGCACCTGGCGCACCTCCCGCGCCGACGCGCCCCGCGTCATGGCCGACTACCCGACCGAGCGGGCCGACACCGCCCGCACCCGGCAGATCGCCGCCGCCCGTGCGATGGCCGGGCTCACCGACCGCACGCCACTCTTCGTCGGCATCGTCTCCGGTGCCTCGTTGCTGCTCGGCGCGGCCGCGCTCGCCGGTGCCTGGTGGACCAGCGAGGTGCCGGGCCGGGCGGCCGCCGGCGGCCCCTCGCCGATCGCCTACGCCGCCGACACCGCCCAGTCGCTCGGCTCCTGGTGCACCGGCTTCGGCTTCATACTCTTCGTCACCTGGGGTCGGCGCGCCTACAAGGACGCCGCGGCCCGCCGCACCATCGGCATCCTGTGGGACGTCGGCACCTTCTGGCCGCGCGCCGCCCACCCCTTCGCGCCACCCTGCTACGCCGAGCGGGCCGTGCCCGACCTCGCGTGGCGGATGAACACCTGGACCGAGCGGACCGGCGGGCGCCTGGTGATCTCCGGCCACTCGCAGGGCAGCGTGCTCGCCGCGGCCGCCGTCTGGCAACTGCCCGCCCGTACCCGGCGCCGGGTCGCCCTGCTCACCTACGGCTGCCCGGTCGAGCGGCTCTACGGACGCTGGTTCCCCACCTACTTCGGCCCCGCACCGCTCCACGACCTCCACCAGGAGGTGCACTGCTGGCGGAACCTGTGGCGCGCCACCGACCCCATTGGCGGCCCGGTCCTCGCGGGTGACGACGTCGACCGGGGCCCGCTGCTCGACCCGCTCGCCTACGGGCGGACCGCCGAACATCCGCTGCCCGCGCCGATCCTGGGCCACTCCGACTACCAGGCCGACCCGGACTTCGCCCGCGAAAGGGCTCTGCTGCTCGCCGAGTTGGCGAGCGGCGTGCCGAACCAGCGTGTGGATCAGGGGAGTTCGGGCAGGTCGTCCGGGTAGAGCAGCGTCAGATCGTCGGTGCTGGTCTCGGTCAGCTGAGCCACCCGGCCCGCATGCCGCTCCACCATCGACTCGAACGTCTGGCGCGCGGTCCGCCCGTTGCCGAACGCCGCACCCCTGGGCAGCACCGTGAAGTACTTCAGGAGCGACTCCGCGGTGCCCGAGCCGAGCCGGTACTCGTGCTCATCGGCCTGCTGCTCGACGATGCGGAGCAATTCCTCGGGGGAGTAGTCCGAGAACCTGATGGTTCGTGAGAAACGGGATGCGACACCGGGGTTGACCCGGAGGAAGCGCTCCATCTCCGCCGTGTATCCGGCGACGATGACCACCACCGCCTCGCGGTGGTCCTCCATCAGCTTCACCAGCGTGTCGATGGCCTCCCGCCCGAAGTCACGGCCCGAGTCCTCGGGGGACAGGGCGTACGCCTCGTCGATGAACAGCACCCCGCCGCGCGCCCGGTCGAAGGCCTCCTGGGTGCGGATCGCGGTCGACCCGATGTGCTCGCCGACCAGGTCGACGCGGGACACCTCGACCAGGTGGCCGCGCTCCAGGACGCCGAGGGAGGCCAGGATCTCCCCGTACAGGCGGGCCACCGTGGTCTTCCCGGTGCCGGGGGAGCCGGTGAAGACCAGATGGCGGCGGACCGACGCCGCCTTGAGGCCCGCCTGCTGCCGTTTGCGGCCGACCTCGATCATGTCGGTGAGCGCCCGCACCTCCCGCTTGACGCTCTCCAGGCCCACCAGCGTGTCCAGTTCACCGAGCACGGCCCCCGAACTGCGCGCGGTGCCGGCGGCGGGCTCGGCGGGCTCGGCGGTGCGCTGGTCCGGGACGGCGGACAGCAGTCCCATGGTCTGGGTCGCTGTCTGCACCGCGGGCGGCTCGGCGGCGCCGCCGGACTTCACGCCGCTCTCGTCGCTGGTGCAGTCCTCGACGACCGCGCCGTCCTCGGAGAACTCGTAACCCCCGCGCGCGCAGCGCTCGGTGCGGCAGCGGGTCAGCGTCGTACGGCAGCCGTCGATGACATGGAAACCGAAGCCGCCGCTGCCCGTCACCCGGCAGCCGTGGAAAGTGCCCCGGCCTTCCGCGGAGACGTAGAAACCGGCCTCGGCGGGCGACGTCACCGTGCACCGCTCGATGCGCGGATCGGCTCCCTTGGTGACGATGACACCGGTCTGGGCGCCGTCGATGGTGCAGCCCGCGAGGGTGCCCCCGCTGCCGTGGTCGCGGAACCAGGCGCCGGTGGACGCCTCCTTGATCCGGCAGTCGTCGAGCTGCGCCATCGCCCCGTCGCTCACCGACACCGCGGTGTTGCGCACCTGGGTGAGATCGCTGTCCAGCACATCGGCGCGCGAGCCCCGGTCGAGTACGAAGATCGCGTCCGGTACGTCATGGACGCGGCAGCCTTCGAGGACCGCGGTCGCGCCGTCGCTGACCCACACCGCGGGGTAGTCGCCCGTACTGTCGTGGATCTCGCACTGGTTGGCGTCCACCCGGGTGCCCGGGTCCCACACCGACAGGCCGTTGCGGCCGAAGCGGCGGACCTTGGTGCGGGTCAGCGTGAGCACCGAACGCGAGCGCAGGTCGACCGCGTTCTCCGGGATGTCGTGGATGTCGCAGTCGGCGAGCGTGAGCACCGCGTCCGTGTCGAGGGTGATGCCGTCGGCCGACGTCCGGTGCACCGTGCAGTCGGTGAGGTGGGCCGAGGCGCGCGCGGCGATCTGTACCCCGGCGCCCTTGATCTCGTACACCTCGCAGCCCAGCGCCTCAAGTCCACTGCCCTCGCCGCCGACCGAGAGCCCTGCGCCGCTGGAGTGGTGCACCCGGCAGCGCTCCAGCCGGGGGTGGGCGCCGCTGTGCACCGATACCCCCCACTGCCCGGCCGCGACGACCTCGCACTCCTCGAACACACCGCCCGCGCCGTCGAATACGCCGATGCCGACGCCGCCGGGGTTGTCCACCGTGCAGCGCCGCACGGTGGGCCGCGCGCCGCCCCGCACCTCGATGCCGACCGCGGAGCGGGTCACCACCCGCAGGTCGACGAGCTCCGGTGCCCCGTCCTCAATGAGCAGCGCGGGCGCCGCCGCGTCCTGGCCCTCCAGGTACAGGTCCCGCACGGTCGCCGAGGCGCGCACGGTCAGCGGCACCCCGTCGGCCGGCGCGATCCGGACCGAGCCGACCGCACCCTCGGGCCCGCGCAGCGTCACGGAGCGGCGCAGCACCAGGTTCTCCCGGTAGGTGCCCGGGGCGACGGTGAGGACGTCGCCGTCACCGGCGGCCTCCAGGGCCGCGGCCAAAGAGGCGTACTCACCAGTGCGGCGGCGCCACCTCGACGTGCCGGTGTGCGTCACCTGGACCGTGCCCTGAGCCATGGCGCTGTCGTGCCCCCACCTCGTGCGTGCGACCTCGCACACACCTCGACCGTGACCTCGCATGTGCGACTGATGGTCCACCGTAGCGCGCGCGGGGCCGGTGAGTTGACCGGTCAGCTGCCCGCCCCGGTGCGGCCCCAGTCCGGACCGCATCGGGCCCACGCCCGGTCCAGTCGCTCATACCGACGGCGTATCAGGCGCCATACGATCAACCGCCGTGCACCCTCGATCAGACCGCCCGCCGCCGCGGCGGCGCAGATTCCCGAGAACACGGCGTGTGTATCGGCGGCGGCCACGTCGATCGGGCGGGGCACCGGGCTGCCATGGTCGTCTGTCCATATCCGGAACGTGGCGCCGACAACGGGCGTCCGCTGCGGCGACGCCAGGGTCCCTGAATGCCAACTGCCGTCGTATGCCGTCCAGTTGGCCACCACCGGGGTGCGGCTGTCGCGGCCCGTCCACTCGTCGGGCTCGGGCACCTTCGCCCGTGGCCCGGCCGGGTGCATCACCACGGCCGTGGTCTGATGCCGGTGCAGGCGCTGCGCGGCGGCCGCCTCCCGCAGCGAGGTGTCCGTGAGCACGCCGCACACAACGCCCACGAGCGGTGCGACGAGGACGATGAGCACGAGCGCCACCAACGCCAGCCACGCCTCGGCCAGGTCGGTCTTACGGCGCAGCGGATTGCCGCGCCAGCGCCACACGCCCCGAACGGCTCGCACCCGTGCACCCCCTTCCGCCTGTGTGCCCTCCCCGGCGGGGGACGGCACGGCCCGGGTGGATCGAAAGGGACCCGCCCCACCCGGCTGTCCTGTCCAACGCACCTGACACCCACAGGAGTTCCCGCGTCGCGCAGGGCTATGCGAGCACCTTCATCGGGTCACCGATGCGGATGACGCCGGTGTGCTCCGGTATCAGCAGGACACCGAAGGCCAGCGAGCGGCCGATCATGCGGTGCCGGGCCAGGGTGCGCAGCGGCTCCTTGCCGCGCTCCGCGGTGTGCTGGTCGGTGGTGGTGATGACGCACCGGCCGCAGGGCTTGGTGATCCGGAAGGAGACCTCGCCGACCGAGATCCGCGACCAGGTGTCCTCGGCCCACGCCTCGGTTCCCTCCAGCACCACATTGGGCCGGAAGCGGTCCATCGGCAGCGGGCCCTCGGACGGATGGTCTCCCTGGGCGATCAGCGAGTTGAGGGCGTCGAGCGAGGCGAGGGTGGTGACCAGGAGCGGAAAACCGTCGGCGAAGCTCACCGTCTCGCCGGGCAGCGCGTACTTGGGGTCGATGGCCCTGCGCCGCGCCGGGTCGTCGAGGTGCATGAGGCGGACCTCGGCGCCGAGATAGTCACTGAACCACGCGTGCGCCGCCTCGGCCGCGGCCACCGCCTTGAACTTCGTCCCGAACAGGGTGACGCCCACGGACGCCAGCGGCTCCGGCGGGTCGAGTGCCAGGTCGGCCCGTCCGGACGCAGACAGTCGCACCCCGCCGCCCGGCAGTGTGGCGGCACTGCTCAAGGCCAGCTCGGGCCGCTCGCGTTGAGTGATGGCCGTGCCGTGTGCGTCGACCAGCATCCAGCGGCGGTCCCCGGCGAGCCCCCATGGCTCGACCGCCGCTCGTGCTGTCGCGTATCCCCCGACCGACTTGACGGGATGGATGGTGATCCCGTGTACGACTGCATCAAGTCCTGTGCGCATGAACCCATCCTGCCAGCCGCCTCGGACATGTGTCCGGGCGACCGGATCCGGCCCGGATCAGTACCCGGTGCCCTGATAAGGCCGGTTGTACGGATCCTCGTACTGCGCGGGCCGGGGCGCGGCGGGCCGCATGGCCTCGTACCCGGTGCCGGGCGCGGGGCGCTGCGGCATGCCCTGCTGTCCCTGGTAGCCGCGCTGCGCCGTGGGCTGCTGCGGGATGTACGGGGCGGGCGCGTGCTGGAGCGGCACCGGCTGCTGCATCTGCTGCTGGTACCCGTACGACGAGGCGTACGCGTTCTGCGGCGAGGGGGCGGCCGGCAGGGCCGGAAGAGCGGAGGGGAGGGCCGGCAGGTAGTGGTTGCCGGTGTCATAGAGGGAAGGCACTCGGATCGGGGCGATCTGAGGCGTACCCCGTTCTGCGACGAGGGAGTCGTAGATGGGGGTGTCCGGGAAGAACGGCGCGGAGTAGTAACCGCCGCCATAGGTGGAGCGGGGGGAGGTCATGGCACATAAGTTAAGCCCACGATGTGGTCGTTGGGGAGCCCGATAAGAGGGTTGTTTTGCGTGTTCGGAGTGGCTGGGCATCACTAATGCGAGCGAACTTGGGAAAATCGGTCGCGCCGCGGCGTTGAGATCGTGTAAAGGGCAAGGTCGTGGGGGGTTACCGGCGGGTGGCCGGGGGAGGTGCCGGGCGGCCGACGGGGCGTTAGGTTGACGGTGCAGAAATCTTCCGGCACCGCGACGCGTGATGGGGGCGAGCATGTCCATGCTTAAAGGAGCCAATGTTCCGGTGCCGGTGCACTCGGTGCGCATCGAACTGGCGTGGCGGCCCGGTCCCGGAGTCCCGGATGTCGATGCCTCTGCGCTGCTGCTGGCCGGCGGTCGCGTCCGCTCCGACGCGGACTTCGTCTTCTACAACCAGCCGGCGCACTCGTCGGGGGCCGTACGCCACGAAGGAAAGCGGCCCGGCACCGACGCGGTGACGGACACCCTGTTCGTCGACCTCGCGCAGGTGGAACCGGCCATCGAGCGGGTGGTGCTGGCCGCCTCCGCCGACGGTGGCACCTTCGGCCGCGTACCCGGCCTGAGCGTCCGTGTCCTGGACGCGGCCACCGGGGCGGAGGTCGCCCGCTTCGACAGCCAGGACGCCACCGTCGAGACCGCCTTCATCCTCGGCGAGCTCTACCGGCGCCAGGGTGCCTGGAAGTTCCGTGCCGTCGGCCAGGGCTACGACAGCGGACTCGAAGGTCTGGCAACCGACTTCGGCATCAGCGTCGACAAGCCGCATCAGACCCCCGCTCCGGCGGCCTTCAGCCCCCCGCCCGCCTCCCTCGCCCACAACGCCTTTCCCGCGCCCCCCGGGCCCGCGCAGCCCGCACCGACCCTGCACGTGCCGTCGTCGCCGTTGACACCCCCGTTGACGTCGCCGTTGACGCCCCCGTCACCCGTGCGCCTCTCGAAAGTCACCCTCACGAAGGAGGCCCCCAGGGTTTCGCTCGCCAAACAGGGCGGCAGCTCGGGCGCGATGCGGGTGAATCTCAACTGGGAAACGCGCAAGCAATTCAGCGGCTGGGGAGCCAAGTTGGGGCGCGCCGTCGCCAACCACGCCGATCTCGATCTCGACCTGTGCGCCCTCTACGAGCTGGCCGACGGTCGCAAGGGCGTCGTCCAGGCCCTGGGCAACGCCTTCGGCGCGCTGCACCAGCCCCCGTACATCCACCTCGACGGCGACGACCGCACCGGCGCCGTCGAATCGGGCGAGAACCTCACCGTCAATCTCGACCAGAAGGACAAGTTCCGCCGGCTGCTGATCTTCGTCACCATCTACGAGGGCGCCCGCAGCTTCGCCGATCTGCACGCCACGGTGACCCTCCAGCCGCAATTCGGCGCACCGATCGAGTTCTTCCTCGACGAATGCACCGTCCCCTCCACGGTCTGCGCACTCGCCCTCATCACCAACAACGGCGGCGACCTCGTGGTCCAGCGCGAGGCCCGCTACCTGGTGCCCGCGCGCGGCGTCAGCCCGCAGCGCACCATCGACCAGACCTACGGCTGGGGCATGAACTGGACGCCCGGCCGCAAGTGAGCCCCCCTTCAGAGCTGGTCGGGGGCGGCCTCGGGCCGGGAGTAGGTGCGCCCCTTCCAGGCCGCGCCCCGGCCGCGGTAGTGCCGCACGGCCGAGTCCACCGTCATCAGCAGGTACAGCAGCGCGGTGAACGGCAGCGCCGGGGCCAGCGCGAGCGGCTGGCGGTAGTAGCGGAGCATCGGCAGATACGTCCCCGCCATCACCAGCCAGGCGAGCCCGCCCGCCCACGCCGCCCCCGCGCTGCCGACGGCCAGCCCCGCGCCGAAGGTGACCGGCGGCGCCAGATAGACGAGGGCGAGGCCCGCGACGGTACCGAGCAGCAGCGCCGGGCTGTGCCGCAACTGGGCGTACGCGCTGCGGGAGATCATCCGCCACAGCTCCGCGAGGTGCGGATAGGGGCGCACGCTGTCCACGCCGTCCGCGAGACCCAGCCAGACCCGCCCGCCGGACGCGCGCACCGCGCGGGCCACCGACACGTCGTCGATCACCGCCTGCCGTACCGCGTCCGGAATCCGCGCCCGGTCCGCCGCATCCGCACGCAGGAGCACACAACCGCCCGCCGCCGCCGTCGCGCGGGGCCTTGGGGCATTGATCCAGCGGAACGGATACAACTGCGCGAAGAAGTAGACGAACGCCGGGACGATCAGCCGCTCCCAGCCGCTCGCCACACGCAACCGGGCCATCTGCGAGACCAGGTCGAAACCGCTGCCCGCCGCCGCGACCAGCTTGCGCAGACTGTCCGGCTCATGCGCGATGTCGGCGTCGGTGAGCAGGAGGTACTCCGGCCCGCGAGCCCTCGCCAGGGCCATGCCCTCACGCAGCGCCCACAGCTTCCCGGTCCAGCCCGCCTCCGGCTCCCCGGGCGAGACGAGTGTCAGCGGCAGCCCCCCGTGCCGCTGTGCCAGCGACCGCGCGAGCTCGCCCGTGCCGTCCGAGCTCCCGTCGTCCACCAGGTAGATCTCCGCCCTGCCGGGATAGTCCTGGGCGAGCAGCGACGGAAGGCTCAACGGCAGCACCTCCGCCTCGTCGCGGGCCGGCACCACCACAGCGACATCCGGCCAATGTGCCGGGTCCACCTGTGGGGGCAGTCGCTGGTCGGTACGCCAGAAGAAACCCTGCCCGAGCAGCAGCCATAGCCAGATGATCAAGGACACCAGGGCGATCCATGCGAGGGCGCTCACCCGCCGCAGTCTGCCCCACCTGCCGCGCTCCACACAGGACCTCGGGCGGTTGGCCCGGGACCGTCGACTATGGTGACCGGGTGAAGATCGCGCTCATGGACTCCGGAATCGGCCTGCTCGCCGCGGCCGCCGCGGTGCGCCGGCTGCGCCCTGACGCCGAACTCGTTATCTCCAGCGACCCGGACGGCATGCCATGGGGTCCGCGCACACCCGACAGCGTCACCGAGCGGGCGCTCGCCGTGGCCAGGGCCGCGGCGGCCCTCGAACCGGACGCGCTGATCATCGCCTGTAACACGGCCTCCGTGCACGCGCTGCCAGCGATCCGTGCCGCCCTCGAACCGCGGATCCCGGTGATCGGCACCGTACCCGCGATCAAACCGGCCGCGGCCACCGGTGGCCCCTTCGCCATCTGGGCGACCCCCGCCACCACCGGCAGCCCCTACCAGCGCGGCCTCATCCGCGATTTCGCCGACGGAGTGCCCGTCACCGGGGTGCCCTGTCCCGGACTGGCCGAAGCCGTGGAGCACGCCGACGACGCCGCGATCGACCGGGCGATCGCCGTGGCCGCCGCCCTCACCCCGCCCGAGGTAACGACCATCGTCCTGGGCTGCACCCATTACGAGCTGGTCGCCGAACGCATCCGTACGGCCCTGCGCCCCGACGGCGGCCCGCTCACGTTCTTCGGCAGCGCCGAACCCGTCGCCGCCCAGGGCCTGCGCCGGGCCGGAATCGCCCCCGCGCCGGACGCCGCCCAGGTGGGCGGCCTGACCGTGCTGCTCAGCGGGCGCCCCGGCGACCTGCCCGGCGTCGCCCTCGCCTACCCCGAAGGGCGCCTGCTACAGGCTGTCAGCCCTGCTCACTGAGCGCCGAGCAGCTGCCGCCCCAGCGGAATCTGAGTACGCTGCTGAGCATGAGGGAACCGCCCCCGAAGCACCCCACGCCCCCCGAGTCCCGCGACGGATCCGGCGCTGCCGAGCCTTCGCCGGAGGTCTGGACCGGTAGCGCCACCAACCGCGCCCAGTGGCTCCTGGCGGCCGGAGGCGCGGCCTGCATCGCCCTCGGTATCGAGCTGGCCGTGGACTCGACCTGGACGTCGGGCATCGCCCCGCTGCTCATGTCCGTCATCGGCTGCGTGACGGCCGGACTCCTCGTGATCTTCGGTACCCTCGCCTTCGTCCATGTGGCGGTGAAGGTCGACAGCGACTGCCTGGAAGTGCGCTGCGGCCACATCGGACTGCCGCGCCGCGTCATCCCCCTCGCCCATGTGGTCGGCGCCGACTTCGCACCCCGGGTCACCCCCCGCCAGTGGGGCGGCTGGGGCTACCGCTGGCGGCCCGAGATGGGCACCGCCGTGGTCGTGCGCCGCGGCGAGGGCCTGGTGCTCCGGCTCGGCGACGGACGCGTCTTCACGGTCACCGTCGACGACGCCGAAGCGGCGGTCCTGGTCATCCGCGACAGGCTGAGCCTGCTGGGCACGGGAAAGCCCGTCGAGGCCTGACCACACGCTGAGTGAGGGACCGAGCCGCCGCGGTGGAAGCACCCGAAGAACTGGACTCCCCTCTCCACAGACACCCACCGTAGACTCCGCCGGGTGAGCACCACCGAAACCCCCACAACCGAGCCCGAACGGCTTGGACCGCAGCCTGCCGCCCCCTCGCGGCTGCGGGGACTGCCCAACCGTCTCGCCCGGCCCGCGGTGGCCGCGCTCGGGGGTGTGCTCCTGTACTTGAGCTTCCCGCCCAGGCCCCTGTGGTGGCTGGCACTGCCCGCCTTCGCCGTCCTCGCCGGGGTGCTGCGCGGCCGGAGCTGGAAGGCCGGGCTCGGCCTCGGCTACCTCTTCGGTCTCGGCTTCCTGCTCCCGCTCCTGGTGTGGACCGGTGTGGAGGTCGGCCCAGGACCCTGGCTGGGCCTCGCCGCGATCGAGGCCCTGTTCGTCGGCGCGGCCGGCGCGGGCATCGCCGTGGTCTCCAGGCTTCCGCTGTGGCCTGTCTGGGCGGGCGCCATGTGGGTGGCCTCCGAGGCGGCCCGCGCGCGGGTTCCGTTCGGCGGCTTCCCCTGGGGCAAGGTCGCCTTCGGCCAGGCCGACGGGACGTTCCTGCCGCTCGCCGCCCTGGGCGGCACCCCCGTTCTCGGCTTCGCCGTGGTGCTGTGCGGTTTCGGACTGTACGAGTGCGTCCGGCAGGCGGTCCGGCGGCGGCGCACCGGGCAGCTGCGCAAGGGGGCGGCGGTGGGCGCCCTGCTCACGGTCCTCGTGCCGGTCGCCGCGTCGTTCGGTGCCCGAGCCCTGGTCAGCGACTCGGCCGAGGACGGCACCGCCACCGTCGCGGTGATCCAGGGCAATGTGCCTCGCCTCGGCCTCGACTTCAACTCCCAGCGCCGGGCCGTGCTCGACTACCACGTACGCGAAACACTGCGGCTCGCCGACGAAGTGAGGGCAGGGAAGAAGCCGAAGCCCGACTTCGTGCTGTGGCCGGAGAACTCCTCCGACGTCGACCCCTTCGTGGACGACGACGCCCGCGCCGCCATCGACCAGGCCGCCAAGACCATAGGCGCACCGATCTCGGTCGGCGCCGTGGTCGGCGGCTATGGCGCCAAGCTCTACAACGAGCAGGTCCTCTGGGACCCGAAGGCGGGGCCCGTCGCCACCTACGACAAGCGCCAGATCCAGCCGTTCGGCGAGTACATCCCGCTGCGTGGACTCATCGGCACCTTCGCCCCCGGCTACACCTCCATGGTGCGCGAGGACTTCAACCGCGGAACCAAACCGGGTCTGTTCACCATGGCCGGCACCAAGGTCGGCATCGCCACCTGCTACGAGGCCGCCTTCGACTGGGCCGTGCGCGACACCGTCACCGCGGGCGCCCAGCTGATCTCCGTGCCGAGCAACAACGCCACGTTCGACCGCAGCGAGATGACCTACCAGCAGCTCGCGATGTCACGGGTCCGCGCGGTGGAGCACAGCAGGACCGTCACCGTCCCCGTCACCAGCGGGGTCAGCGCCGTGATCATGCCTGACGGCAAGGTCGTGCAGAAGACCGCGATGTTCACCCCGGCCGCGCTCGACGCCAAGGTGCCGCTGCGCTCCTCGCAGACCCCCGCCACCCGGCTCGGCACGCTGCCCGAATGGGTGCTCGTGGCTGCCGCCGCCGCAGCCTTGGCCTGGGCCGTCACCCGGTCCGTACGGGCCCGGCGCACCACCAAGGACTGAACGGCCGGTTCCGGGTGGCCGGTTAGGGTCGGGGCATGGCAACTCCTGACTTCATTCGAGACATCCGGGCGGTCGCCGGGCACCAGCTGCTCCTGCTGCCGGGCGTGAGCGCCATCGTCTTCGACGACGAGGGCCGGGTCCTCCTCGGCCGACGGGCCGACAACGGTCAGTGGTCGACCATCGGCGGCATCCCCGAGCCGGGGGAGGAGCCCGCCGACACCGCGGTCCGCGAGGTGTACGAGGAGACCGGCGTACGGTGCGTCGCCGAGCGGGTGGTGCTGGTCGAAGCCGCGCGTCAGAGCATCACCTACCCCAACGGTGACGTCTGCCAGTTCATGGACATCTGCTTCAGGTGCCGGGCCACCGGCGGCGAGGCCCGTGTCAACGACGACGAATCGCTCGAAGTGGGCTGGTTCGCCATGGACGCGCTGCCCAGGCTCAGCGACTTCGCGCTGTTCCGCATCAAGCAGGCACAGTCGGACGCCCCCACATGGTTCAAGCCCAGCACCGCGGTGTGAACCACGTGCGCCGACCATATGGGCGGCGGGTAGCGCCCCGCGCTCGCGGCCAGGCGGTCGCGGCGAGGGCGGTCCGCGCTCGGGCTCCCCTGCCCGCCATAACGCCATGAGTGGCGATGGCCCTCCCGAGCCCGGTCGCCAACTCGCCTGTCCTCAGCGCTCGTTGTCCGCGATCGCGGAAGGAGGCGCCTCCCGCTGGTGCGGGAACGGAGTCGAGGAGGACGGATACGGGGGCGGCGGCTCGGGCAGATCCTGCTGGAGAGCGACCGTCCGCGTGGGGGCCGGGATCGAAATGCCCTCGGCCCGGTACCGCCGGTGCAGGCGCTTGATGAACTCGTGCTTGATCCGGTACTGGTTGCTGAATTCGCCGACGCCCAGGATCACCGTGAAGTTGATCCTGGAGTCCGCGAACGTGTGGAAGCGGACGGCGGCCTCATGACCGGGGAGCGCCCCGGCGATGTCCGCCATCACGCCGTCGACCACCTCCAGGGTCACCCGCTCGACGTGCTCCAGGTCGCTGTCGTAGCCGACGCCCACCTGCACCAGGATCGACAACTCCTGTTCCGGGCGCGTGTAGTTGGTCATGTTCGTACGGGCCAGGCGGCCATTGGGGATGATCACCAGGTTGTTCGAGAGGTTTCGCACCACCGTGTTGCGCCAGTTGATGTCGACCACATAGCCCTCTTCACCGCTGCTGAGCCGGATGTAGTCACCGGGCTGCACCGTCTTCGACGCGAGGATGTGCACGCCCGCGAAGAGGTTGGCGAGCGTGTCCTGGAGGGCCAGTGCGACCGCGAGGCCGCCGACTCCGAGTGCGGTGAGCAGCGGCGCGATCGACACACCCACGGTCTCCAGGGCGACGAGGACGCCCATCGCGACGACCACGACCCGGGTGATGTTCACGAAGATCGTGGCCGAACCCGCCACACCAGTGCGGGACTGCGCCAGCGACTGGACGAGGCCGGCGATGACCCGGGCCGCCGTGAAGGTGGTGATGAGGATGAGCAGGGCGGTCAGCGAATGGTTGACGATGCCGGCGACGCGCGTGGTGAGGGGCAGAGCCGAAGCCGCCACGGCCGTGCCCGCGATGACGGCCGCCCACGGTGCGATCGTGCGCAGTGCGTCGACGATGATGTCGTCCCCGGTCCATCGCGTCCTGCGTGCATGCTTGCCCAGCCAGCGCAGGAGGACGCGCAGGAGCAGCCCGGCCGCGATCCCCGCGGCCACCGCGATGCCGGCCACCACCCAGTCGTGCAGGACCAGGCCCCGGCTCAACGGACCCCCTCCGGGCGGTGCGTGGCCGGGGGATGAGCGAGGGGCGCCGCTGCTCGCCCTATGTGATGTGTCGTCACCTTGTCACCTGTCAGATCGCTGTGCACGAAGCCTCGTTCGGGCGTGCGCATGCCCATGAACGGGCTGCCATCCTGCCGTATCGCCACAGCGTCGTCGCAGGTGGGCCGGTGTCCATGGGGGAGCGCAGAGCTCATGGACCGGCTCCCGCCGCGCCCGGCCGCCGGACCGGTCCGATATACGAGTCGTACGTCCCCCTCGCGCCCGCGCGGCCAGGCCCCGCCTCGCGCCCCGGGCAGGCTTCAGGTCCGAGGTGCAGCGGGTATACCCACCAGTGAGGAGCCTGTTCGTTCCGGCGTGCGGCCGGCAGGGGTCGGAGCGGCGGACGGTTCGCCGTCCCAGGGCGTCGGACGGCCCCGCGTGGGCAGGCCCCATGGTGGCGCAGGAGGCCGTGCCCCGCCCCCGATCCCGTGCGAACCCAGCGGGTTCCCTCTTTCCCGGCCCCCTTTCACCGACCGCCAGGTCGGCGATCACGCGAGGAGTGAGGCAATGGACACGATGAGTGAGAGGTGCGAGGGGATCGTCGAGTACTTCGACCGCGAAAAGGGCTACGGATTCGTCGTGCCCTTCGGGCAGCACGACGCCATCCACGTACGGCGCGAGGACATCGAAGGGGAGACCCGGACGCTGTCCGAGGGTCAGCAGGTGTCCTTCGTCATAGAGCTGGGCCAGGGCCGCTTCGAGGCGCGTGCCGTACGCCCCTGAAACAGGGCCGGCCTCCAGAGCCTGTCGCCCGGGGGCGGGCCCCGTCGTGACCCGGGGCGATCACGAGATATCTTGATGTCGAGCAATGTTGCAGACGTGGAGCGGAGCACCCGGTGACTGACTCGACCATCATCTACACCCACACTGACGAGGCGCCGGCCCTGGCGACGCATTCGTTCCTGCCCGTGATCCAGGCGTACGCCTCGACCGCCGGTGTCACTGTGGAGACCCGTGACATCTCCCTCGCGGGGCGCATCATCGCGAGCTTCCCCGAGTTCCTTCAGGAGAGCCAGCGGATCGACGACGCGCTCGCTGAGCTCGGTGAGCTGGCCAAGACGCCCGGCGCGAACATCATCAAGCTGCCGAACGTGTCGGCCTCCATCCCGCAGCTCAAGGCCGCTGTCGCCGAGCTTCAGGGCCAGGGCTACGCGCTGCCGGACTACCCGGACGACCCGAAGAGCGAGCAGGACAAGGACGTCCGCGCGCGCTACGACAAGATCAAGGGCAGCGCCGTCAACCCGGTCCTGCGCGAGGGCAACTCCGACCGCCGTGCCCCCGCGTCGGTCAAGAACTACGCCAAGGCCCACCCGCACCGCATGGGCAAGTGGACCCCCGACTCGAAGACGAACGTCGCCACCATGGGCGCGGACGACTTCCGGTCCACCGAGAAGTCCGTGGTCGTCAACGAGGACGGCTCGCTGCGCATCGAGCTCGTGGCGGCGGACGGCACCACCACCGTGCTGCGCGAGTCCGTACCCGTCCTCGCGGGCGAGGTCGTCGACGCGTCCGTGATGCGCGTGGCCGCCCTGCGCGAGTTCCTCTCCGCGCAGATCGCCCAGGCCAAGGCCGACGGCGTGCTGTTCTCGGTGCACCTCAAGGCGACGATGATGAAGGTCTCCGACCCCATCGTCTTCGGCCACGTGGTGCGCGCCTTCTTCCCGAAGACGTTCGACAAGTACGGTGACGTCCTCGTCGCCGCCGGTCTGTCCCCGAACGACGGCCTCGGCGCCATCCTCAAGGGCCTCGACAACGTGCCGCACATCGGCGCCGAGATCAAGGCGGCCTTCGAGGCCGAGCTCACCGAGGGCCCGGCCCTCGCGATGGTCGACTCCGACCGCGGCATCACCAACCTGCACGTGCCGTCCGACGTCATCGTGGACGCCTCCATGCCGGCCATGATCCGCACCTCGGGCCACATGTGGGGCCCCGACGGCCAGGAGGCCGACACCCTCGCGGTCCTGCCGGACAGCAGCTACTCGGGTGTCTACCAGGCCGTCATCGACGACTGCCGCGCGCACGGCGCCTTCGACCCGTCCACCATGGGCTCCGTGCCCAACGTCGGTCTGATGGCGCAGAAGGCCGAGGAGTACGGCAGCCACGACAAGACCTTCGAGATCCCGGCCGCGGGCACCGTCCGCCTTGTCGACACCGCGGGCAACACGGTCCTGGAGCAGGAGGTCGCCGAGGGTGACATCTTCCGCGCCTGCCAGACCAAGGACCTGCCGATCCAGGACTGGGTCAAGCTCGCCGTCACCCGCGCCCGCGCGACCGGCGACCCGGCCGTGTTCTGGCTGGACGAGGGCCGCGCCCACGACGCCACGCTCATCGAGAAGGTCCGCACCTACCTCGCCGAGCACGACACCGAGGGCCTCCAGATCGAGATCATGTCGCCCGTCGAGGCGACCGCGTTCTCCCTGGAGCGCATCCGTCGCGGCGAGAACACCATCTCGGTCACCGGCAACGTGCTGCGCGACTACCTGACCGACCTGTTCCCGATCCTGGAGCTCGGCACCAGCGCCAAGATGCTCTCGGTGGTCCCGCTGATGAACGGCGGCGGCCTCTTCGAGACGGGCGCAGGCGGCTCCGCGCCCAAGCACGTCCAGCAGCTGGTCAAGGAGAACTACCTGCGCTGGGACAGCCTGGGTGAGTTCCTCGCGCTCGCGGTCAGCTTCGAGCACCTCGCGACGACCACGGGCAACGCGCGCGCCCAGATCCTCGCCGACACCCTCGACCGCGCCACCGGCACCTTCCTCAACGAGGACAAGTCGCCGAGCCGCAAGCTGGGCGGCATCGACAACCGCGGCAGCCACTTCTACCTCGCCCTGTACTGGGCGCAGGAGCTGGCCAAGCAGACCGAGGACACGCAGCTCGCCCAGGCGTTCGCGGCCCTGGCCACGACGCTGAGCGAGCAGGAGCAGACCATCGTCGACGAGCTCATCGCGGTGCAGGGCTCGCCGGTCGACATCGGCGGCTACTACCAGCCGGACGCCGCGAAGGCCTCCGCGGTCATGCGTCCCTCGAAGGCGTTCAACCAGGCCATCGCCACCCTCGCCTGACCCGCGAAGGCCCTGAGGCCTTCACCCACGCGACCGCCCCGGCCGGATCCTTCCGGCCGGGGCGGTCGCGTCATTCTGCTCTCACCGGCGCACGGAACAAGCCCCGCGGCAGCCCAGACGACCGGATCAACTCCTGTGCACGACAGGGCAGTTGAGCGGATCAGACGTGTCGCGGCAGCCGAACCGTCAGCGCGTACAGGCGGGTGGTCTGCCGTGCGTTCTCGTTGTCGTCACTGACCAGGAGCAGCCGAAGACGCCCGTCCCGGGTGCGGCCGGTGACAGCCGTTCCCTCGATGTTGTCGAGCAGCGGATTGGGCTGCGGTTGCTTCGCCGTCGCGCCCAGTGAGGGGCAGTCCGCGAGATCGGCGAGGAGAGTCTTGCGTATGGGCCTGGCGGCGCCCGGAAGGTTCTCGACGCCGCTCACGTCACTCGCACCGCGCGGGTCGGCGAGGAAGAGGCGTACCGAATTGCCGACGCCCGCGGTGAAGCCGCGCTCCAGGACGAGGAGGCGGCCGTCCCCCGTCGCGGTGATCTCGGACACGCCCGCGTTCGGGTCCGGCGGGTAGGCGTACTGCTCCGCCAACTGGAACTCACCCTTCGTGCCTCCGCGGTGCCAGGTCTGGAACCGTACGAGTGAACGTCCGGCCGCATCCTTGGCGTCGCCCGACAAAGGGCCCTCCATGGAGGCGATCAGAGTGCGGCCGCCCGGCTGGAGGGCGAGCCCCTCGAAGGTCAGGTTGAGGGTGGCGCGCCCGGCCGGGGCGACCCGCAGTGCGTCGGGGACCGGCAGCCGTCCCAGGAGCTTGCCGTCCCGGTCGTAGCGGCGTACGGACGGCTCCACTTCCGAGGTGACCAGACGGGAGCCGTCGCGGTCGATGACGACGGCCTCGGAGTCCAGCTGGGCGCCCTTCTCGTCGGCGAGCGGCACGACCCGTACCGGCGCGGCCACCGGCCCCTTGCCCACCTTCAGGGCGAAGAGCTGGGAGCGGTCGGACAGCGCGGCGACCGTACCGTCGGTGTCGACGGCCAGACCGGACAGATTGCCGACGGCCGTGCCCTGGAACACGGTCTTGTCCAAACCGTCGAAGAAGCCGTCGACGGAGGTGGACGAGGAGCACGCGTGCCGGGCTCCGTTCGACGGTTGGGCGGTGGCGGTCGCATCGGTGACGGTCACTGAGGCGGCCACCACCAGTGAAGCGGTCGCGGCGGTGACGGCGGTGCGCAGACGCACGGTTCCTCCCAAGTCGGATGTAGCAGGCACCCATACACTAGATCGCCTTGTGTGACGGACGAGTTGAGCCCTGTGATCGTCCGTGGAAACGCTCGACGCGGGGTCGAATCGCGGTACGGCCCGGGGGTACGGCCGGGGCCACAGTGACCCGGAGGGGGTCGTCACGCTCGCAAACTGCTCGTGAGCAGGGCCCCTGGCGGATCGGGAGGGGCCCGCAGCCACTTATCCTGAGCGACCCGGTCCGTTCCCGGTGTCCTGGCCGTACAACATGTCCTTGGAGTCCGCCTTGAGGGTAAATCTCCGTTCCCGCGTCACCATGTGGCTCGGGCGCACCTACCTTGCCAGGATCCAGAAGCGCGGCATCGGGCCCGGCACGATCTCGCTGCTCCCCGACGCCCTGCTCATGCCGCTGCGCAGGGACGGACTCGACCCGGTACCCGAGCTGACCGCACGGCAGAGTGAGGAACCGGTCAGCAAGGTCCCGCTGCCGTTCGGTATGGACGCCTGGGTGGTCACCGGGCACGAGGCGGTGAAGGCGGTGCTCGGCTCCGCCGACGGGTTCAGCAACGACTTCACCCACCTCGCGGGCAACGCCGGCGTGGAGGAGGAGCAGCACCCCGGCGGCCTCGGATTCAGCGACCCGCCGGTGCACACCCGGTTGCGCCGCATCCTGACGCCCGAATTCACCATGCGGCGGCTGCGGCGCCTCACCCCCCGCATCGACGCCATCGTGACCGAACGGCTCGACGCGATGGAGGCCGCGAGCGGTCCCGTCGACCTGGTGGAAGCCTTCGCGCTGCCCATTCCCTCCCTGACCATCTGCGAACTGCTCGGCGTGCCCTACGAGGACCGCCACGACTTCCAGCAGCTAGCCATGGAGCGTTTCGACCTGTTCGGCGGAGCGACGGCGCCGCTCGGTGTGATGTCGGCGTCCCTCTCGTACTTCCGTGACGTCGTCAAGAAGCAGCGCGAGAACCCGGGCGACGGACTCCTCGGCATGATCGTCAAGGAGCACGGCGACAGCGTCGGAGACGACGAACTCGCCGGTCTCGCCGACGGCGTACTGACCGGCGGATTCGAGACCACCGCCAGCATGCTGGCGCTCGGCTCCCTCGTGTTGCTCCAGGAACCGGACGCCTTCGCGCGAATAGCGCACGACGAGGCGGCCGCCGCCACCTTCGTGGAGGAGGCCCTGCGGTATCTCACCGTGGTGCAGCTGGCCTTCCCGCGCTTCGCGCGCGAGGACGTCGAGATCGCGGGGGTACGCATTCCCAAGGGGGACATGGTGCTGTGTTCGCTCAGCGGCGCCAACCGCGACGCCGCGTTCACCCCCGGCGGCGGCGCTTTCGACGCGCACCGCAAGGCCGGCGGCAGCCATCTCGCCTTCGGCTACGGCATCCACCGCTGCATCGGGGCGGAACTCGCCCGGATGGAACTGCGCGCGGCCTTCCCCGCGCTGGTCCGCCGCTTCCCCGAGATGCGCCTTGCCGTACCGGCCGAGGAACTCGCCTTCCGCAAGCTGTCGATCGTGTACGGCGTGGAGTCGCTGCCTGTCCACCTGCGGGGTTGAGGGGTGCGGCAGGCCGCGGCGCCCGCCCCGGCCGGAGCCGGAGACGGGCGCCCTCGACTCAGCTCACCGTGAGCGAGGTGTCGTCCACGACGAACGACGTCTGGAGCTTGGATCCCTCGGTGGCGGTGAACTTGAGGGTCACCGTCTGCCCGGCGTAGGCGCCGAGGTCGAACGTGCGCGGGGCGTAGCCGCTCGCCGCGTTCAGGTTGGAGTACGTGCCGAGCGTGGCGAGGACCGTACCGCCGCTGCCCAGCACCTGGACCTTGAGGCTGTCGTACGCCGTGCTCGTCGTCGTCTCGGCCGTGTCGATGTGCAGCTGGAAGCCGAGCGAGGCGTTGCAGCCCGCCGGGATCGTCACCGTCTGCGCCAGGGTGTCGGTGTGCGCGGTGCCCTTGCCGCCGAGCCAGGCCTTGTACGCGCCGGAGTGCGCGGGCTCGGTGCTGCTGGTGTTGATGATGCCGCTGGTCGCCGTCCAGCCCGAACTGCCGGACTCGAAGCCGGGGTTGGCGAGCAGCTGGGCGCTCGTGCACGGCGACGGCGACGGAGAGGGGCTGCCGCCACTGCCGCCGGCGCCCGACAGCCAAGCAGTGGCGTTGAGTGCGAGCGCGGCGTCCGTACCCGCCGGGTCGTTCCAGCCGTCGTACAGCGTGTTGCCCGACTGGCCGGTGCCGTCGTCGATGGGTGAGCTGTCACCCCAGAACGCGATACGGCCGCTGCCGAAGGTGCTGGTGGCGAAGAAGGCGCCGGTGTTGCCCGAGTAACCGGTGCGGTAGACCTCGCCCTTGGCGGCCGGGTTGTCGGCGGGCTTGAGCGTGGCGGTGGTGCCGTTGCGGATGATGCTTCCGGTCACCTTCCCGAACGAGCCGTTCAGGACCGGGTCGGTGCCATCGCCCGTGGCCCTCGGGTTGTCGGTGGCGATGTTGAGCGAGTCCACCGAGAAACCGAACGGGTCGTTGCTGTTCACGCTGTTGTTGGACATCAGGTCGTTGATGACCTGCACCGCGTCCGCACCGTCGTTGTTGCGGTCCGAACCGGTGTGGTCGGAGATGAGGAAGAGACCGCCGCCGTTCTTGACGAACTGCATGACGGCGGTCTTCTCCGACGCGCTGAGCAGCACGTTGGGCTCCGGCAGTACGAACGTGTCGAAGTTCTTCAGATCGAGCGGCGACGACGTGCCGTAGGTGATGGTGTTGCCCGACGGCAGCGTCTTCAGCGCGTAGTCGCCGGTCTTCTGCAGCGCCACGCCCCACGAGGACAGCGCCCCGGTCCAGTCCGTCTCGGCCGAGGGCGACGGGTTCTGGCCCAGCGGGTCCGGCTGGCTGGTGCTGATGATCCAGTCGGCGTTGCCGGCGGTCTCCGCCTTGGAGTTGTCGAACAGCACGCGGTGCTGGGTGGCGGCCGCGGGAGCGGCGGGAGCGGTGGCGGCCTGGGCGGCGGCGCCCCCGGCGGCGACCAGCGCGCCGAGAGCGGTGAGCACACCGGCGGCCCGCCGGCGCGATCGGCCGGAACTTCTGGCTCCGAACATCCTGCATACCTCCATGAGGGGTGGGGGAGAGGCGGTGCGGGTATCAAGTCTGCGCGCGTAGAACGTCGTTGTACGGACGCACGGGCAGCGTGTGGTTGAACCGTACATGGCAACGAGGGGTGGTCGGCAGGGCTTGACGGTGGCGAAATCCGTCGGCAATCGAGCGTCCGGCGGTAGTTCTGCGCTCGTACGGAGGACGCTGGGGGAAGAACGCTGACGGGGAGCCCGTACGGGGATGTGCTGCGGGCGGAAATCGGGGAGGTTGTCGATGGCTACTGGCACCAGGCTGCGCCCAGTGGGCGACCAGGACGTGCGACTGCGCCACACGGTGGTGCACGGGTACCGCCGGGCGTACCGGATCGCGGGAGAGGGGCCGCCCGTGGTGCTGATCCACGGCATAGGCGACTCGTCGGCCACCTGGGCCGAACTGATCCCCGGCCTGGCCCGCCGCTACACCGTCCTCGCGCCCGACCTGCTCGGCCACGGCGCTTCGGACAAACCGCGCGCCGACTACTCGGTGGCCGCCTACGCCAACGGAATCCGCGACCTGCTCGGCGTCCTCGGCATCGAGCGGGCCACCCTGGTCGGGCACTCGCTCGGCGGCGGCGTGGCCATGCAGTTCGCCTACCAGTTCCCCGAGCACGCCGACCGGCTCGTCCTGGTCGGCACGGGCGGCGTGGGCCGCGAGGTCAACCCGGTACTGCGCGCCGCGGCCCTGCCCGGCGCCGACCTGCTGCTCGCCACGCTCTCCTGGCCCGGCATGCGGCTGTCGACCCGGCTCGCCATCGAGCTGTTGCGGCTGCTCGGGACCGACCTCGGCCAGGACGCGCCCGACCTGCTCAACCTCGTGGACGCGCTGCCCGACGCCACGTCCCGCAACGCCTTCATCCGCACCCTGCGCGCCGTGGTCGACTGGCGCGGCCAGGTCGTCACCATGCTCGACCGCTGCTACCTCACCCAGGGCGTGCCCACGATGCTGATCTGGGGCTCGCGCGACAGCGTCGTGCCCGAAGTCCACGCCCACCGGGCGCACGCCGCCATGCCGGGCAGCCGCCTGGAGATCTTCGAAGGGGCCGGACACTTCCCCTTCCACGCCGATCCGGCCCGCTTCCTTGCCCTGGTGGAGGACTTCGTGGAAACCACCCGGCCCGCCGACTGGAGCGCCCAGCGGTGGCACGACCTGCTGCACACCGGCCGCTCGGCCACCACGGCGGCCGACCCCGACCCTGTCTACGAGGCGGTCGTGGAGCGGGAGTTGAGGGTGGAGAGCGAACGGAGCGCCACGTAGGCGCGCCTCTCCCCAGCCTCGGTACGGATGTGGTGCACCGGCCGGGCCGGACCAGGCCTGGCCGGTACTCGGCCCCGGTCCCTCGTCGAGTACTGCCTCCATCACCGCCTTGGTGATCGGCGTGCCCAGCCACGCCGCGTCAGGGCAGGCAAATGCCCGACGCGGCGTCGTGTGCAATTCACCCGGCGCACATGTGGCGAGCCAATACTCACTGCGCGAAAGCCACTGCGGAAACCACATAGGGACCACCCGGGATTCGACTGTGCACCACGTCGCAGAGAACGGCACGCCCATGCTCTCGATATCCACCGCAACCACGGCCACCACCTCCTACGTCACCTCCATCGCGGACAGCGAGGAGCAGATCCGGGCCGCTCAGCGGCTGCGTCACCGCGTGTTCGGCGAGGAGATGGGAGCCACCCTCCCCACGACGCTGCCCGGCCACGACATCGACGCCTTCGACTCGATCGCCGACCACCTGATCGTCACCGACACCTCGACCGGCGATGTGGTCGGCACCTATCGGCTGCTTCCTCCCGGCCGCGCCCAACGTTCCTACTCCGAGGGCGAGTTCGACCTCACGGCACTCGCCGGTCTGCGGCCGTCGATGATCGAGACGGGGCGGTCCTGTGTGCACCCCGACCACCGCTCGGGCGCCGTCATCAACCTGATGTGGTCCGCGCTCGCCCGCTACGTCCTGCTGTCCGGCCACCGCCATCTCGCGGGCTGCGCGTCCGTACCGCTCCATGACGGCGGCGCGGCCGCCTCCAGCGCGTGGCTGCTCGGCAATGCCAAGCACTCCTCGCCGCCCGAGTTGCGGGTGCACCCGCGGCGCCCCTGGATGCCCGCCGGGCCGGCCGGCGGCCGCCCGAGCTACGCCGACCTGCCGCCGCTGCTGCGCGGCTACTTCCGCCTCGGTGCCTGGATGTGCGGGGCACCCGCCTACGACCCCGACTTCGACGTCGCCGACTTCTTCGTGCTGCTCGACATGGACCGGCTCAGCGACCGCCACCGCCGCTACTTCCTCGGGGACACCCGGTGAACCCCTGGTCGGTGGAGGCGCCCTGCACTTCGGCCTGTGTGAGGGCGGCCACGCCCCGAGTGCCGCTCGGTGAGACCGTGCGCCGCTATGTGGCGCTCACCCACACCCTCGTCCGCGCCGACGCGATGGGGGAGCGGCTCGCCGACCCCCGGATCCTGCGCACCCAGGCCCACGCCGTACTCGACGCGCTGGGCGTCCGTCTCGAATCCGGCCCCTCCCTGCCCGGCCGGGCCCCGGGTGCGCTGATCGTCGCCAACCACATCTCCTGGCTCGACGTCGTGGCGCTGCTCGCCGTCGAGCCGGTCACCGTCCTCGCCAAACGGGAGGTGGGCCAGTGGCCGCTCGTCGGCACGCTCGCCCGGCGCATCGGAACCCGCTTCATCGACCGGGCAGCCGTACGCGAACTCCCTCACGTAGTAGATGAGTTGGCGGACATGCTCCGCTCGGGCCGCTCCGTCCTGGTCTTCCCGCAGGCGACCACCTGGTGCACCGTGGCGGGCGGCCGGTTCAGGCGGGCCGCGTTCCAGGCGGCCGTCGACGCGGGCGCACCGGTGCGGCCGACGACCGTCGACTACGTCCAGCACGGCGAGCCCAGCACGGTCGCCGCCTTCCTCGGCGGCGACGACTTCACGACCTCGCTGCGCCGGGTGGCCGCGGCCCGGGACCTGACCGTCCGGGTCACCGCGCACCCGCCGCTGTGGGGGTCCGACCGCCGCACCCTGGCGGCGCGGGCCCACGCCGCGGTCACCGCCACCGTGCAGCCCGTGCACGCGGACCCGTACGCACGCGCCTGAACAGCGCCGGCCGCGCCCGGCGGGGCCCTAAGCTGAGCAGCCATGTTCGCACCCCAGGGCCCCACCGTCCGTGAACTCGCCGTCCAGGCGCTGTCGTCCGTCGAGCACGGTTACGACCTTCTGGCCCCGAAGTTCGACCACACTCCGTTCCGCACACCGGACGCGATCCTCCACTCCGTGGCCGCGGTACTCGACGGGCTCGGCCCCTTCGGGCGCGGACTCGACCTGTGCTGCGGCACCGGCGCGGGCATCGGTGTCCTGGAGGCGGTGTGCCGCGAGCGGGTCACCGGAGTCGACATCAGCGCGGGGATGCTCGCTGTTGCGGCCCGCTCGCATCCGGAGGCCGACTGGGTGCGGGCCGACGCACGGGCCCTGCCGTTCAGCTCCGGGTTCGACCTGGCGGTCAGCTTCGGGGCGTTCGGGCACTTCCTGCCCCGCGAGCGGCCGGCCCTGTTCGCCCAGGCGTACGCCGCCCTCAGGCCGGGCGGCCGGTTCGCCTTCCCCGTCGTCGCACCGGCCCGGCCCGGCAGCCCCGCCTACTTCGCCCTGCTGGGCTTCGACACCGCGATGCGGGTGCGCAACGCGCTGTGGCGGCCCCCGTTCGTCATGTACTACCGCGGGTTCCGGCTCAGCGACATCCAGCGGGAACTCGCGGCCGCCGGCTTCGGCGTGGAGTTGTACGCGCTGCGGGAGCTCGGGCAGCGCCCGGACGGCAGCCCGCGCGCCCGGCTCGTGGTGGCGGTCAAATGAGCCGACCACGGCGTCAGGACCCGTTGTGGAACACCGTCCGCGGGGTACGCGCGGGCAAGCGGCCGCAGCGGCCGCGGACCCGGGCGGGGTCCGGACAGCGGCTCTGAGGAGACAACGTGAAGCGCACAGGCCTGGTGGCCGCCCTGGCGGTCGTGGCGGCGGCCGCCGTCGTCCTTGCCGTCGTCGTCGGCCCCTGGTGGTGGCTGGCCGCCGGGCCGCTGCTCGCGCTGGCCGCGACCGGAACGCACGACCTCCTCCAGCGCCGCCACTCCGTGCTGCGTAACTATCCCGTCCTCGGGCACCTGCGGTTCCTGATGGAGGCCGTCCGCCCGGAGATGCAGCAGTACTTCATCGAGCGCGACTACGACGGCCGGCCCTTCGACCGCGACACCCGCTCCGCGGTGTACGAACGGGCCAAGGGAACCGCCGACCAGGACCCGTTCGGCTCCGAACTCGACGTCTACGAGCCGGGATACGAGTTCTTCACCCACTCCGTCGCGCCGGTCCCCGTCCCCGACGAGCCGCCCCGGGTGCGCCTGGGCGGCCCAGGCTGCTCGCACCCGTACGACATGTCCCTGCTCAATGTGTCCGCGATGAGCTTCGGCTCGCTGTCCGCCCAGGCGGTCCTCGCCCTCAACAGGGGCGCCAAGGAAGGCGGTTTCGCCCATGACACCGGGGAGGGCGGCATCTCCGAACACCATCTGCGCCACGGCGGCGACCTGGTGTGGGAGATCGGCACCGGCTATTTCGGCTGCCGCACGGCCGACGGGGACTTCGACGCCGAGGAGTTCGCGCGCAAGGCCGCCACCGACAGCGTCCGCTGTGTCTCGCTCAAACTGTCCCAGGGAGCCAAACCCGGCAAGGGCGGGGTGCTCCCCGGCGCGAAGGTGACCGCGGAGATCGCCCGGGTCCGGGACGTCCCCCGCGGGCAGACGGTGATCTCACCCAACCACCACCGGGTGTTCTCCACGCCGCGCGAACTCGTCCGGTTCATCGGCCGCTTGCGGGAACTGGCGGCCGGCAAGCCCACCGGATTCAAGCTGTGTGTGGGCAGCCGCCGTGATGTGCTGGCGATCTGCAAGGCCATGCTGGACGAGGACATCACCCCCGACTTCATCGTGGTCGACGGCGCCGAGGGCGGCACCGGCGCGGCCCCCGTCGAATTCGTCGACCACGTGGGAACCCCGCTGACCGAAGGACTCGGCATCGTCCACAACGCGCTGGTCGGCGCCGGTCTGCGCGACCGGGTGCGGATCGGTGCCAGCGGCAAGGTCGCCACCGGCGCGGACATCGTCAAACGGCTGATCCAGGGCGCCGATTACACCAACGCTGCCCGCGCCATGATGTTCGCCGTCGGATGCATCCAGTCGCGGCGCTGCCACACCAATCACTGCCCGGTGGGCGTCGCGACCCAGGACCCCCAGCGGGGCCGGGCCCTCGACGTCGAGGACAAGTACCAGCGGGTGCGGCGCTTCCAGGAGGCCACCGTGCACAGCGCCATGGAGATCATGGCTTCGCTCGGAGTGAGCGACCCCGCCATGTTGCGCCCCCACATGTTGCGCCGCCGCACCTCCTACCACTCGGTCGCCTCGTACGCCGAGCTCTACACCTGGCTCCAGCCGGGCCAGTTGCTCTCGCCCGCCTCGCTGCCCGAGGAGTGGGCCGGGTCCTGGAAGACCAGCGACCCGGACTCCTTCAGCGCCTGAGGGCGATCGCCTCAACCAGGCGGTCACCCCGCACGGCAGCCCCACCGCACCAGGCGGTGGGGCTCCGTCGCAGGTCAGGCCGAGTCAGCCAGCCTCAGCAACGACGCCACGAACTGGTCAACCTCCTCGGGGGTGTTGTACAGCGCGAAGGAGGCGCGAGCCGCCGCCTCAAGGCCGTAGTGGGCCAGGGCGGGCTGCGCGCAGTGGTGCCCGGCCCGGATCGCGATGCCGTCGCCATCCAGCCACGAGGCGATCGCCGCCGGGTCCTGCCCCGCCATGGTGAACGTCAGCACCGCAATCCGGTCGGGCGCCGAACCCAGGATCTCAAGGCCCGGCACCATCGCCATCGCCTGCTGTGCGTAGGCGGTGAGGCCCTCCTCGTACGCCGCGACCGCGGCACGGTCGAAGGACGTGAACCAGTTCAGCGCGGCCAGCAGACCGACCACCCCGGAGATGTGCCCCGTGCCGGCCTCCATGAGATGGGGCACCGGCGCGAACGTGGTGCGCTCGAAGGACACCGAGTCGATCATGTTGCCGCCGCCCTGCCAGGGCCGCAGGCCCGCGAGGACCTCCGGTTTGACGTAGAGCGCGCCGATGCCCGTGGGGGCGTACAGCTTGTGCCCGGAGAAGGCGTAGAAGTCGGCGTCCAGATCCGTCACGTCGACCGGCAGGTGGGCCACCGCCTGGGCGCCGTCGACCAGCACCTTCGCCCCGTAGCGGTGCGCGAGGGCGGTCATGTCGCGGACCGGCGGCACCGTGCCGAGGACGTTCGACGCCTGGCTGACCGCGACGAGCTGGGTGCGCGAGGACAACAGATCGGCGTAGGCGTTCTGATCGATCTGCCCGTCCGCCAGCAGCGGCACCGGCACGACGCGCGCCCCGGTCTCCTTCGCGATCAACTGCCAGGGAACGATGTCCGAATGGTGTTCCAGGACCGGTACCAGGATGTCGTCGCCGGGACCGAGGTTCGCCCGCCCCCAGCTCTGCGCGACCAGGTTGACGGCCTCCGTGGTGCCCCGGACGAACACGATGGAGTCGGGCGACGGCGCTCCCAGGAAGTCCGCGACGGCGGCCCGGCCCGCCTCGTACATCTCGGTGGCCTCGCGGGCCATGGTGTGCGCACCCCGGTGGATGTTGGAGTTCGCCGCACTGTAGTAGCCGGCGACCGCCTCGATGACCTGGCGGGGTTTTTGTGTGGTGGCCGCGTTGTCGAGCCAGACCAGCGGATGCCCGTTGACCGTGCGGTGCAGGATCGGGAAGTCCTTGCGCGCCGACTCGGGGGAGAACCCGGCCGGCTGCCGGCCCCTGCCCACCATGTCAGTGGGCCCCACAACGTCAGGAGTAGTCATGGTAGTTCGACACCTCGACGTTCTGGAGCACCGCGATCGCGTCCTCCACGAGGACGGCCGTGTTGAAGTACGCGGTCATCAGATACGAGGTGATGCCCTTGTTGTCGACGCCCATGTTCCGCATCGACAGGCCGGGCTCGACCTCGTCGGGGACCCCGGCCGGGCGCAATCCGACCACGCCCTGCTCGGTCTCGCCCGTGCGCATGAGCAGGATTTCCGTGGTGCCGACCATGCCGCCGCCCGAGAACCTCATCTTGTCGGAGGGCAGCAGCGGCACTCCGCGCCAGGTGAGCAGCGGGCTGCCGAAGCGGGTGTCCGTCACCGGCGGCACACCCCGGCGGGTGCATTCGCGGCCGAACGCGGCGATCGCCCGCGGGTGCGCCACGAAGAACCCCGGCTGCTTCCACACCCTGGTCAGCAGCTCGTCGAGGTCGTCGGGGGTCGGCGAACCGGTGCGGGACTGCACGCGCTGACCGGCGGACACGTTGTTCACCAGGCCGAACTCGGGATGGTTGAGCAGGGCCGCCTCCTGCCGCTCCCGCAGCGCCTGCACGGTCAGGTTGGACTGGGCGCGGGTCTGGTCGATCGGGCCGTTGTAGAGGTCGGCGACCCGAGTGTGCACGCGCAACACTGTTTGCGCGAGCGTCATGTGGTACTCGCGCGGCGCGTCCTCGTAGTCGACGTAGGTGCCGGGCAGTTCGACCTCGCCCAGGTGCCCCGAGCTGAGGTCGACGGGCACCTCCGCACCGGGTTTGACGCCGTCGCCCGAGGAATACGCCTCCATCGCGGTGTGCAACTGCGCGCTGCGGTCGGCCAGTTGGGCCAGTGCGCTGCGGTCGGCGCACAGGGCCGTGCCGGGCGTGAGCGCCTTGACGCGGTAGGGCATCGGCTCGCCGCGGGTCCAGGCGCCGAGGTCGAAGAACTGGCCGTCGCCGGCCACTTCGAGCAGCGCGTCCTCCCCGTACCGTCCGGTGACGCGCTTTTCGGCACGGCCCTGTACGAGCACCCACAGCCGCTCCGCGGGGTCCCCCTCCTGGACGAGGACCTGGCCCGCCTCGAACGTCACCGGGGTGAAGGCGCCCGCGAGTTCGGTGAGCAGGGCGTCATCGGAGTCGCGTAGGTACGGCAGCTCGCGCAGGTCGCCCGGCATGACGCGCGGGGTGCCGTCCTCGTCGTAGGTGCTGATCCGGTCGTCGCCCAGGACGAAGGTGCGGCGGCGGTTGACGCGGTAGACGCCGGATTCGACATCCACCCAGGGCAGCGCGCGCAGCAGATAGCGCGGGGTGATGCCGCGCATCTGCGGAACGGTCTTCGTGGCGGTGGCGAGCTGCCGTGCCGCATCCGGACCCAGACTCGTCTGCTGGTTATTCACAGGAGCATTCATCGGTACCTCCTCGTTGGGGTTGGACGAGGACCGATCGTGTTCCTGGGATGACGATGACCACAAGATGTCATGTGCCAGCGGCAGGCTTGAAAATGCCATTTCCAGGCAGCGAAGAAACGCTACACCGCAGGTCGGAGCATCTCCAGTGCAGGCAATAAGCGGCTCATTCTCATCTGGATGTACAGGCTATTAGATCCTGAAAGGCCAGCTTATGGGAACGGTATTTCAGGTCGAATTAAAAGTCCCGCGACGTGAATTCAACAGCCTCGGCCGTCGCATTGCCCACCGCCGGTCACATACGTGACGAGGCGTTCGAGGAAGAGTTCCTGGCCCTTGACGAGCAGCGGGGCCGCGGCGGCGGGCGACAGCCAGGCGAAGCGGTCCATCTCGGGGAATTCGCGCAGGGCGCCCGATCCCCTCGGCCATTCCATGGTGAAGACGCCCGGCACCGCCTCTGCGGGATCCAGGTCGCCTTCCAGGGCCCACACCGTCACGGTCTTGCCGCCGCGCTGCTGGATCTCGCCCAGCGGCACGAGCGCGCCCTCGGGTGCCGGCAGACCGAGCTCCTCCTGGAACTCGCGCCGGGCCGCGGCCTCAGGCTCCTCGTCCGGACCGTACTCACCCTTCGGCACCGACCAGGCGCCCGCGTCCCGCCCGGCGAAGAAGGGGCCGCCCATGTGCCCGACGAGCACTTCGACGCCGTCCCCGGCGTGGCGGTACACCAGGATCCCCGCGCTGCGTTTTCCGGTCATGCGGCCCAGTCTGCGGGCCCGGCGCGGACCCCGCCACGGGGTGCGCGCGGTTCCGGTTCCGGCCCGGGTGCGCGGGTACCCGGGTTCACAGGAGGTGGCGAGATGGCGGACGCCGGGCGTGACGAGAGTGCCGAGGAGCGCGCCGACCGCAAGTGGGGCGATCTGCTCCAGGAACTGCGGGTGGCGCAGACCGGTGTGCAGATCCTGTTCGGCTTCCTGCTCGCGGTCGTCTTCCAGCCGCGGTTCACCACGCTGGGCGCCACCGACCGGAGCATCTACGTCGTGACGGTGGTGCTCGGCGCGGTGACGACGGGGGCGCTGATCGGTCCGGTGTCCTTCCACCGGATGCTGGCGGGACGGCGGCTGAAACCGCAGACCGTCACCTGGGCGTCCCGGCTCACCGTCACCGGCCTGGTGCTGCTCCTGTGCACGATGGCGAGTTCGCTGCTGCTGATCCTGCGCCTGGCGCTGCACAGCACGCTGGCCCCGTGGCTGGTGGCGGGCGTCGTCTGCTGGTACGTGGGGTGCTGGTTTGTTCTGCCCGGCTGGGCGCGCCGGCGAAACGACAGGTGACCCGCGCCCTAACCGACCGCCTGCTCGGAGCGCTTGGCGGACACGGCCAGCGTGAAGGAGTGCCCGGCCGGGTCGGCGTACACCCGCTCGTCGCGCGGCCCGTTGTTGTCCTTGGTGTCGACGGGCGTCGCGCCGAGCGTGATGGCCTCGCGTTCGGCCGCGTCCATGTCGCCGAGCGCCACCACGATCCGCAGGTGTGCCTGCTGGGAGTCGTCGGGGCGCGGCCAGCTCGGCGGCGCGTACCCGTGGTCGCGGCGGATCGCGAGATGGACGCCGGCCGAGCCGACGATCTCCACGAAGTCGGGGTCGCAGGCCGTCTCGATCTCACCGCCGAGCAACTTGGCGTAGAACTGGGCGAGTTCGACGGGCTCGGCACAGTCGAGAACGAGGATGCTGGTCTTGGAAACGGTCATGCCGGGCGAGTGCCCGCCGGGCGCGGCAACTAACACCCTTGCCTACGCACCGTGTACGGACAGCCCGCGACGCGATCGACACGGACATGCCCGAGCTCGAAGGCGGCCGACTCGCGCTCGGCGCGGCGACGACCACCGGCGAAGAAGCCCCAGCGCGTCGCGCAATCGCGCTGGACGACCGGGAACCTTGGCGGTGCGGGCGCCGCGGCATCGGCATCCCTCAGCGCCTGCCTCGTTCCCGGCAGCGCCCGGCTCCTGCCCCTGAGCGCCCGCCCCTTCCCGTCGGCGGGCGTCAGCATCCCGTCAGCGCCCGCCTCCTTCCCGTCAGCATCGCGTCATGACGCATCGCCGGACCGGCACGCGGGCATAGCGTCGGTGCCGTGCCCCGGCCCGCCTCCCCGTGCCGGGGCCGCCACCCGCTCCCCGGACCCCTCGGAGCGACCTTGATGGCAGAGCCCGTCCGCGGCGAGCCTCCCCGACCCCGGGAGCGGCCGCCGACCGGCTGAGAAGGGACGTACCGCCATGACCATCACGCACCCGCCCACCGACACTCCGGCCGCCCCCGACGACCTGTCCGTCTGGCCGGCCTCCACCGGGCGGGCCGGCCACGGCGCGCTCAGCGTGGGCGGGGTCCCGCTCACCGAGGTCGCCGAGCGCTTCGGAACGCCCGCGTACGTCCTGGACGAGGGCGAAGTACGCGATCGCTGCCGCACCTACCGCAGCGCCTTCCCCGAGGCCCAAGTCCTGTACGCCGCCAAGGCGTTCCTGTGCCGGGCGCTCGCCCACTGGGTCGAGGAGGAGGGGCTCGGTCTGGACGTGTGCTCGGCGGGCGAGCTCGAACTCGCCGTCACGGCGGGCTTCCCGCCGGAGCGGATCGTGCTGCACGGCAACGCCAAGTCCCCCCACGACATCGAGACCGCACTGCGACTCGGCGTCGGGCGCATCGTCATCGACAGCCCGTCCGAGATCGCCCGCCTCGCCGCCGCGGTCGGCCCCGGCGGCCACCAGAAGGTGATGGTCCGCGTGGTGCCCGGCATCAGCGCGGGCGGCCACGACAAGATCCGTACCGGTACCGACGACCAGAAGTTCGGTCTCTCCCTCACCGACGGCCACGCCCAGCACGCCATCAGCCGCATCCTCGGCCAGCGCCAGCTCGAACTGGTCGGCCTGCACTGCCACTTGGGCTCGCAGATCACCACCGTCAAGCCCTATCTCGCGGCCGTACGCCGCATGGTCGGCCTGATGGCCCGTATCCGCGACACCCACCAGGTGACGCTGCCCGAACTCGACATGGGCGGCGGCCACGGTGTCGCCTACCGCCCCGGCGAGGAGGCGCTCGACATCACGGCGCTGGCCCGGCGCATGCGCGCCGAACTCATCGAGAGCTGCGCGGCGGCCGGGCTCACCGTGCCCCGCCTGCTCGTCGAACCCGGCCGCGCGATCGTCGGGCCCGCGGGCGTCGCCCTTTACCGCGTCCTCGCGGTCAAACACACCGGCGACAACCTGTTCGTCGCCGTCGACGGCGGGATGAGCGACAACCCGAGACCGGCCCTGTACGGGGTGGGCTACGCACCCCGGCTGATCGGGCGGGCTTCAACCGCCCCGTCCCGCAGGGCGACCGTCGTCGGCCGGCACTGCGAGGCGGGCGACGTGCTGGCCGCCGGGGCGGACCTGCCCGGCGACGTCCACCCCGGTGACCTGCTCGCCGTACCGGTGGCGGGTGCCTACCACCTGTCCATGGCGTCCGGATACAACCTGGTGGGGAGGCCGCCGGTGGTCGCCGTCACCCATGGCCACGCCCGGCTCCTGGTCCGTCGCGAATCACTGGATGACTTCCGCAGCCGCGACATCGGGCTCTGACGCGGTGGTGGCGCGGGCCCGCTGAGGTGACGGCGTGCTACTGCGGGCGCTGACCCACGCGGGACGCCGGGCGCCGGCCGAGGAGTTCGGCGAGGCCGCGGCGGGTCGCGGCGAGCACGACCCGGTCCTCGGGCCGCAGGACGTACCCGTCGGGGAGCCGCCAGACCAGATCGCCCGGCCGGCTGTCGGCCCCCCGGGCGGCCGCCCGCTCGCCGGGCGGCGAGGTGTCGAGCGCCAGGACCCGCCAGGCGCCCTCGCGAAAGGCCTCCTCGACGGTGCGGCCCTCCAGCTGCGGATGGCCCCCCACCTCGACCGCCGCGAAGAGCAGCACCTTGCGCTCCACCGGTATGGCGCCCAGGATCTGACGGCCCATCATGGCCGAGGCGAAGGCGGGCGCGGCGAGGTGCGAGACACTGCGGCTGCGGGTGAGGGCCCCGGGGTGGGCCGCGCGCAGGGTGCGGTATACAGCGGTGGCGAAGTCGTCGTCGTACAGCCGCATCACCACCCGCAGATCGGGTTTGACCGAGCGGGCGTACAGAGCCGCCTCAAGGTTGGTGGTGTCCGAGCTGGTCAGCGCGAGCAGGGCGTGCGCGCGGTGGATGCGGGCCGACTCCAGGATGCCCTCGTCGGTGACGTCGCCGATGACGGTGGGCACCCGCAGCCGCCGGGCGAGCCCGATGCCACGGGCGTCGGGGTCGGACTCCACGCACACGACGGGAATGTCGAGTTCGCGCAGCCGGGCCAGGACCCGGGCACCGAGCTTGCCCATGCCGAGCAGTACGACATGGCCACTGAGGCCGCGCGAGGGGCGCGGCAGCGCGGAGGCGCTGCGGAAGGTGCCGAGTCCTTCCAGGACGGCGGCGATCAGCACCGGCAGGAGCAGCAACCCGGTGAGGCCGGACAGGAGTTGGAGGATCTGGCGGCCCACCGGCTGGTCGATGGCCGGATCGTCGATGGCGAAGATGTCGAGCAGGGTCAGATACGCCGCGTGCAGCGGATCGTCGCCGGTGGTCAGCCAGGTCGCGATGGCCAGCGCGATCACGGAGGCGACGACCCCGGCGAGCGACCAGCGCAGCCGGCGCGAGAACAGCCGGCCGAGTGGGGCGCCCAGATCGCTGAGCCGGCCCGGGGGCTGCGCGGGGCCCGTGTAGGTGACCGTCTCCAGAACGACCCGGCCGCGCCGATGGGCCTCGTCCATCGACCGTTCGTCGGGCAGCAGCCGGGGCCCTTCCGAGCCGCTGCGGTCCGAACCCTCCGCGCCCGCCGGGTCGTTGGTGGTCGACGACAGCAGGGCCAGGGTGCACAGACCGGGGTCGGTGACCTCGCCGGGGCGCGGCGGCGGACGCTGCCCCGCCCGCAGCAGCACCCCGTCCGCGTGGACGACCTTGCTGGTGCCCGCGAGCGCGGTGGCCGCGAGGGCGGGGGCCGCGGTGTCGGCGTCGGACAGCACGGTGGTGGAGGCATCCGATCCGGCCGCGTCCGGACCCGGCGCCACGAGAGCCGCGGCCTGGTCGAGCAACTCCTCCAGATACTGGCCGAGTTTGCGGTTGTAGAGGCGGATGACGAGGCGGACCCGGGGATTGAGGCGCCGGGCGATGAGGGCGCCGCGGATGTTCGTCTCGTCGTCCCGGTGCACCAGCGCCAGCGCCGTGGCCTGTTCGATACCGGCGTCGAGCAGCGCCCCGTCGTTCGGCTCCACCGCCTCCAGGAGGCGGGCGCCGCCGGTGTCGTCGGACCCGGTGACGGGGACGCGGAGCATCGCGGACGACACGCGGCCGAACAGTGCCGAGGCCCGCGCCCGGTTGCCCGCTGGGCTGCGGACCTCCCGGGTCGCGTTCTCGGGCGGCACCACGAGCGTCACGCGCTCCCCGTACACCTCGCGCAGTTCGGCGGCAAGCCGGCGGGCGAGCGCGCCGTCCCCGCTGACGACCATGTGTCCGACGGGCGGCGGAGTCGGCCGCGACTGGGGCGGCAGCGGCTGATGAGGAAGTGAAGGCACATCCCAGACCTTGCCCCATCAGGTGGCGCCGCGTCGACGGCCCACCGGTTCGGGGCGCGGCGCCCGAACGCCCCGGTGGGCGGCGGACGCCCCGAACAGGGCGTGCAGAAGGACGGCGGCGAGCGTCCCGGCGACCACCCCGCTGCCCGCGATCGTGCGGATCCAGCCGGGGAATCCGCCGTAGAGGCCGGGGGCGAGCAGGGGCAGCAGACCTACCGCGAGTGCGAGCGCGGCCACCAGAGAGTTCGAGCGCTCGCCGAGTTCCGCGCGGGCCAGCATCTCGACGCCCATCACGGCGATGACCGCGTACACGACGAGTGCCGATCCGCCGACGACCGCGGCCGGCAACCCTGCCACGAGACGAGAGAGGGGGGAGAGCAGCCCGGCCAGTACCAGCAGGCCGCCCGCGCCTGCCGTCACGTACCGGCTGCGTACCCCGGTGAGTCGGCCGATCCCGATGTTCTCGGCGCTGGTCACCATCAACGACGTACCGAAGAGGGCGCCGACGAGTGAGACGAGAGCGTCGGCGCGGGCCACCCTCGGGACGTCGTGGCCCGGGTCGGGCACGCGCCCCGCCGTCTCGCTGCTCAAGACGCTCTGGCCGGTGATCTCGGCCAGCGTGGTGAGGCTGAACACGAGCAGCGGCAGGGCCGCCATCGGGTCGAACTCCGGGGCGCCGTAAGGGAAGAGGACCGGAGCTGAGAAACCGGAGCCCGCGGCCGGGGTGAACGCGCCGAGCCCCGTCGTCACCGCGACGACCGTGCCCACCGCCATGCCGATGAGGACGGCCGTACGCCGCCACACCCCGCGCAGCACGAGATGGGCCAGAACCGTCGCCGTCACGGTCGTCGCGGCCAGGGCGACGGTCCGCGGCGCCGCCGTACCGCCGGGGCCCGTGACGAGCTGGGCGGCGACCCGGATCATGGAGATCCCGATCAGGAGGACGGTCACCCCCATCACCAGCGGCGGGAGGAGCCGCACCACGCGGGTGTACAGCGGCAGCACGGCAAGGAGAAGCGCCGCCGCCAGCAGCACCGAGCCGCTCGCCACCGCGGGGCCGTGGTCGCGGGCTATCTGGAGGAACAGCGCGGCGGCCGCCCCGCCCGGCAGCATCACGAACGGCAGCCGGGCGCCGAACGACCAGACGCCGAGCGACTGGAGGAGCGACCCGGCGCCGCACAGCACCAGGACCGCGCTCAGCAGCGAGGCGGTCCGGTCGGGCGGCAGACGCAGGGCCGCCGCCGTCAGGAAGACGGTGGAGACGGGCGCCGCGACCATGGCGAGCACATGCTGCACGGCGAGCGGAGCAAGCCGCCCGAGCGGGACGCGCTCGTCGACGGGCGACGTCGTGGGCCGCGTCATGGGCGCGCCTCCAGCCAGGGCAGCTCTTCGGCCGCGTAACGGTAGGAGCGGAACACCGCGTTCGGCTCGGCCGGGAAGAGCCGCCGCACCTCGGACTCCTCGTAGCCGCCGAACTGCGGAACGATGAACTCCCAGCACAGATAGCCCTGTTGGGTCACCTCGAAGAGGCGGCCCGCGGGGGAGTCGGTGATCAGCGTGTTGCCGTTGGGCAGCCGCTGTGCCGATCCCATGAACGGCGCGAAGAACGATTCGCGGGCCGGGTCGTGGTACTCCCACACGACCTTGCCGCCGCCGCGCTCGATCTCGACGACGCGCGAGTACGGCACGTCGTGGCCCGGCCGGAAGACGCCGTTGTCGAAGATGAGCACGTTGCCGTTGGCCAGCTCGGTGGGGTGGTGCTGCTGGGAGACCGTGCCGGGGTCGGTGCGCCACAGGATCTCGCCGGTGTCCCGGCTGATGACGACCACCGCGGACACGCTGCGCAGACTGGCCAGGATGTTCCCGTCGGCAAGCGGGGTGACGCTGTTGATGAGCGGCCAGTGCTCCCGCGCGTAGTCGGCATGCAGGGCGTACTCGGCCCGGTCGAGGTGGTCGGCGGCCCGCCAGGACCACAGCTCGCTGCCGTCGGGCGTGACCTCCTTGATGGTGTCGGCCCACACCGTCCCTCCGGCCGCCTCGGAACCGGCGACCCCGCCGAGGACTCCGGCCGCCTCGGCGCCGCGCAGCGGTTCGAGCCCGGTGTAGAGGATGCGGCCGTCGTCGAGGTGGTGGGCGTCGTGGTGCTGGAGGGGATCGCGGTGCTCGCGCACGACCGTGCCGTCCGGCCCGGCTTCCAGCATCACGCCGCCCCGGTACTTGTGCCACATCGGGAACAGCGCGTCCTGGCCCGGCAGTACGCCGTTGTAGGCGAGGTTCCCGTTGCCGAGGATCCGGGCGTGCCGCCCCGGCCGGTAAGGGAGGTGCCAGGTGTGGACGGCCTCGCCGCGCAGGTCCACCAGATACACCTCGCCGCCCCCGGTCAGCGGCGCGTAGAGCGTGAAGCCCGGGCAGGCCGCCTCCGGGTCGAGCGCGATGAGACCGGTGCCGCGCCGGCGGCGCTGATTCTGGTCGACGACGGTCGGACGAGCGGTCACGACGCCACTCCTTCAAAGTTTTTTTGATGTCCTCAAACAGCTTCGAAGGTAGAGGCGTTGTGTGTCGGCGGTGTGACGGGCGTGCGAAACCGTCCCGCGCGGTGCGTAAGGTGATCCTCAGGGAGGCGGTGCGCATGAACGACGCAGGTGAGACGGGTGCGGGGCCGGGCCTGGGCGGCGCGGTGCGCCGTCGGCGCCGGGCGCTCGATCTCACACTCGCGGCCGTCGCGGAACGCAGCGGCCTGTCCGTGCCGTTCCTCAGTCAGATCGAGAACGAGCGGGCCCGCCCCAGCATGCGCTCCCTCCAGCGCATGGCGGACGCGCTGAACACGACGGCCGTGGCACTGCTCGCCGCAGCCGACGCAACGGACCGCACGGTCGACGTCGTACGCGCCGACGACGACGCGGGCCTCTCGCCCGACGCCGGTGTACGCCCGCTGGTGCGGGGCCGCCATCAGATGCACGCCCTGGAGTTCACCGGCGAGCGGGCGGCCGACCGTGAGTTCCTGCACCACAACGACGAGTTGATGTATGTGGCGGACGGTGCGGCCGAGGTCGAGGCGGAAGGGCGCGGCTACACCCTGGCGAAGGGCGACACCCTGTATCTCGCCGGCGGGGTGCGCCACCGCTGGCGTGCGACGCTCCCCGGAACCCGGGTCCTCGTCGTCGCCGTCTCCGACCACATCGAGGGGTCAGGAGGCTGATGCTCCGTCAACTCCCGCTCTCGGCCAGGCTGTTGTAGCGCAGCAGATACTCTGCGAAGCGGTCCAGGTCCTCCGGGGCCCAGTTGGCAAGCCGGTCGTGGAAGGCCTGGCGGCGCAGCTCCGCGGCCTCCGCGAGCTTCGCGGTGCCCGCCGGGGTGAGCTGGAGCAGCTGGATGCGGTGGTCGTCGGGGTCGCTGATGCGCTCCACGAAGCCGAGCTTCTCAAGAGCCGCGATCTGCCGGCTGATGGTCGACTTGTCGAGCATGTAGTAGGCAGCCAGATCGGTCGCCCGGCAGCCCTGCTGGTCCTCCAGATGGGAGAGCAGGGTGAACGAGACGAGGGACAGCTCCGGGTGCATCCGGGCGGCGGCGGCCCGCGCGCGCCGGGCGAACGCGGTGAGCTCACGCTGAATGGTGGTGACCGACTGGTCTCGGCTGAGCACGGCTGTTCCTCTCCACTCCCGACGGGTCAGTTGTAGAATACAACGCCCTTGTGGCCGCCGGATCCGCCGCGCCGGGCGGATCGCCTCAGTCCTGCCCTCGATCGTCGTCCAGGGCGTCCAGGGCCGCGGTCAGCCAGCCGATCCAGAACGTCTCCAGCTCGATGCCGCCGCGCAGCACCAGATGCCGCAGCCGGTCCTGCTCACTGTCCCGCTCGGGCGGGAAGTCCTTCGTCTCGATACCGCGGTACGTCTCCAACTGGGCGCGGTGCAGGGCGAGATGACGCTCCAGCTCGCCCCGCAGCCCGCCCGTGCCGATCACCGCCGCCGCCCGCATCCGCAGCAGCAACGGGTCCCGCATGGGCTTGGGGTCCTGCCCGGCCGCCGCCCACCGGACGAGCTCCGCACGGCCCGCGGGCAGCACCTCGTACTCCTTCTTCTGCCCGCGCGCGGGCGCGGCGGACGGCAGCGCGCGGATGAACCCGGACTGCTCCAGCTTCCCCAGCTCGCGATAGATCTGCTGGTGCGTCGCCGACCAGAAGTAGCCGATCGACTTGTCGAAACGGCGGGTCAGCTCCAGGCCCGAGGAGGGCTTTTCGAGCAGAGCGGTCAGGATCGCGTGCGGGAGAGACATGACCGCATCCTAGGTTCGGCGGCGAGCCTCAGAGGCTTGCCGCGAGCCGGGTGCCCTGGTCGATGGCCCGCTTGGCGTCCAGCTCGGCGGCCACGTCGGCGCCGCCGATCAGGTGCACGGTCGCGCCGGCCGCGCTCAGCTCCTCGTACAGGCCGCGTCGCGACTCCTGGCCCGCGCACAGCACGACCGTGTCGACGGGCAGCACCGACGACTCGCCGTCGACCGTGATGTGCAGGCCCGCGTCGTCGATCCGGTCGTAGGTGACGCCCGGGACCATGTTCACGCCGCGGTGCTTGAGCTCGGTGCGGTGGATCCACCCCGTCGTCTTGCCGAGCCCCGCGCCGACCTTCGTCGTCTTGCGCTGGAGCAGGTGCACCTGGCGCGGCGGCTTGGGCCGCTCGGCCTTGCGCAGCCCGCCGCGCTCGCCGTACGCGGTGTCCACGCCCCACTGCCGGAAGTACGTCTCGGCGTCCAGGCTCGCCGCGTCGCCGCCGTCGGTGAGGAACTCGGCGACGTCGAAACCGATGCCGCCCGCGCCGATGACCGCGACCCGCTCGCCGACCGGCGCCCCGTCCCGCAGCACGTCGAGGTAGGTGACGACGCTCGGGTGGTCCGAGCCCGGGATCTCGGGGGTGCGCGGGGTGACGCCGGTCGCGATCACGATCTCGTCGTACGAGCCGTCGCCCAGGTCGCCCGCGCTGACCGCGGTGTTCAACTTCACGTCCACGCCGTGCAGTTCGAGCTGCGTACGGAAGTAGCGCAGCGTCTCGTCGAACTCCTCCTTGCCGGGCACCCGCTTGGCGATGTTCAGCTGGCCACCGATCCGGTCGGCGGCGTCGAAGAGGGTGACGGCATGCCCGCGCCCGGCCGCCGTGACGGCGAAGGCGAGTCCGGCCGGGCCCGCGCCGACCACCGCGACGCGCTTGCGCAGCTTGGTGGGGGACAGGACCAGCTCGGTCTCGTGGCAGGCGCGCGGGTTGACCAGGCAGGAGGTGATCTTGCCGCTGAAGGTGTGGTCCAGGCAGGCCTGGTTGCAGCCGATGCACGTGTTGATCGTCTCGGCGCGGCCGGCGCTCGCCTTGGCGACGAACTCCGGGTCGGCGAGGAAGGGACGCGCCATCGACACCATGTCCGCACGCCCATCGGCGAGCAACTGCTCGGCGACTTCAGGGGTGTTGATGCGGTTGCTGGTGATCAGCGGGATCGACACCGACCCCATGAGCTTCTTCGTCACCCAGGTGTACGCGCCCCGGGGCACCGAGGTCGCGATCGTCGGGATGCGCGCCTCGTGCCAGCCGATGCCGGTGTTGATGATCGTCGCCCCGGCCGCCTCGATGGCGCGCGCGAGGGTGGTGACCTCCTCCAGCGTCGAGCCGCCGGGGACCAGGTCCAGCATGGAAAGGCGGTAGATGAGGATGAAGTCGGTGCCCAGGCGCTCGCGCGTGCGGCGCACGATCTCGACCGGGAAGCGCATCCGGTTCTCGTAGGAGCCGCCCCAGCGGTCGGTGCGCCGGTTGGTGGCGCCCGCGACGAACTCGTTGATGAGGTAGCCCTCGGAGCCCATGATCTCGACGCCGTCGTAACCCGCCGACTTCGCGAGTTCGGCCGCGCGCACGAAGTCCTCGACGGTCTGCTCGACCTGCTCGTCGCTCAGCTCATTCGGTACGAACGGGCTGATCGGCGCCTGGAGCGGGCTCGGCGCGACCAGGTCCTGGTGGTAGGCGTACCGCCCGAAGTGCAGGATCTGCATCGCGATCCGGCCGCCCTCGCGGTGCACGGCGTCGGTGACCGTCCGGTGCTGAGCGGCCTCCGCCTCGCAGGTCAGCTTGGCGCCGCCCGGGTAGGGCCGGCCCGCGTCGTTGGGGGCGATCCCGCCGGTGACCATGAGGCCGACCCCGCCGCGGGCCCGCTCGGCGTAGAACGCCGCCATCCGCTCGAAGCCGTTCTCGGCCTCTTCGAGCCCGATGTGCATCGAGCCCATCAGCACCCGGTTGGGCAGGGTGGTGAACCCGAGGTCGAGGGGGCTCAGCAGATGGGGGTACGCGGTCATGGGGGCGCCTCCGGGTGGGGTGTCGTCGCCTCCAGTTGTAGACCAGCCGACCCCGGTTATGCAACAAGTTGCATAACACTGAGGTGGCGCTCACACCCAGGGCGGCGGCTCCTCGGGGACGAGGGGATGGACGTCGAAGAGCACGGCCGCCTCCGCCCCCATGGCCGGACCCGCCGCCCGCGCCATCCACGTGAGGAACGGTCCCGGGGCGAAACCGTCGGCCTGTGCGCCAAGGCCCTTCGTGTACTCGGCGTGCGCCGTCAGGGACGCGATGCCCCGCTCCAGCGGATCGCCGGTCACCTCGACGCCGTGCGTGGGCCGCTCCGCCCCCGCGAACGCGACGAAGCGGATCCCGCCCCACGGCTCCAGGCCCTCGTCCGCCAGCTCCGGGAAGATCCACCGGTTACCGGCGTCCCGCGCCGCGTCGAGCGCAGCGAGCCCGACCGCCCGGTGGTCGGCCTGGTTGACGAGGCCGCCCACCATCCTGATCGTGTACGGCCCCGACACCATCACCTCCGGGCGGAACCTGCGGATGGCTCGCACGATGTCGCGCCTCAGGTCGATCCCGTACTCGACCACCCCGTCCCGGTGGCCGAGGAACTCGACATCGGTGACCCCGACCTCGCGCGCACCGGCCCGCTCCTCGGCCTCGCGCAGAGGCGCGGCCCGGTCGGGAGGCATCCCGTCGATGCCCGCCTCCCCGCGCGTCGCCAGGACGTAGCCCACCTGTTTGCCCTGCGCGGTCCAGCGGGCGACCGCCGACGCCGTGCCGTACTCGATGTCGTCCGGGTGCGCCACGACGGCCAGACACCGGTTCCAGTCCTCCGGCAGCGCGGGAAGCGGCGGGCCGCCGGTGCCACCCAAGTCGTTGAAGGCACTCATGCCCCCATGATGGCGCGGGTCGTGGGGCGACGACAGCGGAGCGCGGGGGCGGCCGCGGCCACTCGGCTGTATCTGGCCCGGCCGGAGCCGGGGTGGCCGCGCCGGGCCGGGGAGGCGGTCGCGGTCGCCCGGCTGTGTCTGGCCCGGCCGGTCCTGGTGTGCCTGCGCGGGGCGGGGAGGCGGTCGCGGCCGACCGGCTGTGCCCGACCCGGCCGACCCGGGTGCCCGCGCCCTCCCTCACACCTTGCGGTAGTCGTACGCCTCGACCGCCGCCGCCTCCACGGCGTCCAGGTCCGCGCCCGCGGACGCGCTGACGACGGCGGCCACCGCTCCCTCCACGAACGGAGCGTCCAACAGCCTTGTCCCGTCCGGGAGTTCGTCGCCCTCCGCGAGCATCGCCTTCACCGTGAGGACGGCGCTGCCCAGGTCGACCAGTACCGCGACGCCCGCCCCCTGGTCCACGGACTCCGCGGCCCGCGCGATCAGCTCGGCGCTGGTGCCGAGGCCGCCGTCGGGCAGCCCGCCCGCGGCTGCCACGGGCGCGGTGACGCCGCCTCCCGCCAGCCCCCGGGCCAGCTCGGCGACGGACGCCGCGACCGCGGCGCTGTGCGAGACCAGCACCACTCCGACCGGTGCCCCGGGCCCGCTCACGCGGCGGCCTCCACGAGTGTGGCGATCAGCAGCGCGGACGAGGCTGCCCCCGGATCCAGGTGCCCGATGGACCGCTCGCCCAGATAACTGGCCCGCCCCTTGCGAGCCTGTAGGGGTACGGTCGCGAGCGCACCCGCGTCGGCCGCGGCGGCTCCCGCCTCGAAGGACTCGCCGAGCGCCGCGACCGCGGGCAGCAGGGCGTCCAGCATCGTCTTGTCTCCGGCCGCCGCCCCGCCCAGCTGCGAGACCGCGGCGACGCCGGATCCGAGGGCCTCGGCCAGCTGCTCCAGGTTCACCTCGGCGGCGTCCCCGAGCGCCTTGCCGGTGCGCCGCAGCAGCGTCCCGTACAAGGGACCCGACGCACCCCCGACGGTGGAGACCAACTGCCGCCCGGCCAGCGTCAGTACGGCACCCGGGGTGCCAGGGGCCTCTTTCTCCAGGACCGCAATCACGGCGTGGAAGCCGCGCTGGAGATTGGCGCCGTGGTCGGCGTCCCCGATCGCCGAATCGAGATCGGTCAGCCGGGCCGCCTCCCGGTCCACGGCGGCGGCGGTCGCGGACATCCAGCGGCGGAAGAACGCGGCGTCGAGCACAAGCCCTCCTTCAGGCATCGGTTCAGCGACCCCAGCGCAGTGCGGACGTCTCTACCGGGGCGTCCCACAGCCGCAGCAGCTCCTCGTCGACCTGGCAGAGCGTCACCGAGCAGCCCGCCATGTCGAGCGAGGTCACATAGTTACCCACGAGCGTACGGGCCACTGCCACGCCCCGCTCGGCGAGCACCCGGTGTACCTCCGCGGCGAATCCGTACAGTTCGAGCAGGGGAGTGGCGCCCATCCCGTTGACGAGCAACAGGACGGGACTTGACGGCCGCAGATCCTCCACGACGGCCTCCACGGCGAAGTCCGCGATCTCCCTCGACGTCATCATCGGCCGCCGCTCGCGCCCCGGCTCGCCGTGAATGCCCACCCCCAACTCCAGCTCGCCGGGCGGCAGATCGAAGGTCGGGCTGCCCTTGGCGGGGGTGGTGCAGGCGCCGAGCGCCACCCCGAAGCTCCGGGCGCTCCCGTTCACCTGCCGGGCGATGGCCTCGACACGCTCCAGCGGCGCGCCCTCCTCGGCGGCCGCCCCCGCGATCTTCTCCACGAACAGGGTGGCGCCGGTGCCGCGCCGACCCGCGGTGTAGAGGCTGTCGGTCACCGCCACGTCGTCGTCGACCAGCACCTTGGCGATCCGCACGCCCTCCTCCTCGGCGAGCTCGGCCGCCATGTCGAAGTTGAGCACGTCGCCGGTGTAGTTCTTGACGACGAACAGGACTCCCGCGCCGCTGTCCACGGCCGCCGCCGCCCGCACCACCTGATCGGGCACCGGCGAGGTGAACACCTCGCCGGGACAGGCGGCGGAGAGCATTCCCGGTCCCACGAACCCCGCGTGCAACGGCTCGTGCCCGGACCCGCCGCCCGAGACCAGGCCGACCTTTCCGGCCACGGGCGCGTCACGGCGTACGACCACCCGGTTCTCGACATCGACTGTGAGGTCGGGATGCGCGAGCGCCATCCCGCGCAGCGCGTCCGCGACGACGGTCTCGGGCACATTGATCAGCATTTTCACGCGTACCTCCAAGGGGGCCGGCCTGGTCGGCCGACCTCTCGCCGGGTTCCTGATGGATGCGTCAGACATAGGGGGCGGGCACATGTGCGGGACGGCCCCAGTATCACGTCAAGGTGAGGTTCCGGCACATGTTGTGGCCGGCGGTATGCCGGGCGCGACCTCAAGAACCCGTCGCGATTCGGTCATGTACAGCTCATGAAAGGGCAAGGATTCCGCACGTCGCCGTCTGTTCATTTCCCGGGTCTACTCGCATAGACCGTCGTGGTGGTGTCATGCCGTCAGAAGCCCGGCGCACCGGTGCCGGGCTCCGACCGATGGAGCACCCCCACATGCGCCCCATATCCCAATTCGCCGCCGGCGCCTGCGCGCTGACCCTCGCCGCCGCGGGTCTCGTGCTCGGCACCGCCACCGCCCATGCCGCCCCGGCGAGCACCAGCGCCTCCTGCTCGCAGGCGTATCTGCCGCTGCCCGACTCGGTCTGCACGCCGGGCGCCTGGAACCCCGATGTCACCCAGGGCACGATCAAGTCCACGATCTGCGTATCCGGCTGGACCTCCACGGTGCGCCCTCCGACGTCGTACACCAATCCGCTGAAGGTCCAGCAGATCGCCGCGTACGGCTACAGCGACACCAGCACCTCGGACTACGAGGAGGACCACCTGATCCCCCTCGAACTAGGGGGCGACCCGCGCGACCCGCACAACCTGTGGCCCGAGCCGCGCTACGGCAATGAGCCCGCGCAGAGCAAGGACACGGTGGAGAACCGGCTGAAGACCGCGGTCTGCAACGGGCAGGTCCCCCTCAACGACGCGCGCGACGCGATCGCCACCGACTGGACCACGGCGCTGGCGAACCTCGGTCTCTGAGAAGCCGGATCCCCTACCGGCCGGAGTGCATCGCGTTCTCGACCACATCCGGACGGTTGGTGATGATCCCGTCCACACCCAGTTCGATCAGTCGGGTCGCCGCGGGCGCGCTGTCGACGGTCCAGGTGTTCAGGCGCAGCCTCAGCCGGTGCGGTCCCCTGAGGGCGTGCACGGCCTTGGCGTACGCCGAAGTCACCCCGTGCTGCTCGGCGTTGATCTCGTCGGAGAAGACGGCGTACTGCTTGAGCTGGGTGACGGGCGGGTTGCCGAGGAAGCCGGTGCGGACCGCCGGGCGGAGCCGGTGAGTGGTGCGCAGGGCCGGCGCGCTGAAACTCTGGACGACCAGGCGCCGGGCCAGATGCGGCCGGTCGAGCCAGCCGGCCCGGCCCAGCGTGTCCAGGGCCTGGCGTTCGATGCCCGGGTAGAGCTCGGGCTGCTTCAGTTCGAGGAGCAGGCCCTGGCCGGTGTGGTCGAGCAGACCCAGGTACTCCTGGAGGGTCGGGATGCGTTCGCCCCGGAACCGCGGGGCGAACCACCCGCCCGCGTCCAGCTGCTTGATCTCGGCCAGGGTGAACGAACTCACCGACCACGGCGCCCGCTTGGGGTAGCGCTTCTTGACGTCGGTGGTGCGGGCCAGGGTGGTGTCGTGGATGACGACGAGGGCGCCGTCGCGGGTGCGCTGGACGTCGTTCTCCACCCATGAGATGTGGAGGTCGGCTGCTCGCTGGACGGAACTCAGCGTGTTCTCCGGCGCGTACGCGGAGGCTCCGCGGTGCGCGAAGACGGTGACGCCCCCGCCCGGGTCGGCAGAGGCGGCCTGAGCGGGCAGGGCGAGGGCGAAGACCCCGCAGAGCGTGGTGATGGCGGTGGTCACGGCGGTGCGGGGGCGCATGCGCATTCCTCACGACGGCACGGATCGCTAATCCGCCGAGGGTGCCAGCCCGCCGCCGCGTATCGCGCCGTCGCCATGGGGTGGCAGACAAGAACATGACCCCGTTCCCCGGTGCGGGTGGCCGCCGTTCGGCCAGGAGGCCCAAGAGCGAGCGCATGAGCGGAACCGCCCCGGGCTCGGCGCCGTCAAGTGGCCAGGGATCGCCGGAGTGCCGGAGTCCCGGGGTTGGGCCACGGAGTCCCGGAACGCCGGAGCCTCGAAGTCCCGGGACGTCGGGGTCCAATTCGCGAAGAACTCCTGCCTCGAAATCGTCCGCCCCGAGGTGAAGATCAGCGGGAGGAGCGACGCTTCAACAGGAGGATCTTCAGCGTCTCGCCGCCGTTCTGGACTACGCGCGAGGATCGAAGCGGCGGCGACGGTTGTCACGCCGGCGGTGTAAACGGCGCCCGTGGCTCCGGCGAGCACGGCGTCGTCGTGGATCAGGGACAGTACGGACATGACTGGAGTACCTCCTGGAATGATCCGGGTTCGTCAACTCCCCCCGGGCAAGCCCCATTTGGCCCCGCCATCAGTCACGGTAGGTTCGAGGCCGAACAAGCCCGAAGGACTTAGAACACAACGCTGTGGGTGAGGATCGGTGGCCGAAGCGGCTGGGGAGCGATTACCTCGGGACGAGGCGCTGAGAGAACTGAGCCTTGCGCTGCGGACTGAGATGGCAGGGCGGGGCTGGAGACAGGCGGACCTGGTCAGGGAGTCCAACCTGGCGGTCGGTACGCTCTCCGGCATCCTCAACGGCCGCTCCGCGGGGGTCAGTTCGAGCTTCACCGCGATTTTGGACGCGCTCTTCCCGGACACAACGAAGGTTGCGGTGGTCGGCAGGTTGCAGGGCGTTCAGGAGACAGAAGTACGCGAACGGCAGTCTGCAGCCCGTCAGAGGCTCAGTGATTTGTGGAGCGATGCCACCCGGCGCATCCCGGCCGACAAGGGGAGCTATCCGTCCGCGCGGGGTGACAGCGTGCCGCCGCGGGTGGACCGGATCACCCGGCGCGCTCTGCTGGGCATCCACGAGGCGATCCCGCTGCCCGCCGGCGCCTCCGCGGACCTCGCGGCCGACCTGCCCCTGTACGTCGCCCGGGACGCCGACCCGCAGCTGCGCGGGGTCCTCACCGGTTTCAAGACCACCGGGGGGTTCGTTCTGCTGGTGGGGGACGCTGCGACGGGCAAGACCCGGACCATGCACGAGGCCCTGCTCGCCGTCGTTCCGGACTGGAAGTTCGTGGTGCCCGACGATGGCGCGGCCGTGGAAGCCCTGGCCGCCGGCCACCATGCCACCGGCGACCCCGTCGGCCAAGGGGGCGCTGGGAGTGTGCTGTGGCTCGACGAGTTGCAGGACTTCCTGGCCGGCCCGGCTCCGCTGGCCGCCGCGACGGTACGGAGCCTGCTCACCGAAGCCGTACCGCCCGTGATCATCGTCGGCACCATGTGGCCGGAAGCCTACGAGCGGCTGCGCGCGGACAGCCCGGAGCCGGGCCGCGGTGGAGGGGACGACCGGGCCGGGGGCCTCCTGAAGGACATCCGCGCGTCATCCCGCAACGCGCGCGAGGTGCTTGCCATGGCCCAGAGGATCGGCCTCGCGGCGTTCCGGCCGGCCGAGTGGGAACGGGCCGCGGCCGCGGCGGTCACCGACCCGCGCATAGCCCACGCGCTGCGAGGCAAAGGCGACTTCAGCCTTCCCCAGGCCTTGGCCGGCGCTCCGGAACTGCTCCACCGCTGGACCACCGCCGACCAGCCGTACGGCAAGGCACTGCTCACGGCGGCCGTCAGCGCCCGCCGCGCCGGGCACCCGCTCACCGTGCCCGCCGGTTTCCTGCGGGCGGTGGCGCCCTCGTTCCTCACCGGAAGGCAGCGGGCCGGAGCCGGTGCCACCTGGTTCGAGGACGCGCTCGCCTGGGCCTGTGAGCCCGTCTTCCCGCACACCGAGATCGCGCTGCTGAGCCCGTACTCGCAGACCATGGGCGTTACGGACGGCTACCGGGTCGCGGACGTCCTCGCCGGTGACCTCGACATCAACTGGCTCACCATTCCACCGGACGTCTGGCCGGCGATGGTGGCCGCGGCCGCCCCGGAAGCCCGCCGGCACATCGGCCTGAACGCCGAGCTCGCGGGCTACCCGGACGTGGCACGCCACGCCTGGCAGGACGCGGCGGACCAGGGGGACCTCGCCAGCATGTCCCGACTGGGTGTCCTCGCCTTCGGCGAAGGCAAGTTGGAGGAAGCGCGCAACCTGCTGACCCCGGTCGCCGAGTACGGCGATCCGACCGCGATGTACCACCTCGCCGGCGTGCTGCGCGGCCAGGGAGACCTCGACCGCGCGCGCCATTGGTATCGGTGTGCCGCCGACGCCGGACACGTCTTTTCCATGATCACCCTGGGGGAGTTGCTGTACGCGTTGGGCGAGCGGGAGAAGGGCCTCGCCTGGGTCCGCCGTGCGGTGGAGTTCGGCGGTCAGCCGGCCATGACCTCGTATGCCGGCCTTCTGCACGCTGAGGGTCAGGTCGCCGCCGCCCGCCACTGGCTCGTGCAAGCGGCAGAACGGTGCTACGCCCCCGCCCGTCAGATGCTTGCCGCCCAGCTCCGTCAGGAAGGCGACACGGCCGGCGCCTCGCGGTGGCTGACCCTGGTGGCTGAGGACACCGCGACCTCGAAGGTCGACCGTGCGGCCGCGCTGCACACGCTCGGCGAAATGTGCCGCCAGCAGGGCGACCTCGACGGCGCGCGGAAATGGTGGGAGCGGGCGGCGGCTCTTCCGCCGTACCGCAGAGGTGCCGTCAACCCGGCCGGCGTCGCGGCGATGTACGCCCTCGGCGCCTTGGCACAGCAACAGGACTCCGACACCGAGCGTCGGTGGTTCTCCCGGGCGGCCGAAGCGGGCAGCAGCGACGCCATGTGCGCGCTCGGTCTGATGGCGGACGCGGAGGGCGACCCGGCGGAGGCCGTCGGCTTCTGGCGGCGGGCCGCCGAAACCGGACACGTCGACTCGATGATTCTGCTGGGCCGCCAGTACCTGCGACAAGGTGACGAGCCGGCCTGCGCCCAGTGGTTCACCAAAGCCGCCGAGAAAGGCAGCGGAGCCGCTGAGGCGGCCCTCGGCGTGTTGCTCTCCAAAACGGATCCGGCTGCCGCTCGTCACTGGTTCACCCGCGCCGCCGAGCGCGGAATTCCCCAGGCCATCCACTGCCTGGTCAACGCCTTGGAGCAGACCGGCAACGCGGCGGACGTCGAGGAGGCCCGGCGCTGGCGGGCACGACTCCCTTCCGAGGACGTCTCCTGCGAGGACGTCTCCTGCGAGGGCGGCGGACCGCAGCCGACGTAGCGCAGAGCCTTTGCCCGTCAGGCAAAGGAGGGTGCGCCTCGGGTTTCGGCCGGGGTCACTCCTTGCCTTCGTAGCGGCGCTCGAAGCGGGCGATGCGGCCCTCGGGGTCGACCGTCCGGGCCTTGCCGGTGTAAAAGGGGTGGCTCTCCGCGGAGATCTCCACGTCGATGACCGGGTAGGTCTGGCCGTCGTCCCAGTCGATCGTCTCCTCGCTTGTCGCCGTCGACCGGGTCAGGAAGGCGAACCCGGCCGCGCGGTCTCGGAAGACGACCGGCTGGTACGCGGGCTGCTTGTCACGCTGCATGGGGGCTCCGGGGGTTCGGCGGGATCGTGGTCCGGGCGCCGGCCGCCCGGCCGTAGGGGGCCGTGGAGGTCGTGGGCGCCGTCGAAGTTGAAGTTGAAGTCATCGGGGTCGGTTCACGTCAACATGTCGTCCTCGTCGACGATGTGCATCGCCGCTTCCTCGGCGGAGGCGGCGGCCCCGTCCACGCCCACGTCGGTGGCGATCATCCTGGTCTCCTCGTCCGGGTGGGCGCCCTGGTCGGGGGCGACGAGCCGCCCCGCGCGGACGCCGCCGACCTCGTTGTCGCGCGGCTCGCCGTCGGTGTCCCAGGTGTCGCCCATGCCGTCGCCCTCGGGCGCGCACACCTCCGGAAGCTCAAGCGTCAGACGCCTGTCCAGGCTCTCGCCGCGCAGCCGCTCGGCGGCGGTGACGTCGGAGCGCTCCACCGCCCAGGGCCGTTCCGGTGGTGAATAGCCTTCGTCCAGCGGGTCGGGGACCCCGTCGTCCAGGGTGTCCTCGGCGCCGAGCAGGCCCTCGTCGTCCTGCACCTCGGAGCCGTCGGGCTGGTAGACCTCGTCTCCCCACGCCTCTGTGTCGACCACGGCTACCTCCTGCGTTGCGAGCATCGGCTGGCACGCCGCGGGGCCGGACCCGGCAGCCGCCCCCAGTGTCGGCCCGCCCGGCCCCCTGTCACCACCGTACGCGCGCCACCCGGGTGAGCGGCAGATGCGGATTCCCTTGCGGAATCAGACACTTTGAACGCGTTCAAGTCTGTGCGCTAAGGTCGGTTCAACATCGAGGGGGCGCAATGAAGGTCGTGATTCCCGGCGGAACCGGGCAGGTCGGCGCGATCCTGGACCAGGCGCTGACCGCCGCCGGCCACGACGTCGTCATCCTGACGCGACGGCCACGGCGTGAGCGCGAAGTGGGCTGGGACGGCCGGACGCTCGGAGCGTGGGCGCGGACCCTCGACGGCAGCGACGTCGTGATCAACCTGGCGGGCCGCAGCGTGAACTGCCGGTACACCGAGGCGAACCTGCGGGCCATGATGGATTCGCGGGTCCGCTCCGCCGAGGTCGTGGGCGAGGCGATCGCGGCCGCCGCACGGCCGCCGAAAGCCTGGCTCCAGATGAGCACCGCGACCGTGTACGCCCACCGCTTCGACGCCGCCAACGACGAGGCAACCGGGCTCGTCGGTGGCGGTGAGGCGGCCGTCCCGGCGTACTGGGCGTACAGCGTCGAGATCGCCAAGCGCTGGGAGGCGGCCCAGGAGCAGGCCCCGACGCCGGACACCCGCAAGGTGGCGCTGCGCTCCGCGATGGTGATGAGCCCGGACCGCGAGGGCGTCTTCGACGTGCTGCTCAAGCTGGCCCGGCTCGGGCTCGGCGGCCCGGTCGCGGGCGGGGCGCAGTACGTGTCCTGGATTCATGACCGCGACTTCGTCCGCGCGGTCGAGTTCCTCGTCGGGCGCGACGACTTCACCGGCCCGGTGAACCTGGCCGCGCCCGCTCCGCTGCCGCAGCGAGCGTTCATGCGGGCCCTGCGCGGCGCCTGGGGAGTACCCCTGGGGCTGCCCGCGACGAGGTGGATGGCGGAGCTCGGCGCGTTCGCGCTGCGCTCGGACACCGAACTCCTCCTCAAGAGCCGCCGGGTGGTGCCCGGCCGTCTGCTGGACGCGGGCTTCGCCTTCGAGTACGCACAGTGGCCGGCGGCGGCCGACGACCTGGTGCGGCGGGTACGCACCGAACGCCGGGGCCGCTAACCGCTGCCCGGCCCTGCGACGGCCGCCGCTGCGCCAAATGGCTTGTCCTATTGGGCAGTTGGGGCTGGCGCCGGGCTCAGCGGGTGCCGATGTCGTGCAGAAACCCGATCAGCGTCAGCAACCACATCACCACCGCGATCCACAGCAGGACCTGGCCGAGCGTGTGCAGCCAGTCGATCTCCGTGGCGGCGGCGGTCGAGAGCGCGGCGACCGCCGTCATGCCCACCGGGAAGACGGTGGACCAGCGCCGGATGTCGTATCCCGGGCGGGGCCAGCGCGTTTCGGCGGCCAGCAGCACCGCGCACCAGGCGAGACTGAGCCCGAGCAGGACCAGCGTGGTCGTCCCCAGGGCCGTGTGCGCGGCGCCGGTCCACACGGGGGACAGGGCCAGTCTGGAGGCGGCGAGCGCCGAAATGGCCAGCGCGCCGCCGCCGATCCACTGGTCGCCCGCGCCGGCCCGCAGCTGTCGGAAGTCGAAGTGGCCCAGTGCCTGTACGTAGAGGATGAGGCCGACCACCAGGGCCACCAGGGCGGCGCGGGCGAGCCAGCCGCCCTCGGTCCACCATGGCGCGGCCTGACGGGTCATGGCCCCATCGCAACGCGCCCCCACCGGTGCCGCCACCGACGAGGTGGTTTGCCCGGCGTGATACTTGTATAGTACAACTGATATCAGTTGTAAAAGCCAACCATAAGGTCCATTCATCAACCGCATGTGGTGGTGGACCCCACCGCGAAGGGTCCTGTCATGTCCGGAGGCCACAAGGCTGGACGGGTCGGTGCGCCGGGCGATGTGCGCACGGCGCCGTCGAATCCCGCGCTGCGGCACGTTCTCACCCACCTGATCACCCCGCTGCTGATGTGCCTCGGCATGGGGCTCGCCTATCTGGGCGCGTTCGTCACCCCCGAGCCGCACCATCTGCCGATCGCGGTGGTGGGCACGGGCCCGCAGGCCAAGGTGTTCGCGCAGACCGTCAAGGACAAGGCGGGCGACGCGCTCGATGTGCGCACCCTGCCCGACCGCGCCACCGCCGTCGACCAGCTGAAGTCGCGCGACATCACCGGCGCCTACGTGCTGGACGCGAAGCCGGAACTGATCGTCGCCTCGGCGGGATCGGACATGAGCGCCACCGCCGTCGAGAAGGTCTTCACCCCGGTGGCCACCGCCCAGGGCACCCCGCTGAAGATCACCGATGTCGTGCCGCCGGTCTCCGGGGACCCGACGGGCTCGGGCATCTTCTTCCTGCTCATCGCCGTGAGCATCGGCTCGTACGCCTCCGTCGCCGTGCTCGGAGCGGCCGGCGCCGGACTGTCGCTACGCATCCGGGCGGCTCTGGTCACCGGGGTCTCCTTCGCGGTCTCCCTGATCGGGGCGGCCTTCGCGGGGCCCCTCTTCCACCTGGTCGACCACGGGCTGTGGGGCGTGTGGGCGATGACCTGGCTGTACTCGGCGGGCATCCTCTTCCTCGGCGTGGGTCTGCACACCTTCCTCAAGCGCTGGACCACGCTCGGCGTGATGGTGCTCTTCGTGATGCTCAACTTCACGAGCTCCGGCGGTCTGTTCCGCCCCGAACTGCAAAACGGCTTCTTCGGTAGCCTGCACGCCTTCTGGAACGGTGCCGGCCTGCTCGAAGGCATCCGCAACCTCGTCTACTTCGGCGATCACGGCCTCGCCCGCAACGTCTGGGTGCTGGCCGCCTGGCTGGTCCTCGGCCTCGCCGTGACGGCGGTGGCGGCCGCCGTGGAACGCGGCCGGGCTCCCTCCTCCACCCCACTGGCCGCGCCCGCCGAAGCCACCGAAGAGGAGGAAGTGGAGGAGGCCGTCGGCGTGTGACCCGCACGCCACACCCGGCTCTCGCGTGAGCGCCGGGACCGCGACACTGTGGGGGTATCGACACCCAGGAGGAACCGATGCCGGGAAAGCGCGCCTTTCGGGTCCGCCGCGTCTACGACCCGCCCGAGAAGGCCGACGGCGTACGCGTCCTGGTCGACCGGCTGTGGCCCCGGGGCCTGTCCAAGGAAGACGCCGCGGTGGACGAATGGCCCAAGGAGCTCACCCCCTCGACGGAACTGCGCAAGTGGTACCACGCGGACACCACGCGGTTCACCGCCTTCCAGGAGCGGTACGAGGCCGAGCTGGAGGGGGCCGAGCAGAGCGGGGCCGTCGACCGGCTCCTCGAACTCGCCCGGGACAGGACCATCACCCTCCTCACCGCGGTGAAGGACATCGACCACAGCCATGTGCCGACGCTCCTCGCCGTCCTTGAACGAGCGCGCCCCGGCCGCTGACCAGCGCACGTCCGGGTGAACCCGGCGGGCGGCGCGGCCCGATCCGGGCTAGGCAGAAGGCATGTCACGGATGGGGAGAATCGACCGCCGCTGGTTCGAACGGGTCGCCACCGCGCGGCTCGCGGGCGCCGAGCAGCGGGTGCTGCCCGGCCTCAGCAGGGCCGCCAACCACGGCAGGCTGTGGTTCGCCACGGCGAGCGCGCTGGCCGTGGCGGGCGGCCCCACCGCCCGCCGGGCCGCACGGCGCGGAGTGGGCGCGCTGGCGCTGGCCTCGCTCACCGCCAACACCGTCGCCAAGTACGCGACCCGACGCCGGCGCCCCGTCGTCGACGCCGTTCCGCTGGTGCGCCGCCTGACGAAGGCGCCCCGCAGCTCCTCCTTCCCCTCCGGGCACTCCGCGTCGGCGGCCGCCTTCGCCACCGGCGTCGCCCTGGAATCCAGCCGGTACGGGGCGCTGATCGCCCCCGTCGCCGCGGCTGTCGCGTTCTCCCGGATCTACGTCGGCGTCCACTACCCGGGCGATGTGCTGGCAGGCTGCGCCCTGGGCGCGGCCGCCGCCGCGGTCACCTGCTATTGGTGGCCGCCCCGGCCCCGGCCCGTCCACATCCTGCACACCCGCGCCGCCGCGCCGCCTCTCCCGCACGGCCGGGGACTCGTCGTGGTCGTCAACAGCGCCGCGGGCAAAGGCGTTCCGGGCCGTCTGCCCGCGGCGGAACACCTGCGCCTGCTGCTGCCCGAAGCCGAGATCGTGGAGCTGCGGGCGGGCGACGACCTCGCGGAACTCCTGGACGAGGCGGCGTCCCGCGCCGGACAGCTCGCCGGGGTGCTCGGGGTCTGCGGCGGCGACGGCACCGTGAACGCGGCGTCCGAACGGGCCGCCCGCGCCGGGCTCGCCCTCGCGGTGTTCCCCGGCGGCACCTTCAACCACTTCGCCCTCGACGCGGGCGTCGCCGCCTTCGAGGACACCGCGTACGCCGTCGAACACGGTGAGGCCATCCGCGTCGACCTCGCCCGCGTCCGCGACGGCGCGGGCAACGATGTCTTCGCCTTCCTCAACACGTTCAGCATCGGCCTGTACCCCGACCTGGTGCGCATGCGGGAAGACATGGAGGGGCGGATCGGGAAATGGCCGGCCGCCGCGCTCGCCCTGCTCCGCGTCCTGCGTACCGCCGAGCCCGTCCAGCTTTGGATCGACGGCAGGCCCCGCGCCCTGTGGCTGCTGTTCGCGGGCAACGGCCACTACCAGCCCGACGGACTCGCCCCCTCACACCGGCCCCGCCTCGACGAAGGACTGCTCGACGTCCGCACCGTCGACGCCGAAGCACGCCTGGCCCGTACCCGCCTCACCGTGTCCGCACTGGCCGGCGCGCTGCGCCGCTCGCACGTCTACCAGGCCGAACGTGTACGCGAGATCCGCCTCGCCGGCCTCGACGGCGTGCGCACCCTCGCGTACGACGGGGAGGCCGCGCCGGCGCCGGACACCCTCGTCATCCACAAGGCGGACCGGGCGCTCGTCGTCTACAGCCCCGCCGAACCCCAGGACGAGCTCGCCCAGCGGGCCCGCACCGCGACGGCCGCCTTCGCCGCCGGCGCTACCGCGACACGAGCGGGCCCGGCGCGCTGACGAACCGCGGCGAGGGCGGTTCCGGCAGGGTGCGCGTGAGGAGCCAGGCCAGGGCGGGGAAGACGATCAGCGGGGCGAGCGCGGTCCCCAGCGACGCGGCGTCGGCCGCCGCGCCGATCAGCGGGCTCGCAAGCCCGCCCACGCTCACCGTCAGGCCGAGCGTGACCCCGCCGGCCGTGCCGATCCGCGTGGGCAGGTAGTCCTGCCCCAGCGTCACCTGGAGGGAGAACGGCACGTACAGCGCGGCCGACGTCAGCGCGACGAACAGGTAGAAGGCCGGGCCGGGTACGAACACCACCCCCGCGACGGCCGGCGCCGCGGCCGCGTACGACCGGCGCAGCACCCGCACCCGGTCCCAGCGGGCCGCGAGCCTGCCGCCCACGACCGTGCCCACCGCGCCGCCCGCGTACAGCACGAACAGGGCGGCGGAGCCCACCACTTCGCCACCGCCCACCCGCTGGCGGGCGTACAGCGCGATGAACGCGCTCAGACCCACGAAGACCAGCGAGCGGCAGACCACGGCCAAGCAGAGCTTGAGGAAGGACGCCCGGTCGTCGCGGCCGGTGGCCGGCGCGTTCCCGGCCGGCGCCCGGCCCGGAGCCCGTGTCGCCCGCAGCGCGAGCACGCACACCACGCCGCCCAGCGCGGCCGGCGCCATGAGCAGCGGGGCAGCCCCGAGGCCGCCCGCGCCGATCACCCCGGCGACCAGCAGCGGGGCGGCGGCGAAGCCCAGGTTGCCGCCGAACGAGAACCAGCCCATCGCGGTATGGCTCCCGCCACTCGCCGCACGGGCCACCCGGGCGGACTCGGGATGGTAGGCCGCCACCCCGACCCCGGACACGGCGACCATCGCCAGGGCCGACGCGTACGTACCGCCGCAGCCGCTCAGCGCGATGCCGACCCCAGCCACCGCGGTGCTCGCGGGCAGCAGCCACGGCATCGCCCATCGGTCGGTGAGTGCGCCGAACAGCGGCTGGACGATGGACGAGAGCAGCGACGCGGCGAGCACGATGCCCGACGCCGCGGCGTAGGAGTAGGCGCGTTCGGCGACGAAGTAAGGAACCAGGGCGGCGACGGCGCCCTGGTACACATCGACGCAGGAGTGCCCCAGGGCCAGCAGGAACACGGGCCGGCGCAGCGGCCCCGAGACCCAGCCCCAACTAGGCTTCCCAGATGGGGACTTCAGTGCCCCGACCGCCTGCCCGGCCACCTGTTGATCACGTATCTCGCCACGCGGTTTCTTCGAGTTCTCCGGCACTCCTCGATCATCACCACCGCCACCGTTGTCCCGCTTCCGATAAATTGCCAGGCGATGCCGAACATCCGCCACACCCCCCTTGCCCCCACTCGGGCCCAGGAGATGGCTCCCGGGGACAGCATCGACGCGCACCGGCACGACGATCACCAGATCGTCTACGCGAGCCGCGGAGTGCTGGCCGTCACGACCGGCGCGGGGACGTGGGTCGCGCCCGCGACGCGCGCGATCTGGGTGCCGGCCGGGACCGTACACTCCCATCGGGCGCACGGCAGGCTGGAGTTGCACCTGATGCGGATCGCGGCCCATGAGAACCCGCTCGGTCTCCAGGCCCCCACCGTGCTGATGGTCGGGCCCCTGCTGCGCGAGCTGCTCCTGGCCCACACGCGCTCGCCGGACGACGAAAGCCCCGAACGGGACCGGCTGCGGGCCGTGCTGCTCGACCAGTTGCGCGCCTGTCCGCAGCGGCCCGTCCACCTCCCGGCGCCGAGCGATCCCCGGCTGGTCGCCGTGTGCGCGCTGCTGGAGGCAGACCCCGCCGACCGGCGGGGGCTTGCCGAGCTCGGCGCCCGCGTCGGCGCCGGCGAACGCACCCTGACCCGGCTGTTCCGCGCTGACCTCGGGATGACGTTCCCGCAGTGGCGCACCCAGCTCCGGCTCCACCGCGCCCTGCAACTGCTGGCCGAGGGCACCGCGGTGACCACCGTGGCCCACCGGTGCGGCTGGTCCTCGGCGAGCGCGTTCATCGACGTGTTCCGCCGGGCCTTCGGCCACACACCGGGCGCGCACACCCGCTTGCGTTAGAGCACGCTCCAACTCGTAGCGTCTGGTGCATGAACAGCGCAGAGAACGCGAGCAACGCACACAACGCAAGCCAGGCAATGGACGACGCGAGCAAGGCGGGCAACGTGAACAACGCAGGCAGCGCCCACAACGTCGAGGCCACCGACATCGACGCCACCGACGACCGGTTCGAGCGCGGGCTCGCGCTGCTGCGCACCATTGGCGGCCAGGAGAACCCGGCCGTACTGGACAGCCTCGCCGACATCGCGCCCGACCTCGGTCGCATGACCGTCGCCTTCGGATACGGCGACATGCTCTCCCGCCCCGGCCTCACCCTGCGCCAGCGGCAGATCGCCACCGTCGGCGCGCTGGCCGCCATGGGGAACGCGGCACCCCAGCTGCGCTTCCACATCGCCGGCGCGCTCAACGTGGGGGTCACCCCGGCCGAGGTGGTGGAGATCCTGATCCACACCGCCGTGTACGCGGGTTTCCCCGCCGCGCTCAATGGGATCGGCGCCGCCCGCGAGGTGTTCGAGGCCCGTCCCGGCCTCGCGGTGACACCGGTCGAGACGGAACCGGTGCCGGGTGACCGGTACGAGCGCGGGCTCGCCAAGCTGGCCGAGGTCGACGGGCACGCGGGTGACCAGGTGGTCGCCTCGATGCGGGACATCGCGCCCGACCTGACGCGCTACATCGTCGAGTTCGCCTTCGGGGACATCTACTCGCGCTCCTCGCTCGACCTGAAGTCCCGCGAACTCGCGAGCGTCGCGATGTGCACCGCCCTCGGCACGGCGGCGCCGCAGCTGCGCGTCCACATCCACGGCCTGCTCAACGTCGGCGGCACCCGCGAGGAGGTCGTCGAGGTCATCACGCAGATGGCGGGCTACGCGGGTTTCCCCGCCGCGCTCAACGGCATCGCCGCGGCCCGCGAGGTGTTCGAGGAGCGCGGGCAGGAGTGAGCCGGGCGGTGGTGGTCTCCGCCGGGCCCCCAGACGTACGGAAGATCTTCAGGGGAGCAGTTTGTCGAGGGCGGTGGTGCCCTCCGCGGCCAGCTTGCGCTCGGCCCAGGCCAGGTTCTGCGGGGTGATGTCCCGCCCCGAGGCCAGCACGAGGTCCTCGGCGGTGACCTCGCCCTCGGATCCCGTGTGCAGCAGGGCGTCCGGGGTCACGGCCTCGGGCCGCCGGGTGGAATCGGGCCGGTCGTTCATACCGCCTCCTACGTTCGTCCGCTCTTGCACCATTCTGGCCCCCGCCTACCCGGACCGCATCCGGCCCACACGCCCCGCCCGCCCCCCGCCCGCCCCCGCCCGCCCCCCGCTCGACCAGGCGCGCATCCCCCGTCGGCTCCGGCCACCCCCGCCGTCCATGTGACATTCCGTACCGGTATCGGCACAGCGCGTGCGCGGGCTGTGTCATCCCGCCGGTGTCGTACGGGCGGCGCCGAACCTCGCTCGCGCCCGAAGGCGCGTGCCCGGTGTGCGCTCCCCTTCCGGATTCTTGGAACACGTTCTACTGTGTGCGCCGCCGTACCGCGACCGTCCTGGAGGGGCCGTGCACCTCGAATACACGCCTGAGCAGCAGCAGTTGCGCACCGAGCTGCGCGCCTACTTCGCCGAGCTCGTGCCGGACAACGTGTACGCCCGGTACGCCGACCCGGCCGCCCAGAAGCGGTTCTACCGCGAGACCGTGCGCCGGCTCGGCGGGGACGGCTGGCTGGGGGTGGGGTGGCCCACCGAGTACGGGGGGCGCGGGCTCACGCCCATGGAGCAGTTCATCTTCTTCGACGAGGCCGCCCAGGCCGGGGTCCCGCTGCCGCTCATGGCGCTGAACACCGTCGGCCCGACGATCATGAGCTTCGGCACGGACGAGCAGAAGGCGTACTTCCTGCCGAAGATCCTCTCCGGCGAGATCGACTTCGCGATCGGCTACAGCGAGCCCGACGCCGGGACCGACCTCGCCGCGCTCAAGACCCGGGCCGTGCGCGACGGCGACACCTATGTGGTGAACGGACAGAAGATCTGGACCACCAATGGCGACACCGCCGACTGGGTCTGGCTCGCCGTGCGCACCGACCCCGACGCGCCGCCGCACAAGGGCATCACCATGCTCCTCGTGCCGACGTCCGACCCCGGCTACAGCTGCACCGTCATCAACACGCTGGCCTCGCACGACACCACCGCCAGCTACTACGAGAACATCCGCGTGCCCGTCACCCGCAGGGTCGGCGAGGAGAACAAGGGCTGGCGCCTGATCACCAATCAGCTGAACCACGAGCGGGTCACCCTCGCCGCCCACGGCACGATGGCGATCCGCGCCCTGAACGACGTCCGGCGCTGGGCCGCCGACACCAAGCTCGCCGACGGCCGCCGCGTCATCGATCTGGGCTGGGTCCGCAAGAACCTCGCCCGCACCCACACCCGCCTCGAAGCGATGAAGCTGCTCAACTGGCAGATGGTCAACGCCGTCCACGAAGCCACCCTCACCCCGCAGGACGCCTCCGCGGTCAAGGTGTACGGGTCCGAGGCGCGCCGGGACGCCTACGCCGCGCTGATGGAGGTCGTCGCGGCGGCCGGCCCGATGAAGGAGGGCTCGGCGGGCGCGGTCCTGCACGGCGAACTCGAACGCGGCTACCGATCCGCCGTGATCTTCACCTTCGGCGGCGGGAACAACGAGATCCAGCGCGAAATCATCTCCTGGATCGGTCTGGGTATGCCGAGGGTCCGCCGCTAGCCTGGCCGTGGGGGCCACCCGCCGGAGGTGAACGATGGCTGACGCAGATCCGGGTCACTTCGGCCCCGCATCGGTCACATGGCAGCTGCACAGCGACCCCATGATGTGGATTGCGGGCATCCGGGCGCTCTACCTCCAGGCGCTCCACCCGCGTGCCGTGCGCGCGGTGATGCAGAACTCGGACTTCCGCAGGGACGCCTGGGGCCGCCTGATGCGTACCGCCAACTTCGTCGGCACCGTCACCTACGGTACGAAGGAGGCGGCCGAGCAGGCGGGCGCGCGGGTCCGCCGCATCCACGCCCACCTCACGGCCGACGACCCCGCCACGGGCGAGCGGTTCGGCGTCGACGACCCCGAACTGCTCCTGTGGGTGCACTGCGCCGAGATCGACAGCTACCTCACCGTCGTCCGGCGCTCGGGATTCCGGCTGAGCGACGCCCAGGCCGACCGCTACCTCGCCGAACACCGCGTCGACGCCCGCCTGGTGGGCCTCGATCCGGCGGGAGTGCCGGGCACCGTGGCCGAACTCGCCGCCTACTTCGACTCCGTACGGCCCCGGCTCGCGCTCACCGACGACGCGCGGGCCGTGGACGACTTCCTGCAGCGGCCGCCCATCCACCCGCTCCTCGTACCGGCGCGCGAGCTGCTGTGGCGGCGGGTGGCGTGCCTCGCCTACGCCGCGCTGCCCCCGTACGCCCACGAGCTGTACGGTCGCCCCGCCCCCTCCATGCGCACCGTGGACCGCCAACTCGCCGTTGCAGGAAGGGTGTTGCGCTGCGTTCCGGCGCGGCTGCGCTGGCAGCTGCCGCCCCGTCACATCCTTGGGGCGATGGCCCGGCTCGGCCCCGGAAGCCGCCCGGAGCCGTACAAACTTCGCAGACAGGCGGCCATACTGGACGAGCCGGGGAGGGCGCACTTTCAGTGACGGGGGCGACGGCACGAAATGGCGGACACCAGGCTGATCCACGGCCGTTACCGGCTGCTCGACCTCATCGGCCGCGGCGGCATGGGCGAGGTGTGGCGGGCCCGGGACGAGTCCTTGGGGCGGCGGGTCGCGGTCAAGCTGCTCAAACCGCTGGCGCCGAGCCGCGAGGAGTCGTTCACCCGGGTGCTCAGGGAGCGCTTCCGCCGCGAGGCCCGCGTCGCCGCCGCGCTCCAGCACCGCGGCGTCACCGTCGTCCATGACTTCGGCGAGTACGACGGCGGGCTCTACCTCGTCATGGAACTGCTCGACGGCCGCAACCTGAGCCAGCTCCTCGACGGCAACAAGCGGCAGCCGCTGCCGGTCCCGGAGCTCGTGGACATCGCCGAACAGGTCTCGGGCGCCCTCGCCTACACCCATCAACAGGGCATCGTGCACCGCGACTTGAAACCCGCGAACATCATGCTGCTCACCGACGGCACCGTGAAGATCTGCGACTTCGGCATCGCGCGGCTCGGCGCCGACATCGGTTTCACCGCCCGCCTCACCGGCACCGGCGTCGCCATGGGCACCCCGCACTACATGTCGCCGGAGCAGATCGCCGGCGAGGAGGTCGACCACCGCAGCGACCTCTACTCGCTGGGCTGCGTCCTGTACGAACTCTCCACCGGAGCGCCGCCGTTCGACCTGGATGACGCCTGGGCGGTGCTCGTCGGCCACCGCGACACCCAGCCCCGGCCGCCGAGCGAGCACCGCGCCGAACTCCCGGGCTTCTTCGACCGGGCGGTCCTCGACCTGCTGGCCAAGTCGCCGGACCAACGACCGCGGGACGCACGGGAGTTGGGCCTTCGCATGGCCGCTGGGCGGGCCGCCCTGCGCCCGCTCACCGCCCCCGTGCCGCTGGCTCCGCCAACCAGGCTCCCCTCCTGGACCCGGGGCATGACCACCGGCCACAAGGCGACCCGCGCCCTCGCCCCGGCCGCCCGGCCCGACCCCACGGCGGGTCTCACCGGCGAGTGGACCACCGCGCCCGCCGATCCGCACCGCCTGGCCCCGGGGCCCGAACCGCGGGTATCCGCCCGGCCGGCGCCGGCGCCGGAGGTCCTCGCCGCACTGAACAGCCGCCACAACGCCGGGCTCAGCCTCGGGCGGCTCGGGCGGTGGGCGCAGGCGGGAGAGGTGCACCGGGCGGTCGCCGCCGAGCGCGCCCACCTCCTGGGGCCCGGCCACCCCGACACCCTGGCCAGCCGTTATGAGGTGGGCTTCACGCTCAGCCGGACCGGCCGCGCGGCCGACGCGCTGCGCGAGTTCGGCGAGGTCGCCGACGGCCGGGCCCGCTCCCTTGGCCCCGGTCATCCCGACACCCTCGACGCGCGCCAGGAGATGGCCTACGTCCTGGGCCGGCTCGGCCGCCCCTTCGAGGCGCACCAGGTGTACGCCGCAGTCCTCGCCGCGCGCGAGGGCGTCCAGGGTCGCGACCACCCGGACACCCTGCGCTGCCGCCACAACCTCGCCTTCAACCTCGGCCGGCTCGGCCGCCTGGAGGACTCCTGCCGGATGGCCCAGGAGGTGGCCGCCGCCCGCGCCAGGGTGCTCGGCGCAGGGCATCCCGACACCCTCGTCACGCAGTACGAAGTCGCTTACGCGCTGGGGCAGTTGGGGCGCTGGGTGGAGGCTCTGGCGGTGTACCGCGAGGTCGCCGCGGGCCGTGCGGCGGCGCTCGGCGGCGACCACCCGGACGCCCTGGCGGCCCGCTACGAGATCGGCATCAGCCTCGGCCGGCTCGGCCGCAGTTCCGAGGCCCTCGTGCTCTACCGCGATCTGGTCGAGGACCGCCTGCGGACCGGCGGCCCCGACGACCCGGAGACCCTGCGCGCCCGGCACGGCCTCGGCGTGAACCTCGGACGCCTCGGCCGCTGGGAGGAGGCCCTCCAGGAAGCCCGCGAGGTGTGCGCCGCGCGCGAACGGGTCCTCGGCCCCGACCACCCGGACACCCTGATCAGCCGCCGCGAGGTCGCGGTCGGCCTCGGCTGGCTGGGCCGCTGGCCCGAGGCGCTGGACGTGTACCGCCGGGTCGCCGCCTCCCGCGAGCGGGTCCTGGGCGCCGGCCACCCGGCCACCCTGGCCAGCCGCAACGACGAGGCGCACTGCCTGGAACAACTGGGCCGCGGCCCGGAGGCGGGAGAGCTGTACCAGAGAGTGGCGGCCCTGCGCCGGCGGAGCGCCGGTCAGCACTGACCCTGGGCCCGCCGCCGGGCGGGGTTTCGCAGCCGGTCGCCCCGTGTTACCAAGGGGCATGCCCGTACGCACCGCGTTCGCCCGTGACCAGTACGACGCCGTCGTGGTCGGAGGCGGCCACAACGGTCTCGTCGCCGCCGCCTACCTCGCCCGCGCCGGACGCTCCGTCCTCGTCCTTGAACGGCTCGGCCGCACCGGTGGCGCCGCCGTCTCCACCCGCCCCTTCGCGGGCGTCGACGCGCGGCTCTCGCGCTACTCCTACCTGGTCTCGCTGCTGCCCGCCAAGATCGTCGACGATCTCGGCCTCGACTTCGCCGTGCGCAAACGGACCGTGTCCTCGTACACGCCGGTCGCGCGCGGCGGCCGCCCCGGCGGCCTCCTGGTCGGCGGCGGCCTCGATCGTACGGCCGCCTCCTTCCGTCAACTGACCGGCTCCGACGCCGAGTTCACCGCCTGGCAGTCCTTCTACGACATGACGCGCCGGGTCGCCGAACGGGTCTTCCCCACCCTCACCGAGCCGCTGCCCACCGCGGCCGCGCTGCGCGAGCGGATCGCGGACGACGCCGCGTGGCGGATGCTGTTCGAGGAGCCCATCGGTGTCGCCGTGGAGGACCGCTTCACCGACGACCTCGTGCGCGGCGTCGTCCTCACCGATGCCCTGATCGGCACGTTCGCCGACGCCCACGACCCCTCGCTCGCCCAGAACCGCTGCTTCCTCTACCACGTGATCGGGCAGGGGACCGGCGACTGGGACGTTCCCGTCGGCGGTATGGGCGCCCTCACCGACGCGCTCGCCGGGGCAGCTCGGGCGGCCGGCGCGGAGATCGCCACCGGCCACGAGGTGACCGCTATCCGCACCGACGGCACCGAAGCGGAGATCTCCTTCACCACCGCCGAGGGGCCCGGCACGGTGGCCGCGGCCCACGTCCTGGTCAACGCCTCGCCGCAGGCCCTCGCCGACCTCGTGGGCGACCCGCCGCCCCCGCCCGCCGAGGGCGCCCAGCTGAAGGTCAACATGCTCCTGACGCGGCTGCCCCGCCTCCGGGACACCTCGGTCGATCCGCGCGAGGCGTTCGCCGGAACCTTCCATATCGCGGAGGGATACGGCCAGTTGGCGACCGCGTACGCGGAGGCTGCGCGGGGGGAGCTGCCCGGCGCGCCGCCGTCGGAGATCTACTGCCACTCGCTCACCGACCCCTCCATCCTCGGTCCGGACCTGGCGGCGCGCGGCGCTCAGACCCTCACGCTGTTCGGTCTGCACACCCCGGCCCGGCTCTTTGCCGACGACAACGACAAGGCGCGCGAGCAACTCCTCGCCGCGACCCTGGCCCAGCTGGACGCCCATCTGGCCGAACCGCTCGCCGACTGTCTGGCCCTGGACGCGGACGGCCGCCCTTGCATCGAGGCGAAGACCCCGCTCGACCTGGAGCGCGACCTGCGGCTGCCCGGCGGCAACATCTTCCACCGCCCGCCGGCCTTCCCGTACGCGGACGAGTCGACGGGGCGCTGGGGAGTGGAAACCGCCCACGCGAACGTGCTGTTGTGCGGCGCGGGCGCCGTCCGCGGCGGCGGGGTGAGCGGCATCCCGGGTCACAACGCGGCGATGGCGGTGCTCGGCCGCTGAGCGGCCCGCGGGCGCCTGCCCCGGTGGCTCAACACCCGGGGCGAGCACCCCAACCAGCCGACCCCGGCCCGCCAGGCCGCTACCGGCGTCAAGATGACCTCCGGGTACCGCGCACCCTGGAACAGAAGGGCTCGCCGAGCGGGAGGCCGGCCCGGCCGACACCCGCGAGCTCAACTCCCGCCGCGATCAGTTCAGTCTGCCGATGCCGTCCACCCCGTCGCCTCGATCCGGGCGGCGTCCCGCGGGCGGGCCTCGTCGAAGAGCACCCTGCCCTCCTCGGTGACGCGCAGCGCGTCCACGTACACGCCCCGCCCCACGTACGAGGGCCCCGTCGTGCACCGCCAGCGCAGCCGCACCTCCTGCCCGCGCCAGGCCGCGAGCTCCGCTGCCACCCGGTGCCAGACCCGCCCGGACCACCCCGCCACCGACCCGGCGAGATGTTCCAGGGGCTGTTCCCCGTTCCGTACGGTGCTGAACGGCACGGGCCGCCAGGTGGTTCCGGCGTCCGCGGAGGCCTCCAGGAAGGCGCCGGCCGCGCCGGGCTCGGTGTCCCACCACAGGGCGCAGGTCAGCCGGGCGCCGGCGGTGCGGACGGCCAGCGCGGGCAGCGTGAGGGTGGCGGTCGTCGCGGTGGCCGTGCCCGTGAACCAGGCCGTTCCGCCGTGCTCGGGGCGGACCGCGACGGCCCGCGCCAGGGCGTTGGCCGCCGCGACGCGCGGCGCGGAACCGGAGCGCCAACTCCGCACCGGATGAACGGAGTTGCCGAGCAGTACGAGGAACGTGTCGGTGCTCGGGTCGATGACGAGGCTGGTCCCCGTGAACCCGGTGTGCCCCGCGCTGCGCGGTGTCGCCATCGCGCCCATGTACCAGTGCTGGTAGAGCTCGAAGCCCAGGCCGTGCTCGTGGCCGGGGAAGGCCGTGTTGAAATCCCTGAACAACAGGTCCACGGATGCGGGGGAGAGGATCCGGGCCCGACCGTAGGTGCCGCCGTTGAGGAGTGTTCGGGCCAGGACGGCGAGGTCCCAGGCGCAGGAGAACACCCCGGCGTGCCCGGCGACCCCGCCGAGGCCGAACGCGTTCTCGTCGTGGACCTCGCCCCACACCAGACCCCGGTCAAGGCCGGACCACGGCTTGCGGGCGTCCTCGGTCGCCGCGATCTTCGGCTTCCAGGACGCGGGTGGGTTGTAGCGAGTGCGGTGCATCCCGAGTGGAGCAGTGATCTCGTCGTGGAGCAGTGCATCCAGGCGGCGCCCGGTGATCCTCTCCAGGACCAGCTGGAGGGAGATCAGATTGAGGTCGGAGTAGAGGTATCGCGTGCCGGGCGGATTCGCCGGAGTCTCGTTCCAGATGAGCTTCAGCATCTCCTCGTGCGTCGCCGCCCCGTACAGGGGGAGCCACTCACGGAACCCCGAGGTGTGCGTGAGCAGTTGACGGATCGTCACACCCGTCTTGCCTGCCGCGCCGAACTCGGGCAGGTACGAGGCGACCGTCGCCTCCAGCTCCAGGGTGCCGCGCTCGATCTGCTGGACGGCGAGCAGCGCGGTGAACAGTTTCGACACGGAGGCGAGGTCGTACACCGTGTCCTCGGCCGCCCTGATCTGCCGCTCGGGTGGGAACTCCACCGCCGTGTCGCTCTTCTCGTCGTACGCCGCATAGCGCACCGCGCTGCCGATGGGGTGGTGCAGCGCCACCGTCCCGCCGCGCCCGGCGAGCAGCACCGCGCCCGCGTACCAGGGGTGCTCGGGCGAGGGTCCGAGGAACGTCTCGGCGTCCGCCACCAGGCGGTCCAGGTGCTCGGGCAGCAGCCCGGCCTGTTCGGCGGAGCCGCGCCGCAGCGTCCGTCCGCGCTCCGCGGCGTGCGCCGCGGGCGGCAGTGAGCCCGCCATCAGGGCGCCCCCCAGTGCCATGGCCGAACCGGCCAGCCGTCGTCTGCTGATGCCCCCGGGGTGATCGGCCATCGGTGCGAACACCTTCCTGACGCGGTGAAAGTATCTTTCGGGATCACATGCAACATCCGGAACTTTCTTCCCGGGGGTGGCCCGTGTCAACCAGCGGGCACAGGCGACGCGCCCGGCAAAGAATCTGACGCAGCATCAGAAAATCTCTTCCCTCGTCGCTCCCGCTGCGGCATCCTGCGCCCCATGCAGACGGAGCTGAGCAAGAAACTGGGAGTCGAGTACGCCGTCTTCGGCTTCACGCCGTTTCCGGCCGTGGCCGCTGCCATCACCCGGGCCGGCGGATTCGGTGTGCTCGGCGCGGTCCGCTACACCGCCCCCGACGACCTCGCCCGCGACCTCGACTGGATGCAGGAGCACACCGGCGGGCTGCCGTACGGCCTCGACGTGGTGATGCCCGCCAAGAAGGTCGAGGGGGTCGGCGAGGCCGAGGTCGAAGCCATGATCCCCGCCGGGCACCGGCAGTTCGTGGCGGACACCCTGGCCAAGTACGGCGTCCCCGAACTCGCCGAGGGCGAGGCGTCCGGCTGGCGCATCACGGGCTGGATGGAACAGGTGGCCCGCGGCCAGCTCGACGTCGCCTTCGACTACCCGATCAAGCTGCTCGCCAACGCGCTCGGTTCGCCGCCCGCCGACGTCGTCCAGCGCGCCCACGACAACGGCGTGCTCGTCGCCGCCCTCGCGGGCAGCGCCCGCCACGCCCGCCACCACGCCGACGCGGGCATCGACGTCGTCGTGGCCCAGGGCTACGAGGCCGGCGGCCACACCGGCGAGATCGCCTCCATGGTGCTCGTCCCCGAAGTGGTCGATGCCGTCGGGCCGCTGCCCGTGCTGGCAGCCGGAGGCATCGGCAGCGGTGAACAGATCGCCGCCGGGCTCGCGCTCGGCGCCCAGGGCGTCTGGCTCGGCTCGCTCTGGCTCACCACCACCGAGGCCGACCTGCACTCGCGCGCACTGACCCGCAAGCTGCTCGCGGCCGGCTCCGCGGACACCGTCCGCTCCCGCGCGCTCACCGGCAAGCCCGCCCGCCAGCTGCGTACCGACTGGACCGACGCCTGGGACGACCCGAGCGGCCCCGGCACCCTGCCCATGCCACTCCAGGGTCTCCTCGTGGCCGAAGCCGTCTCCCGCATCCAGAAGTACGAGGTCGAGCCGCTGCTCGGCACCCCGGTCGGCCAGATCGTCGGGAGGATGACGAGCGAACGCAGCGTCCAGGAGGTCTTCGACGACCTGACGCGCGGCTTCGAGCGGGCCATCGACCGCATCAACCGCATCGCGGGGAGGGAGACCCGATGAACCAGCCCCCCAACGGATTCTGGGCCCAGGCCGCCGCCGACCCCAGCCGCCGCGTCCTCATCGCCCCGGACGGCGAGGAATGGACCGCGGGACGGCTGCACGCCGCCGCCAACCAGCTCGTACACGGGCTCAGGGCCGCGGGCCTTGAGCGCGGCGACGCGTTCGCGGTCGTGCTGCCCAACGGAGTCGAGTTCTTCACCGCCTACCTCGCCGCGTCCCAAGCCGGCTTCTACCTCGTCCCCGTCAACCACCACCTCGTCGGCCCGGAGATCGCCTGGATCGTCGCCGACTCGGGCGCCAAGGTCCTCATCGCGCACGAGCGGTTCGCCGAGGCGGCCACGGCGGCGGCCGACGAGGCGAAGCTGCCCGCCACCCACCGCTACTCCGTCGGCACCGTCGCCGGATTCACGCCGTACGCCCAACTCCTGCATGGCCAGAGCGAGTTGGTGCCAGGCGACCGCACGCTCGGCTGGGTCATGAACTACACCTCCGGCACCACCGGACGCCCCCGCGGCATCCGCCGCCCGCTCCCCGGCAAGCTGCCCGAGGAGACCTACCTCGGCGGCTTCCTCGGCATCTTCGGCATCAAGCCGTATCAGGACAACGTGCACCTGGTGTGCTCGCCGCTCTACCACACGGCGGTCCTCCAGTTCGCCGGCGCCTCCCTGCACATCGGCCACCGCATCGTCCTCATGGACAAGTGGACGCCCGAAGAGATGCTGCGCCTCATCGACCAACACGCCTGCACGCACACCCACATGGTGCCGACCCAGTTCCACCGGCTCCTCTCGCTGCCCGACCAGGTGAAGGCGCGCTACGACGTCTCCTCGATGCGGCACGCCATCCACGGCGCGGCGCCCTGCCCCGACCACGTGAAGCGGGCCATGATCGACTGGTGGGGGAGCTGCGTCGAGGAGTACTACGCGGCCAGTGAGGGCGGCGGCGCGTTCGCCACCGCCGAGGACTGGCTGAAGAAGCCGGGCACGGTCGGAAGGGCCTGGCCCATCAGCGAGCTCGCGGTCTTCGACGACGACGGCAACCGGCTGGCGCCGGGCGAACTCGGCACCGTCTACATGAAGATGTCGACCGGCGGCTTCAGCTACCACAAGGACGAGGGCAAGACGAAGAAGAACCGCATCGGAGACTTCTTCACCGTGGGCGACCTCGGCTACCTGGACGAGGACAGCTACCTCTTCCTGCGCGACCGCAAGATCGACATGATCATTTCGGGCGGCGTCAACATCTACCCGGCCGAGATCGAGGCCGCCCTGCTGACCCACCCGGCCGTCGCGGACGCCGCGGCCTTCGGCATCCCGCACGCCGACTGGGGTGAGGAGGTCAAGGCGGTGGTCGAAGTGGCGCACGGCCACCGGGCCGACGACGCGCTCGCCGCCGGGATACTCGCCCACTGCGAACGCCTCCTGGCACGCTACAAGCGGCCCAGGACCGTCGACTTCATCGAGACGATGCCCCGCGACCCGAACGGCAAGCTGTACAAACGACGGCTGCGCGAACCGTATTGGGAGGGCTTCGAGCGCGCGATGTGACCCGGGGAACACCGGCCCCGCTCCGCTGGCGAAGGTGCCCGCCGTCGAGTTGAATGGCGCGGCAGCCGCCGCGGGCGGCGCCGTACCGGGAGGTGGCACAGAAGATGGTGGCGGAGCTGGCCGAGGAGTTCGAGGAACACCGGCCGGTGCTGCGCGGGCTCGCCTACCGGATGCTCGGCTCGCTGTGGGACGCCGACGACGTCGTCCAGGACGCCTACCTGCGCTGGAGCAGGGTCGACCGCGCCGAGGTCAGGGACGCGCGCGGCTTCCTCATCACCGTCGTCTCACGCCTCGCCATCGACCAGCTGCGCTCGGCGCGGGTGACCCGCGAGGCCTACGTGGGGCCGTGGCTGCCCGAGCCCGTCGCCACCAACGAGCTCGGCCCGCTGGACACCGCGGAGCTGCGCGACACGATCGCCTTCGCCACGGTCCACCTCATGGAACGGCTCACCCCGCCGGAACGCGCCGTGTTCGTGCTGCGCGAGGCCTTCCAGCTGCCATACGAGGAGATCGCGGCCATCGTGGACGCGAGCGTCGTCAACTGCCGCCAGATGTACACCAGGGCCGGGCGCCATCTGGCCGCCGGGCGCGACCGCTTCCCGCTGTCCGACGACGAACACGCCAAGCTGCTCACGCGCTTCCTGCAAGCCGCGCAGGGCGGCGACCTCGGCGCGCTCACCGAACTGCTCGCCGAGGACGTGGTGGCCTGGTCGGACGGCGGAGGCAAGGTCACCGCGGCGCGCCGCCCCGTCACCGGCCGCAAGAAGGTGGTCGCCTTCCTCACCGGCCTGCTCAACCGGTACGAGCTGGAAGGCTTCGAGGTCCTCGACATCAACGGCGCCCCCGCCCTGTGCATCACCGCGGACGGGCAGCGCCAGATCGCCGCGTTCTCCTTCCGCGACGGACGGATCGACAACATCTACGCGGTCCGCAACCCCGACAAGCTCACCCGCCTGGACGGCCCCGCCCGCTGAGGCCTCCCGCGGCGCGCGGGGCCCGGACAGCAATGTCTTGACCTCGCGCGCGCGGCCACCCAGGATCCAGCCATGAACGAGGTACGCAGCAGCACCGTCGACGGCATCGTGCGCCGCAGCGCCCGGCGCGCCCCGGAACGCATCGCGGTGCGGTACGCGGACCGCGCTTGGACCTACGCCCAACTCGACGCGGCCGTCTCCACGGCGGCCGCCGTCCTCACCGCCCACGGCCTGCGCGCGGGCGAGAGGGTCGCGACGTACGGCCACAACTCGGACGCCTATCTGATCGCGTTCCTCGCCTGCGCACGGGCCGGGTTCATCCACGTCCCGGTCAACCACAACCTCACCGGCGATGACCTCGCGTACATCCTGGGGCAGTCCGGCACCTCGCTCGTCCTCACCGACCCCGCCCTCGCCGATCGGGTGCCCGCCGGGTTCCCGGTGCGGCACCTGCGGGACAGCGCGGACTCCCTGCTCACGGCGCTGGCCGAGCCGCGCCCGTACGAGCGCGAGGGCGGCGCGGACGAACTCGTCCAGCTCCTCTACACCTCGGGGACCACCGCGCTCGCGAAGGGCGCGATGATGACCCACCGGGCGCTGGTCCACGAGTACCTCTCCGCCATCACCGCGCTCGATCTGCGCGAGAGCGACCGGCCGGTGCACTCGCTCCCGCTCTACCACTCGGCGCAGATGCACGTCTTCCTGGTGCCGTACCTGGCGGTGGGCGCCGAGAACACCATCCTGGACGCGCCGGACGCGGGCCGGATCTTCGACCTGGTGGAGAGCGGGCGCGCGGACTCGCTCTTCGCGCCGCCCACCGTGTGGATCGGCCTGGCGGGGCACCCCGAGTTCGCGTCCCGCGACCTGAGCGGTCTGCGCAAGGCGTACTACGGGGCCTCGATCATGCCGGTTCCGGTCCTGGAGCGGCTGCGCGAGCGGTTGCCGGGGCTCGCCTTCTACAACTGCTTCGGGCAGAGCGAGATCGGGCCGCTCGCCACCGTGCTCGGGCCCGCCGAGCACGAGGGGCGCCTTGACTCCTGCGGGCGCCCCGTGCTCTTCGTGGAGGCGAAGGTCGTGGACGAGAGCGGCGAGGCGGTGCCCGACGGCACGGTGGGCGAAGTGGTCTACCGCTCCCCGCAGTTGTGCGAGGGCTACTGGGACAAGCCGGCCGAGACCGAGGAGGCCTTCCGGGGCGGCTGGTTCCACTCCGGCGACCTCGCGGTGCGCGACAGCGAGGGCTACTTCACGGTGGTCGACCGGGTGAAGGACGTCATCAACTCCGGGGGCGTTCTCATCGCCTCCCGCCAGGTCGAGGACGCGCTCTACACCCATCCGGCCGTCGCCGAGGCAGCGGTCGTCGGGCTGCCCGACGACCGCTGGATCGAAGCGGTCACCGCCTTCGTCGTTGCGCGCGGCCCGGTCACCGAGGCCGAACTCATCGGCCACGCCCGCGAACTGCTCGCCGCCTTCAAGGCACCCAAACGGGTCCTGTTCGTGGACGAGTTGCCGCGCAACGCGAGCGGGAAGATCCTCAAGCGCGAACTGCGCGACCGCCTCGCCTGACGCCCGCCCCAGCAGGCCAGGCCCCAAGTGGCTTGCCCGGGGCCCGCGCTCACCCCCGCTGCGGCCGCAGGTCGACGATCCGCTTGAACTTGCCCACCGAGCGCTCGATGGTCCCCGGGTCCACGACCTCTACCTCCACCGAGACGCCGATGCCGTCCTTGACGGCCGCGACGATCGAGCGCGCCGCCGCCTCCCGGCGCTCGGGCGGGGTGTCCGCGCGGGCCTCCACCCGTACCGTCAGCGCGTCGAGCCGGCCCTGGCGGGTCAGGCGCAGCTGGAAGTGCGGGGCCACGCCCGGCGTGCGCAGCACGATCTCCTCGATCTGGGTGGGGAAGAGGTTCACCCCGCGCACGATCACCAGGTCGTCGCTGCGCCCGGTGATCCTCTCCATCCGCCTGAACACCCGGGCCGTACCGGGCAGCAGCCGCGTCAGGTCCCGCGTCCGGTAGCGGATCACCGGCATCGCCTCCTTGGTGAGCGAGGTGAAGACCAGCTCGCCCCGCTCCCCGTCCGGCAGCACCTCGCCGGTGAGGGGGTCGACGACCTCCGGATAGAAGTGGTCCTCCCAGATGTGCAGGCCGTCCTTGGTCTCCACGCACTCCTGGGCGACGCCGGGCCCCATGACCTCGGAGAGCCCGTAGATGTCGACCGCGTCGATGGCGAACCGCTCCTCGATCTCGCGGCGCATCTCCTCGGTCCACGGCTCGGCGCCGAAGATGCCGACCCGGAGCGAGGTCGTCCGGGGGTCGATGCCCTGCCGTTCGAACTCGTCGAGCAGCGTCAGCATGTAGGAGGGCGTGACCATGATGATCTCGGGACGGAAGTCCTGGATCAGCTGGACCTGACGGGCCGTCATGCCGCCGGAGGCGGGGATCACCGTGCAGCCGAGCCGCTCGGCCCCGTAGTGCGCGCCGAGCCCGCCGGTGAACAGGCCGTATCCGTAAGCCACATGGACCTTGTGGCCGGGCCGGCCGCCCGCTGCGCGGATCGAGCGGGCCACCACGTCCGCCCAGGTGTCCAGATCGCGCTGGGTGTAGCCGACGACGGTCGGGCGTCCCGTCGTGCCGCTGGAGGCGTGGATGCGGCGGATGTCCGTCTCGGGGACCGCGAACATCCCGAAGGGGTAGTGGTCGCGCAGATCGCTTTTGGCGGTGAACGGAAAGCGGGCCAGATCGGCGAGCGAGGCGCAGTCCTCGGGCCGGACGCCGGCCTTGTCGAAGGCCTCGCGGTAGAACCCGACGTGGTCGTAGGCGTGGCGCAGCGTGGCACGCAGCCTGTCGAGCTGTAGCGCCTCCAGCTCCGCGCGGTCCATCCGCTCCGCCGCGTCCAGCACCTGTGCCATCGTGCGCTCCCGTCCTCACTCCGTCCCGCACGGGACGACGAATCGGGCGACCGATCATTCGGTCGTTCCGTATCGGAGCAGTAATTCAGCCAGCCCAGGGGCGCGTCAAGGCCTGTGGACAACACGGCGCGCAGCCGTGCGGCGCGACCGGACGGGTCAAGGTCGCGCTGTGGGCGAAAGGGATTGCCGAGTGTGCCGGACGGCTGTGAGGATCGATCGCATGCCGAAGTTCACGACGTACGACGGGACCGAACTCGCCTACCACCTGCACGGTGAGGGTGAGCCGCTGATCTGCATCCCGGGCGGCGCGATGCGCGCCTCGCGATACCTCGGGGACCTCGGCGGGCTCAGCGCCCACCGGCAGCTGGTGCTGCTCGATCTGCGCGGCACGGGAGACTCCGCCCATCCCGAGGACCCGGCCACCTACCGCTGCGACCGCCAGGTGGCCGACGTCGAGGCGCTGCGCGTCCATCTGGGCCTCGCGCGCGTCGATCTGCTCGGGCATTCGGCGGGCGGCAACCTCGCGATGCTGTACGCGGCGGCCCACCCCGATCGCGTCGCCCGCCTCGCGCTGATCGCCCCGTCCCCGTGGGCGCTCGGGATGCCGCCGACGCGCGCGGAGCGGCTGGCGGCAGCGCGGCTGCGCAAGGGCGAGCCGTGGTTCGAGGAGGCGTACGCGGCCTACTCGGCGGCGCTCGACGGGCGCGAGCCGCAGGCGGACTACGACGCGCTGTTCTACGGCCGGTGGGACGCCGCGGCGAAGGCCCATGCCGCCGCGGGCGACCAGGAGTACAACGACGAGGCGGCGGACGTCTACGGCAGCGACGGCGCGTTCGAGCCGTCCGCCACTCGCGCGGCGCTGGCCCGGCTCGACGCCCCCGCGCTGCTGCTCGCCGGCGAGCTCGACGGCGGGCCGTGCCCCGAACTCGCGGCCCGCGCCGCGGCCTGCTTCACCGACTGCGCCCTCCAGGTCCAGCCGGGCGCGGGCCACTACCCCTGGCTCGACGACCCGGGCGCCTTCGTGCGTACCGTCGCCGCCTTCCTCGACCCGGACGTACGCTCGGTCACCGTCGACGGCGTCCGGCTCGCCTACCGCGTGTGGGGCGAGGAGTCCGCGCCGCCCGTGGTCCTCGTGCACGGACGCGGCGGCAGCGCCTCCGGCTGGACCGAGATCGCCGACCACCTCGCGCGGACCCGCCGGGTGTACGCCTTCGACCTGCGTGGACACGGGCTCAGCGACTGGCCGGGCGCCTACTCCTTCGAGGCCCTGCGCGACGATCTGAGGGGCTTCTTGACGGCACTCGGCCTCACTGGCGCAGACGTGATCGGCCACTCCATGGGAGGCATCGCCGCCGTGCTGCTCGCCCAGGACGAGCCGGGCCTGATCGGCCGCCTCGTCTTGGAGGAGACCCCGCCGTTGTTCCCCCTCGATCCGCCGCGCGGTCCGGCCGAGCGCCCGGCCGGGGAACTGGGCTTCGACTGGGCAGTGGTGGCGGCCACCGACGCCCAGCTGAACGACCCCGACCCGGCCTGGCGCGGCCGGTTCGCCGCCGTAGCCGTGCCGACGCTGGTCGTGGCCGGTGGCCCCACCAGCCATTTCGACCAGAAGAAGCTCGCCTGGATGGCCTCGCGCATACCGGGCGCCCGCCTCGTCACCATCGACGCGGGCCACGCCGTGCACGCCGTCCGCCCGGCCGAATTCCTGGGCGCGCTCGCGGAGTTCGGCATCCTGTGACGGGTGGCCGCGTCTTCAGCGGACGTCGGCCTCCGCTGCCACCGTCCGGGCCCAGCGGTAGTCGGCCTTGCCGCTGGGGGAGCGCTGGATGGCGGGCGCGATCACCAGCTGGCGCGGCACCTTGTAGCCCGCGAGCCTCGTGCGGCAGTGCGTCTGGATGTCGTCGAGGCTGAGCGCGTCCGCGCCGTCGCGGAGCTGCACCACCGCCGCCACATGGCTGCCCCACTTCGCGTCCGCCACCCCGGCCACCAGCGCGTCGTACACGTCCGGATGCGACTTGAGGGCCTGCTCGACCTCCTCGGGATAGACCTTCTCGCCGCCAGTGTTGATGCACTGCGAGCCGCGGCCGAGCACCGTGACGATGCCCGCTTCGTCCACCGTCGCCATGTCCCCGAGCAACACCCAGCGTTCCTCGCCCTTCTGGAAGAACGTCTCGGCGGTTTTGGCCGGGTCGTTGTAGTAGCCGAGCGGCACGTGCCCACGCTGGGCCAGGCGGCCGATCTCGCCCTGTGCCACGGGCTCGTAGGTCGCCGGATCAACCACCCGCGTCCGCTCGTTGACCTCTATGCGGAAGCCCTTGTCCGGGCCCGAGTCGTCGGTGGCGCGGCCGTTGGAGCCGGATTCGGAGGAGCCGAAGTTGTTGAGGATCAGCACGTTCGGCATCAGCTCCTGGAGCTGCGCGCGCACCGTCTCCGACATGATCGCGCCCGACGAGGACAGGCTGAACAGCGAGGAGAGGTCCGTGCCCCTGAGCGAGCCGTGCAGGGCGTCGATGAGCGGCCGCAGCATCGCGTCGCCCACCAGGGAGACGCTGGAGACCTTCTCCTTCTCGATCGTGCGGAGCACTTCCGCGGGGACGTACTTGCGGTGGATGACCACCCGCTGGCCGTAGTTGAAGGCGATGAACGAGGTCAGCGTCGACGTGCCGTGCATCAGCGGTGGAGCCGGGAAGAAGGTCAGCCCGGCGCCGCCCTTCGCGACCCGCTCGGCCAGTTCCTCGGGCCGCTTCACCGGCTCCCCGGCGGGCTCGCCGCCGAACAACCCGGCGAAGAACAAGTCCTCCTGACGCCACATCACACCCTTGGGCATGCCCGTGGTGCCGCCCGTGTAGATGATGAAGAGGTCGTCGGCCGAGCGCTCCCCGAAGCCCCGCTCCAGGGAGCCCGCCGCCTCGGCGTCGGCGAACGGCACCGCGTCGAGCGCCGGAGCGCCGTCCGGTGCGGTCCCCACCCGGATCACGTGGCGCAGCTTCGGCGCCTGGGGCAGCGCCCCCGCCACCCGCTCGGTGAACTCGGCGTCGAAGACCAGCGCCGCGAGGTCGGCATCCCGGTAGAGATAGACCAACTCGTCTTCCACGTAACGGTAGTTGACGTTGACCGGGACCAGTCGCGCCTTGAGGGCGGCGAGCACCGTCTGGAGGTACTCGATGCCGTTGTAGAGGTGTAGGCCCAGGTGCTCGCCGGGCTTCAGGCCCGCGTCGAGCAGATGGTGCGCGAGCCGGTTCGCCGCAGCATCCAGCTGGCGGTACGTCAACCGCCGCTCGGCGCCCGTCCCGGGATGGTCGACGTACACGAGCGCCTCACGGTCCGGGACCACGTCGACGACGGACTCGAACAGGTCGGCAAGGTTGTACTCCACCATTCCTCCTGACACCGGCCCCGACTGACTCGGGGGCCATCAGAGCAAAGCCGCGCACAAGTGGGAAGGGGGCCCGCGGAAGAAATCTGACTGACTGTCAGAAAACTATTGAACTGGCACCGCCCCTACTGCAACCTGTTCTAGGTCTTGAGACGGGAGGACGGCCATGGGCGGTACGGAACACCTCACGGTGCGGCGCGAGGGCGCCACGCTGGTGCTCACCCTGAACCGGCCGGAGGCGAAGAACGCGCTCTCGCTGCCGCTGCTGGTGGGGCTGTACGACGGCTGGCTGGAAGCGGACGCGGACGACTCGATCCGCTCGGTCGTGCTGACCGGGGCGGGCGGCGACTTCTGCGCCGGCATGGACCTCAAGGCCCTCGCGGGCCGGGGGATGGAGGGCGAGCAGTACCGGGACCGGCTGAAGGCCGACCCCGATCTGCACTGGAAGGCGATGCTCCGCCACCACCGGCCCCGCAAACCCGTGATCGCGGCGGTGGAGGGCTACTGCGTGGCGGGCGGCACCGAGATCCTCCAGGGCACGGACATCCGGGTCGCCGGGCGGGGAGCGACCTTCGGCCTCTTCGAAGTGAAGCGGGGCCTGTTTCCCATCGGCGGCTCGACGGTCCGCCTCCAGCGGCAGATTCCGCGCACACACGCGCTGGAGATGCTGCTGACCGGACGGCCCTACAGCGCGGACGAGGCGGCGCGCATCGGGCTGATCGGGCAGGTCGTGCCCGACGGCAGGGCACTGGGAAAGGCCCTGGAGATCGCCGAGTTGATCAATGGATGCGGGCCGCTGGCCGTCGAGGCGGTCAAGGCTTCCGTGTACGACACCGCCGAGATGACGGAGACCGAGGGGCTCAAGTCCGAACTGGAGCGGGGGTGGCCGGTGTTCGCCACGGAGGACGCCAAGGAAGGTGCGGCTGCCTTTGCGGCGAAGCGTGCGCCTGTGTTTCGGCGGGCCTGAGAGTTCCCCGCCCCGCCCTTTCCCGCAACCCTCCGGGGGTGGTGGGCCGGTGCGGGCCGTGGGCACGGGGCTCCACCCCGGACCCCGCTCCTCCATCGCCCAAAGGGGGCTTGGCTCAGGGGCTCGATGTGCCGCCGACCGATCGCCAGTCAGAAGAAGGAGTCCACCGATGACAGCCGCCCCCTCGCCCGACCTGCTGCGCGCGCCCCTCGTGGTCGAGTTTCCGTTCACGCGGTCCCTCGGCCCTGTTCAGAGCGCGTTTCTCACCGGGCTGCGCGAGCGCACCGTGCTCGGGGTGCGCACCGGTGCGGGCAGCGTGCTCGTGCCGCCCGTCGAATACGACCCGGTGACCGCCGCGGAGATCCGCGAACTCGTCGAGGTCGCCTCCACCGGCACCGTCACCACCTGGGCCTGGAACCCCTCCCCGCGCCGCGGGCAGCCCCTCGACCGTCCCTTCGCCTGGGTCCTCGTCCAGCTCGACGGCGCCGACACCGGCCTGCTGCACGCCCTGGACGCCCCCGGTCCCGACGCTGTGCACAGCGGGATGAGGGTCCGGATCCGATGGGCCGGGCAGCGGACCGGAGCCATCACCGACATCGCCTGCTTCGAGCCGCACGAGGGTGGCGAAGACCACGAAGTCACCCCGCACAGCGGCGAGTTCGAGGATCTCGTCACCGGCATCGTCGCCCCCGCCCGGCTCGACTACACCTACAGCCCAGGACGCGCCCAGTCCGCCTACATCAACTCCCTGTCCGCCCGCAAGACGGTCGGTGAGCGCTGCCCGTCGTGCCGGAAGGTGTACGTACCACCGCGCGGTGCGTGCCCCACATGTGGCCTCGCCACACAGGAACGGGTCGAGGTCGGTCCTGCCGGCACCGTCACCACGTACTGCATCGTCAACATCAAAGCGCGGAACCTCGACATCGAAGTCCCCTACGTCTACGCCCACATCGCGCTCGACGGGGCGGGTCTCGCCCTGCACGGGCGGATCGGGGGCATCCCGTACGACCAGGTGCGGATGGGGCTGCGGGTCGAGCCGGTGTGGACCGACGGGGGCCGCTATCCCGACCACTACCGGCCCACCGGTGAGCCCGATGCCGACTACGAGACGTACAAGGAGCTGATCTGATGGCGCCCACCGGCTCCGGCGGTCCCGCCCGTCCGGCCCGCGACGTGGCGATCGTCGCCTTCGCGCAGACCGACCACCTGCGCCGCACGGACGAGCTGTCCGAAGTCGAGATGCTGATGCCGGTGCTGCACCGGGTGCTGGACGCGACCGGTCTCAAGACCAGCGACATCGGCTTCACCTGCTCGGGCTCCAGCGACTACCTCGCCGGCCGCGCCTTCTCCTTCACCATGGCCCTCGACGGCGTCGGCGCCTGGCCGCCGATCTCCGAGTCCCATGTGGAGATGGACGGCGCCTGGGCGCTGTACGAGGCCTGGGTGAAGATCCTCACCGGCGAGGCCGACACCGCGCTCGTCTACTCCTACGGCAAGTCCTCGCCGGGCGAGGTGCGCGACGTACTGACCCGTCAGCTCGACCCGTACTACGTGGCGCCGCTGTGGCCCGACTCGGTGGCGCTCGCCGCCCTCCAGGCGCAGGCCCTCATCGACGCGGGCGAGGCCGACGAGGCCGCGCTCGCCTCGATCGCCGACCGCAGCCGGGCATCGGCCACCGCCAACCCCCATGCACAGGTGCGGGGTTCGCGTCCACCGGGTGACTACGTCGTACGCCCGCTGCGCACCGGTGACTGCCCGCCGGTCGGTGACGGCGCCGCCGCCGTTATCCTGGCCGCGGGTGACCGGGTACGCGAACTGTGCGCGCGGCCCGCGTGGATCCGCGGCATGGACCACCGCATCGAGGCGCACAGCCTCGGCGTGCGGGACCTCACCGACTCGCCGTCCAGCCGGCTCGCCGCCACGCACGCCGGAGCCTTCGAACGGCCCGTCGACACCGCCGAGTTGCACGCCCCGTTCACCTCGCAGGAGGTCGTCCTGCGCAAGGCCCTGAAGCTCGGCGACGGCGTCGCCGTCAACCCCTCGGGGGGCGCCCTCGCCGCGAACCCCGTGATGGCGGCCGGGCTGATCCGGCTCGGCGAGGCCGCCGCCCGCATCCACCGCGGCGAGTCCGACCGGGCGCTCGCACACGCCACGTCCGGGCCCTGCCTTCAGCAGAACCTGGTCGCCGTCCTGGAGGGGGAGTCATGAGCAAGGAACCCGTGGCCGTCGTCGGGATCGGGCAGACCAAACACGTGGCCGCCCGGCACGACGTCTCGATCGCCGGACTCGTCCGCGAAGCAGCCCAAAGAGCCCTGGCGGACGCCCAGTTGACCTGGGCCGACATCGACGCCGTCGTCATCGGCAAGGCGCCCGACTTCTTCGAGGGCGTCATGATGCCCGAGCTGTACCTCGCCGACGCGCTCGGCGCGGTCGGCAAGCCCATGCTGCGGGTGCACACGGCTGGCTCGGTCGGCGGCTCCACCGCACTGGTCGCCGCCAACCTGGTCGCCGCCCGCGTCCACCGAACCGTCCTCACCCTCGCCTTCGAGAAGCAGTCCGAGTCCAACGCGATGTGGGGCCTGTCGCTGCCCATCCCGTTCACCCAGCCGCTGCTCGCCGGGGCGGGCGGTTTCTTCGCGCCGCACGTACGGGCCTACATGCGGCGCACCGGCGCCCCCGACACGGTGGGCTCCCTCGTCGCGTACAAGGACCGCCGCAACGCGCTGCTGAACCCGTACGCGCATCTGCACGAGCACGACATCACCCTGGAGAAGGTCCAGGCCTCGCCGATGCTGTGGGACCCGATCCGCTACTCCGAGACCTGCCCGTCCTCCGACGGGGCCTGCGCGATGGTCCTCACCGACCGTGCGGGCGCCGCCCGTTCGCCGCATCCGGCGGCCTGGGTGCACGGCGGTGCGATGCGCAGCGAGCCGACCCTGTTCGCGGGCAAGGACTTCGTATCGCCCCAGGCGGGCAAGGACTGCGCGGCAGAGGTGTACCGGCAGGCCCATATCACCGACCCGCGCCGTGAGATCGACGCCGTCGAAATGTATGTGCCGTTCTCCTGGTACGAGCCGATGTGGCTGGAGAACCTGGGTTTCGCCGCCGAGGGCGAGGGGTGGAAACTCACCGAGTCCGGCGTCACCGAACTCGACGGCGACCTGCCCGTCAACCCCTCCGGCGGCGTCCTGTCCACCAACCCGATCGGCGCCTCCGGCATGATCCGTTTCGCGGAGGCGGCCCTCCAGGTGCGCGGCCGGGCGGGCGAACACCAGGTGGAGGGGGCCCGCAAGGCGCTCGGCCACGCCTACGGCGGAGGCGCCCAGTTCTTCTCCATGTGGCTCGTCGGCGCCGAACCGCCCACCCCCTGACCCGGCACGCGGCGGGCGGGCCCCGGTCCTTCGGCCGCGGCCTGTCCGTCCCCGCGGGCGATCGCTAGTCTGGCCCGGAGAGAAGAACCGGGGAGGAGCACGGACGTGGCCGACAGCACCACCACCCAGCACACGTTGCAGAGCGTTTCGGGACACACCCGTTCAGGGTGGGACAAGCCGGAGCTCGATCTCAGCAAGGCCGAGTGGCAGTCGAGCAGTCAGGGGGCGGGGGACGTCCAGATCGCCTTCGTCGAGGGCTTCATCGCGATGCGCAACAGCGGCAGCCCCGGCAGCCCATCACTGATCTTCAGCCCAGGTGAATGGCGGGCCTTCGTGCTGAACGCCCGCGACGGCGAGTTCGACCTCACCTAGGAGGCCGCCCAAGCGGTCCGCGCCCGGCCGTCGTCCACGGACGAGGGCCGGGCGCCCATCGCGCTCCGGCATGGCCGACGCTGCCTCAAATTCCTGGCAGCGCAGGCCAGTTGACGAGAATCACACTCACCCTTCGGCCGCCTGGTCGGGGAAGAGCCGGGCCCAGGGGCGCTGGCGGCCCTCGCTGACCGCCGCGATGCCCGCCTCGCCGTACCGGGCCGTCTCCAGGGACCACGCCAGATTGCCGCTCATCAGCGCGCGCATGCCCTCCACGTAGTCGTCCACCTGGGAGCGGACCTGCGCGGGCAGAGCGGTCTCGGCCAGCCGGCCGTCGAGCTCGGCCGCGAGTTCCTGGAAGCGGTCCAGCCTCGCGTTGGCCAGGCGCGCCACCCGCCGGACGGCCTGGTCGACGGTGCACATCTCCTGGCGCAGCAGAATGATGACGCTGTTGTTGACGTCCCCCGCCGCCAGCTCCTTGTCCACGGACACCATGTCGTTGACGAAGATCACCACATCGGCCGTGATCTCCCGCATCTCGGCCAGTGGCTCCCCCTCGTGCAGCTCCCTGGGCAGCGTGTAGCCACCGCAGCGCTCCACCAGGTCCAGACAGGGCTGCACGCCTATGGAGTCCCGGCGGCCGCGCAGGAATCCCGGCAGCGACAGCGTGCCATTGCGCGTCCGGTTGAGGGCTTCCCAGTGATAGGCCGTCAGATACTCCCGCCAGTGGGTGCGGAACCGGTCCTGCCACAGCATCGGGGTGTCCGCCGTCAGCCGCTGCCACAGGTCGCGGAAGCTCTCGGCCAGGCGGTTGGTCGCCTCGCCCGGCACCGGCGGCGCGTCGCTCATCGTGCGCAGCACCGTGTCGACCTGCCGCAGCACGAACTCGGGGCGCTTGCCGAGCGGCCCGTCGAACTGGTCGTCGAACACGAAGAACCAGGCGTTGAGATCGGTGGCAAGAGCGAGATGCCGGTCCGAGGCATCAGGATAGAAATACGCCATAAGCCGCTCCAGGCCCATCGCGTCGTACTCGGCGGTCGCCTGCTCGCCCGCCAGCATGCCGAAGCGGTGCAGCCAGTCCAGCGTGTGCCGGCGCGCCAGAGCGTGCCGCGGATGACGCCTGGCCGGAAAGGGAATGTTCACGAGCCCGGTCCGCGTTCGGGCCGACCGAACCCCGCCACTGCTGCCCATGCGGCACCGCCTCCTTGGTCCTGTGGTCCGTACGCCATTCAATCGTCCAATCTTCGACCGATTCCTGGCCGGGGAGAAGTCGCATTACGCCGGAGTCCGTCAGCGCGCCAGGGGCGTACGACGCAGCGCTTCACGCCCCCGATGGACAGAACGGCCTCAGCAGTACAGGTGATCCAGCCACACAAAACCCCAACGAGCTGACGGAAGTTGGATATTCATGTCACGGTACGTGTCCGTGGGCGTAGGCTCGCTGCTACTGCCAGAAGGGGACCGCTGTGGCGGAGACGAGGGGCCGGGGCGGCTATTCGCGCCGGACGCTCTTTGAGCGCGACGATGAACTGCTGCTGTTCGACAGCATGTTGAACGACCTGTGCGGCCGCGCGGGCGAGGGGAGCGCGCCCAACGGCGGACTGCTCACCATCGCCGGATCGGCCGGCCTGGGCAAGACCACCCTGGTCGCGGAGGTGCGCCGAAAAGCCGCGGCCCGCGGCTGCACCCTGCTGGCCGCCCGCGGCAACGAGCAGGAGGAAGGCGTCGCGTTCCACGTCGTACGCCAGCTCGTGCAGCCGGTGCTCGCCGCGGTGAGCGAGGAGGAACGCCGCAAAATACTGGGGAGTTGGTACGACATCGTCGCACCCGCGGTCGGGCTGATCGCCGGGGGCAGCGGCGTCGCACCCGACCCGCAGGGTGTCCGCGACGGACTCGACTGGCTCGTCACCCGGTTCGCCGTCCAGAACGCCCCCGTGGTGCTGGTGGTCGACGACGCGCACTGGGCGGACGAGGAGACCCTGGCCTGGCTCAGCTCGTTCGCGCTGCGCGCCTCCGACCTTCCTCTGCTGATCGTCGTCGCCTACCGGCCCGAGGAACTACCGCGCCACGCCGCCGAGTTCCGCCGCCTCGCCACCCGGCACGGCTCGCGCCCGCTGGACCTGACGCCGTTCACCCCGGCCGCCGTCGCCGGCCTCGTGCGCAACATGCTCGGCGAGGGCGCCGACGAACTGTTCTCGCGCGAATGCTGGGCCCTCACCGCGGGCAACCCGTACGAAGCCGTCGAACTCGTCGCCAGGATCCGCGACCGCGGCCTCAAACCGCAGTACGTCAACGCCGGTGAGCTGCGCGAGCTGGCCTCCGCCGTCCGCGGCAGCGGCCTGATCGAACGACTGGAGCGGCTCGGCCCCTCCGCGGTGCGCCTCACCTGGGCCGTCGCCGTGCTCGGCACCGACGCCGACCGGGACATGTCGGCCGGCGTCGCCGGACTCGGCGCCGAGGAGATGGCCGACGCCGTCGAGCGGCTGCGCGAGGCGCGGATCCTGGCCGCACCGCAGGACATCCCCGGCCGTCTGGACTTCTTCCACCCGCTCGTCGGCACCGCCGTCTACCGGTCCATTCCGGCCGCGATGCGGGTCGCCATGCACGGCCAGGCCGCCTTCTCCGTCAGCGAGGCCGGTCTCGGCGCGACGGCCGCGGCCCGCCACATCCTGGAGATGCACCCCGAGAACGACCGATGGGCGGTGCAGCAGCTCAGGGCGGCCGCCCGCGACTACCTGCGCGCCGGCGCTCCCGACGCGGCCCGGCGCTGTCTGGCCCGCGCCCTGCGCGAACCGCCCGCTCTGGAAGAGCGCGCCGAGGTTCTCTTCGAGCTCGGCTGCTCCGCCCTGCTCAACGAACCGGCCACCACCGTCAACCACCTCAAGGCGGCCCTGGAAGAGACCGAACTCGCCCCGGAACTGCGCGAGGCCATCACCTATCGGCTCGCCCAGGCACTCGCCCACACCGACCGCATGGCGGAGGCCGCGGACATCGTCGCCGCCGAGGCCAAGCGGTCCACCAGCGCCAGCACCCGGCTGCGCATGCAGGCCGAGACGTTCCAGTGGAACGCGTTCCGCGCCGACGAGGAGGACTCCCCGGCCCGCTCGCGCCGCCTGGCCAAGCTCGCCGATCACCTCACCACCCGCGGCAAGGCCGAGCGCTACATCCTCGGCCTGCGGGCCTGGGACGCCATGGTCCGCGGCGAGCCCGCCGAAACCGCGCTGCGCTACGCCGAGGAGGCACTGGAGGGCGGACTGCCCTGGACCGATGAGAACTGGGGTTTCGAGGTCCCCGTCCTGGTCGCGCTCACCTTCATGTACTGCGACCAGCCCGGCCGCGCCGACGACCTGTTCACCCAGGGCATCGCCGAATGCGAGCGCAAGGGCTGGCGCGGCGCCCACCTGTCCTTCGGGCTCACCCTGCTCGGCTACATCAAGTTCCACCGCGGCCGGCTCGCCGAGGGCGAGGACCTGGTGCACAGCGGACTGCGGATCGCCGACCGGGTCGGCCAGCAGATCCCCGCCCAGTGGTTCGCGCTCGGCATCCTCATCAACATCCTGCTCGCCCGCGGCCGCGTCCAGGAGGCCCAGGAACTCTCCGACCGCTACAACTACGGGCAGGTCGTGCCCAACGCCGTCGTCTATCCCGACTCCGAGACCGTCTACAGCGAACTGCTGATCGCCCGGGGCCTGCGCACGGACGCCGAGGAACGGCTGCGGGCGGTGGGCCGCAGGCTCGAACCCCGCGGCATGCGCAATCCCATGTGGTGCCCGTGGCGCCCCCTGCTCGCCCAGACGATCGCCCACACCGATCCCGCCGAGGCCGCCGCGATCGCGCAGGAGGCCCTCGACATCGCCCGGCGCTTCGGCACCCCCGGCGCCATCGGCCGAGCCCTGCACGCCGCCGCCAAGGTGGCCTCGGGCGCCGACAGCCTGGCCATGATGGCGGAGGCCGTGCGCCAGCTCGAACGGTCCCCGGCCGCGTTCGAGCTGGCCCAGGCGCTGGTCGACCACGGGGCGATGCTCAGTCGCGCGGGGCTGCCCCAGGACGCCGCCGACCTCCTGATGCGCGGTCTGGAGAGCGCCGCGCTGTGCGGGGCCGACGCGCTGGCAGCTCGGGCCCGCGAGGAGCTCGCCGCCTCCGGTCTGCGCCCGCTCCAGCTGAGGACCATCGACTCCGACTCGCTGACCTCGCAGGAGAAGGCGGTGGCCCACCGGGCCGCTCAGGGCTGGGACAACCGGCGGATCGCCGAAGAGCTGGGCACCAAGGAACGCACGGTGGAGCTCCTGCTGTCCGGCGCGTTCCGCAAGCTCGGCACCAACCGCGACGGTCTGGCGGGACTGCTGCCCCAGCAGACCCGCGGAACCGGTCTCAAGGGAGTGCGCGGCCACTGATCGACCCGGCACGGCCCCGGCCCCCGAGCCATCCGAGGCAGGGGAGCCGGGGCCGTGCCGTACCGCCGCCACCCCGAGCGGCCGGTGTGGCCGAGGGCGGGACCGACCCGCCGTGGGTCCCGGCCCCGGCTCCGCCGGACCGGTCCGGCCACGTACCATTGACGGCATGTCCTTCCTCCGCCGCCGCAGCGCCGCCACTCCCGCGGGCCCGGACTTCGATGTCCTGGCCATGGACCCGGGTGACTGGCCCGGCAACCTCGGCGCCGGTCTGCTGCCCGCCCCCGACGGCAGCTGCCAGGGTGTCTTCCTGCGCTACGACCTGTTCGGCGGGCGCGGCCCCGCGATGATCATCGGCAATCTGCCGGAGGGCTCCCCGGCCCGCGAGACGGTCGAGGGCCAGGTCCCCTTCGAGGTCGCCCAGCTGCTCGTGGCGCTGGAGAACGACGAGCCCGTCGAGGTCGTGGACACCGAGGACATGCCGGTGATGCAGGGCGACAACCTGCTCATCGTGCGACGGCTCAAGCTCTCCGAGAGCCGCATCTCCTGCGTGCAGTTCGACCGCAGCGACAACGTCCTTGTCACGATCGCCAGTTGGGACCGTCCGATCACCGACGACCTGTACGCGCTCCTGAAGCCGCTGCCCGCCGAGCTCTTCCAGCAGAGCTGAGCGCCGCGACCCCGGCCTTCCACCCCACAGCCCGGCACCCGAGTTCGACGTGCCGGGCTTTCTCATGCCCCGGCCGGGTGAATCCCGCCCGCAGGGTTCCCCCTCTCCGTGCCATCAGCAGGTCAGAAACCCCTTCAGAGGTCTGGGCCACTGATACAAGTCGCCGTGGCGCAGGCTCTCTTGACGAGCCGTCACCCGGGGTCACAGAGTGTCCGCGCGTACCGCACGCGCCGCACGGCGTCAGAGCCCCACGTGCACCCCCGGCAAGAAGGGTTGTCCCATGACGTCCAAGCACAGGACCAGACTCGCGCTCGCGACAGCGATGGCCGGCGCCCTCGGCCTCACCCTCACCGGCCCCGTCGCACCGGCGAGCGCCGCCGGGCCGCGCCCCGAATGCCCCCGCGTCCTGACCTGCGACTGGGTCCCGGCGGCCTACCAGCAGACGGGCGATCCCGCCGACAAGGAGACGTACGGCAACTACGACCTCTCCGACCGGCCGCACACCAACACGGTCAAGTACATCGTCCTGCACGACACCGAAGAGACCTACGCGACCACCCTGAAGATCTTCCAGGACCCCAAGCGCGCCGCCTCCGCGCACTACGTGGTGCGCTCCGCGGACGGCCACGTCACGCAGATGGTGAGGACCAAGGACGTCGCCTGGCAGGCCGGCAACTGGTACCTGAACACGGAGTCCATCGGCATCGAGCAGGAGGGCTACGCCACCGAGGGGGCGACCTGGTACACCGACGAGATGTACCGCTCGACGGCGGCCCTGGTGCGCTACCTCGCCGCGAAGTACGACATCCCGCTCGACCGTCAGCACATCATCGGCCACGACAACGTGCCGCCGACCACGGCGGGGGGCACCGCCGCCATGCACTGGGACCCGGGCCCGTACTGGGACTGGAACCGGTTCATGGCGCTCCTCGGCAGACCCACCGTGCCCACCGCCCCGCCCGGCAGCCAACTGGTCACGATCAACCCGGAGTTCAAGCGGAACCGCCAGGCGATCCGGGACTGCGAGAAGAACACCGACCTGCCCGTGCAGCCCAGCAGCGCGGTCCCGCTGTACACCGAACCGTCCACCAGCGCCCCGCTGTTCGCCGACCCCGCCCTGCACCCGCCCGGTCAGCCGGGCACCAACTGCGCCAATGACTGGGGAAGCAAGATCAGCGCCACCCAGCAGGCCGTGGTCGCCGGACGCGAACCCGGCTGGACCGCGATCTGGTGGTACGGACAGAAGGCCTGGTTCCAGAGCCCCCGGCACACCCGCACCACCACCCCGACCGCCGGCTACGTCGTACGGCCGAAGCCGGGGGTGAGCGATGTTCCGGTGTACGGAACCGCTTATCCGGGCCCCTCCGACTATCCGGCGGACTTCACGGCGCCGCACGTGGGCACCCCGCTCGCCTACACCATCAAGGCCGGACAGTCCTACCCCGGCGGTGGCCAGGCGCCCGCGGGCTACTACTACGCCCCCACCATCGACTCGTCCTACCCCTACGACCACACGTACTTCCCCAGCAGCACGGCCTATGTGACCGTGCAGATCGGCCACCGGATCGCCTTCGTCAAGGCGTCCGACGTGGATGTCGTCCGGGTCCGCTGAGCGCTTGGCGGGAAGTGACGTTCGTCGGCCCCGGGCCCGCGGGGGCTCGTCTCGCGCGGCTCTCCCCGCTCCTCGGGGGCGCGGTACGGCACGACTTCAGGCCGTCGTCGAACGACAGCGCGCTGCGCGCCCAGTGTGTCGGCACTGGACGCGCAGCACGCTTCCCCCTCTGCCCGGCGGTCAGCGGGTGCCGACCGCCGCCCGCACGGCCCGCCGCGCCATCGCGCAGTCGTCGTGCAGCCTGCGCAGCAGCAGCCGCTGCTGCTCCCCGGCGGACAGCACGCCCGGCGGGGGGGCCTGCGCCGCAGCCGCCGGCGTCGCCTCCCGCATGGTGCGCTGCACCGCCGTCTCGTACGTCCGGATCTCCCGGGTCAGTACGAGCATCAGGTTCACGAGGAAGGCGTCCCGCGACGCGGGTCCCGCCGCCTGCGCGGCCTGGCTGATCCGGCGCCGCTCCATCGGCGCGTCACCGAGGACCGCCCACAGCGTCGCCAGGTCGTAGCCGGGCAGGTACCAGCCCGCGTGCTCCCAGTCGACCAGGACCGGACCGGCCGGCGACAGCAGGATGTTGGACAGCAGCGCGTCGCCGTGCGAGAACTGCCAGGAGACCCTGCCCGACTGGGCCAGACCGTGCACCAGCTTCTGCAGGTCGTTCAGATCGCGGTCGGTGAACAGGCCGAGCTCGTGGTACCGGGCGATCCGCGGCGCGTACTCCAGCGGCCTGCCGAACAGTTCGGCGGGCGGCCGCCAGGCGTTGACGCGCCCGATCGCACCGAGCACGGCCCGGACATCGGCCCGCGGCGGGGCCTCGACGGGGTGCCGCGTCAGAGCCGCGGCCCGGCCCGGCATCCGCTCGATCACCAAGGTGCAGTTGTCGGGATCGGCGGCGATCAGCCGCGGAACCCGCACCGGTGGGCGGTGCCGGACGAAGGCGCGGTAGGCAGCTATTTCGTGCCGGAACCGCTCGGCCCAGGCGGGCGAGTGGTCCAGTAAACACTTCGCGACGGCCGTGGCGCGTCCTGTGGTGCCGACGATCAGCACGGAGCGTCCGCTGTGGCGCAGCACCTGTACCGGGTTGAACTCCGGGCAGATGCGGTGCACCGAGGCGATCGCGATGCGCAGCTGGGCGCCCTGCGGGCCGGAGAGGTCGATTCTCCCGCTGAGCGGCTGGGTGCCCGCCCCGGGGCGGCGCGGCATCCGGCCCGCGCCGTACGCCGGTGCGGCGTGGGTGGGGTCGAGGTACGGTCCGCCGCCCGCCCCCAGAGGACGGTGCGGACGGGGCGGGGCGGACACGGAGGACGATGCTGTGTACATGGGTGACAGATCCCTTCGTGTGCCGGCAAGTTGCGTGCGCTACCCGTCCCGGTGGCCGAGCCGCACCCTGGGGAATGGGGTCCGGCCCCCGGGTCGGGGTGGCGCTCTCTTACCTGACACCCGGCCGCGGGTGGCACACCATCTGGCGCACCCTGGCGAACCATGGCGAATAGTCGCGCCGCATCTGACAGGGGATTACTGTCAACTCAGCCGAGAACCTGGGGGCTTGACGTGAGCGGACAACCCAACACCCGCCTGAACGACCTGTTCGGCCTCGCCGGATGGTCCAAGGGCGAACTCGCGCGACTGGTGAACCGGCAGGCGGCGGCCATGGGCCACCCCCAACTGGCCACCGACACCTCGCGGGTGCGGCGTTGGATCGACTTGGGGGAGACCCCGCGCGATCCGGTGCCCAGGGTGCTGGCGGCGCTGTTCACCGAGCGGCTCGGCCGTGTCGTGACCATCGAGGATCTCGGGTTCGACCGGCACGGGCGCGCTGGAAAGCGGAACGACGTCAGGAACACGAAGAATCCGGACGGCCTTCCGTGGGCGCCCGAACGGACGGCAGCGGTCCTCACCGAATTCACGGGAATGGACCTCATGCTCAACCGACGCGGTCTGGTGGGCGCGGGCGCCGCGCTCGCCACTGGTTCCGTACTCAGCAGCGCCATGTCCGACTGGCTGCACACCGACCCCGTACTGTCCGCCGACGCCCCCCGCATCGACGACCCGCTGCGCGTCGACCCCACCGGGTACGACCGCTATGAGGCCGCGCCCATCGGGTCGCAGGAGATCGACGCGCTGGAGCGCTCGGTCGAAGTGTTCCGGGCCTGGGACGCCTCCCGCGGCGGAGGCCTTCAGCGCAAGGCGGTGGTGGGCCAGCTCAACGAGGTGGGCGGCATGCTCGCCTACCGCCACCCCGACCACCTCCAGCGCCGCCTGTGGGGCGTGGCCGCCAACCTGGCCGTGCTCGCGGGCTGGATGTCCCACGACATCGGCCTGGAGCCGACCGCCCAGAAGTACTTCGTCATCGCCGCCCACGCGGCCCGCGAGGGCGGGGACCGCCCGCGCGCCGGCGAAGCCCTCTCCCGGGCCGCCCGCCAGATGGTCCACCTGGGCCGCCCCGGTGAGGCGCTCGACCTCATGAAGCTCGCCAAGTCCGGTTCGGGCGAGGAGACCCTGCCGCGCACCCGCGCCATGCTGCACACCATCGAGGCGTGGGCGCAGGCGTCGATGGGGCACGGTCAGGCGATGCGGCGCACCCTCGGTGAGGCCGAGGAGCTCTTCGTCTCCGACAAAGGCGATGTGCCGCCGCCCAGTTGGATGCAGATGTTCGACGAGGCCGACCTGCACGGCATGGAGGCCCTCGCCTTCCGCACGCTTGCCGACCACGAGCCGTCCGCGGCGGCCATCGCGCAGAAGCACGCCAAACAGGCGCTGGAGCTGCGGGTGGGCGGACGTCAGCGATCCAAGATCTTCGACTACATCTCACTGGCGTCGGCCTGCTTCATCGCCGACGACCCGGAACAGGCGGACCGCTACGCCCGTCTGGCCCTGGTGTCGATGGGGGAGACCTCCTCGCACCGCACCTGGGACCGGTTGCGCGAGATGTACCGGCTCACCGGGCAGTACGCGGGCTACGCGAAGATCGAGGACCTGCGCCAGGAGATCGAGCTGGCCATGCCGCAGGCGCCCGCCAAGCGAGGACGGAGCGCGGACATCTAGAGGGGTTGCACGCGGGACCCGTACAACCCCTGGCCCCCCTCGGGCCGTTGTCGCCGGGTGTGCCGGGACCTGAAGCGGGGCCGTGTCAGGACCCGATGCGGGCCGCCAGCACACAGGCGTCATCCTCGCGTGCTCGCTCCCCGAACTCCTCGACGATCATCCGTACGCAGTCCTGAGCGCTGCGGGCGTCGTCGAAGAGCGGTGCGAGATCGAGCAGTCCGCGCTGCTGCGTGTCACCCCACGCGTTCTGCCGGGTCAGCCCGTCGGTGTGCAGGACGAGCAAGTCGCCGGCGCGGAGGGTGAGTTCGGCCTGCCCGTAGGCGGCTGCGTGGGTGGCGCCGAGCAGCACGCCCTCAGGGGCGCCGAGCGTGTGGCCCGTCCCGTCGCGGAACAGCAGTGGGGCGGGGTGGCCCGCCTGGGACCAGGTGAGCCTGCGCCGCGCGGGCTCGTAACGACAGCAGACCGCGCTGCCCAGGGCGGGCTGCACGGTCTGCTCCAGAAGCTGGTTGAGGTGGCCCATCAGGGGTCCGGGTTCCAGGCCCGCGACGGCCATTCCGCGCAACGCGCCGAGCAGCATCGCCATCGCGCCGGTCGCGGTCACGCCGTGGCCGGTGAGGTCGCCGACGGTCAGTAAAGACGACCTGTCGGGCAGTTCGAGCGCGTCGTACCAGTCGCCGCCGATGAGGGCACTGGAGGCGGAGGGCAGGTAGTGCGCGGCGATGTCCAGTGCGCCGGGGCCGCCGTGCGGGAGCCGCAGCGAGCCGCGCCACGGCGGCAGCACGGCCTCCTGGAGCTCCACCGCGAGGCGGTGCTCGGTCTGTGCGATGCGGCGCTCGTGCTGCAGGCTGTCGCGGCTCTCGCGCACGGCACGCTCACTGCGCCGCAGCTCGCTCACGTCGCGCAGGACGGCCCACATGGATGCGGTGCAGCCGTCGCTGTCGAGCACCGGCTCGCCCATCATGTGGAGCGTGCGGACGCCTTGGTCGGGCCGCACGATCCGGAACTCCCCGTCGATCGTGCGGCCGTCCACCAGGCAGGCCGTCACCATCGCGGTGAGCAGGGCCTGGTCCTCGGCGAACACCACGGTGGGCAGTTCGTCGAGCGACATGCCGCCGTTCTCGGGGGAGCGCCCGAAGATCTCGAAGAGCTCCTGCGACCAGCTCACCTCGTCGGTGAGCAGGTTCCATTCGGCGCTGCCGACCCGGCTGAGGAGCGATCCGCCGTCCGCCTCGCCCAGCGGTGAACTCCCGTCGCGCGGCGAGGCCTCGGCGGTGAGCGCCGCGGCGTCGTCCTCCTCGGCGGTCAGTCCCTCGCGCAGCTGTCCCAAGTGGCGGCCCAGGTCGTCGAGTTGGTGGGCCGCCAGATCGCACAGGGCACGCTGCCAGCGCCCCTGCGCGTCCTCGTCGTCCACGAGTGCTTCGCGACGCACCGCGTCCAGACCGCCGCGCAGTCGGCGGGTCTGCGTGATCAGCGCGTCGACCGTGCCCCGCTCGGGCGGTTGCGGAGCGGGTCGGTCCGCGAACAGATGGGACGGCATGACGTTCTCCGATGCGGCCGCGGTGGTACTTGGTCTGGTGAAGTGGACCGGTTACGACTGTTGCACAGGGAGCGATGCCCCGTAAGGGATTTGGCAACACTCGATACGGTGGTGCTTCTGGTATATGCCAAAGGCCTCCGGATCGGCGAGTCGCGGACGGGCATCCGTGGCGGCCCGGTGGGTCAACTAGCCCTGATTCGGGGCCGGTTGACGCGGTCGGATGGCGAGGGCGATGGCGCAGAGCACGGCCGCGACCGTGCCCGTGGCGCCGGGCCACCACCAGGCGACCAGTGAGCTCGCGGCGGCGCCCGCCACCACGGCCGCGAGGCGCACCGCCACCCAGCGGTCCGAGCCGCCCGGCGCGCGCCGCGCCAGCCGCCCCGCGAGCTTGGTGAACGTGCCCGTGAAGTACGTGGTCGGGGTGCCCCACGTGTGCGCCTGTACTCCCATCGCGACGGAGAGCGCGACAAGCAGTGCCAGTTGGGAGCCGAGCGAGTGGGCGAGGCCCAGCGCCCACACGGCCGCCGCCAGCGCGAGCAGCACCGTCTCGGTCCCCAGCGACAGGCGGGGGTTGAGACGGTGTTCGGCGAGCGCCGCCCCGCCGACACCCAGCGCGTACCCGGCGAGCGCCGTCACGGCCCGGGGCACCACCGTGCGGTCCCCGGCCCCCACGGACGCGCCGACCAGGACGAGATTGCCGGTCATCACCCCCGCGAACACCTTCCCCAGACACAGGAAGGCGAAGGCGTCGGTGGCGCCGGAGGCCGCTGAAAGGAGCAGGAGGGCCCGCTGGTCGTTTCGGGCGGGGGAAGTCTGCGCGTTCGCGGAACTCATCAGGGCATTCTCGTCCTCCTTGATGGTGTGGCCGCGGCACGGCACCCCGATTCCGCCCCCGTGTCGAGTCCACGACAAGGGTCCACTACGGTCCCTGATGAGCACACCGGCCCGCCCGCCGCGGGCCTCACGGAAGGACGAGCATGAAGATCGACTGGGACCGGCGCACCTGCGCGCGCCGCGGCCATGTCACCTATGCCCCGCAGGAGAGCGTCCTGCGCGACCGGCTGCGGGCCGAGACCTCGATGGGCGAGGCCTGGCGCTGTCTGCGCTGCGGCGACTTCGCCCTCGGCGCGCCGCACGGTACGGGCCCCGCCGAGGACGCCCCGCTGGTGCCCCGCGGCAAGGTGCTGCGCGATCTGTTCATCCTGCGCTTTCTGGCCGTCGAGCGGGCCGTGCGCGGCGTGTTCATCGTGCTCGTGGCGATCGCGGTGTGGAAGTTCAGCAACACCCAGGACTCGGTGCGCCGGTTCTTCGACGAGTACCTCGACGTGCTGCGGCCGGTCTTCCGCCACTTCCACTACGACCTCGACCACTCGCCGGTCGTGGGAACCATCCAGAAGACCTTCAACTACAAGCACTCCACCCTGGTGATCGTCGCGGTGGCGCTGCTCGTGTACGCGCTCATCGAGATCGTCGAGGGCGTCGGCCTGTGGCGGGCCAAGCGCTGGGCGGAGTACCTGACGGTCGTCGCCACGGCGATGTTCCTGCCGCTGGAGATCTACGAGCTCACCGAGAAGATCAGCTGGGTGAAGATCGTCACCCTGGCGATCAACATCCTCGCCGTCCTCTACATCCTGCTCGCCAAGCGCCTGTTCGGGCTCCGGGGCGGCCACGCCGCCTTCGAGGCCGAACGGCACAGCGCCTCGCTCCTCGAAGTGGAGACCACGGCGGGCGTCGCGACACACCGCTGACGCGTACCACTCGTGCGGCGGGTAACAGATACAAGCAGCGTGCGGCAGGCGGCCGCACCGAACGTCCTTGGGGGATGACCACCATGAACGCAATACCGTCCACGACCACGTCGAAGGCCGCGCCGCGGCCGCTGCGCCGGGCGGGGGTGCTGCTCGCCCTGCTCCTCGGCACCGCCCTGGTGGCGGGACCGGTCACCGCCGAGGCGGCGCCCCGCACCACGGTCGCGGCGCCCGCGGCTCAACAGGCCGGTGCGGTGCGGGACTTGGCACCGCCGCTCCAGGCGGCCGCGCAGTCCCGGCACACCGTCGCGGACAAGTCCACCGTGACCGCGTCGAAGAAGTCCAAGAAAAAGAAGAGCGGCTTCTTCAAGAAACTCGGGATCTTCCTGCTGATCCTGGTGATCCTCTTCATCGCGTTCGTCGTCTTCGTGATCTGGTTCATCGTGAGCCGGCTGCGCAGGCGCCGCGACCGGCACTGACCGCACCCCTCGTGCCTCAGCCCTGGGGCCGCCCCTGGCGCATCCGCTGGCCGACGGTTCCGCCGTCGGTCTCCCACCAGGGCCGCACGAGCTCCTCTTTCTCCGGCCGTCCCGCGACAGGGGCGGCCGGAGCCAGTTCCTCGTCCAGTCGGCGGTCGAGCACCACCCGCTGGGCACGGTCGGCGCGCGACCACTGCACCAGGATCGCGAGCAGGAACGGCAGCGACACCAGCTCGGCGATGGTGACCATCGCGCCGCCGCCGACCTGCTGGTTGTGCTGGACGTCGGGCGCCCACGCCGGAGCGTGACGCAGGTACCAGGCGCCCGCGATCAGCGTGCTGTGGGTCATGACCACGATGCCGGGCAGCGCGTCGATCAGCCCGTCGAGGAAGACCAGCGCGGCCCGCACCGGATGGTTGCACCAGGCCGGCAGCGCCTCCTCGCGGGTGAGCACCGGCAGGACGAACAGGCTCCCGGCGACCAGCAGCTGGAGGTACATGAGCTCGTGCAGCGCGCCGTGGCGCAGCGCCGTCTCGAAGTACGGCGTGAAATAGATGCACAGCTCACTGACGAGTACCAGAGCGCTGCTGACCAGCGGGAAGGTGAGCAGGCGCACCAGACGCCCGGACACCGCGTTGCGCAGCCGCCCCGCGCCGCGCTCGGGCAGCGCGCTCATCGCGAGCCGCAGCGGATCGCCCAGCGCGAGACCGAGCGGCGCGATCAGGTCGAGAGCCACGTTCTGGACGGCGGCCGGCCAGAACAGCTCGGTGTCGTACACCGCCAGCGCGGACATCGTCGCGACGGCCAGCGTGCCGAGTCCGAGCAGCGCGAAGGCCGCGGTGCGCGGCACGGGCCAGCGCTCGCCCCGGCGGCGCAGCCGCAGCACGCCCCAGCCGTACAGGCCGCCCAGGACGGCGATCAGCAGCAGCGCCGCCACGTCCGGCCGCCACGTCGACAGCAGGCGTCCCGTGGTCAGCTCGGGCAGGCTCGCCGCGGCAGCCCCGCTCAGCGCCAGTCCAGACATCCGGCTCGATCTCCTCACCGGCCCGTGACGTACGACGGGCCGCACACACGCTAGCTCCGCCGTCCGGCCCCGCTCGCACCGGCCCCTGAGGCAGGCCCGGGGCACATCCGTTCGAAGGCAAGGATTCGGCCGAAGAACGTGTAGACGTCATAGGTGCCTGAGGCATGTAGTGGAGATCGGCAAGACGGAACCCTTCGCTTGCGAGGTACGTATGACAGGCAGCAACACCAGCGTCAACACCGACCACACCGCCACCGACACGGGCAGCGTCTCCTTCCCGCAGAACCGCAGCTGCCCCTACCACCCGCCCACCGCATATCAGCCGCTGCGCGAGGAGCGCCCGCTCGCCCGGGTGCGCCTCTTCGACGGCCGCGGCGTGTGGATGGTCACCGGCCACGCCGAGGCGCGCGCCCTGCTCGCCGACCCGAGACTGTCCTCGAACCGGGAGAGCGACGCCTTCCCCTCCCCGTCGGCCCGCTTCAGCGGCATCAGCAGGCGCCGCACGGCGCTGCTCGGCGTCGACGACCCCGAGCACGCCACCCAGCGCCGGATGCTGATCCCGAGCTTCACGCTCAAACGCACCGCCTCGCTGCGGCCGCGGATCCAGCGGACCGTGGACCGGCTCCTGGACCAGATGATCGAGCAGGGTCCGCCCGCCGACCTGGTGAACGCGTTCGCGCTGCCGGTGCCGTCGATGGTGATCTGCGCGCTGCTCGGCGTCCCGTACGAGGACCACGAGTTCTTCGAGGGACAGTCCCGCAAGCTGCTTCGCGGCCCCGAGGCCCGCGACACGGAGGCGGCCCGCGACGCTCTGGAGGACTACTTCAGAAAACTGATCGACCGCAAACAGAAGGACCGGGGCGACGGGCTGCTCGACGAACTCATCGAGCAGCGCCTGAACGAGGGCACGCTCGACCGGCAGGAACTGGTGGAGTTCTGCACCATCCTGCTCGTCGCGGGCCACGAGACCACCGCCAACATGATCTCGCTCGGCACCTTCACCCTGCTCGAACACCCCGAGCAGTTGGCCGAGTTGCGCTCCGAGTCGGCGCTGATGCCGGCCGCGGTGGAGGAACTGCTGCGCTTCCTCTCGATCGCCGACGGGATGCTGCGCCTGGCCCTGGAGGACATCGAGATCGGCGGCCGAACGATCCGCGCCGGCGAGGGCGTCGTCTTCTCGACGTCCCTCATCAACCGGGACGAGAGCGCCTACGAGGATCCCGACCTCCTCGACTGGCACCGCTCCAGCCGCCACCACGTCGCCTTCGGCTTCGGCATCCACCAGTGTCTCGGGCAGAACCTGGCGCGGGCCGAGATGGAGATCGCGCTGCGCTCCCTCTTCGACCGGCTGCCCCACCTGCGCCTGGCGGTGCCCGCCGACCGGATCCCCTTCAAGCCGGGCGACACCATTCAGGGCATGATCGAACTCCCCGTCGCCTGGTAGCGGTCGGGGCCAACGGACAAGGAGCCGCACATGCGGATCGGTATCGACCAGGACGTCTGCATTGGCGCGGGGCAGTGTGTGCTGACGGCCCCCGACGTCTTCACCCAGAACGACGACGGGTTCAGTGAACTGCTCGCCGGTCGCGAGGACGGCGCCGGCAGCCCGCTGGTCCGCGAAGCCGCCCGCGCCTGCCCCGTGCAGGCCATCACCGTGGAGGAGTGACGGCACACACCGGTCCGGTCAGCCGGAGCCGGTGATGAGACGCTGCACAGCCGGCGCGTAGAGATCCGCCAGCTGCTCGGGCGTGGCGCGTTCCCCGGCGCCCGGCCGGTGCAGACTCAGGGTCGCGCCGAGACCCAGTAGCAGACCGGCGATCAACTCGGCCCTCAACTCCCGGTCCTCACCAGGCAGTTGACCCGCCAGCCGGGACGTGACCTGCTCGCGGAACCGCTCCCGCAGCAGGGTGCGTTCATCCATGTTCCCCAGGGAGAAGACCGCCCGCAGCAGCGGATCGCCCTGGTCCTCGCGGCGCATCCGCACCATTGTCAGCACCAGGTGCCGGCCGAGCGCCTGCGGCGCCGCCGCGAACAGCGCGTCGGCCGCGGGCCCGAAGTCGGCCACCGTGTGGAAGAGGTGCTCCTTGCTGCCGAACCGCTTGACGATGAGGGAGGCGCTCACCCCCGCGTCCGCGGCGATCTGGCGCATCGTGACCTCGGCGTACGGCCGCAGTGTGAACGCCCGGCGGGCCGCCCGCAAGATCGCGTCCCGGCCCGTCCCGGTGTCCGTGTCGCGCTCCTGCCGCCCGGTCATGCGCTCTCCTCGGCCGTCGTACGTCCCGGCGCGCCCGCGGCCCGGTCCGCCCCGACGCTACCGCTGACCGGCGTGCCGCGGCCCGGCAGGCACAGGGTGGCGAGCAGGGCCGCGAGCGCGGCACCGGCCGCGATGAGGAACACCAGCAGATAGGCGTGCAGCGTCGGCGCCGTCTGCCCGCCGACCCGGAACGTCACATTGGCCAGGACCGCGGCCACCACCGCGCTGCAACAGGCCTGACCGACCGACCGCATCAGCGTGTTGAGGCCGTTGGCGGCGCCCGTCTCGCCGACCGGCACGGCACGCATGACCAGCGCGGGCAGCGCCGAGTACGCGATCGCGGTGCCGGACGCCACGACCGTGGCCCCCGCGATGATCAGGGGCAGGCTGTGGCTGGTGAAGAACCGCACGACATAGCCCACCACCATGATCGCGGCCGCGATCGCGAGCGCGGTCTTCGGGCCGTACGCCGCCGAGATCTTGGCCGACACGGGGGAGAGCGCCACCATCGCGAGACCGCCCGGCAGCAGACAGAGCCCGCTCACCACGATGGAGGCACCGAGTCCGTACCCGGTGCTCCTGGGCTCCTGCACCATCTGCGCGGTCACCAGCGAGTTCGCGTAAAAGGCGAAACCGATCAAAAGCGCCGCCACATTGGTGAGGAGCACCGCGGGCCGGGCGGAGACCCGCAGATCGACCAGCGGGGAGCGGGTGCGCAGCTCGTAGACGCCCCAGAGCGGCCACATCACCACGGCCGCGCCGAGCAGCGCGAGGGTGCGCGGGGACGTCCATCCCCAGTCGGCGCCCTGGGTGATGGCGAGCAGCGTGGCCACCAGCGCCGTCGAGAGCCCGAGCGCCCCCACCGCGTCGAACCGGCCGCGCGAGCGCAGCGGGGACTCCGGCACGCAGACCAGCACCAGGGCGATGTCGAGCACTCCGAGCACGGCCGACGCCCAGAACATGGTGTGCCAGTCGAAGTGCTCGACGACCAGGGCGGCCACCGGCAGCCCGATGGCGGCGCCGATCCCGAGCGTCGAACTCATCAGAGCCACCGAAGGGAGCACCTTCGCAGGCGGAAGCTCGTCGCGCATGATGCTGATGCCCAGCGGAATCACCGCGAGGGCCGCGCCCTGTAGTCCGCGGCCCGCGATCAGTACCCCGATGTGGGAGCTGACCGCGCACATCACCGAACCCGCCGTGAGCACCCCGAGCGAGACGAGCAGTACCCGGCGTTTGCCGTACATGTCGCCGGCCCGGCCGAGCACCGGAGTGAAGACCGCGCCGGTCAGCAGCGTGACTGTCACCAGCCAGCTCGCCGCGGCGGGAGTGCTGCCGGTCAGCGCCGGCACATGGGGAAGCAGGGGTACCACCAGCGTCTGCATGACGGCCACGACCACCCCGCAGAACGCCAGGACCCCGACGAAGAAGCGGGGGCGCGACGATTCGGCGGGCGCGGATATCGCTGGGGGCATGACTCTCCGTACGGCTGGAACGGGATGGCGGGCCAGGGGTGCACAGCCGTTCACCCCCAGGGTAAACGGCTGTGCACCCCTTGGTTCCCCTCGTGCCGTGAGTTCCTGGCCGCCCGCAGGTCAGCCGCGTGCCGCGGGCTCGGGGAGCGGGACCCCCTCGCAGGTGGTGTCCGCGGCGGGCAGCGCGCCGTCCACCAGGTAGTCGTCGACGTACGTGTCCGCGCAGGCGTTGCCGGTCTGGTACTGGCCGTGGTCGCCGTCGTTCACGGTGATCAGGCGCGAGCCCGCCAGACCGCGATGGGCGCGCACCGCGCTCTCGTAGTAGGTCGCCGGGTCGTGTATCGAGTTGAGCATCAGAACGGGCGGCAGGCCCTTGCCGGTCACCTTGATGTGCGGCGCCTTGGACCGCGGCCAGTTCGCGCAGATCGCGCTGAACGTCAACTCCCGTGCTCCGGCAAGGGGGTTGACGCGCGTCGCCTCGGCGCTCTTGTCCACCCAATAGCGGCTGTCCCGGTTCCACGGGGTGTCCCCGCAGGTGACCGAGAAGAAGTCGGCGAAGAAGTTGGCGCCCATGGGGTGCTTCATCTGGTTCGCGACGGCCTTCCTCGCGTCCGCGGGCGCGCTGTCGGGGTCTTCGAGCAGGCTCAGCAGGGAGGCGAGCGCGGGGAACCCGCTGTGCGCTTCGTACATCGCGTTGGTCGCGGCGACGTCGAGCTGGTTGGGCGTGATGAGCGTGCCCTCCAGGTCGAGTGGCCGGTCGTGCAGCGCGGCCCGGAGCCGCTCGTAGGACGCCTTGGCCTCGGCGGGCGTCGCGCCCTGGTGGTACGCCTGGTCGTTCTTCGCCAGCCACGGCAGGAAGTCCTGCTCGAACCGGCGCTGGAAGCTCATCGGCTGCCCCACCAGGAACGACTGCCAGCTGCCCGTGAAGTCGACGTTGCTGTCCAGGACGACCCGCTCCACCCGGCGCGGGAACTCGGTCGCGTAGTACGCCCCGAGGAAGGACGCGTAGGACGGGCCGTAGTAGGACACCTTGGCCACGCCGAGCAGCGAGCGGAACAGGTCCATGTCGTGCACGGCCTGGTCGGTCGTGATGTACGGCAGCAGCCCGCCCGACTCGCGCTCGCAGTCCTGCACGAAGTCACGGGCCCGGTCGAACGTCGCCCGCAGCGCCTGCCCGGAGCGGTCCCTCAGGTCGCCGCTGGAGAAGAAGGCGTCGACCTTGTCCTGGTCCGAGCAGACCACGTTGGTGGACGCGCCGACGCCGCGCTGGTCGAAGCTGACGATGTCGTACGCCGCCGAGAGCTTCGCGCTGCCCTTGGCCAGGTTGGCCGGGCGCGGCAGGCCCGAGGCGCCGGGGCCGCCCGCCGCCATCATGAGCACCCCGCGCCGGGCGGCCGGGTCGGCCGCCTGATGGCGGGACACCCGCACGGTGAGGCTCGGCCCGGCGTCCGGGTGGTACCAGTCCCGCGGCACGGACATCGCCGCGCACTGAAGCGTGCCGGACACGCACGGCTGCCAGTCGAGCTTCTGATGGCGGTAGCGGTCCGGCACGGGCGGGGTGCCCGCGTTGGCGGCGGCGCTCGCCGCGCCGGCCGGCAGAGCGGCGGCGGCCAGCAGACCGCACGCGGCGGCCGCGGCCCAGCGGACCGGCTTGGTGAACAACTGCATGTGGCTGACTCCCCGTCGGGATTGCTCCCCTTGCTGTGGAACGGTCGTACAGATCGTCCACCGCCGGGCCACCCCGCCTCGATCCCGCCACCACCCCGATCGTTGGTGGCACTAATGCCACCATGCCGCTCAGGTCCGTTCGGCGAGGGTGTTCCAGAACATCGACTCGTAGGTCTGGAGCAGCCGCCCGTAGCGCAGGCCGCCGGCGACGCCTTCGCCGTGCTCGTCGTCCGACCCGGCGGCGACGGCCGCGACCGCCTGGCGTTCGAGTTCCGGCGCCGGGCCCGCGAAGAAGTCGAAGAAGCCGCACGCCTTGTCGGTGAATCCGTACCGGGTGCGCAGCGCCCCGGCGACTCGCGCGCAATACCCGCCCCAGGCCGCGAAGTTGGCGGTGAGGGCCAGTGCCACGCTCGGCGGCTCGCCGTTCAGCGCCAGCCAGGCGACGTACGCCGGATAGGCCTGACAGCCCGCCCGCGGCTCGTACTGCCCGATGTCCTCGGCGGTCAGGCCCAGGGCCGCCTCGTACGCCCCGAGCCGGTCCAGGGCCAGCGTCTCGCCGTCGGCGAGCGTGCCGAAGAACTCCGCGCACGCGGTGCCCCGGCCGGCGCGCTCGGCCAGGAGCAGGAAGGCCCGCCGGTCGGAGGCGATGATGTGGCGCTGCTCCAGGGCGAGCCCGGCGAGCGCGGAGCGGGGCGCCGCGGCGGACTCGATGAGGGGGACGAGGCGGTTCGCGTCCGCCGGGGGAGCGAGTTCGGCCGCCGTGGCCGCGATGATTTCCTCAGCCGTACGCGCCTGACGAGTCATGGGGACCCTCTTCGCAAGTCTGCCGGTGCGGTCCGGCCCAGCGTCTCACGCGGCCTGGCCCCGGCGGGCCGCAGCTCAAGCGCGCCGGGCGCGTTCGACGGTGCCCCGGCGCCTTCGGCGGCGGTCCCGGGTCCGGTCGCGCTGCGGCCACAGCAGCACGTATCCCGTCGACACGATCACGAACGCCAGCCGGATCAGGCCCCGCGCCGCGTCGTCCGCCACCACGAACACGCTGCCGTACAGCGTCAGGAGCGCTAGCCAGCTCCACCACGGCACCAGCCTGCGCTGCCCGATCACGTCCCACAGCAGGGTCCCGAGCAGCACCGACGCCGTGTAGTACGTGTACACACTGGGGTCGAGCACGATCCGTGCGTTGGCGCCCAGCAGCACCACCGCCGCCCATCGCCCCCGCCACACCGCGACGGCCCCGAGCAGCAGGCCGAGCGCGGCCTGCGCCGGGCGGTCCCAGCCGGGCGTCTCGGGATCCGCCACGCCGAGCCAGCGCAGTGCGGACGCGGGCTGGTTGGGTATCGCGAACCCGGCCGCGGACAGCGAGTGCGGATTGCTGAGGAAGAACGGCGCCCAGGCGACCGCGACCACCGCCGCGCACCACAGCCCCGCCCGCAGCCACTGGTGGCGCGGCAGGGCGAAGAGCAGCGCCGCGAACGTCACCGCGGTCGGCTTCGAGTCCATCGCGAGGGCCAGCCACACCCCGGTGCCCACCGCGCTGTCGCGGGTCACCGAACGGACGGCCAGGGCCGTGAAGAACAGCGCGAGCACGTCGTCGAGGTGGCCGAAGCGGACCGACACCTCGATCCACATCGGGATGAAGGCGAGCCCGGCGATCAGCACCCGCTGCCGCAGCCTTTGATGGTTGGTGCCCGTCCCCAGGAAGTGCCAGGCGGCGCTGCGGCCGGCAAGGACCACGATGACCAGGCCGAGCACCGACATCAACAGCGCGGCCAGGAACTGGCCCGTCCGTTCGGGGAACGGATTGAAGAGGCCGGCGGTCAGGAAGCTGATGGGGCCCATCTGGAGCTCGGGATGGTGGGCGTACAGGTTGAGCCCGCCGGTGCCGTCGCCGGAGGGGCCCTGGTAGATGAGTTCGCCGCCCGCGCGCAGATAGTGCCAGGAGAAGCCGCCGTTGGGTTCCACCACGGCGAACCACAGCGCCGTCCATGCGGAGAGCAGGATCAGGTGCATCCTCTGACTGATGGCCGGCACGTGCGTTCAGCTCCTGTTTCCCTGCCCGTTGCGAATGGCGTTCCGTGGAGCGCGCGGGGCCCCGTGGAAAGATGTCATGCCGCCCGGATCCGTTGGCACCGCGGGTCCACATGTGCGCCTCACCACACCGAACGCGGCCCCCGCACACCGCCGCACGGGTCTGGCCGATACCTCTTAATGAGAGCTAAAATGTGGGCGTGGCTACCGAACAGGCAGAGCCGTTCGACGACTCCTTCGCCGATGTGCTCGCCGGTGTCCAGCGGCTCATCCGGCGGCGCCTGCGCCGCGGGCAGAGCGCGCCGCGGCTGCGCGGGGCGCACGTCGAACTGCTCAGGCTCGTCGCCGTCAAGCCCGGCATCGGGGTGTCGGCCGCCGCCAAGGAGTTGTACCTCGCGGGCAACTCGGTCTCCACACTCGTCAACCAGCTGGTCAAGGACGGGTACCTGAGGCGCGAGACCGATCCGGGCGACCGCCGCTCGGCACGGCTCTTCGCGACCCCCGCGGCCCTGGCCCGGCTGCACGACTGGCAGCGGCGCCGCGCCGCGCTCGTACGGCAGCAAGTGGCGTGCCTGGACGCGGCCGACCGGGCCGCCCTCGCCGCCGCACTGCCCGCCCTGCGCCGGCTCGCCGAGAACCTGCACGAGGAAGCGGAGGGACCATGAGCGACGACGACGCGGTGGTGTGCAGCGGCCTGGAGTACGCGTTCGGCGAGACCAGAGCGGTCGACGGGCTCGACCTGGCCGTCGCCACGGGCGAGGTCTTCGGCCTGCTCGGCCCGAACGGCGCGGGCAAGACCACCGCGATCCGCTGCATCACCACCCTGCTGCCGGTACCGGCCGGCCGCGTTCGGGTGTTCGGGCACGACGCGGCCGGGGAACGCATGGCCGTGCGCCGCCTGCTCGGCTACGTACCGCAGCAGCTGTCCGCCGACGCGGGCCTGACCGGACGCGAGAACGTGGCGCTGTTCGCCCGCGTCTTCGACGTCCCCCGCAAGGAAAGCGCCCGCCGCGTCGAGCAGGCGCTGTACGCCGTCGACCTCACGGAGGCCGCCGACCGGATGGCCAAGACGTACTCGGGCGGCATGATCCGCCGCCTGGAACTCGCCCAGGCGCTGGTCAGCGCGCCCCGGCTGCTCATCCTGGACGAGCCGACCATCGGCCTGGACCCGATCGCCCGCACCAGCGTGTGGGAACACATCAACGCCGTACGCCGAGCCACCGGCATGACCGTGCTCGTCACCACCCACTACATGGACGAGGCCGACCAGTACTGCGACCGCGTCGCCCTCATGCACCGCGGCCGGATCCGCGCCCTGGGAACGCCCGACGGCCTCAGGTCCGACCTGCGCGAGCGCCGCCAAGGCAGTGGCCCGGACGATCCCATACCCACGCTGGAGGACGTCTTCCGCGAGATCGCCGGCAGTGGGCTCGACAGTCAGGGAGGTGACTTCCGCGATGTCCGCAGCACCCGCCGCACCGCATCCCGCCTCGGCTGACCCCACCGGCCGGGCCCTCGATCTGCTTCTCGTCCCGCCGCGGCCCCGCACCGGCTGGCGCGTGCTGCCCGCACGGGTCGGCGCCCTGTGCGCGGTCGAGCTGCAAAAGCTCCGGCACGACCGCGCCGAGCTCTACACCCGGGCCGTGCAGCCCGCCCTGTGGCTGCTGATCTTCGGTGAGACCTTCACCCGCATCAAGGCGATCCCGACCGGCGGTATCCCGTACATCGACTATCTGGCGCCCGGCATCATCGCCCAGTCCGCGATGTTCATCGCCATCTTCTACGGCATCATGATCATCTGGGAGGGGGACTCCGGCATCCTCACCAAACTCCTCGTCACCCCCACCCCTCGCTCGGCCCTCATCACCGGAAAGGCCTTCGCGGCCGGGGTCAAGGCGCTGATCCAGGCGGTCGTGGTGATCGTCATCGCCGCGCTGCTCGGCGTCGCCATGACGTGGAACCCGCTGCGGCTGCTCGGCGTCGGGGCTGCAGTGGTCCTCGGTTCGGCGTTCTTCTCCTGCCTGTCCATGTCGATCGCCGGGATCGTACTGACCCGTGACCGCCTGATGGGCATCGGCCAGGCCATCACCATGCCGCTGTTCTTCGGCTCCAGCGCCCTCTACCCGGTGTCGATCATGCCGGGCTGGCTTCAGGCCGTCAGCAAGGCCAACCCGCTGAGCTATCAGGTCGACGCCCTGCGCGGACTCCTGCTCGGCACGCCCTCCCATCTCGCCCTCGACTACGGAGTGTTGCTGGTCGCCGCCGTGCTCGGCGTCCTGGCGGCGTCCTCCCTGCTCGGCAGACTGGCCCGCTGAGCGGTGCCATCGTGATCCGTATGACCGAGGACAGCGGCTACCTCCTGGACAACCGGCAGACCGAAGCGGGCGAGCGGTCCGAGGCACTCGGCCAGCTCTTGGACGGCTCGACGTTCCGGCATTTCGACCGCGGCTTCAGGGAACTCCTCGCCGAGCGCGGCGCCGATCTCTCGTACGGCCGCAAACTCCCGCGCCTGCTCGGGGAGTTGAGCCTGGACCGGGTGGAGGTGGACGCGTACTTCCCGGTCACCTCGCCCGCCGCCACGGTGCTGGAGGCGGCAACCGTGCGCCAGATCAGGGGCTCGCTCGTCGCCCGGGGTCTCGCCACTGACGGCGAGATCGACCGCCATCTCGCGAACGTCGCCGCGGGCCGGCTAGATCTCGCGACCTCGCCGATGATCTCCGCCTGGGGCCGCAAGCAGGCCTGAGCGGCGAACCCACACACGGGCGCGCGGCGCGCTCAGCGCATCCCGGGCCCGCCTCAGGCCACCGTGTCGTATGTGTAGTAGCGGCGGTGGTCGAGCAGGTCCGCCGGGGTCACGTTGTTCCACGGCCGCATCGTGTCGTGCAGGTCCACCACATCACGCGTCCCGGCCGTGGGCAGATACGACGAGCCGGGGTGCCGGGACTGCCACTGCGTCCAGAGCTTGTCCACGAACGCGTGGTGCATCCAGAACACCGGGTCGTTGGGGGAGGCCCCCGTCCCCATCTGCCCGCCCACCCACACGTGGACCCGGTTGTGCAGGTTGACCCCGCGCCAGCCCTCCAGATGGTTGCGGAAGCCGTCGGACGCGCTGTTCCACGGCGCCATGTCGTACGTCGTCATGGCGAGCACACCGTCGACCTCGGCCCGGGTCGGCAGCTGCGCCACCGCCGCTCCCAGGGCCCGGCGCAGATAAGTGCGGCCGTCCACCCGGATGTTGAGGTTCCAGCCGCCCGCGCTCTGGGCGAACGGTCCGTCCATCACCTGGCCGTCGCGGCTGCGGCCGGTGCCGCCGAGGAAGTCGGCCGCCCACGGCGAGGATGTGGCGGTGCGGTCGGCCGTCCAGTCCCAGTACGGCAGCGTGACCGACGCGTCGACCGACTGGAGCGCCTGCTCGAACTCGATGAGGAATCTGCGGTGCCAGGGCAGGAACGACGGCGAGCGGTGGCCGACCCGGTCGCCGGTGTCGGTGTCGCTCATGATGAAGGCGTTGTGCGTGCTCACGAAGGTGTCGTACCTCCCGTTGCGCTTCAGCTGTAGCAGGGCGGCGACGAAGCGGCGCTTCTCGTCGGTGGTCAGGTCCGCCTGGTTCTTGCGAACGGCCATGAGGGTGCTCCTGGTGGGACTCGGTGCGGGCGGGTGGCGGGCTGCGGCTGGATCAGGCGAGCGGAACGAGGGCGGCGCCCTGGAGCTCCACCACTGCGGCGCGGGCGACCGCGCGCGGAGTGGGAGACGGCTCGTAGTGGTTGACGACGCTGATCCAGGTGCCGTCGGCGTTCTGCATGACGTGCAGCTCCTGGCCGTCTATCCGCACGCCGTAGCCCCCGCCGTGGTGCATGTGCCCGGAGCCGGGCGCACCCTGGATGCGGCGCCCCTGGAACACCTCGTCGAACGCCTCGGGCGCGCCGTGCCCCGCGTGCCCGTCGTGGCCGCTGTGGCCCGATGTCGCCGTGGCCGGCGCCGCGCCGCGGGCCGTGGCGGCGGCGTGCGCGGTGCCCGTCAGGGCGAGAGTGGCGAGGGTGCCCGCGGTGGCGCCCATGGCTTGGCGGCGGGTGGGTCGAGACATCGCAATCCCCTTGAATCGGTGGGTATTTGGGCCGTCCATACCTACCGTTCGAAGGCGGTGTGCCAGAAGGGGTGACTGCTTGGTTGGTCACTATGCGGACATGTCCAGATTCGAAGTGCAGTGTTCAACCACGGGGATCTTGCTGGCCCGGGGGCGCGGGATCGCCGATCGTGAAGATTCCCTCCGGAATATGCCAACTCTGTGAAAATCTTGTTGCTTCGATGGATCACCTGTGGTTGCCCTCACCTCCTCAAGCTGACCTGAAACACCCACCGCCTGTTGGCCACTGGCCAAAACCGCACTCTGGTCAACCGGGCGCCGTGGCGTGAGGATCGCCCGGTCGGGGGCGGCGTCCGGTGCCGTCCGCACTGTGGGGGAAGCGAGTTGTCGATGAAGCGAAGACCGTCAAGGGCAGTGCTGCACGGAGCGGTGGCATTGCTTCTCGCGTGTACGGGCGGGATGCTCGCACCCGTCGCCGCGCAGGCCGCGACCGCCGTTGTCGCCCCGGCCTGCTCAACGGACAGCGGAGCCAAGGGACTTGCGAGCAACCCGGTCGCGGACAGCCTCGTCCAGGTGCCCCGCGCCGACGGCCGGGTCGATCAACTCCAGTTGTTCTACGACTCCAGCGCGATGGGCGGACTGCCCTTCGTATGGCACCGCGAACAGGCCGCACCGGGCGGGGCGTACGGCCCGTGGACCCGGGTGAGCGCGGCAACCGTGGGCCCCAAGAGCTACTACCTCACGGCGATCGAGAACTCCGCGGGGCAGGTGGAAATCCTCTTCTCGACGTACGGTCAGTTCTGCCACTCGGTACGGAACGCGGACGGGCCGGGCTGGAGCGTGCCCGACAACTTCGGCCTGGCGCCCGGCCCCTACATGGGCGGCGTCGTCCTCTTCAAGGAGCGGGACGGCACCATCGACGCCTTCGCCTCCACCATGAAGACCGGATCCTCGATGGAGGTCCGCAGCCAGCACGACGCGAGTGCGGGCTGGGGCCCGGTCACCTCGATGGGCAAGGTCCCCGAGACCGACATCGGACTGAGCCAGCCCTCCGCGGTCTCCCAACTCACCGATGGCCGCGTACATCTGACGGTTCATGAGTGGAACCGGGACTCCCGCTACTGGCAGATCACCCAGGATTCACCGGGCGGTCCGTGGGGGCCGTGGCAGCTGTGCGGCACCGTATGCGCGTAGGGGGAGCGGCGGGGATGCGGGAGGGGAGAGGGACGATGAGGGACACCAGGACAGGGACGGCCGGATCGCGCCCGACCGGGGTGGGCAGGGTGGCCGCCGGGGTGGCCGCGACGGCGGGCGTGCTCGCGCTCTCGCTGGCCGGGGCGCAGCCCGGCACGGCGGACACGGCGGCGACCGGGCCCGTGCTGAGCGTGAACCGCACGACGGGGCTGCTCGACGGCGACATCGTGAAGTTCGGCATCGCGGGCGGTCCGCCCAAGGCCTATGTGTGGGTCGAGCAGTGCGTGGCGACGGCGGCCGGGACGGTCTGCGACGAGGACACCGGACGGCAGTTCCGGGTGTACCCCGACGGCACCTACCAGGTCTCACCGAAGAAGTTGTACACCCAACTGCACACCGCTGCGGGCGACTTCGACTGCCGCACGCCCGGGGCGGGCAGCGAGTGCCGACTGGCCCTCACCGACAACGCGGGCGCGGTCCTGACCACCGTGCCGCTGAGCTTCCGCCCGCACGGCCGCCCGGAGCCCGCGCCCACTTTGCGGGTCACCCCCGACACGGGACTGACCGAGGGGCAGACGGTGCACCTGTCCGGGCAGCGCTACGAGCCGCAGTACCACATCCCCGTCCTGGAGTGCCTGGCCGGCTCCGCCGACACGCTCGGCTGCCGCCCCGGCAGCCGCCCGCCCGCGACGACCGACCAGGGGCGCATCAACCAGGACCTGAGCGTCTCGGCCTCGTTCACCACCATCGACGGCCGCGCGGTGGACTGCCGTACCAAGGACGTCTGTGAACTGATCGCCTTCGGCTCCCGCGTACACGGCCCGGACACCGTCCGGCACCCGGTGTCCTTCGCGCCGGTTCCCTAGTGGCCGCAGGGGCCTGACGACCGGCCCGGCCGCGGGCCCGCACGGCGCGGGCCCGCACCCGGGCCGTCGGTCAGCCCGTTCCGCGCGGCAGTGCCAGGGACTGGACCTGGGCAAGGGTGGTCCAGTCGTTGGAGGCGACGCTGGCGTGGGCGGCGGCGAGTCGGGCCACTCGTGCCTGGGCGTCGGACGGGGAGGGGTTCTTGTCGTCGAGGACCGGCGGCACGTTCTGCGCGTCGGTCATGACGAGGAAGTAGTGACGGCTGTCGTACCAGGCGGTGTCGATACCGCCGTTCACATAGGTCGCCGCGTCACCGTCGAAGACCACGAACCACGGCCGGATCGACGTGTCGGAATAGCGTGAACGCGGGTCGCCCGCCTGGGCGTTGTGGACCGCGGGGAAGACCTGGGCCTGACCCGTGCGGCCCGCCGCCGCCAAGTCGCGCAGGTAGCGCGCGTACTCCACGTCCGTCCACAGGGTGTCGGTGGGATTGCCCTCCTCGACGGTGCCCGGGATCACTTCGAGCATCACCTTGCCGGCGAGTTGCTGCCGGGTCGGCCAGTTGCCCGCGGTGGCCGCCTCGTCCAGCGTGGCGTACTGACCGCCGCCCGGTTTGGCGAGCAGATCCGCCGGGCGGAAGACCGCCGATCCGAGATGGGCGCTGATCGTCTGGTCGAGCTTGGCGGGCCCGAGGCCGAAGGTGGCCTGGAAGCCCGCCTTCATCTCCAGTTTGATGACGAGCGGCGGGTGCCCGGGGTGGGCCGTGAGCCAGACCCGTACGTCGTCCAGGCAGCTCTCCAGGTCCTTGTTGGCGCCGCCGGTGTAGAGCTGGGCTGGGGTGGTGGCGTTGACGCAGTTGTTGCTGTTGCCCAGCGGGTTGGAGTGGCTGACCTTCCACTCCTTGGTGATGAAGTCGTCCCACACATCGAGCTCGATCATCGATGTACCGGTGTCGAGTGCCTGCGCCAGATAGGGGAACGCGGCTGGGTCGTAGGTGTTGTGCAGGCCGGAGACGGTGGCCCCGGACAGCGGCAGACTCTCCGGCCCGGCCGCGGACGCGCTGCCGCCGGCGCCCGTCGTGGCGAGGGCGAGGCAGGCGGCGAGCGCGCCGAGCAGGGCCGTACGCGGCCGGGGCGTGAATCGTCTGGGGCGGGGGTGCGACACGGATCCTCCTGGTGGGGGTGACACTGCGTCAGGACATTGACACCGCCGGATGAACCGACGGAGACATGTCAAGTAACGCGAGTTGGAATGCTCCTGTCACCCCCCGCGGCCGATCCGGCCGCGGGGCCGGGGTCCGCGATCGCCCCGTCCGGGCGCGCTGGGCGCCTAGAAGTCGAACACGACTCCCGCGGCGGCCGACTTCATGCACGCGTTGGGGAAGGTCTGTACGTGGCTGACCCGCTTGCCGCCCCACACGCCGTCCGCTCTGACGGTGACCGGCTGCCACAGCTGGGTACACATGTGCGGGGCGCCGATCGGGGTGAGCGCGTTGAAGTCGCCCTGGACGCGCTTGAGTTCGGCACAGGCCTCGGCCGGCGCGGGGTGCGTGCCCGAGGGGGTCGGGGCACAGTTGAGGGTCACCGCGCGCTGGACGAAGCCCCCGTTGTCGCCGGTTCCGGGCTCGACGGTGAGCACGAGGGCGGACGGCGGGTACAGGCTCATGGGCTTCATGGCGTTGGCCGGAGCCGCGGCTGCGACACCGGCTCCCGCGCCGACGAGCCCTTGGGCCAGCAGTGCGACGGCGACGGCGGTGGCTGCTGCGATCTTCCGCATTTCGAACACTCCTGGGGTTGGGTTTCCGAAGAACGAACAGGAGTCTCTCCCGGTACGGAGTGCCCCGCAGACCGCGGCGGACACATTCGGTCACGTGAAGTGACTCAATGAAGCCGCATCGATGCAGCACATCGCACAGGTGTGCAGGTCGCCGACGTCCTCAAGGACGGCCAAAAGAAAGGCATGTTGGCGGGCCGGAGGTCTATTTCAAGGCAGACGGAAGTTGAAATCTGGGAATCTTAGGCTGGTTTGAGGGCTGGTCAAGTCAAGACCGCCTCCTGGAGTTCAGCGCGCCGGCCGCCCTCCGCCGCGCCTGACCGCCCGGCGCCGTACCAGGAGGACAAGGGTTCCGGCCGCTGCGAGGCCTCCGGCCACGGAACCCGCGACCGGCCAGTTGGAGTCGTCGCCTTCCATCGGGAGCTCGGGCTTGACCGCCGCCACGTGTGCGGCCTGCACCCGGGCGGCCCGCGGGGAGGCCTTGGCCGGCTGCTGCGATTCCAGCGAGCCCACCGCGTCGACGTGGTCCCAGGCCCCGAATCCCCAGTCGAGCAGTGAGCGCGCCTCCTCGTAGACCGCGAAACCTCCGCCGGCCTGCGGGTTCATGACGGTCACCAGCAAGGTCCGCTCACCCCGCCGCGCGGCCGCGATCAAGGTGTTGCCCGCATTGCTGGTGTAGCCGTTCTTGACCCCGATGATCCCCGGGTACGGAGTGACGCCGTCGTTCCCCGAGAGCAGCCGGTTGGTGTTCACGATGGCGTACGAGCCCTCGTCGCCGGGGAACTGCGCGGAGATGGTCGAGCAGTAGGTGGCGAAGTCCGGCCGGGCGAGGCCCGCCCTGGCGAAGACCGCCAGATCGAAGGCCGAGGAGACCTGCCCAGGAGTGTCGTAGCCGTCGGGAGAGGCGACCTCGGTGTCCAGTGCGCCGAGCTTGTGGGCCTGGGCCTGCATCTGGGCCGCGGTCTCCTCCCAGCCGCCGTTGAGCGAGGCCAGCACGTGCACGGCGTCGTTGCCCGAGCTGAGGAAGACCCCGCGCCACAGGTCGGAGACCTGATAGGTGTGTCCGGCCTCGACCCCCACCAGGCTGCTGCCCGCGCCGATGCCGGCCAGGTCCTGTTCGGAGACGGTATGCCGGTCCTCGGCGCGCAGATGGGGGAGCGCGGTGACCGCGAACAGCGTCTTGAGGGTGCTGGCCGGGGGCAGCTTGCGGTGTGCGTCGCGAGCGGCCAGCACCTTCCCGGTGCGGGCGTCGGCGACCACGAACGAGAGGGCTGACAGCTCACTCGGAAGGGCGGGCGCGCCGGGTCGCAGACTGACCTGCTCGCCCGTCGCCGGACTCGGCGGGGGCGCGGAGGCGGAGCTGCCGGACGCCGGAGCGAGGCAGCACAGACCGATGGCGGCGCCGGCGGTGAGCGTTGCCATCGTACGGAAACCGGTTCTGATGACCATTCGGTCACCGTAGGAACAGAACGGACGGCGCGCAGGTCGGCTTGTGCCGTCCGGCCTACAGGGGGGAGCTCTCGGCGCCGCAGTGTCGCGGCCGCCCCGGCCGGGCGGGTCCGGGCCCAGGCGGCGGACGCGCCCGGTGTCCCTTGTGGCCGGTTCCGCTCGTTCGGGCCTGTTTCGTTCGTTCAAGGAATAGCAATGGTCTAGTCCAAGTCGTTGACGTGTTCCGGACACCCCCCAATTCTGGGAGCCCCTCCCACCCCCAGGAGACCCCGACATGAAGCCCCTTCGTGCTCTCCTCTGCGGCGCGGCCAGCGCCGCGCTGGCCGCGGCCGGTCTCACCGCCGTCGTCGCCGGCCAGGCGTCGGGCGCGACCGCCGACACGGCCGCGCTCAGCGGGCGCTGGTACGCCGCGGCGCCGTATCTGATGCCCCTCGACAACAACCCGCCCGACGCCGCCGCCATCATGGACGCCACCGGCCTCAAGGCGTTCCAGCTCGCCTTCGTCCTCGCCCCCAACGGCGGCGGCTGTAGCCCGACATGGGGCGGTACGGCACCCGTCTCCTCGGACACCGCCGTCGGTGCCGTCATCAACACCATCCGCGCCAAGGGCGGAGACGTCTCGGCGTCGGTCGGCGGCTACGGCGGCACCAAGCTCGGCCAGAACTGCTCGGACGCCGCCTCAACCGCCGCCGCGTACCAGCAGGTCATCACCAAGTACCAGCTCAAGGCCATCGACTTCGACCTCGAAGAGCCCGAGTACGAGAACACCGCGGCCATCTCCCACGAGATCGGCGCCGCCAAGATCCTCCAGCAGAACAACCCCGGCCTGTACGTCTCGGTGACCACCGCCGGCACGGCCGACGGGACCGGCTGGTTCGGCAAGCAGATGCTGAACGAGGCCAAGACCCAGGGCTTCGTGCCGGACAACTTCTCGATCATGCCGTTCGACGGCGGGTTCAGCGGCGCCGCCGCCCAGACGAGCGCGCTGACCAACTTCAACTCCGTACTGCGCTCGACGTTCGGCTGGGACGCGGCTACCGCCTATGCCCACGAGGGCTTCTCCGGGATGAACGGCCGCAGCGACACGGGCGAGTTCTTCTCGCAGGCCGACTTCCAGGTGGTGCTCGATTACGCGACGAGCCACGGCATGGCGCGCTTCACCTTCTGGTCCCTGAACCGGGACCGGCAGTGCAGCCCGCCCGACAACAACGGCACGACCTCCGGAACGTGCAGCAGCGTTCCGCAGGCGTCCTGGGACTTCGCCAAGTACTCGGTGAGGTTCGCCGGCGCCACGCCGCCCTCGTCGCCGCCGCCGTCCTCCGCCCCGCCCTCCTCGCCGGGCGGTGGCGGTGCCTGCACCGTGGCCGCCTGGAGCGCGGGCTCGGTGTACACACAGGGCAACGAGGTCTCCCACAACGGCCACACGTGGAAGGCCAAGTGGTGGACCCAGAACGAGGAGCCCGGGACCACGGGGGAGTGGGGGGTCTGGCAGGACGAAGGCGCCTGCTGACCTCCCCCGGCTCCAACCGGCGTGCCGCACGCGCCGGTTGGAGCCGCTCGGCCTGCACCGGGCCCCGAAAAGAATTTCCACACCGTCGGCAACCTGGCCCCCCGCCGCGCGTCGTCAGGGGTGAAGGCGCGAACCGCGCCGCCCCGCCGACCGTGGAGAAGCACAACGTGACCGTCCCCCAGCACAGCCCCGGCCAGCCCGCCCACCGCCGCCTCACCCGCGCCGCGGCCGCGACCGGCCTGCTCATCGCCCTCACCGTCCCCGCCCTCGCCGGAACGGCCCACGCCGACGGACCGCGCCCCGAGCCCAAGCGCGCGGTGGCGGCCGCCACCGAGCCGAGCGCCGCGCCCTCCTCGCCGGTCAAGCGGGCGGGACAGAACCGGCCGAGCGCCGCACCGAGCGCTCCCTCGACCAGCGGTCCCAAGGAGCCTGCGGCGACCGAGCCGCCGTCAGCCGCCCCCAAGGGCGTCGAGCCGTCCGCCGCCCCCAGGGCCGCCGAGCCGTCCGCCGCACCCTCCCGCTCGGACGGGAAGGAGCTGGCCCATACTGGTTCGTCCAAGGTCAACATGGTGGTGGGCGTCGGAGCCGGCGCGCTGATCCTCGCGGGCGCCGGGACCGTCTTCGCCGTCCGGCGGCGCCACCAGCACTGAGCGATCCACGGCCCCGCCCAAGGCCAGGGCGGGGTCTCGCCCGCGCACCCGAGGAACTGATGGAGTACACCGCCGTACGGCACCCGGCCCGCTTCGCACCGCGCGGACTTGCGCCCTGGTGGCGCGGACTGCTGCGCCGGGACCGCCTGGCACCCCAGGACGCGTACCCGAAGCCGTACGCGACGGGGCGCGGCGACACCTACCGTGGCGCGTTCGGTGACCCGTACGGCACCGGCACGTCGCGGCCCACCGTCAGTGAGCTATACCACGCGCACCGCCTCAAGATGGTGCATCTCGCCGTCATGCTGGTGGACGACCGGGCCAGTGCCGAGGACGTCGTGCAGGACGCGTTCACCGCGCTCTACCGCCGCCACGGCGACCGGATCGACGAGATCGACAACGCCCTCGCGTATCTGCGCACCGCCGTCGTCAACGCCTCGCGCTCCGTGCTGCGCCGCCGGCGCACGGCCCGCGGCTACACCCCGCCCCACGAGCCCGACGCGCCCTCCGCCGAGGAACGGGTCGTCCTGGACGAGGAGCACCGCGAAGTGCTCGCCGCACTGGGGCAGTTGACAGCGCGCCGTCGCGAGGTGCTGGTACTGCGGTACTGGAGCGACCTCACGGAGGCGGAGATCGCCGCGACCCTCGGCATCAGCCGGGGCTCGGTGAAATCCATCGCCAGCAGGGCCCTGGACGCGCTGGAGAAAATCCTGGAGGGACGGGCATGAGCGGCCACTGGAGCGAGCCCGAGGCGCCCGAGCGCCCGGTCGAGAGGCGGCTGCGCCGCGCGCTCGCCGCCCGCGCGGAGCACATCACCCTCGTCGATCTGCGGCCCGCCGACCCGCCGGGGCCCCATCTGCGCCGCACCCCGCTGGCCCGGCTGCGGCTGCGCCGGTTGGGCCTGCCGCTGGCCGGGCTCGCCACCGCCGCGGCCGTGGCCATCGGCTACGTCACGCTGGCCGCGGGCCACCACGAACAGCGCCCGCTGCCTGCCAACTCGCCGGGCCCGGTCCAGCCGACGCCGACGCCGGCGCACTCCAAGGAGCAGGGCCCGCGGCCCTCGCCGGCGCCCAGCGACGCGCCGTCCTCCCAGCCGTCCAGGCGGCCCGCCACGGGGCCGAGGTCGGCCCCGCCGGAGCCGTCCACGGTCCCGCCGCAGACCCGGCCGTCCCGGGCCGCCGCGCCCCGGCGTTCCGTGCCGCCCGCGACGCCGCAGGCCCACTGACGGCACCGCGAGGGGGATCAGGCGGCCCCCTTGCGGGCGCGGCGCCGCCACAACGCCACCGGCACCACACCGGCGAGCCCGAGCGTGTCCGGTGCGAATGCGGCCGCCGTGTTGATGCCGGGTTGGTCGAACGTGTTGGGGACGGGCAGGGTGGCCCAGCGGGTGACCGGCCAGGCGATCACGAAGGCGCGGCCCACGGCCTTGTCGACCGGGACGAACCCCTGGTTCTTGTCAAGCGAGTGGTAGCGGGAGTCGGCCGAGTCCTGCCGGTGGTCGCCCATCACCCAGATCTTCCCCGGGGGCACCTTCACCTTGAACTGGCCGCCCTGCTGGTCGACGCTGCACGAGGTGTTCCCGGGGAAAACGAACGGCTCGGTCAGCGCCTTGCCGTTGACCCTCACCGGGCCGGTGCCCCGGCACTCCACGGTGTCGCCCGCGACCCCGATGACTCGCTTGATCAGGTCGTGCTCGTTGGCCGACGGCATCAGCCCGACGAACGACAGCGCCCTCTGGATGACGTTGGGGTTCGAAGTCGGCTCGTCCTGGAGCCAGTTGGCGGGGTCGTGGAAGACGACGACCTCGCCGCGCTCGGGCTTCGAGCCGAACCACGGCGTCAGCTTGTCGACCAGGACGCGGTCGCCGGGCTGAAGGGTGTTCTGCATGGAATCGGACGGGATGGAGAACGCCTGCACCAGGAACGTCTTGATGAGCAGCGCGAGCACCAGCGCGACGCCGATGAGGATCGGCAACTCCTTCCAGAAGGAGCGCTGCTTACCGGTCCGCCTGCCTCGCGGGCTGTTGGGCCCCTCACCATCGGTCTGAGGGCCTCCGCCCGCGCCGACCGTTGAATTCCCCACGCCCGCTCCTTCGGTCCGTACCGCGGTCCGCGCCGGATGGCGCGGATCACCGCCTTGTGAACGAACGGTAGTTCCGGGTGGGCCCGTTCACCCCGGGCTCCGGGGGGTGTCCGGCCGCTTTCCTGCATCCGAAGGAGGCGTAGCACGCATGAGCCCCTGCCGCCCGGCACCTCGGGGGTGCGGGGCAACAGGGGCTCGGCGGGCCGTGCGGCGGTCAGGAGGCGGGGACGGGGCCCTGCATGTGTTCACTGATCCACTGGATGAGGCCGCCGGCGGCCATGTTCGGCACATACGTCTTGGCGTTGTGGTCGCCGCCCTGGATGACGTTGAGCTTCGTCTTGACCGGCCCCTTCGTGTACTTCGCCACGAAGTCCTCGATCTTGGGCTTGGCCTCGGCGTCGGAGCCCGCGGTGCCGACCTGGAAGGCGAGATAGACGTCCGGGCTCTTGGCGGTGATCAGCTTCTGGGCGAGCACCTTGGGGTTGTTCTCGGCCTTCTCCTTGTCGTGCCCGGCCCACAGACGGGAGTCGGGGACGATGTCGGGGCCCGAGGCGATGACCGCCTTGAACTGCTCGGGCTTTTGCAGCACGCTCTTGAGGCCGGCGAAGCCGCCCGTGGAGGAGCCCATGAAGGCCCACCCGTCACGGGACTTGACCGTGCGGAAGTTGGCCTTGATGAGGTCGGGGACGTCCTCCGTCAGCCAGGTGCCCATCTTCGGCTGGCCGGGGATGTCGCTGGCGTCCCAGTACAGACCGCCCTTGTCCGGATGCGGGTTGAGGACCGGCATCGCCAGGATGAACGGGAGGCTCTTGCCCTCCTTGGACCACTGGGAGATGCTCGCCTCCAGTTTGAGGTCCGTGCCCATCCAGTAGTTGGTGGGGTATCCGGCGCCGCCGGGCAGCGCGATCATGACGGGGAAACCGCTCTTGGCGTACTTCGGGTCCTTGTACTCCGGCGGGACCCACACCCAGACCTTGCCCGTGAAGCCGGACTTCTTGCCTTCCAGGTTGGTCACGGCGATCTTGGTGTCGTTCTCCGGAACCGTGCCGGCGACCGTGAACTTGGCCTCCGGTCCGGTCGGCATGAGCACCTTGGAGTCGGCCGGCTGCCCCGCGCCGCCGGTCGTGCTGCCCCCGGCTCCGCCGCCGTCCTGCCCGAAGCTGATCGCGTCACCCTTGTCCGAGAGGACACCGAAATAGTTGAGGGCGGGCCACGCGATCAGGCCGAGTACGACGACGGCGACCACGCCGAGTATCCAGCGCTTGGCGCGGCTGGCCCGGCGGTGGCCCTGAGACTGGTAGGCCCCGTGTCGGGGGTGGGTCATTGCGTTCGCTCCGGATCGTTCTGTCGCCCAAGGGCATGCCTGTTCGTTCCACCAGTCGTGATGGTCAGCAGGGGTCAAAGGGTTCCGGATTAATCTTACAAATCTTGTAAAAGTGACTGATCCGTCAGCGGGGGTCCTCGGCGCGTGCCGAGGACCCCCGACGTGCTGAGGGCCGCCGAGCGGCAGAGTGTGCGCTGTCACGGCCGGGCCCTCCAGGCGGTGGGCGGCGTACGTCATCGAGGGGTGGCGGGCGGTGCCGGGGGAGCGGGGGCGAGCTCGGGGCGGTGTCCCGTGCGGAAACCACCGGTGGAAAACCCCGCCGGTCGGGCTCGGCGCGCGCGATCCGGCGAGCGGCTCGGCGATGCCGACGCGGGCCCCGCGGACCGTGAAGCCGCCACGGACCGGAACGAGCCCGAAGGCGTGCCGAGCGGTGAAGGTGGTGCCGAGTGGCGCGGGTCGGTCTCGTAGCGGCCGAGGCCGGGCGCCGCTGGAGTGCGTCAACCGCTCCCGGCCGGGCTGCCCGCCCACGACGCCTGCCCCGGTCGCTTCCCGCAACTCCCTTGGACGCCAAGGGGGTTGGGCTGTCCTGGCGGCGCCGACGAGGTGGTGGCGTCTTGGCGGACTCCGGCGCGTTCCCGGACACGCCGTGGCAATACCGGGCTCGGCGGCCGGCGCGGCGGATGCTTGATTCTGCTCGTTTGAAGGGAGCCATTGACAAGAACGAGCATCAGTACTGCACTGGCTGATGCCCTCCGGCAGGCTCGTACCGGAGGGGATCGGCACCTTCCCCGCCCTCGACCGCATCCCGCCCGGACCCCAACCGGCCGGGCCAGGAAGGAATCTGTCGTGCCGTCACATCCCACGCGCCGCCGGAGAGTCGCCAGCCTGCTCGCCGCCCTCCTGGCCGTACCGCTGACCGCGACCGGCGCCCTCGCCGCCCCCGGTGCACCGGCCTCCGCGGCCGCCCCCAAGGCCCCTGCCCAGAGCCGGACCCTGGCCGCGACTCCGCCGATGGGCTGGAACAACTGGGCGCACTACATGTGCGACATCAGCGAACAGACCGTCCTGCACAACGCCGACGCCCTTGTCTCCACGGGCCTCGCCGCCAAGGGCTACCGCACGCTGACCGTGGACGACTGCTGGATGGCCAAGAGCCGGGACGGCGCGGGCGACCTCGTCGCGGACCCGGCGCGGTTCCCGCACGGCATGGCCTGGCTCGGCTCCTATCTGCACTCCCGCGGCCTGAAGTTCGGCATCTACGAGGACGCGGGCTCCGCCACCTGCGGCGGCTACCCCGGCAGCGGCCGCTCCGCGACGGGCGGCGCCGACCACTTCGCCCAGGACGCCGCGACCTTCGCGTCCTGGGGCGTGGACTACCTCAAACTCGACGGCTGCAACCTGTACGTCGAACCCGGCCAGACCAAGGAGCAGGCGTACCACCAGGCATACGACGCCGCGGCCGGGGCCCTGGCGGGAACCGGGCGGGACATCGTGTTCTCCGAATCGGCACCCGCCTACTTCCAGAGCGGCCAATGGGGCAACCCCGGCTGGTTCTCGGTGCTGTCCTGGGTGGGCCAGGACGGCCAGCTCTGGCGCGAGGGCTACGACATCGCGACGTACGACCCGCAGAAGCCCGGCACGAGCCGCTGGCCGAGCGTGCTGACCAACTACGGCTACAACCGCTGGATCGGCCGCTACGCCGGGCCGGGCAACTGGAACGACCCCGACTTCGTGCTCGCCGGCGCCCCCGGTCTCACCGCCGACGAATCGCGCAGCCAGGTCGCGCTCTGGTCGATGATGGCCGCCCCGCTGATCCTCTCCTCCGACGTGGCGGCCCTCACCCCGGCCGGGCTGTCCGCCCTCGGCAACACCGATCTCGTCGCGATCGACCAGGACGGTCTCGGACGGCAGGCCGGTGTGGTCGCCACCAACGGCACGACCGATGTGCTGGCCCGCCCGCTGGCAGACGGCGACCGGGCCGTCGCCGTGCTCAACCGCTCCTCGTCGGCGCAGAAGGTCTCCACCTCCCTCGCGTCGATCGGCCTGCCCGGTTGCACGGTGAAGGCCAAGGACCTGTGGAGCGGGGCGAGTTCGAGCACCTCGTCCGCGCTGAGCGCGACCGTACCCGCCCACGGCACCGCGATCTGGCGGCTCACCCCCGGCCAGGGCTGCGCGGCGGCCGTGCCGACGGGACAGGTCACCGGCAACGGTGCCAACTGCGTGGACGTGTCCAACAGCGGCACCGCGGACGGCACACCGGTGATCCTCTACCCCTGCACCGGCCAAGCCAACCAGCGCTGGACCCTGGGCGACGACGAGAGTGTGGAAGCGCTCGGCAAGTGCCTGACCGCGAGCGGCGCCGACGCGGGAGGCGCGGCCACCCTGTCGGAGTGCACCGGCGCGGACACCCAGCGGTGGTCCACCGACCAGGACGGCACGCTGGTCAACGCCGCGTCCGGGCTCTGCCTCGACGTGTACGGCGGCGGAACGGCGAGCGGCACCAAGCTCGACACCTGGACCTGCGGCGACCATCAGGCCAACCAGACCTGGGCGCTGCCCGTGTGACCTGGGGCGTCAGCCCGCGGGGACGAGCTCCTGTCGCACGCTGATCGCATCGAGGCGGATCGTGAACGCCGCGGTGTCCTCGGCGCCCAGCGACAGGAGCTTCTCCTTGTCCGCGCCCACGCTCACCTCGACCCGGAAGGCGACGACATGAAGGCGCTCGCCGGTCTCCTCGTCCTGGAGCGCGAAGAGGAGGTTGTAGGAGTAGCGGGTGCCCTCCTGCGCGTCGTGGAAGGCGAGGTGCGCGGCACCCTCCTGTTCGCCGAGGCCGAGGAACACCCGGGCAAGCGCGGCGTCGGTCTTCGCCCAGAAGACCGGGTTCCCGAACGGCTCGACCAGCGCCTGGCGCACGGCCTGCTTCAGCGTGAGGACCAGAACCTGCACCGGCGCCGTCTCCTGGAGGCCGAAACCGGGGATGATCTTGACGACGGTGCTGTCCGGCAGCCCGCGCGCGGCCGAGCGCACCGCCGCGAAGTCGAAGCCGTCGGCCGCCGGTGCTATCGCCTCCTGGAGCACCGCCTGGGCCGCCCGCGTCCGGTCCCAGGCGTCCGGGCCGACTTCCACGACCGTCCTGAAGGCGGCCTTTGTGCTGGTGGCCCGGTCAACCATGGCTGCTCCCGCGGAGGTTGGAAGTGATCACGTGCAGACGCGCCAGTATGCACAAGGGGTCACCGGATGGCAGAGCGGTCTCATATTCCGTACGCGGTGGGACCGATTCTGACCTTCTCCAGGGCGTGCGTAACCGGCTGTGACCATGCGTGCCGCTCTGACCTGCATGAACCACGGAAAGTGACGCCCGTCACTTCGGGTGATTTTTTCGGCATGTTCCCCGCATGCCGGGGCAGGGGCGGTGATGGCCCTGTCCCAGCACCGCATCGGAGGATCCGAACCATGCCCGAGCTTTTCATCGACGGCCAGTGGCAAGGCGCCGTCGACGGGCGGACCCGTGAGATCCGGTGTCCCGCCGACGGCACCCTGGTCGCCACCGTCGACGAGGCGGGTCCCAAGGACACCGCCGCCGCGATCGCCGCGGCCCGCGCGGCCTTCGACCACGGTCCGTGGCCGAGGACCGCGCCGGCCGAGCGCGGCGCACTCCTGCTGCGCGTCGCCGACCTGCTCGTACGCGACAAGGAGCAGCTCGCCCGCGCCGAGTCCCTCGACACCGGCAAGCGCCTGGTCGAGTCCCGCTACGACATGGACGACATCGCCAACTGCTTCCGCTATTTCGGAACGCTCGTCACCGCGCAGGGCGCCGGCCGCGTCGTCGACACCGGCAACCCGGTCGTGGACAGTCGCGTCGTGCAGGAGCCGGTGGGTGTGTGCGGCCTGATCACGCCGTGGAACTACCCGCTGCTCCAGACCGCGTGGAAGGTCGCCCCGGCGATCGGCGCGGGCAACACCTTCGTGCTGAAGCCCAGCGAGCTCACCCCGCACACCGCCATCCACCTCATGAAGCTCCTTCAGGAGGCCGGGCTGCCGGACGGCGTCGCCAACCTCGTCCTCGGTGCGGGACCCGAGGCGGGCGCGCCGCTCGCCGAGCACCAGGACGTCGACCTCGTCTCCTTCACCGGCGGGCTCGTGACCGGCCGCCGCATCATGGCCGCGGCCTCCTCCACCGTGAAGAAGACCGCGCTCGAACTCGGCGGCAAGAACCCCAACATCGTCTTCGCCGACGCGGGCAAGGACGAGGCGAGCTTCGACGCCGCCGTGGACAACGCGCTCACCGCCGTGTTCCTGCACTCCGGACAGGTCTGCTCGGCCGGTACCCGGCTCCTGGTCGAGGACGCGCTGCACGACCGCTTCGTGGACGAACTGGTGCGCCGCGCCCGGCAGATCCGGCTCGGCGGACCCTTCGACGAGCGCGCCGAGACCGGCCCGCTGATCTCCGCGGCCCACCGCGACAAGGTCGAGGCGTACGTCGCCGCGGGCGTCGCCGAGGGCGCCGTGCTGCGCTGCGGCGGCGCACGGCCCGAGGACCCCGCGCTGGCGTTCGGCCACTACTACCCGCCGACCATCCTGGACGAGTGCCGGGCCGGTATGAGCGTGGTGCGGGAGGAGTCCTTCGGGCCCGTCCTGACCGTCGAGCGCTTCACCGACGAGGACGAGGCGGTGCGCCTGGCCAACGACACGGTCTACGGCCTGGCCGGCGCGGTGTGGAGCACCGACGAGGCCAGGGCGCGGCGCGTCGCGGCCCGGCTGCGCCTGGGCACCGTATGGATCAACGACTTCCATCCGTACGTCCCGCAGGCCGAGTGGGGCGGCTACAAGCAGTCCGGCACCGGGCGCGAGCTCGGGCCCGCGGGCCTGGCCGAGTACCAGGAGACCAAGCACATCTGGCGCAACACCGCCCCCGAACCCCAGCGGTGGTTCGAGAGCTGACCCGCTGAACCCCGGCCGGTCCTCGACGGGCACCGGCCGGGCACCGCCCCCATGCCTCCTCCTGTTCCCTGCCTACTTGGAGTCTGGTCATGAGCATGACCAAGGATGATGCCGAACTCCAGGAGTTCGGCTACAGACCCGAACTCAAGCGCACGCTCGGCAACTTCCACACCTTCGCCGCCGGCATCAGCTACATCTCGATCCTCACCGGCACCTTCCAGCTGTTCTACTTCGGCTTCGGATTCGGCGGGCCCGCCTACTGGTGGTCGTGGCCGCTCGTCTTCGTCGGCCAGCTGATGGTCGCCCTGTGCTTCGCCGAACTCGCCGCCCGCTACCCGGTGGCGGGCTCCGTCTACAACTGGGCCAAGAAGCTCGGTGGTCCGCACGTCGGCTGGCTGGCCGGCTGGATGATGCTGATCGCCTCGATCGTGTCGATCGCCGCGGTGGCCCTGGCCTACCAGGCCACCCTGCCCCAGATCTCGAAGGCGTTCCAGATCGTCGGCGACGGCACTGGCACCTACGACGTCGCCACCAACGCCGTCATCCTCGCCGCGGTGCTGATCCTGTTCACCACCCTGGTCAACGCGTTCGGCGTCAAACTGATGGCCCGCATCAACACGGCGGGCGTCTTCCTCGAACTCGTCGCCACCGTCGTCCTGATCGTGCTGTTCGCCGTGCACGTCGTGCGCGGCCCCGGCGTCGTGCTCGACACCCACGGCCACGGCAGCGGCGGAAGCTTCGGTTACATGGGCGCGTTCCTCACCGCGGCCCTCGCCTCCGCCTACGTGATGTACGGGTTCGACACGGCCGCCTCCCTCGGCGAGGAGTCCGTCGACCCCTCCCGCAACGCGCCCCGCGCGATCCTGCGGGCGCTGCTCGCCTCGTTCGTCCTCGGCGGACTGATCCTGATCCTCGCGCTGATGAGCGTCAGCAGCCTCGACGGCAAGGGCATCACCACCGACGGACTCCAGTACGTGGTCCTCGACGTACTCGGCGACACCGGCGGCAAACTCATGCTCTGGTGCGTTCTGATAGCCGTCACCGTGTGCGCGCTCGCCGTGCACACCGCGGCGATCCGCCTCGCGTTCGCGATGTCCAGGGACAACAACCTGCCCGCCGCGTCCCTGATGGCGAAGGTCAGCCCGCGCTTCAAGACCCCGGTGCTGCCCGCCGTCGTTATCGGCGTACTGGCCCTGGTGATCCTCCTGGTGAACATCCGCCAGCCGCAGATCTTCTCGGTCGTCACCAGCATCGGCATCATCATGATCTACGTCGCCTATCTGCTGGTCACGGCGCCGATGCTGATCGCCCGCCTGCGCGGCAAGTGGACCCCGGCGGGCGAGGGCAAGTTCTCGCTGGGCCGCTGGGGCCTGCCGGTGAACATCCTCGCCGTGCTGTGGGGCGGCGCGATGACCATCAACCTGACCTGGCCGCGCGCCGAGGTCTACAACGCCGCCGCCCCCTACCACTGGTACCTGCGCTGGGGCGCCTTCCTCTTCGTCGGAGCCGTCCTGCTCGGCGGCTTCGCCTACTACTGGTTCATCCAGCGCCACCGCACCGGTGTGCTCGCGAGCCATGCCGCCCAGGACAACGAAAGTGAGCCGGAGAACCATGTCCACGCAGCCTGAATCCCCCGTCCGCACCGAGGAGTTCGACTACGTCGTCGTCGGCGGCGGCACCGCGGGCAACGTGGTCGCGGCCCGCCTCAGCGAGGACCCCTCCGTCACCGTGTGCGTCCTGGAGGCCGGACCCTCCGACGTCGGTGACGACAACGTCCTCAAGCTCGACCGCTGGATGGGCCTCCTTGAGTCCGGCTACGACTGGGACTACCCCGTCGAGCCGCAGTCCCACGGCAACAGCTTCATGCGGCACGCCCGCGCCAAGGTGCTCGGCGGCTGTTCCTCGCACAACTCGTGCATCGCCTTCTGGGCGCCCGCCGAGGACCTCAACGCCTGGGAAGCGGCGGGCTGTTCGGGCTGGGGAGCCGCCGACATCTTCCCCCTGTACCAGCGCCTGGAGACCAACGACGCCCCCGGCGACCACCACGGCCGCAGCGGCCCGGTGAAGATCCGCAACGTCAAGTCCGCCGACCCCTGCGGCGCGGCCCTCCTCGACGCCTGCGCCCAACAGGGCATCCCCACCACGCAGTTCAACGACGGCAAGACCGTGATCCGGGGCGCCAACTGGTTCCAGATCAACTCCGACGAGAACAACATCCGCCAGTCCTCCTCGGTGGCCTATCTGCACCCCGTGATGGACAAGCGACCCAACCTCGTCGTGCGCACCGGGGTCCGTGCCAAGAAGCTCCTGATCGACGGCGACCGGCGCTGCACCGGCGCCGAGTACCTCGACCCGGACCTGATCCACACCCGTACCGTCACCGCCCGGCGAGAGGTCATCGTCTCCTGCGGCTCCATCGACACCCCCAAGCTGCTCATGCTGTCCGGCATCGGTCCGGCGGCCCATCTGCGCGACGTGGGCGTGGACGTCCTCGTGGACGCCCCCGGCGTCGGCGAGAACCTCCAGGACCACCCCGAGGGCGTCATCATGTGGGAGGCCAAGCAGCCCATGACGACGGCCTCCACGCAGTGGTGGGAGATCGGCATCTTCGCGGACACCGAACCCGGCCTTGAGCGACCGGACCTGATGTTCCACTACGGCCAGGTGCCGTTCGACATGAACACCGCCCGGTACGGCTACCCCACCACCGAGAACGCGTTCTGCCTCACCCCCAACGTGACGCAGGCCAAGTCGCGCGGCACCGTGCGGCTGCGCACCCGCGACTACCGGGACAAGCCGATGGTCGACCCGCGCTACTTCACGCACGAGCACGACGAGCGGGTGATGACGTACGGCCTGAAGCTGGCCCGCGAGATCGCGGCGCAGCCCGCGCTGAGCGGCTGGGCGGGCGCCGAACTCGCGCCCGGCCCGGATGTGCGCACCGACGACGAGCTGCTCGACTACATCCGCAAGACCCACAACACCGTCTACCACCCCGCCTCCACGGTGAAGATGGGTGCGGACGACGACCCGATGGCGCCGCTGGACGCCAAGCTGCGCGTCAAGGGCATCGACGGGCTGCGGGTCTGCGACGGCTCGGTCATGCCGGAGCTCGTGACCGTCAACCCGTGCATCACCACGATGGCGATCGGCGAGAAGTGCGCCGACCTCCTCAAGGCCGACGCGCGCTGACATCCGCCGACCGGCTCGGGGCCTCCCGTACGGCGGCCCGGAGCCGGGGCGGCGTACGCGGCCCGAAAGGGGCGCTGTGACCTTGTGCGGCTCCGCCGCGGGGGCGACCACCCGCGGCCGGCATGACGTCCCGCGAAGCGGCTAGGCCGGGGGAAGCAGCGGCCCGCAGTCCCACTGCTGGAAGATCAGCCGGGTCTCCACCCGGGCCACCTCGGGCCGTGAGGTGAACTCGTCAAGCACGAGCCGCTGGAGATCCGCGGTGTCGGCCACGGTCACATGCACCAGATAGTCGTCGGGGCCGGTCAGATGGAACAGCGACCGCGACTCCGGCAGCGCCCTGACCCGCTCCACGAACGGACCGATCAGATCACGCCGGTGCGGACGCACCTGCACGGAAAGCAGCGCCTGGAGCCCCCGGCCCAGCTTGGCCGGATCGACGCGCAGCTGATAGCCCAGGATCACGCCGGTGCGGCGCAGCCGCGCCACCCGGTCCAGGCAGGTCGACGGAGCCACCCCGACTTCGGCGGCGAGATCACGGTAGGTCGTGCGTGCGTCGTTCTGCAGAAGGCGCAGAATGTGCAGATCCACCGGGTCCAGTACGACGGATTCGGCCATGGCCCGAACGTAACACGGAGTGTGGTCCGCGGGGCCCGGGGACTGTTCACAGTGGCCCCATGGACGCCGACACCACGAACGCCACCGCCACATCCGTGGACACCCTGGCCGTGCACGCGGGCCGCGAAGACCTCGCCGCCCTGGGCCTGCACGCCCCGCCCATCGACCTGTCCACGACCTACCCCTCGTACGACAGCAGGGCCGAAGCCGCCCGCATCGACGCCTTCGCCGCCACCGGCGAGGCCCCCGAGGGCCCGCCGGTCTACGGACGGCTCGGCAACCCGACCGTCGCCCGCTTCGAGACGGCGCTGGCCCGCCTGGAGGACACCGAGGCGGCCGTCGCCTTCGCCAGCGGAATGGCGGCGCTGTCGGCCGTCCTGCTCGCCCAGCACGCCACCGGCCTGCGCCACGTCGTGGCCGTACGCCCCCTGTACGGGTGCAGCGACCACCTGCTGACCGCCGGGCTCCTGGGCAGCGAGGTCACCTGGGCCGACCCGGAGGGCGTCGCGGCCGCGATCCGCCCCGACACCGCGCTCGTCATGGTGGAGAGCCCGGCCAATCCGACCCTGGCGGAGGTGGACCTGGCGGCGCTCGCGGAGGCCTGCGGAACGGTTCCGCTGCTCGTCGACAACACCTTCGCCACCCCCGTCCTGCAACGCCCGGTGCACAGCGGGGCCCGCCTCGTGCTGCACAGCGCGACCAAGTACCTCGGCGGGCACGGGGACGTCCTCGGCGGGGTCGTCGCCTGCGACGAGGCCTTCGCCCGCCGACTGCGCCAGATCCGGTTCGCCACGGGCGGCGTCCTCCACCCGCTCGCGGGCTACCTGCTGCTGCGCGGTCTCTCCACGCTGCCGGTACGGGTGCGCGCCGCATCGGCGAGTGCCGCCTCGCTCGCCGCGCGCCTGGCCGCCGACCCTCGCGTGCTGCGGGTCCACTACCCGAAGCTGGGCGGCGCGATGGTGGCCTTCGAGACGCGCACCGACCCGCACGAGGTGATCGCCCGGGTGCGCCTGATCACCCCGGCGGTCAGCCTCGGCAGCGTCGACAGCCTCATCCAGCACCCCGCCTCCATCAGCCATCGCATCGTGCCCGAGGACGACCGGGCATCGGCCGGTGTCAGCGAGCGGCTGCTGCGGATGTCGGTCGGCCTTGAGGACACGGAGGATCTGTGGCGCGACCTGGACCAGGCGCTGGACGGCGAGCCGGTCCACCCAACTCGCCTTCTGGAACAGGGTGTTCAGGTTCCGGACAGGACCGAGGACGCCGAGTTCGCCGGCGTCTGAGCGCCGGGACCGGCCTTCGTTGAGCCGGGCGGCTCAGCGCGCCGTCTTGTTCCGGGTGAACTCGTCCTTGCCGAAACCGGCCCAACTGACCTCCAGCTTGGTGCCGTTCAGCCGGGCCGTGCCCCTGGTGCGGGTGGTGTTGCCGTCCGGGCAGGTGAGGTGCAGCTCCGTCTGACCGGCGGCGCTGCTCACCGTGCCGTTGCACAGGTGCTCGCCGAGGACGGAGGCGTTCTTGTCCTTGACGACGAGGGCGACGGGCTTGCCCTGGGTCACGGCCACCCAGTCACCGTCGATGCCTGCGGCCTTGCCGGGGGCGCCGGTTGAGGGGCTCGCGCTCGTGCCGGTGCCGCCGGTTCCGGTGGGCGCCTTCGCCGGGGCGCTGCTCGCGGCCCCCGCCGAGGCCTTGCCCGACGTCGTGTCGGGCGACTTGGCCGAGCCGCCACTGCCGCACCCCGAGGCGAGGAGGACGGCGGCGAGCCCCACGGAGGCGAGGCCGGTGTTACGCGAGAACCTGTGCACTGCTGATCGTCCCCCTGCGGAGCATCTACGGATGCGTCAAGCTACCAGCCGGGCCCGGCGCGAGACGCCGACTTGGGCTTCTCGTGAGCACCCGGGACCGGCAGGGCCGCGCTCAGTCGTCCAGGGTGATCCGCACGGCCACGGTGCCGCTCGGGCCGCGGCGCAGCCGGCTGCCGAGCAGCGTGAGCCGGCCGAGCAGTCCGTACTTGCGGCGCAGCAGCGCGCGGCACGCCGCGGTGGCCGCGGCGTCGCAGATCACCGCGGTCGCGGGGTGCTGTTCGCCCGTCGGGTTGCCGCGCACGTCGCAGGGCCCCGCCAGCACCCCTGGCCGGTTGCGGATGCGCTTGACCTTCCAGGAGTCGGCGACCGTCCAGATCATCAGGGCGTCACCGTCGCGGACGACCCACACCGGGGTGGCCACGGGGCTGCCGTCCTTCTTGTAGGACGTGACGAGCAGGTACTTTCCGGCGCCGAGCCGGTCCAGCACATCGGCTTGCATACGGCCTCCTCACGTTCGAAACGACAGGTGGACGGCCCCTTTCTAGCAGGTGCCCGCCGACCGACCACCCACCTTGCCCGGAACACCACTTGACGTCACACCCGCCCCGGCGAACCCGCACCACACCCGCCGTGCGCTGCCACGATGGAACGGCAGTACGTCCCGACCTGACGACCGGATGTCCCGCGAGGACAGGAGCACAGCGATGGCGACCGGATCACCCAACCCGAACGACCCCGCCCACCACTTCACCCCCTCACCGCTGAACGAGCTGCTGTACGGCCACTTCTACTCCGCCGCGCTGCGGGCGGTGGCCGTGCACCGCATCGCCGATCTGCTGGCCGAGGGTCCCCGGACGGCCGAGGACCTCGCCACGAGCGCGGGCCTGCACGCCGTGTCCCTGCGGCGCGTCCTGCGGCTGCTCGCCGCGCGAGGGCTCTTCAGGGAGGACGCGCGGGGCGCCTTCGAGCTGACGGACAACGGAACTCCGTTGCGTACGGACGTCCCCGGCTCGCAGCACGCGACGATCATGCTGGTCTCGGGCGAGATGTTCGCCACCGCGGCCGAGGGGATCGTGGACACCGTGCGCACCGGGACGCCGTCCTTCGAGACCACCTACGGTGTCCCGTTCTTCGAGCACCTGGCCGGCTCACCCGCCGAGCGACAGCTCTTCGACGCGGGCATGGCATCCCTGTCCGGCCCGGTCGACGGCCTCGTCGCGCAGAGCTGTCCGCTGCCCGGCAGCGGAACCGTCGTCGACGTCGGCGGCGGCCGGGGCGGACTGCTGCGCGCCGTGCTCACCCGCGAACCCGCCCTGACCGGGGTGCTCTTCGACCAGCCGGACACGGTGGCCGACCACGTGCTCGACAGCGAGGAAGTACGGGGCCGCTGGCGCGTGGAGAGCGGTGACTTCTTCTCGGCCGTACCGCGCGGCGGCGACGTCTATCTGCTCAAGCACATCCTGCACGACTGGGACGACGACGGCTGCGTCCGCATCCTGGAGGCGATCCGCCGTTCGGCCACCTTGGGCACCAAGCTGCTCGTGATCGACGCGGTACTTCCGGAGGGCAGCGCCCCGCACCCCGCCGTCGCCCTGGAGCTCATCATGATGATTCTGGTGCGGGGCAGGGAGCGTACGGTCACGGAGTTCGAGCGGTTGCTCTCGCGGGCTGGATTCAGGCTGAACCGCATCGTGCCCACCCCGTCACTGCCGTCGGTCATCGAGGCGGAGGCGGTGTGAACGGGGCATGTGGAGGCGGGCGTTGAGGGAGCCCCTGAAGCCTTGCGCATGCCGAGGGAGCCGCCGCGCGTGCGCTGTCAGAACGTCCAGGCCGCGTTGCGCAGAAAGAGGGCGACGACGGCGACGAGACAGAGGATGACGGCCCAGGAGCCGCGGCCGGTGTGCCGGTTCCCGCGGCGCCGCTTCGAGGTCCTCGCCTTCCTCGGGCCGCGCGGACGCGTGCCCTCGCCGGGCGCCGCACCCGCGGCCGTCTCGGCCAGCAACCGGCGGCAGACGGTGGCGAGTTCACTCGTGCCGATGGTGAGACTGACGACGGTCTCCGAGCGGGCCGGGGCCGTGGTGCCCCCGTCGAGGATGCGGCCAGCACGGAGCAGCACCTGGTCCTGGCCGCCGGTGGGGGAGAGGCTGATCCAGCGCTCGACGTGTGACCCGCGGATGACGACACTGCCGGACCGCTCCCGGTACACGGTGTGCTCCCGCCACAGCACCACGGCCAACTCCCTTGCGGTGTCCCGCAGTTGCGCACTCACACGTCCCCCGTTTTTCCCCGGCCCTTCGAACAAGCATCGCACTCTAGCGTTCTGCGGGACGCTCCGCGAACCGGTCCGTCCGAGGGCGCGCCTCACCCCGCCGGTTCGACTTCCAGGTAGTGGTGGCGGCGCGGTCCCCGGTACTCAAGCGCCACCCATCCGAGCCGTCGCAACACCTCCGCACAGCGCTGGAGCGACTCGCTCGCCGTGTACGCGGCGCCGCCGCCGGGCGGTCCGAGCCATTCGACCCGGGCCAGCGATGGCCGGTCGGCGGCGCCGACCCGGTAGCCGGTCGCGCACCGCCGGCCCGCGGCATCGACGGCCGACGGTGCGATCCCCGCGGCCTCCAGGGCGAGGGAGACGGCCCGCACGGGCTGGAGCCGCTCCCACTGCGCGGGTGTCGAGGCGTCCGGGCCGTCCAGGACGCGCCGGATGTTCAGCAGGCCTTCGAAGGCGGTGCGCACGGCGGCCTCCCGCCCGGTCCCGCTCCGCGGTGCCTCGTCCCCTGTGGCCACCTCGAACGGCCCATCCGTCATCGCTCGCCTCCGCTCGCGCCCGGCCGCAACCGGTCCGGTGTCCGAACTCACCGGAACCGTATGGTTCCGAACTCACCGGAACCGTACGGCAGTTGGGTCACCGTCCGCCCGAGACCCGCAGGACCGTGCCGGTGGTGTACGAGGCATCGGGGGACAGCAGCCAGGCGACGGCCGCGGCGATCTCGGACGCTTCGCCGGGGCGGCCGAGCGGGATGCCGGCGGCCGCCCGCGCCGGGCGGTCCGGATCGCCCATGGTGGCGTGTATGTCGGTGCCGATGATGCCAGGGGCCACCGCGTTCACCCGGATGCGGTCCTGGCCGAGTTCCTTGGACAGGCCGATGGTCAGGGCGTCGGTCGCGGCCTTCGACGCGGCGTAGTGGACGTAGTCGCCGGGGGCGCCGAGGGTGGCCGCGGCGGAGGAGATGTTGACGATGGCGCCGCCGCCGAGCGCGGCCATGTCGCGGGCGGCCCGTCGGCAGCAGAGCAGGTAGCCGAGGACGTTCACGTCGAGGACGCGCCGCAGGTCGTCGGTCCGGGCATCGGCCAGCCGGCCGAGCGGTCCGGTCACCCCGGCGTTGTTGACCAGGCCGCTCACCGGGCCGAGTTCCGCCGCCGCGGTGTCGAACAGCCGCTCCACGTCCGCCTCCTGGGACGTGTCCGCCCGCACGGTGACACACCGGCCGCCCGCCTCCTGCACCATCGCGGCGACCTCCCGGGCGGCCGCCTCGTTGCTGACGTATCCGAGGGCCAGATCGTGTCCGTCGGCCGCGAGCCGGACGCATGTGGCCGCCCCGATCCCGCGACTGCCGCCTGTGACGATGGTGACCGGACGTGACACGTGCTGCCTCCCGCGCTGGCTGGCCCACGCATGTTGATACATGCGTGGGTATCAAGTCCTACCGCATGGCGTTCGGGCCGCCGCATCGGCCCCGCATGGAAGGCGCCTCGTCGGGCCCGTCAGTCCTCGGTGCAGACCGCCTCGTCGCCGGTGGCCGTCGCGAGGGGAGCCTGCGCCGCGTCCAGTCCCTCGGTCAGCGTGGCGAGGAGGGTGCGCAGGGTGTGGAAGTCGTCCGGCGGCAGGTTGACGGCTTCCGCGAGGCGGTGCGGCACGGCCACCGCGCGCTCGCGCAGTTCCGTGCCCCGGTCCGTGAGTCGGATGGTGACGGACCGCTCGTCCGCCCGGCTGCGGTGGCGTTCGACGACGCCCGCCGATTCGAGGCGCTTGAGCAGGGGCGACAGCGTGCCCGAGTCCAGGCGCAGCTTCTCGCCGATCTTCTTGACCGGCAGTTCGCCGTGTTCCCAGAGCGTCAGCATCACCAGGTACTGGGGGTACGTCAGCCCGAGATCCTTCAGCAGTGTGCGGTAGACGCCGTTGAACGCGCGCGAGGCGGCGTGCAGAGAGAAGCAGAGCTGCAGGTCGAGCCGCAGGTAGTCCTCGTCGTGCGGGCGGGTGGGAGGCGTGGTCACCATGTGGCCAGGTTAGCACGCGCACCATTTAGTTGTGCACAACTTAATTGTGTGCTTCAGTTGTGTCCGGGCAGCCGAGGCTTCCCGGTACGGAGCCGCACCGGCTCCCTATCGCCGGAACACGAGAGGAACCGATCCCATGGACGCGCTCTACACCGCGGTGGCGACCGCCAACGGCCGCGAAGGCCGCACCGTCAGCTCCGACGGCCAGCTCGACCTGCCCCTGGCGTTCCCCGCGGCCCTCGGCGGCAACGGCCAGGGCACCAACCCCGAGCAGCTCTTCGCCGCCGGGTACGCGGCCTGCTTCGCCAGCGCCATGGGCCAGGTCGCCCGGCAGCTGAAGCTCGACATCAAGGATGTTTCGGTCACCGCCGAGGTCGGCATCGGCAAGGACCCCGCCGACGGCGGCTTCGGTATCGGCGTCGTCATGCGCGTCGAGCTGCCCGAGCACCTCGAAGGCGCCACGGGCGAGAAGCTCGTCGAGCTGACCCACGCGGCCTGCCCGTACTCCAAGGCGACCCGCAACAACATCCCGTTCGAGATCGTCATCGAGTAGCAGCGGCGACCGGCCTTCGGGGGCGACCTCAGCTGGAGCGGTCGCCGCGCGCGAGCAGCGTGCGGTACCACTCCAGCGTCGCGTCGAGGGTGTCGCCCATCGCGACGGGTCCGGCGCCGAACGCGGCCTCGAAGGCGCCCGAGTCCATGATCTGCGGCTCGGTGTGCTGGTAGAACATCTCGGCGTACGCGTCCATGAAGACCTGGTCGAACGGGCCGAAGGGGCGCGGCTCTTCCAGGGTGACCACCTTCAGCGGCCGCCCGACGCGCTCCTCGATCATCCGCAGCACCTCGCGGGTGCTCAGGGCGGGGGCGGTGGGCAGGTGCCAGACGCGGCCGTCGCCGTGCGGGCTCTCGCCGAGCGTGGCGAGGCCGGCGGCCACCGCGCGGATGTCGGTGTAGCTGTGGGGGAGGTCGATGTCCCCCAGGGTCAGCACCTCGGCGCCGGTCAGCGCGCCGGGGAAGACGGCCGCGCCGAGGGTCGAGTTGAGGACGCCGGGGCCGACGAAGTCGGCGGACCGGCCGAGCACGACCGAGGCATCCCCTTCGCGGTGTGCGGCCAGGTACTTCTCGTCCAGCTCGGCGCGCATCATGCCCTTGTTGCTGGTGGCGCGCCACGGCGTGTCCTCCGTCATGACCTCGCCGTGGGTCTCGCCGTACGGGTAGAGCGTGTCGAGTACGACAAGGCGCGCGCCCTCGGCCGCGGCGGCGGCGAGCACGGCTCGCTGGATCCGCGGCATGACGTCGGTCTGGAGCTGGTAGGCGACGTTGACGCAGTGGTAGACGACCGCGGCTCCGCGTACGGCGGCGGCCGCCCCCTCGGGTGATCCGACATCGCCCCGCATGCGCTCAACTCCCCATATTGCAGGGCCCGTTCCCGACCGGTCGACGAGTCGCACCTGGTGACCGCGCCGGGCGAGTTCGGCCGCGACCGCCTGACCGGCCGGACCCGCGCCCAGGACCACGTGGAGGCTGTCCGTCGTGTGAGTCATGTCGATTCCCCTCTCGGCCAGGACGGCATCCGTCCCGGCTCCGTTGTGTGGTGTGCCGATAGTTAGAGACTCTAACGCGCATGAATGGCCATCGCAATAGTGAGTTCTTTAAAGGCGTGCTTTGCGGGGTCGGGAGGGCACGTGCGCCCATCGCACGGGGCGGGCGACGGGCGACCGTTCGGGTCGAGCCCGCTGGTGGCGCAAGGGGAGAGGCGGCCGGCGGCGGACGCGAAACGCGTCCCCGCACGGCCGCCTCGGCGCGCCCGTCTCACACCGGAAGACCCCGTGGGCCCCCGTTCACCCCGCCGGTGCCGCCGGTGGGGCCGGCGACTCGCCCGCGCCCGCAAGCCGGGCGGACAGCGGGGCGGCGACGTCCTCCAGGGACTTGCCCTCGGCGTCGATGGCGAGGAAGGCGGCCACCACTCCTGCCGCCGTCATCAGGCCCGCGCCGATGCCGAACGCGAGCACCGCGTCGCCGACCACGCCGCTGGACGTCAGCGCCGAGAACACCAGCGGTCCGGAGATGCCGCCCGCCGCCGTACCGATGGCGTAGAAGAAGGCGATCGCCATCGCGCGGGTCTCCATCGGGAAGATCTCGCTCACGGTGAGATACGCGGAACTGGCGCCCGCTGAGGCGAAGAACAGCACCACGCACCAACACGCGGTCATCGTCGCCGAGTTGAGCCACCCCTGGCTGAAGAACCACGCGGTGACGAAGAGCAGGAGGCCGGACAGCACATACGTCCCGGCGATCATCTTGCGGCGCCCCACGGTGTCGAAGAGCCTGCCGAGCAGCAGCGGTCCGAGGAAGTTGCCGAAGGCGATCACGGCGAAGAAGTAGCCGGTGGTGCCGCTCGACACGTCGAAGAACTTGACCAGGATCGAGCTGAACCCGAACGTGATCGCGTTGTAGAGGAACGCCTGCCCGATGAAGAGGGCGAACCCTAGCACCGCACGTTTGGGATACGAACGGAACAGGGTCCGCGCGATCTCGATGAAGCCCACCGTCTCGCGCTGTTCGATGGTGATGGACCCTCCCGGCGGCGGCAGTCGCTCGCCGGTGTCCGCCTCCACCTTCCGCTCCACGTCGTCGAGCAGTTGCTCGGCACCCGCCTCGCGGCCGTGGATGAACATCCACCGCGGGCTCTCCGGCACGTGCCGCCGTACGAACAGGATCACGAGACCCAGCACCACGCCGAGGGCGAAGGTGACCCGCCACCCGATGTTCTTGGGGAAGATGTCCGTGTTGAGGGCGAGCACGGAGAGCAGTGCGCCGCCCATCGCGCCCAGCCAGTAGCTCCCGTTGATGATGAGGTCCACCCGGCCGCGGTACCTGCTCGGGATGAGCTCGTCGATGGCGGAGTTGATGGCCGCGTACTCGCCGCCGATGCCGAAGCCGGTGAGGAAGCGGAACAGGAAGAACCACCACGCCGAGAAGGACAGGGCGGTCATCGCGGTGGCGGCCAGATAGACCGCGAGGGTGACGAGGAAGAGCTTCTTGCGCCCGAACCGGTCGGTCAGCCAGCCGAAGAACAGCGCGCCGGAACAGGCACCCGCCACATACAGTGCGGCGCCCAGGCCGGTGACCTGGGCGTCGGTGATGGCGAGCCCACTACCGGGCTCCGAAAGGCGGCTCGCGATGTTCCCGACGACGGTTACTTCGAGGCCGTCCAGGATCCACACGGTGCCGAGGCCGATCACGATCATCCAGTGCCAGCCCGACCAGGGCAGCCGGTCGAGCCGGGCCGGAACGGCGGTGGTGATGGTTCGCGGCCCCGTCCCCGCCGCCCCGGAGTCCCGCACCGTACTGCCCGTACCGCTCATGACCTGCCTCCTGCCGCCGCCACCCGGAACCGGACCTGACGGACGCGAGTACCCGGCGATCCCCGGACATACTCCCTGCCATGACCCGCCGAAAAGCCGGACCGCCGCCTGCGCGCCGCGGCAGGGGCGCGGACCCTCCTCTCGCGATGGGCCGGATGCGTACATCGAGGCTCCGCGGGCGCTCTCAGGAAGCCGGAACGGGCTCCGTGCCCGGCGCCAACTCCATTGGGGCGAAGCCCTGTTCGGCCCAGATCAACCGCGAGGACTCCTCCGGGTACGGCGCGGTGAAGGGCTCGGCGGCGAAGATGCGGGTCAGTCGTTCGGCCGCACCGTAGCGGGCCCAGCCGGGGTCGCCGTGGGCCGCGAAATCGGACCATGCCCGGCCCATGGCGTCGGAGAGCGCCTCGGCCTCGGCCGGCGGCTCCTCGCCGAACAGCATCGGCCCGAACCCTTCGCGCAGGGTGCCGAAGACCAGCGGCACGTCCAGGCCGTGACAGGCCCCGAGGGCGCCGCCCATCGCGGGGGCCGGCCAGGTCAGTTCGTAGGCGTACGTCGTGCCACCGCCCGCGGCGTGCGCCTCGGCCAGATGCAGGCTCGGCATCCGAAACAGCCAGTCCGACATGACCAGGTCCTGCAACGTGGTCGGATCGGCCGCGGGGTGGCTCGTGCGGTACGCCGCCGCGCCGTCCGCGCCGGGCGCGAACCGGGCCAGGGTGACGGCGGCCTCCTCCTCGGTGACCTTCCCGAACCGGCCGCCCATCACGGTGAACAGCCGTGCCTCGTCCCGATTGTGACCCACTATCAGATCCACGTCCGCGCCCCGGCCCGCGCGCAGCGCCTCCCACGGCGAACACGGCAGCACCTCGCCGTCGATCACCGGTGAGAACGGGAGGTGGGCGTGGGCGGCCCGTCCCCAGCGGGCGCCGTACCGCGTGATCGTGCGGACCACCGCGTCCGCCGCGTCCCGCAGCGCGACGGGCGGGACGGGGGCCAGCGCGTCGAGGGTGGCGGGCAGACCGAGCTCGGTGGCGACGGTGGCGCCGATGTCGGCGGCCAGCGCCGGGCTGAAGAACGTGCCGGGGACGCTCTGCGCCACGGCCCGGTGGAACAGCCCCTCCGCCCGGTCCATCGTGAGCAGCGCGGCCACCGCGCCCGCCCCCGCGGATTCACCGAAGACGGTCACCCGGTCCGGGTCACCGCCGAACGCAGCGATGTTGTCACGCACCCACGTCAGGGCGGCCACCTGGTCGAGCAGCGCCCGGTTGGGCACGGCGCCCTCGAAGTGCCCGTAACCCTCGGCCCCCACACGGTGGTTGAACGTCACGACGACCGTCCCGCGACGCGCCAACGAGGCGCCGTCGTAGCCGGGCGCGTCGGCCGAACCGACGAGGTAGGCCCCGCCGTGGATCCAGACCAGGACGGGCAGGCGGGCGCCGCCCGGGTCGGGGGTCCAGACGTTCACGGTCAGCCAGTCGTCGCGGCCGCCCGCGTTGTCGGGCCCCGAGCCGAATCCCAGCGCGAGGGACTGCGGGGGAGTGGGGCCGAAGGCGACGGCCTCACGGACCCCGCTCCACTCGGTGGCGGGCACGGGCGGGCCCAGGTGCAGGGGGCCGACGGGCGGCTGGGCGTACGGGATGCCGCGGAAGACGGCAAGACCGTCTTCAAGGCGTCCCCGGACGGTTCCGGAGGAGGTGCGGATCTCGGGGGCGCGCGTGGAGTCGGTCATGCGATGTCCCTTCTCGGTAACGGGACTCCACGATACGGAGCCTGCGAGAGGGGCCGAGAGGGCCTCCGGCCGTGGCCGGGCAAAGGATCAACTGGCCTTCCCGTGGCGCCAGTTCGCATGCGGCGGCCTTGAGGGGCGGGCAGGGTGCGTGGTCCCGCACTCCGGCCGCCCCTCGCCGGTTACGGGACTTCGCGCAGGTACAGCGCCCCGCAGGTGTGGCAGAAGGGGCGGGCGCGGTTCGTACCCCACGCGTCGTCGGGCAGCTCGTCGGCGTTCTCGGCCAAGTCGCGTCCGCACATGGACACCTGCTCGTCGGCGCGGGCCATGTGCCATTCCTTGAGCATGTCGCCGTCGGGCAGTCTCTCGGCAACAATTCGATGGCGCACTGTCTGCTCCTCATCCGTGTCGGGCCGCGCCCGGCTGCGCGCGGCCGCGGAGCCGGGACGCCCCGGCCTTCCGACACTGTCACCGCTGCCCCGCCCACGCATGCCGAGCACCCGCCGAAGGGGGAACGAGCGGCGGTCGGCGGCGCTCACCGCACGGTCCGCTCAAGGTCTCGGCGATGGTGCGGGCCCGGCGGGCCGGGGCCGGGCCGGGGGCCGAACGGGTCGCCCCCTGACGCGCCCCCGCGAGCTGAGCGGCGACGACGTGCCGATCGAGGAGGCGGGCCACACCCTGCGCCGACCTCGGGCGCTACGCCCAGTCGATGCCCAGCTCGGCCAGAGCGCTGCGCTGGGTGTGGCTGAGAGAGCCCCGCCGGCTCTTCGTGTTCGAGTACCAGATGCCCAGCTTCACCACGGTGCCGTCCGGCAGCGTCTCCTGGTGCCCCCGGGGCACGACCGTGCGCGACTCCCTGGCGACGTACTGCCCGAGAGCGGCGACGCCCCGCAGGAACGCCGCCGACACCCGGCCCTGGGTGCCCCGCGGTGCGGCGGCGGGCCGCTCGGCCGGGCCGATGCCCAGCGCGGACAGCCGCCGGCGCTGCTCCTCGGTGAGCGTGCGCCAGTCCAGCCGCTGCCGCTCCGTCCAGCGCCCCAGGTCGTCGCCCTCGAAGGTCACCCCGGGCCGGATGTCGGGCAGGGCGCCGTCGGCGGCCACCAGGTCGCGCAGCACCGCGTACTGGCGCTGCCAGTCCAGCGGCCAGGGGCAGTCCCAGTCGGGGTCGATCGCGGTGAGCTGCGCCGCCCGCCGTGCGGCCCGCCCCGGATCCTTGCCGAGACCGCCCTTCCTGCGCAGGTTGGCCAGGTGCTGGCCGACGGGCTCGTCCAGCCAGAACGCGTCCTGCCGCGGCGCGAGATGGTGGTGCACACGGTGGAAGGCGCGGAACGCGGCGAGCTTGCTCTCCCACGCCTCATCGCCCGGCTCCCACACCATTCCCGCCTCGTCGAGCCGCTGCCTTCGGTGCTCGTCGAGCTCGCCGGTCCTGAGCGCCCGCCGCTGCTGCGCGACCCACCGGCCCAGCGGGAACCGCGTGACGCCCAGGGTGACTTCGGTGTCGTACGGGACGGACACGAGCCCGGTGTGGCCGTGTTCGGCGCGCCAGCGGTGCAGCGCGCCCAGCCCTTCGAGCCACACCAGCGACTCGGGCCGGTACACCCGCGTGCGCAGGAACGCGGCGATGGTGGCCGGGTCGCGCGGCGTGGAGAAGCGCAGCAGCGGGTTCTCGGCCGCGTCGTCGATGATGCGGCCCCGGCCGTCGCGGCGGACGTGGATGTGGTGGCCGCTGTCGGCCCGGGGGCTCAGCGCCTGGGAGGCGAGCTGCTCCACGAGCCGCTCGTCGTGCGAGCGCAGGCCCTGGAGGACCGCCACCAGCGGGGCGTAACTTGCGGAGGCGATCATGTTGTCCGGGTCTTCGCCGGGGGTGAGGAAGACGGGCACGAGGATCCGGGCGGTCTTGGTGGTGCCGTCCGGGTTGGGCCGCAGCGCGCGGCCGATGTTCTGGACGATCTCGACCTGCGAGCCGCGCGTGTCGGCGAAGCACACGGCCTCGACGCCGCGCGCCCCGACGATGTCGACGCCCTCGCCCAGCACCCGTACGCTCGCGAGGAACGCGCGGTCCACGCGGCGCCCCGCGCTGTCGGTGCCGTTCGCGAACTGCCGCAACACCTCCCGCCGTTCGGCCACCAGATGGTCCCCGCACAGCCACTCGGCCCACACCCGCCGCGCCGGGACGTGGCGGTGGGGCCGCAGATCGTACGGTTCGCCCTGCGACGGGGCAAGGCGCGCGGCCCGCCGCAGGGCCTGGCTGCCGACCTCGCTCTCGTACAACTCGGCCGCTGTCGAGGGGAGTTGGGCCACGAAGGCCTTCGCCTCCTCCACCCGGTGGTGGAACGTCATCACCGTGTGCAGATCGTGCGCCGCCGCGTGTTCCAGGAGCGCGGTCTGCAGCAGCGCCAGGCGCCGGCCCCGCCGTGCGTCCTCGGAGGCCTTCGCGCGAGGCGGGGCGGGGTCGCGGATCTCCAGCACGTCGATCTCGAACCCGGCCAGGATGCCGCGCTCGACGGCCTCCGAGAGCCCCAGCTGGACGATCTGGCGGCCATACGTCGCCGAGTCGGCCGTCATGCTCGCGATCTCCAGCTCCCGCCCGTCGCGCCCGCGCGGAGCCCGGGGTGCGGCGAGGATGCGCGGAGTCGCGGTGAGGTAGAGCCGGCGGGCCGCCGGGATGCGGGCCTGGTCGTGCACCGCCGCCCACGGCCGGCCGGTGTCGCCCGCCGTGCGGTGCGCCTCGTCGACGACGGCGAGGTCGAACGGGGCGAGGCGCTGTCCGTACATCAACTCGCCACCGGCCAGGGCGAGTTCGACGGGGCCCGGCACCTTTGCCCCGCCCGTCGGGTCGTCGCGCTCCACGAGTGAGGCGTACGTGGCCAGCATGACGACCGGGCCCTGCCCGGCCCACAGGGCGAGCTGGATGGGGTTCGTCGTGCACCGCACGCCCAGCTCCTCAAGGACGTCGTCCTTTTCCAGGGAGCACACCGCGACCATGGGGGAGCGGTGGCCGATGGCCCGCCAGGCCCGTGCGGTCTGCACCAGCAGGTCGAGGGTGGGCACGAGCACCAGAATCCGGCCGCGCGCAACCATGTCGAGCGCGGCCGACGCGGTCGTGTAGGTCTTCCCGCTGCCCGTCGCGGACACGACGGTGGCCCGCGCCCCGTGCTCCGGCACGTCGGGGCGTGCGGGCAGGCCGAACTCGGCGATGATCCGCGTCTTCGCGTCCACCTGGTGTTCACGGAGCCTGATCACGTACGCCCGCCGTTCTCCTGGTCGCCCTGCCTGCGGGTACGCCCTGGCCGCACCCGCAGAGGGACCACATTAAGCCTGCCACGGTGGCCGGGAGCAGCTCGTCCGTGGGGTGCAGCGCCCCGGGTACGAAGATCGTTCCCGGGGAGGATGGGCGGGCCGGGGTGCCGTTGCGAGAGTTGATGGCCAGTTGGCCCACCGGAAGGGACACCCGTCATGCTTTTGACCCGCCCACCCCGTCGCCGCGCACGCGTCGCCTCGGCCACCGTGACGCTCGCGCTGGCCCTGCTGGCGACCGCGGTCCCGGCACATGCCGCCACCCCCTCGTCACCCGGTGCGGCCGCGCAGGCCCCGGCCGGCCTCGACCGCCCGGCCCTGGGGGCCGCCCTGGACGCGGTTCACGCGGCGGGCATGTACGGCGCGTTCGCGGAGGTCAGGGACGGCACCGACGAGTGGCAGGGCGCCACGGGCGTCGCCGACGTGGCCACCGGGCGCCCCATGCGTCCGGAGTTCCAGCAGCGCGTGGGCAGCATGACCAAGGCGTTCACCTCTGTCGCGGTGCTCCAGCAGGTCGCCAGGGGCCGCATCGACCTCGACGCCCCCATCGGCCGCTACCTCCCCACGGTGGTCCCCGGCGAACGCGGCCGGACGATCACCGTCCGGATGCTGCTGAACCACACCAGTGGCATCGGCGACTACGTCGTGGCCGCGTTCCCCTCGCTGGCGACGCTGTCGACCAAGAGCCTGGACGACAACCGCTTCCGCCACGTGCGGCCCGAGGAGCTGGTCCGCCTGGGACTTGAGGCTCCGCCGACCGGAAAGCCCGGCGAGAAGTGGTCGTACTCCAACACCAATTACGTCATCGCCGGACTGCTGCTCCAGCATGTCACCGGCGAAGACCCGCAGAGGGTCATCACCCGCGACGTCATCCGCCGGGCCGGTCTGCACCACACCTACTTCCCGCGCTCCCCGTACATCGACGGACCGCACGCCAAGATGTACGAGTCGTTCTACGGACTGATCGACCCGCCGCGCGACTACAGCGTGTACGACATGTCCTGGGGCGGCACGGCGGGAGCGCTGATATCCACCACGGCGGACCTCGACGACTTCTACCGTCAGCTCCTGGCCGGCCGTCTGCTGCCCGAGGCGCAGTTGCGCCAGATGCAGACCACGGTGCCGGCCCGCGACGAGAACGGCAGGCTGATGATGAACTACGGCCTCGGCGTGTACGCCGTAGATCTGCCGTGCGGGCGCTTCTGGGGGCACGACGGAGCGGTGTTCGGTGCGGGCACGGTCGCCCTGTCCAGTCCGGACGGCAAGCGCCAGATGTCCCTCGCGTTCAACCTGATGAAGTATCAGAAACTCGACGCCAACGGGAAGGTGGAGCCCAGCCCCATCGACGCTGCGTTCGCGGCGTTCTACGGTCGGGCCCTGTGCGGGACGGGCAAGGCCGCCGCGCCCTCCGCGCCGCTCCCGCGCGCCCAGGACCTCGCACCGGCGATGGCCCCACGGCGCTGACGACGGCCCTGCGGCTACCTGCCGAACGACAGGCGGAAGTGCGCCGCCCGGCGTGGTGCCGGGCTCTCCGCATGGTCGCGAGCCGTCCGGCCGGCTGGGTTCCAACGGCCCGTCGGGGTCCGGAGGTTCATCGCCGGAGGTGCGACCGGTCATGCGCCCCGGGTGACCCGTGAGGCGGACGGCTGGAGTGCCTTTCTAGAATCAGGTTCTACTCATGGCTGGGATACCCTGACCGCCATGACGGACAGCACCAAGCCGGGCGCCCCCGTGGGCGGCCCGGCCCACCGCCACCTCGCGGGTTCCGGGCCGGCGGCGTCGAGCGATGTCTCCTAGGCAGCAGCGTGGCGAGGCCACGATCGACCGCCTCCTGACCTCCGCGCTCGACGTGTTCGCCACATCGGGTCAGCCGGGGTTCACGGTGCACGCCGTCACCACGGCCAGCGGCGTGAGCCTCGGCAGCCTCTACCACCACTTCGGCAGCTTCGACGGCCTCGCCGCCGCGCTGTTCACCCGGTGCATGGAGGAGCTGTTCGACGAGATGACCGCCGCGCTGCACCGCACCCGCACCGCGCGCACCGGTATCCGCGCCGTCGTGCACGCCTATCTGCGCTTCACCGAGGAACACCCGGACGCGGCGCTCTTCCTGCACGCCTCCGCCTACTCCGGCTACCTCGCCGCCCACGCGGACCAGATCCGCGCCGCGAAAGTCGCCAAGCTGGGGCCGATCGCACAGTGGCTGCGGCCGCGCATGGAAGCCGGCGAGATCGCGCCGCTGCCCGAGCCGCTGCTCGAAGTGCTGCTGCTCGGGCCCGTCGCCGAGACCGCGCGCCGCTGGCTTTCCAGCACCTACGACATCGACCTCGCCCAAGCCGCCCGGATCCTGCCCGAACGCATCTGGCGCTCCCTCCAGCCGGACACTGCCGCGGCCAACTAGTCGTGCTGATACGCGAGTTGAGGGTGGCCTGATTCGGACGGGCCGTGTTCCCAAGCGCCCGCCCCGGTGCCCATGCTCTGCCGGGAAGCGGTGTCGGGGCGAGAAGGGACACACGATGACCGATGCTCAGCACGGCGGCCCGGGAGCGGCCACGGTCGGCGGGGCACGCGCGGCGACCGCGGGGGGCATGACCCGGTTCGACAAAACCTACGACCAGCCCGACCCACGGGCCTACTTCCGGGCCCTGAGCCCGTTCGCCTACCAGACACCCGGCCACGCCCAACGCGTCTTTCGGCGACTGCGCCGCGCCCTGAGGACCGAAGGCCCGGCCACCGAGTCCCTCACGGTGCTCGACCTCTGCTGCTCGTACGGCATCAACGCCGCGCTGCTCAACCACGACGTGACGCTGGACGAGCTGTACGCGCGCTACACCTCGCCCCGCGCCGCCCAGTTGAGCACGGCGGAACTGGCCGAGTGGGACCGGGAGTTCTACGGCGAGCGGCGGCTTTCCGACGCGGTCCCCGTCGTCGGGCTCGACATCGCGGCCAACGCCGTCGCCTACGGGCTCGCCGTCGGCCTGCTTACCGAAGGGTTCGCCGAGAACCTGGAGAGCGCGCCGCCCAGCCCCGAACTGCGCCGAGCGGTGCGCCGGGCCAGGCTGATCACCGTGACGGGCGGCACCAGCTTCCTGTCACCGCGCACCTTCCGGCCGCTGCTGTCCGCGGCCCGCGGACCGGTGTGGGTCGCCGCGTTCGTGCTGCGCACCACCCCCTACCGGGCGATCGCCGAGTGCCTCGCCTCGTTCGGCCTCGCCACCGAGCAGGCCGTTCCCACCTTCCCGCAGCGCCGCTTCACCAGCCTGCGCGAACAGCGCTACGCCCTCGACGCGGTGACCGCGAGCGGCAACGATCCGGCCGGCAAGGAGTCCGACGGCTACTTCCACACCGCACTGCACCTGTCGCGTCCCACCAGCGACGTGGTGGCGACACCGCTCGACGCCCTCGTACCCGCGGTATGAGCGCACGGCGGACATGCCGCTGCCGCCCCGCATCGCGCGGGGCGGCAGCACAGTGCTGGATCAGTTCTGCGACGGGGCGTTCGCCGCGGTCACGTTGACGGCGGCCCAGGCCTTGTCCACCGTCGTGTACTCGGTGCTGCTCGCGCCGTAGAGATCGGCGGCGGCGCTCAGCGTGGCGGTGCGGGCGTCGTGGAAGTCGGTCGTGGAGACCATGTACCGGGTCAGCGCCCGGTAGAAGATCGCGATCGCCTTGTCCCGGCCGATGCCGGCCACCGTCGAGCCGTCGTACGTCGGCGAGTCGTAGGCCACACCGTTGATCGTCTTCTGGCCGCTGCCCTCGGCGAGCAGGTAGAAGGCGTGCGAGGAGACACCCGAACCGGCGTGGACCTCGGTGTCGTACGACGCCGTCGACCAGTAGTCGACCGTGCCCTCCAGTTTGTCGAGGGACGGCTTGTCGAGCCGGCGCAGGAACTTCTGCTGGAGCCCGAGCTTCTCGCCCATCAGGTAGTTGGGCGGGTTGTTCGGGTTGTTGGTCGCGAACTCGACGGCGGTGCCGAAGATGTCGGCCAGCGACTCGTTGAGGGCGCCGGGCTCGCCGAACTGGTTGTCGTCGGCGTCGACCCGGGTCGGCTGGAGCTTCGCGGTCGCGTCCACCACACCGTGGGTCAGCTCGTGGCCGGTGACGTCGAGGACGACCAGGGGCTGCGCGAAGGTCCGCCCGTCGCCGTCGCCGTAGAGCATGCAGCCGCAGTCCGAGGACCAGAAGGCGTTGCCGACGTTGCTGCCGAAGTGCACCAGGGCGTGGGCGCCCGCCCCGTCGTTCTTGATCCCGTTGCGGCCCAGCGTCTTCTTGTAGAAGTCCAGGGTGCTGGTGATCCCGTACTCCGCGTCGACGGCGGCCGTCGCGCGGTTGCCCGCCGAGCCGGTGCCCCAGCGATTGGTGGTGCTGGTGAACGCCTTGCCGCCGCTGAACTGCTGCAACTCCTTGTTCCCGGCGTCCCGCGTCTCGGTGTTGCCGCGGCTCGGGTCCTTGAGCGTGAAGGCGCTCTTCGCCGTCTGCGTGGTGGTCAGCTGCACGCTGCCGACGAACAGGGAGGAGCCGGTGCCGGTGGCCGACGCCGGGAAGCCGGACGCGGCGGACGAGGCGAACGGGGCCGGCGAGGCCGTCCCGATGGCGGGGCTGAGCTTCTGGCCGCTCTTGCGGAGCTTGGCCTGGACGCCGGGCGACAGGAACGAGTCGTTGGCGGGGGTGTTGCTGAGCACGGCGCCGGTGGCCGCGTCGACGACGACCGTACGGGCGCCGGCCTCGGTGGTGCTGCTGTTGGTCACCTGGATTTGGTACGCGAGCGCCGAGCGCCCGGCGCGGGCGTCCACGACGAGCTGGGCGGTGCCCGCACTGCCCTTGGTGGTGGCCGCGGCCTTCGCCTGGGCCTGTGCGGCCGTCAGCTTGGCGCCGCTGCCGGGGACCTCGACCTGGTGGCGTAGCGCCCGGGTCACTCCCAGATAGGCGGATCTGGCATCCAGGTGGATGACCAGGTCGCCGCCGAGGACCGGCAGGCCCCGGTGCGAACGGATGAACCGGACGTGCTGCTTGCCGTTGGTGTCCACCAGGACGTCCGTGGCGCTGAGTGTGTCGTCCTTGCCGACGCCGGTGGCCGAGGAGTGGGCCAGGGCCGCCGTGCGGGCGGCGTCGACGACCGGCTGAAAAGCGACGTTTGCGGCGGGAGCGGTGACCCCTGCTGCGGCCGGGGCGGCGAAGGCCGTGGCCCCGCCCCCCGCGGTGATGGTGAGGGCCGTCGTGACGGCCAGGGATATCGCGAGGCTGCGTATGTGGGGTGTACGCACGGTGGGGGGTCCTTATGTGTGCGGGGGCGGTCGGCTCAACAACCACCCGTACGCACGGTGCTGTTGTGCACCGCGGGGACTGTGTGGTCCCGGCCGAAACCTTGCTACTCCTGACATGTGCATGTAAATACCCATGATCGAAATAGCTGCCTTCGGAACCCAGATTTAACAATTGCCCCCGGCGTACATGGCCGGAAGGTGTCCAACTCCCCTCGCACCAGCGCAGATGCGAGATCGGGCCGGAAGGTTGCTCGCCCCGGCGTGAATCCTTCGCCGCGGCCGCACAACGGGCCCGCCGCAACCGGGCGTTCCGCCTCGTACACCTGTTGCGGGCTGGAACCGGACGAAGTTCATCCTTTTCAGGCGTACGTCACGTCCGTCACGGAAAGGTAGGCCCCGTGCCAACGGACGACGAAACGGCCGACGGATTCGCAGCTGAGCTGCGGCGCCTGCGAGGCCTGCGCAAGATGTCCCTCACCGGGCTGGCCCGCTCGATCCACTACAGCAAGGGCTACCTCAGTAAGATCGAGAACGGCAGCAAGCCGCCCACCCTCGACGTCGCCCGGCGCTGCGACGAGGTGCTCGGCGCTGACGGCGAACTCATACGCCTGGTACGTCTCGTCCCGAAACAGCCGGGCGCCGCACCGGCCCGCACCGGGCCCGGTGCCTCCTTCGAGAGCGCCCTGTGCCCCTACCGGGGCCTCGCCGCCTACGGGCCGCACGACGCCGAGTGGTTCTACGGACGCGAGAGCGCGACGGCGGAACTGACCGGGCGGCTCGCCGAACGCGTCGGCCGCGGACCACTGGCCGTGGTCGCCCCCTCGGGTGCCGGGAAGTCCTCGCTCCTGCAAGCCGGACTGCTGCCCGCACTGCGCCGCGGCGCCCTGCCCGTCCCCGGCTCCGCCGACTGGCCGGTCGTCGTCTGCACGCCGACCGCCCACCCGCTCAAGGAACTCCTGCGCTGCGCCGCCCAGGCGCTCGGCGCGGCGGGCGCGGAGATCACCCCCGATGAGCTCGCCGCGCGGCCCGGCGCCCTGCTCGACGCCTGTGCCGCACCGGGCCGCACCGGAGGCCTGGTGGTCCTGGTCGACCAGTTCGAGGAGACCTTCACCCTGTGCGAGGACGAGCGTGAACGCCGCGACTTCGTCGCCGTGCTCCACACCCTCGCCACCACCCGCGACACCTCGGGCGCCACCGCCCGCAGCGCCGTCGTGATCGGCATGCGCGCCGACTTCTGCGGCCGCTGCCTGGACCATCCCCACCTGGTGGAGGTCTTCACCCACGGCTTGTACGCCCTCGGCCCGATGTCCGGCACACAACTGCGCCAGGCCATCACCGGACCCGCCGAACGCGCCGGGCTCAGCCTCGAAGCGGGCCTGGTGGAGCTGCTGTTGAGGGACCTCGGCACCGACTCGGCGACCTCCGCCGGCTCGCTGCCCCTCCTCGCGCACGCCCTGCTCGTCACCTGGCAGCAGCGCACCAGCCGCACCCTGACCGTCGCGGGCTACGAGACGACGGGCGGCATCCACGGCGCGGTCGCCCGCACCGCCGAGTCCGTCCACGCCAGTCTCGACCCGGCGGAGCGACAGGCGGCCCGCCAGCTCCTCGTCCGCCTCGTACACGTCGCCGACGACACGGCGCGAACCCGCAAACCAGTCGAACGAACGCTGCTGCTACGGCAGTTGACCGACCCCGAGTCGGGCGCCAGGGCCCTGGACGCCTTCGTGTGCGCCCGCCTGGTCACCGCGGGCAGCGAAGCGGTGGAGATCACCCATGAAGCACTGCTGCACGCCTGGCCGCGGTTGCGCGGATGGATCGAGGCCGACCTGGCCCAACTCGTCATGCGCCAGCAGGTCTCCGACGCCGGCACCCAATGGGTCCGCGGCGGCCGCGACCCGAGCCTGCTCTACCGCGGCACCCGGCTCGCCGCCGTGCGCGACTGGGCGCAACAGGCCCCCGAACGCGCCCAACTGGGTCCGGTGGAAAGGGAGTTCATCACGGCCTGCGAGGCCGAGGAGGGCCGCGGGGTACGCGTGGCGCGGCGCCAGACCCGAATCCGCCGCGCCCTGCTCGCCACCCTCGCCGGGCTCCTCGCCATCGCACTGACAGCCGGGGCGCTCGCCTTCCAGCAGCGCTCCCGCGCACTTGACCAGAGCCGCAACGCCCAGTCGCAGGCCCTCGCCGTACGGTCCGCGGCCCTCGCGGCGGGCCAGCCCGAAGCCTCCATGCTGCTCGCCGCCGACGCCTACCGCACCGACCGCACCCCGCAGGCCCGCGGCGCCCTGCTCAGCACACAGGCGCAGTACTTCGACGGACGGCTGCGCGGACACGTCGGTCCCGTCAACTCGGTGGCGTTCAGCCCCGACGGCACGACCCTCGCCTCGGCCAGCTCGGACGGAACCGTGCGGCTGTGGGACCCCCGGAGCCGCCGGGCCACCGCCACCCTGACCGGCCACGCCGGAGCCGTCACCGCGGTCACCTACAGCCCCGACGGCACACGCCTGGCGACAGCGGGCGCCGACGGCACGGTCCGGCTGTGGGACGCCGCCACCCACCGGATGACCGCGACCCTGCCCGGCCACCAAGGGGCCGCGCGCGCCGTGGCGTTCAGCCCGGACGGCCGCACCGTGGTCTCGGGCGGAGTCGACCACACCGTACGGCTGTGGGACCTGCCCGACGGCACCTTGCGAGCGGTCCTCACCGGGCACAGCGACACGGTGACCTCGGTCGCCTTCAGCCCCGACGGCCACAACGTGGCCTCCGCGGGCGCCGACCGCACCGTGCGCGTCTGGGATGTGACGGATAGTCAGCCGCCTCTCGTCCTCACCGGCCACAGCGACCAGGTACTCGGCGTCGCCTTCAGCCCCGACGGCCACACCCTCGCATCCGGCGGCGCGGACCGCACAGTACGCCTGTGGAACCTGCCCGACGGCACCACACGCGCCGTCCTCACCGGACACAGCGACGACGTGAACGCCGTCACGTTCACCCGCACCGGCGACACCGTCATCAGCGCCAGCGGCGACGGCACCGTCAAACTCTGGGACGCCGTCAACCGCCGGATCGTCGCCACCCTGTCCGGCCACACCGACTACGTCCTCGCCGTCGCCGCCGGCCCCGACGAAAGGCTCGCCACCGCCGGATTCGACCAGTCCGTGGTGCTGTGGGACCCGGGCCGCTCGGCCCTCACCGCCCGCCCGTTCACCGAAGCGTGGCAGTCGGCGTTCTCACCGGACGGCCAACTCCTGGCCTCGGCCGAGGCCGACCGCACCGTACGCGTGTGGGACCTGGCCCACCACCGGCTGCGCACCACCCTCACCGGCCACGACGGTTCGGTGTTCGCGGTCGCCTTCTCGCCCGACGGGCGCCTCATCGCCTCCGCGGGCGCCGACCGCACCGTCCGCCTCTGGGACACGGCGACCGGCCGCCCCGAGGCGACCCTCACCGGCCACGACGGTTCGGTGTTCGCGCTCGCCTTCTCGCCCGACGGGCACCTCCTCGCCTCCGCCAGCGCCGACAAGACCGTCACCCTCTGGGACACCGCCACCCGCCGGCCGTACGCCACGCTCAGGGGCCACGAGGACTTCGTCAACGCCGTCGCGTTCAGTCCGGACGGCCGCACCCTGGCCGCCGGCAGCGACGACCTGACGGTCCGGCTGTGGGACGTGGGCGACACCGGGCACGGGGCGCGGGCCGTACTGCGCGGCCACACCGGCTCCGTGCGCTCCGTCGCGTTCGCCCCCGACGGCCGCACCCTGGCCAGCGGCGGCAACGACGGAACCGTACGCCTGTGGGACCTCGCGCACCGCACGGCGGCCGGCACGCTCGCCGGACACAGCGGTTCGGTACGCGCGGTCGCCTACAGCCCCGACGGCGCGGTCCTCGCGAGCAGCGGCAGCGACCAGAGCGTCAAACTGTGGAGCCCGGCCCGAGGCGAACAGATCGCCACCCTGTCCGGCCACACCGGCGCCGTCTGGGGCGTCGCCTTCGACCCCGCCCTGCCCGGCACGCTGGCGAGCAGCAGCAACGACGGAACGGTGCGGCTGTGGAGCACGGACGTACCCCGCCAACAGGCCCAGGCCTGCCGCCTGTTGGGCGACACCGGACCCGAACGCTGGGTCCGGCTGCTGCCCGATCTGCCCTACCGCCCCCTGTGCCCGGCCCCAACCGATCTGTGAATCAAGCCCGTTTCCCCCGGCGTTTCCCGTTTCCCGGCAGCACAGGAGACGCCTGCCTCCTCGACAGCGCCCACCGTCGCGGAAGAGTCTCGAAGCACCGCAACCGGTGAACCCCCTGGGAGGGGAACACCCCGCGGCCTGCCGGGCAGCCGTCCGGCACACGTACGACGAAACGGGGAACGGACCATGCAGCACACCCTCGCCAGAGCGCGGCGCACGCTCGCCGCCGCGGGCATCCTGGCCGCCTGCGCCATCGTGCCGACCGCCCAACTCTCAGGAGCCGCACCCCACATGGCCACCGCCGCGACACGAGCCGCGGCGGCCGCTCAAGGGTGCGACGTCCTGGCTCCGGGCGCCTCCGCCACCGCCGAGGCGGCGGTCCGCGCGGCCTGCTCCCAGCTCGGCATCTGGTACACGTGGGGCGGCGGACACGGACCGCAGCCCGGCGCGACCTACGGGCAGGTGGACCCCACCGACCCGGCCAGCAACGACGACCCGCACCGGCTCGGATTCGACTGCTCGGGCCTGGTCCGCTACGCCTACGCCCAGGCGACCGGGCAGGACATCCTGGCCGGCAACGCCAACAGCCAGTACTACTCCTCGCACGTCACCGCCCGCTTCAGCGCCGCGCAGGGCACCGGACCGCTGCTGCCCGGCGATCTGATGGCCTGGGGCGGCGACAACGGCATCCACCACATCGCGGTGTACCTGGGCGCGGGCAAAATGGTCGAGGCCCGGCAGTCCGGCACCCATGTGATGGTCAGCGACGTCCGGCCCGGCGGCGACTACAACGGAGCCGTACGCATCGGTGGCGGCTCGAACCAGAACGGCAACTTCAGCACCTGGGGCACCGACGTGTGGACACACGTCGAGCCATCCACGACGAGCGCCCGGGTCAACAAGTTCACCGGCCCGACCCGAGTGAAGATCAGCTGCCAGAAGCACGCCCAGCTCGTCGAGGCCGACGGCTACCGCAACGACGCATGGTCCTACCTCCCCGACTACAGGGCCTGGATCACCAACATCTACATCCAGGGCCCCGCCTGGCTGGACGGCGTCCCCACCTGCGCCTGACCACATCCGGACCGGCCCGACCGTCCCATAGGTCCCGGACACGACACACGGGATGCCGCACCAAGGGACCGAGGTGCACCGAGGTGCCGAGATACCGAGTTGCCGAGGTACGGAGGCGCCAGAGCACCAAGGCACCAAGGCGCCGAGACACCAGCGCCGAGACACCAGCGCCGAGACACCAAAGCGCCAAGGCGCAACGTGCACACGCCCGTTGCACATGTGGCGCGACCACACCGACAAGGAGTACGCAGTGAACGTACGCAGGAAGATCGCCCTGTTCGTCTCCGCCACCGCACTGACGGCGGGCCTCACCGCCACCGGACTGCCCACCGCGGTCGCCGCACCCGCCCACCCCGCGAAGCCCGCCGCCGAGTGCGGCGTGCGTTCCGACGGACGGTTGTACTGCGGCAACAAGGCTGGCGCGAAGGGCTATGCCGACCGCTCCTACCGTTCGGCGACCCGTGGCACGCTGGTCGGCACGTTCAGCTGGTTCCAGTGCTGGGGCCACGGGGACCCGCACCCGGGCGGCAACGACATCTGGTACTGGACGGAGCTCGACAATGGAGCCTGGGGCAACGTCCCGGCCGTCGACGTGAGCACCGGCCAGGACCCGGCTCCCGGCCTGCGCGAGTGCTGACCGGCACCCCGCACTGAAGACCGGGCCGCCCGTCGAACCCCCCGACGGGCGGCCCGCACCTGTCCGCCCGGTGGGGGAACTGGTGGGGCGGTGAGATCTGGTGGGGCGGTGAATCAACTCGTCCTCAGTGCAGGCGAGTTGCCCTTGCCTATCGTGCCAGCAGTGAATCCCCGGGCCCGGTGCCCTGCGCCGTGGCGAACAACGAGGTGAGCCCCTCGTCGAAGCGAGCCGTGTACGAGACGTCGTCCATGAGACCGCCGCCTCGCTCGGCACCGCCCAGCACCCCCACAACGATGCCCTCGCCCTCCTGGGCCGAGATCACCCACGGGCTGCCGGACACGCCGGTGGAGAACCCAGCGCACTGCGCCTGGCGGAAATCGGTGTACGCCGACTGCGAGTCCACGGTGCAGATGTGCTGGCCGGGCCTGTCGTGCGGATAGCCGATGAGCGTCACCCGGCTCAGATCGGCGGGCAGCCGCTCGGGGTGTGCGGGGACGTGGAAGACCGAGCCGACCGCCTCCTGGACGCTCTTCCCGCCGACCCGGGCCACTCGGACGAACGCCCAGTCGTACGGCCAGTTCTCCGCCCCTTTCTGCGCCTCGGCGAACCGGGGGTCGGGCAGCGCCGCCAGGACCGGCCACGAGCCGTGGGGAGCGGCCCCGTCGTGATATCCGGGCACGAAGGACGCCCCGTCCAGCGGCAGGCAGTGCGCGGCGGTCACCAGCAGATCGCCGTGCCTGCTGTCCACCACACCGGCCGTGCAGGACTGCGTGCCGCCGGGTCGCAGAAAGACCCCCACCGCCCGGTACCCACACTCCGACGCCAGGTCGTGCGCCTCCGGACGGCGCTGGTCCGCGACGCACGACAGCGAATGCTCGGGACGGGCGCCGTCTGCCGGGTGGACGGGCAGACCGGGGCCGCCGTCGAGCCCGGTAACGGCGGGGGCGCCCGGGTAGCGGGCGGCGCCGGTTCCGGGCGGACCGGCCGGCGGTGCGGCGGCGCGGGCCGAGGCAGCCAGGGCGGCGGCGCGGGCGGCCACGGCTTCGTCGCCTTCTGGGGGCCGGACGACGGTCAGCACGCCGACGGCCGTCGCCAGCAGGACGACTCCTATGACCGTACCGAACACGGCCTTCGCCCATCTGCCCCTGTGCGTATTTCGTCTCATAAGCACCCTGGTGAGACTAGAGCCCGCTCGGCCGCCCGCACCGCGCTGACACGACCGCAACCGGGCTCAAAGCCTCAAAGTTGGGACGGCGGGGGAGGCGGGGGGATGTGGCGGTTGGTGGTGGGGGCTGGTGGGCGTGCTGGCACATGAGGTGCCGCCCCATGGGTCGGCGCGCCACATGGGGCGGTGACCCGGAGCGCGTCGGCACATGGGGCGTCGGCACATGGGTGCTGCGCACCTGCGGACTGCGGGCTGCGGGGCGCGGGCCGCTGGGGGAAGCTGGGAGGGCGGGTCCCGTCACCATGTGTCGTTGCCCCACCCCGCAGGAGGTGTCCATGGATCCCGTAGCCGCCCTGAAACGGATCGCCTTCCTGCTCGAACGCAGTCGGGGAGCCACCTACCGCGTACAAGCCTTCCGCACGGCCGCCGATGTGATCGGCGCGATGGCGCCGAATGACGTGGCGGCGCGGGCGGCGGTGAACGGGCGGCTGGAATCGGTGAAGGGGATCGGCCCGAAGACGGCGAAGGTGGTGCGCGAGGCCCTGGCTGATGAGGTGCCCGGCTACCTCCAGCGACTTGAGGAGGAAAACGTCGCGGCCGGTCCGCTCGCGGTGGGCGGCGAACGTCTGCTGGCCGCACTGCGTGGGGACTGCCATCTGCACTCGGACTGGTCGGACGGCGGCAGCCCGATCGACGAGATGGGGCGAACGGCGGCGGAACTCGGGCACGAATGGGCCGTACTCACCGACCATTCGCCCCGGTTGACGGTCGCGAACGGACTGACGGCCGAGCGGCTGCGGAGCCAGTTGCGGATCGTGGCCGAACTCAACGAGAGCTGGGCGCCGTTCCGACTGCTTACGGGCATCGAGTGCGACATCCTCGACGACGGCTCCCTCGACCAGGAGGACGAACTGCTCGACCAGCTCGACGTCGTGGTGGTCTCGGTGCACTCCAAACTCCGCATGGACGCCGACGCGATGACCCGCCGCATGATCGCCGCCGTGCGCAACCCGCTGGCGGACGTGCTGGGCCACTGCACCGGACGCCTGGCGACAGGACGCGGCCGGCCCGAGTCGGAGTTCGACGCCGACGCGGTCTTCGCGGCCTGCGCGGAGGCCGGGACCGCGGTGGAGATCAATAGCCGCCCGGAACGGCTCGACCCGCCGCGACGCCTGCTGACGCGGGCCGTCGAGGCGGGCGTCCTGTTCGCCATCGACACGGATGCCCACGCGCCCGGCCAACTCGACTGGCAGGCATACGGCTGCGCCAGGGCCGAGGAGTGCGGCGTCCCACGGGAACGCGTCGTCACGACGTGGACGATGGAGGACCTGCTGTCCTGGACCCACAGCCGGGAGATACCGGCGTGATCCCTGGGGCACCCCTGCCGCCGCCCCCGGCGCGCGCCAACACCCGGAAGCCACTTGTGTGCCGTCCACACCGAGCGGCACCGCCCAGCCATGCGCCCTGCCCGCGCGGAGTGGCGCCGCCCAGCCATGCGTCCTCCCACGCGACAGGCGTCCATGCCGGTGTGTCTCCCGCGCGCCGAGCGAGGTTCACTCCGGTGTGTGGCCCGCCCACGTTGAGCGAAGTCCACGCTGTGTGTCCCGCGCACGTCGAGTGAGGCCCCCACCCGGGTGTCTCGCGCGCGCCGAGCGAGGTCCATGCCGGTGTGCCCCGCCCCCGGGAGTGGCGCCGCCACTGGTGTTTCTCGTACGCGTCGAGCGATGGCCATGCCAGTGTGCCCCGCCCATGCCAGTGCGCCCGGCCCACGCCGAGCGAGGCCCACGCCGTTGTGGCCCGCTCACGTCGAGAGGCGCCCCACCGGTGTGTCTCCGACGCAGCGAGCGACATCCACCCAGGTGCGCCCCGCCCCCGTCGAGCGCGCCCATGCCACTGGCCCCGCGCGCCAAAGAGGCGTCCACAGCATGTGCCACGCACACGCCGGGCGACCTCCACGCCGGTGGGCTCCGCAGCCGTCGAGCGACCTTGTGCACGCTGCCGCGTGCCACGCGCCCGTCAACTGGCTTCCACACGTAGTGACGTCGCGGCCGCCCGGTCCTGCGGGGCATGCCGCGCGCACATGTAGGAGCCGGGGCCCCGCCGCGTATGGCGGGGCCCCGGCTCCTGCGCGACCTCAGGTCAGATGTGGTCGGTCTCCGCGTCGCGCATGGCCCGCTGACTGCGCTCCCACTGCTCCTCGTTCTGCTGCCGGGGATCCCCGGCGCGCTCGGGAGCCTCTTGCCTGGCCTGGGCAGCCTTCGCCTTGGCCTGCTCGGCAGTCTGCTGCGCCTTGTCCCGGAACTTCTCGGCCTTGCCCATCGAGATTCACTCCTGCATGTGGGGGGTGGGGGTCGAACGCATCCACCGTGACATGTCTCCTCACCCCACGCATTCCGAGCGGTCACACACTGTCACGTGCGGACCCGCAGGGATAACGCTGCACACCGGTGCGCTCGCGGCCCCACAGCCCGCACAAGGGTCGGCCCCGCCGCATCACGGCGGCGCATACGGCCCCTCAGACACCAGCCACGTACCGCAGTCGCAGGGGACGGCCCCCGCCGCATCACGGCGCATACCGCCCCTCAGGCGCCGGCCGCGTACCGCCAGAAGTCCCGCATCAGGTCGGGCGGGGTGGGCCCGGTCATCTCCACCTGGGTCAGCAGGATGGACACCGCGCCCGTGGACGGGACGATGTGTGCCGCGGTTCCCGTGCCGCCGACCCACCCGTACCGTCCGGGCTCGTTCCATGCATCGACGGCTTCCACGTCGACCGAACCGCCGTACCCCCAGCCCTGGCCCTCCAGGAACAGCGCGGCCGCGGCGCGCTGGGCCGGGGTCAGCCAGTTGGTCGTCATCTGCCGCACCGACTGCGCCGACAGCAGCCGACGGCCGCCCGCCATCCCTTCCGCGAGCAGCATGCATGCGAAGGCGTGCAGGTCGTCGGCGGTGGACACGAGCCCGCCCGCGCCGGACTCGAACGCGGGCGGCCTGCTCCACTGCCCGTCCGGTGCGTCGACCAGCTGAAGGCCCCCGTCGGGGCGGATCTGGTAGAGGCTGGTGAACCGGTCGATCCGGTCCGCGGGGACGGCGAATCCGGTGTCGGTCATGCCGAGCGGTTCAAACAGCCGCTCGGCCAGGAACTCGGCCGTGGTGCGCCCGGAAACCCGGGACACGAGGACGCCCTGGATGTCGGAGGAGGTGTTGTACAGCCAGGTTTCCCCGGGCTGGTGCAGCAGTGGAATGCGGGAGAGCCGAGCGAGCCATTCGTCCGGCTCCGGGACCAACTGGGGCCGTGGGGGCGCCTGGTGGATCTCGCCGAAGAGCGGCCCGACGGCCGGGAGGGAGAAGTCGGAAGGGAAGCCGTATCCGGCGCGGGAGGTCAGGACATCGCGCACGGTGATCGGCCGCGCGGCAGGAACCACGTCGTCCACCGGAGCCGACGGAGTACGTACGACCATGGGCGAGGCCAGCTCCGGCAGCCAGGTGCCGATCGGGTCGTCCAGTGCGATCCTGCCGTCGTCCACGAGCATCATGACCGCGGCCGCGGTGACGGGTTTGCTGATCGAGGCGACGCGGAAGAGCGAGTCCCCGGTCATCGGCGAGGTGCCCTCGACATCGCGGGAGCCGACGGCCGCCACCTCCACCCGCTCGCCGCGGGCCACCAGGCCCACCGCTCCCGGCATCGTGCTCTTGCGGACATACGCCTCCAGGATGTGCTGCAACTCGGTCATCGCTCCACCTTCTCCAAGGGTCGGTCTCAGCAAGGAGACTCCCGCTGTTCCGTGGATTCATCGGCTGCGACGTCGCGGGATTTTCCTGATCGGGGATCGTCCACCGATCGACCGGGCAACGCTGGGACGACTCCTCGTCACGCGAAGTAGTCCGCACCGGCGCGGTGAAAGGGTGCGATCCTGGAACAGGGACATTTCACCCCCAAGGAGGCCTGTCATGCGAAAGGTTGCCGACTGCAGGGATTACCCCAGCGATTCGAATTGCAGCCTGACGATTTCCGGCGAGGAAGAGGAAGTCGTCAGGGCTGCTGCCGAGCACGCCGCATCGGTGCACGGCCACACGGACAGCCCTGAGCTGCGTGAACAGCTTCGCCAGGTACTGAAGGACGAGGCGACCGTCTAGAGGAGTGTGGCCGCACACCATGTGGCCCCACACCGTGGGGCTCCACACCATGTGGCTCCAAACCATGGGGCTCCACCACTTGGGGCCCCACCCCATGTGGTCCGAGCCGCGGTTCACATCGCAGTTCCCTGTACAGCAACGAAAGCGCGGCCCTGCGACGCCGAACGTCGCGGGGCCGCAATCATGTGTCACAGGTGGGGCGCGCTGAACGGACCGGGTGCGCGGGGGCGCGTACGCCGTTGGGGCTGTGGGCGTGCCGATGTCGTGGTTCTGTTACGCGTTGAACTATCCCGTTCTCGCGGTGCGGATGAGGTCCAGAGTGTGGGTGTCCGGCAGCCAGAAGGGCCGGACATTCGCACCGCCGGACGGTGGGCGACACTCTGCGCACCGTCCTGAACTGGGGGTTTCCATGTCTTCACGTTCCATATCCCGCGTCTGCGCCGTCCTGGCCGCCGGCGCCGCGCTGGCCACGGCGACGGCTCTGCCCGCCACCGCCGCCACTGCCCCGCACTCGCCCGTCACCTTCGGCGCGATCCAGTACGACAGCCCCGGCAAGGACGACGGCTCGCAGCGCAGCCTCAACGCCGAGTGGGTCACCGTCACCAACACCGGCCGCTCGTCGGTCAACCTGAAGGGCTGGACCCTCAGCGACCGCAGCCACCACGTGTACACCTTCGGCGCGTTCACCCTGGGCGGCCACAACTCGGTGCGCGTCCACACCGGGATCGGCCGCAACACCCGCAGCGACGTGTATCAGGACCGTCGCGCGTACGTGTGGAACAACACCGGGGACACCGCCACACTGCGCGACAATCACAGTCGTGTCATCGCCACCAGGACCTGGGGTCGCCGCTGACCTCATCGCGCGCCAAGTGACGGGCGCGTAGCGGGAGATGACGGCCGACACCATCGGGAGGGGAGGTGTCGGCCGTTGTCGCGTGCCGTTGTCGCGTGCCGCTGCCGCTGCCGCTGCCGCTGCCGCGTGCCGACGCCTCGCGGAACGGGAACCATCGAGTCCCGCCGCACATCTCTTCGGGCGTCGTCGGCCCCATGCGGTGTGTGTGATGGGAGCACACCGGGCGGGCCACACCCCGGCGAGGCCTCATGGGGGGTGTGCCAGGGGGGCGGGGGATGTTCGGAGTGTTCGCTGTGGGTGGGATCTTCGGGGCGGCGGCGTTCGGGACCGTCGGTCTGCTGCTCGCCGGGATCGGCTTCGGTGTGGCCGTGTCCACGGGGGCGTCTGGCTACGAGGGCCCGTCGATTCCCCTGGCCGGTTCCCGGCTGACTGCCTGGTCCCAGCGGTCTGCCGCGGGTTGGGATTTCTGGTGTGGGGGCGCGGGTGGGATGATGGGGCGATGTCTGATCTTGTTGTTGTTGCCGCTTGTGATGGGGCGTCGAAGGGCAATCCGGGGCCGGCCGGCTGGGCCTGGGTGATCGCCGACCCGCAGGGACAGCCGGAGCGTTGGGAAGCCGGACCGCTCGGGACCGCCACCAACAACGTCGGCGAGCTCACCGCGCTGGAACAGCTCCTGGAAGCAGTGGATCCCGGTACGCGCATGCAGGTGCGGATGGACTCCCAGTACGCCATGAAGGCCGTCACGCAGTGGCTGCCCGGCTGGAAGCGCAACGGGTGGAAGACCGCGGCGGGCAAGCCGGTGGCCAACCGGGAACTCGTCGAGCGGATTGACGAGTTGCTGACCGAGCGGGATGTCGAGTTCGTCTATGTGCCCGCGCACCAGGTGGGCGGAGACCCGCTGAACGCCATCGCCGACCAGGCCGCCAGCGATGCGGCCACCACGCAGCGGTCCGCCGGGACCGCCCACGGTGACCAGGACATGCCGGTGCCGGCACCGGCCCGTGTCACCCCGTCACGGGCCAGGACCACCACCGCGCGGAAGGCGCCGTCCGGAGCGAAGCCGGCCTCCTCGGGCAAGCCGAGGACCATCAAGGCGAAGTTCCCCGGACGCTGCCCCTGCGGCAAGCCGTATGCCGCAGGCACCCCGATCATGAAGCGCGAGCAGGGCTGGGGCCACCCGGACTGCAGCCCTGTCGCGTGAGGCACGGGGCTGCCCGGTCAGCTGTCCGGTCGATGCGTCCGAGGGTGTCGGCGTGGAGCCGACAGCACCCCTCGGTCAGGCAGTGGCCACCGGGGTGACCGCGTCCGCCTCCTTCTTGACTTCGGTGTCGGCAGCCCCCGCGGACGCGTTGGCGCTCGCACCGTCGGGCGAGGTGTAGAAGACCGAACGGTTCTGCCGGGTGCGCTGGGCCTGGCCCTTGGCCACGAGGTTTTCGAGGGTGTTGCGCACCACGGTGTTGGCGATGTTCCGGTCGGGGTGTGCCGCGGTGAGACCCTCCGTGATCTCGGCCGCCGAGCGCGGCTCATCGCTCTTCGCGAGGTGGGCGGCGACGAGCTCCCGCAGCGTGGGACCTCCGGTCGCCCGGGTCCTGGCCGCGGGCTGCTCCTGCTTCTTCGGGGTGCGGGCGGCGGACTTCGGGGCCGTCCGCGCCTGGGGGACGCGCTGGGCCGAGGCCTCCGCGGTCTTCTTGGCGGCCTTGGCACCCTTGGCGCCCTTGGTGGCCTTGGCCGTCTTGCCGGGCGTGGGTGCGGCGGTGTCGGTGTCACCGAGTGCCTGCTGCATCGTGGTCAGCAGGGCGTGGTTGTTCTCCAGGACGCTCAGCTGTTCCTGGAGCGTGGTGATCTGTGCGGCGATCTGTTCGCGATCGGTGACGTTGCTGTCGAGGTCGCTCTGGATCTGGGCGGCATACTGCGACTGGAGTGTGGTGCTGTCCGGCACGAGTCGTTCCTCCGGGGTGGGTGCGTATGTGATTGCTGCCGGATGTTACGCGCCTCGTCTGTGTTGGGGCAGCCACTTGCAACAGATGGACCGCCCAGGGTGAGGGCACTTTGTGGGACAACGACCCTGACGCGCACATCGAGTGACGTCTCACCCTGAGCATGAGGGTCATTCCCGCTCCACCACATCCACACGAACGAGCGGGCCCGCACACGGTGGGCAACGTGCCCCGAGCATGTGCCTGGCGGGTCGTCAGTCGCATCACTGTGCTGTCATTCCGCCGTCATGCACCTCAGTTCCCGCTCGCCTTGTGTGCGGCGCACACATGCCGCGACGACCGCGCCCAGGTTTCCGGTCTCGGCGAAGAGCGCACGCTGGATCCGGGCCCCGTTGCCCCGGGCGATGTGTTCCGCGGTCGCCTTGCGGGCCCAGACGAGATCGTCACTGCTGTCGAGGGCGTCGCGCACTTCGTCCAGCAGAGCCCGCACGACCACCTGCGCGGGGGCGGGCCGCATGGTCACCGGGTGCAGCAGGTCGCTGTCGAGTCCCGACCGCGCGGCCCGCCAGGCGGCGAGCCGCAGCAGGCTCACACCGTGACCGAGCGGCGGCCGTCCGGCCCGCCAGTCGAGGGCGGCCGTCTCGACCAGGGCGCGCGCCAGGCATGCCACGAGGGTCGTCGTGGTGGCCTCCAGGCACACGTCCGCGACCCGGATCTCCACGGTGGGGTAGCGGTGCGAAAGCCGGGCGTCGAAGTAGATCATGCCGCGGTCCCGCAGCACCCCGCTGGTCACCATGTCGTCGACCTGTGCGTGGTAGCGCTCGGCCGAACCGAACGCGGCCGTCGGTCCGGACATGGGCCACCGCCCCCACACCCTGCTGCGGTAGCTGTTGTATCGGCTGTCATGGCCTTGCCAGTACGGTGAGTTCCCGCTCAGCGCGGTCAGTATGGGCAGCCACGGCTGGATCCGGTCCACGACCGCGACGCCCTCCTCGTCCGAATCGACCGACACATGGACGTGGCACCCGCAGGTGAGCTGTTCCAGTGTGGTCAGACCGAACTGTTCCTCCATCCACTGGTAGCGGGCCCCCACGTTGAGTGCGGGACGGAAGGGCAGGGGTGAGGTGGCGAGAGCGGCGACGGCGGCGCCGACCTCCGCCGCGTGCCGGGCCGCCTCGCTCCGCCAGCGCACTATCTCGGCACCCAGTTCGTCCATGTCGGTCTGCGGACGGGTGCCGAACTCCAGCTGCTGGCCCTGTAGTTCCTTCTCGAAAGTCTCACCGCAGGTTCCGCCGCCCGCGGCGGCGCACCGGGTGAGACCTGCCAGCACCGCCGAGGACACGGCAACGGGCCCCCCGGTGTCCGGCTCGACCAGGAGCAGTTCCTCTTCCACGCCTACGGTGCGCACAATGACGCTCCCTTGCTGTCAGAGGCCGATCGGGCGGCACGGAAAACGGCCCGGGAGCACCAGCATGCCCGGCCCGCACCCTCCCCGACTCCTGGTGGAGGCACCCTCTTTCGGTCACAGTCGGTAAACCACTAGCCACGGTCTCACCGCTGGCTCCAGACGGCGGCCGTTCCTCGGCCATCCCTTGGGCACCAACTGCCGAGAGCGGACGGACACGCCGCTGACCGGGGGGAATCCCCGAGGGGCGGCCGGATTGGGGGTATTCCTTGTGGCGCGAGTGCGGGCATGGACTCGGCCGCCCTCGCGCCACCACACGACGTACGGATGAAGGAGACGCGGGTGCGAGTAAGTCTTGTTGCTGCCGGGGTCGTCGCTGCTGCCGGGGCGCTTCTGGGCGCGGCCGCCGTCCCGGCCGGTGCTGCCACCTCCGGTGCCGCCACGTCCGGTTCGGTGTCCGCCAACCCCACCGGGACGGTCTCAGCGGACGGCACGGTGACCCTCTCGGGCACCTACCGCTGTTCCAGCCCGGCCGATCCCGGCCCGGTCTTCGTGGCCAGTACGGTGCGGACCGGCTCCGTCGGGCACGGCATCGGCGGCACGTCGGCGACGTGCGACGGCGCCGAACACACCTGGGTCAACCGGGAGAATCCTTCCTCCGAGTCGCCGGTGAAGGCCGGCCCGGCCACCATCGAGGTGACCTTGTTCCAGCTGAACCTGCGCACCGGCCTGCCGCTGCCCGTCATCTTCGCGACCGACCGCCACGGGCTGGATCTGCGCGCCACGAACTGACGCCGCCCGGTGCCCGGGGCCGAGTGCCGCCGGTCGTCTCCGCCGGGAAGGGCGGGACGTGATCGGCGGCGCTCTTCGCGCTCCTGACGTCTGAGCGGCGTTCTGGTTGCCTCCGCAAGTGTGCAGGCGGTGAGTTTCGGACATACCTCCACGCATGGGGGTGTGGTGGTGTACTCCCCCTGGGAGGAGCGTGCTCCATGGGGGCGAAGACCACTGCCGAGCGCCTCAACGCGCGCAATTCATCCGGCCGTTGCCCCGATCTGGCCGAAGATTTTCTTGATCCAGTGTCGAGATAGTAAAACAAACGACCGAAAACGTCCTCTTTGTTTTGACTCCTGATCGGTGTGCGGTGAAGGTCTCGTGTATGTCCCCTTCGTCCCGCACCGCTGCCGGCGGTCTGCTCCGCATGCGCGATTTCCGATTATTTCTCGCGGGAGCCGCGGCCGGGCAGGTCGGTGCCCAAGTCACCCTGGTCGCACTGCCCCTGGTCGCCGTGCTCGAACTCAAGGCGCCCGCTTTCCAGGTGGGGCTGCTGACCGCCGCCGAGACCGCCGCGTTCCTGCTCATCGGTCTCCCCGCGGGCGCCTGGGTGGACCGGATGCGCAAGCGGACGCTGATGGTCCGAGCCGATGCGGTGCGCGCCGTGGCCATGGCCAGCGTGCCGCTCGGCGCCGCCGCGGGCGTACTGACCATGGCCCAGCTCTACGTCGTCGCCCTGATCACCGGGGTGGCCACCGTGTTCTTCGACGTGGCCCACCAGAGCTACCTGCCCCAACTGCTGCCCAGGGAAAGCCTGGTGGCCGGCAACGGGGCGCTGGAGACGGTACGTTCGTCGGCCCAGGTGGCCGGTCCCGGACTCGGCGGCGGCCTCGTACAACTCGTCGGAGCACATCTGGCGATCGTGGCCGACGCGATCGGCTATGCCGTGTCGGCGCTATTCCTCCTGGTGATCCGGCAGCCCGAGAGCAAGCCCGAGCCGGTGCCCGGCGCGTCGCTCCGCAAGGACGTGGCGGAAGGTCTGCGCTTCGTGCTCGGCCATCCGCTGCTGCGCGTCATCGCGGGCACCACCGGTCTCGGCAACTTCTTCACCGCCATGCTGATGGCCACGCAGACCGTCTTCCTGGTGCGGGTGCTCGATCTCGCGCCCGCCGCCGTGGGCGTCATGCTCTCGGCGTCCGCCGTGGGCGGACTCGCCGGAGCCCTCAGCGCGGGCCGACTGGCGGCGCGGTTCGGTCAGGCGCGCATCATCTGGCTCTCCGCCGTTGTCACCGGACCGTTCGCGCTGCTCTGGCCGCTGTCCGGCAAGGGGGTCGCCGCCACGCTCTTCGGGATCGCCTCCGCCGTGGTCTTCTTCGGCGCCGTGGTCTACAACGTCGCCCAGGTGAGCTTCCGTCAAACGCTGTGCCCAACACGCCTGTTGGGGCGCATGAACGCCACGCTGCGCTTCCTGATGTGGGGCACCCTGCCGCTCGGCGCGCTCGTCGGCGGCGCCGTCGCGGACGGCCTCGGTGCGCGAGCCGCCCTGTGGATCTGCGCCCTCGGCTTCCTGGTCGTCCCGCTGCCGCTGCTGCTCTCGCCGCTGCGCGGCATGCGCGAACTCCCGGTCACCGCGCACGCCGAGGACGACGCCGAGCAGAACGCGAGTCCCGGCCACGACGAGACCGTCCCTGTCGCCTGACCGCAGCGTGGCCGGTCAACGCTCTTGTATTGCACGGCACTTCATGTCCAACCAGGCCTGAAAGATCCCAACCCCGAGAGAGGATCACGTGCTTTCCAGCATCACGGGCCAGTATCTGGCCCGCTATCAGCGCCTCGGCGCGCCAGACGTGGCGGCGGGTCTGCTGCCCGTCACCGGTGCCCAGCGGCGCTTCTTACTGGTGCGCTCCCTGGACCCCGCCGGCCGCGCCGACATCGTCCCGATGTTCTTCGCCTTCCCGCGCGGCACCGTCGACCAGGTACGGCTGCGCGCCGCCGCGAACCACCTGGCCGCCCGCCACCCCGCACTGCGCTCCCGGCCCTGTGTGGTGCGCGCCACCCCCGTCCTGCGGCCCGGACCGGCGGATGTGCCCTTGGACCAGGTGGCCTGCGCCCCTGGCGAGGATGCCCACGACGCGCTGCGCCGCACGCTGGCCGGCTGGGTCGCGGACGGTCCGCCGCTGCGCCTGTTCCTCGCCCAGCACGGCCCGGACGCCGAAGAGGTGCTCGCCGTCGTCCTGGACCACACCGCCTGCGACGGCCACTCGCTCGCCCGCATCGTCGAGGAGCTGGGCGCGGCCTACCGCGACGGCCTCGGCCCCCAGGACGTGGCGCCCGCCGAAGCAGCCGCGGAACTCGCCACCTACCGGGACGCGGTGCTGCGCCAGCTGGATGCCGAGGAACGCGCGGGCTCGCCCCGTGCACTGGCGTACTGGGGAGAGCGGCTGGGTGCCGTACGGGATCGGGCGCCGCTACCTCGAACGCTGCCCACAGCGGGCGAACTGCCCACCGGAGCAACTGAGTTGATACTGCCCTCAGCGCCGTCCGGCGTCGCCTTCCCGGCGTTGCTCGACGCCTGCCGGGCGGCTGCCGCGGTCCTGTACGGAACAGACGCGGTGTCACCCATCGGCTATCCGTGGGGCGGGCGTCCGGCGGGCGCCGAACCTGTGCTCGGCTGCTTCCTCAACACGGTGGTCTTCCCTGCCGACACGAGCCGTGCCGCGGCGCCCGATGTGACGGCCACCGAGTGGTGGGACGACCTGGACCGGGCCGACACCCCCTTCGACGAAGTGGTGCGGGCCGCCCGTTCGGGCGGGGCCCAGTGGTCCGGCAGGCTCGACGGCCTGCTCACCGTGGACGACTCCCGCCACCGTGTCCCGCTGAGGCTCGGCGCCGTGGCGGGCCGCGAAGTGCACATCGGCGGCCGACAGGTACGGGCCCCCTTCGCCGTCTCCGTCACCCAGGGCCCCGAACTCCACCTCCGCATGGTGTGGGACCGAGCCGTCCTCGACGACCGAGCGGCCGAGGACGCCTTCGCGGCCCTGTGCGGAGCACTGCCCGCCGAAGCCCCGGCCCACTGACCCGCCCGCCGGTTCACGGCCGCGTATCGCCGCCCGAACCGCCGGTCCACGGCCGCGCACTCCCGACCCGGCCACCGGTCCCATGACCGTGTGGACCCCCTGAACTCCAGCATCCGGCCGTGCCGCGCGATCCGCGGACCGGCCGGCGCGCCGCCGCGCGGGCGCACGACCGTGCCCCGCGCCCACCGACCCGACAACCCAAGGGATCGCCCATGCTTCCCCTCTCCTCCTCGCAGGAGATCGTCTGGCTGCACGAACAAGTGCAGCCGGGCAGCCGCGCCTACAACTTCACCGCCTCACTCGACCTGTGGGGCACCCTCGACGTCGACGCCCTGCGCAGCGGACTCGCCGCCACGCTCGCCCGCCACGCCGGACTGCGGCTGGAACTCGTACCGGTGGCGGGCGCGATGCCCGGCCAGCGGGTGGCCGATGAGTGCCTGCCGCGACTGCGTACGGTGGACATCACCTGGGAAGCCGACCCCGAGGCGGCCTTCGAGGAACTGCTGCGGTCCGAGGCCGAGACCCCGCTCGACACCTTCGAGGCCCCGCTGCTGCGCTGGACCCTCGTCAAACTCGCCGACGACCAGCATCGGCTCATCCACGTGGAACACCATCTGATCCACGACGGTCACTCCTTCGCGATCCTGCTGAACGACGTCTTCAGCGTCTACCGAGCCCAAGTCATCGGTGAGGAAGCCGAGTTGGGGACGGCCGGCTCGTACGCCGACCATGTGCGCGCCCAGGCCGCCGACACCCGGGCCGACGAGCAGCGGGCCAGCCTGGAGCACTGGACCGCCGAACTGCGCGACGCCTCCTACGACATGCCGTTGCCGGGTCTGACGCGGCCCGGCGCGCGCCGGCGCCACCATGGCGGCCAGCTGCGCCAGTCGATCGGCGCGGACCTCGCGGAGCGGCTGCGTGCCCACACCCGCGAGCGCGGCCTCACCCCGTTCGCCACCCTCCTCGGACTCTTCGCCGAACTGCTGCGCCGGCACAGCGGACGCTCGCAGATGGTGGTTGGCACCGCGGTGGGCAACCGCCCGCGCGGCTTCGAGGACGCCGTCGGCATGTTCGTCAACACCATCCCGCTGCGGCTCTGCCTCGATGCCGAAGCGCCCGCCGAGGACACCATGGACGAGGTGACCGACACCCTCATCCGTGCGCTCCCGCACCAGGAAGTGCCCATCCAGGAGCTGACCCGGGCCCTTGGGCTGCACACCTCCGGCGCCGACAACCCGCTGTTCAGTGTGATGTTCAGCGCGCACGACGCGGCCCTGCCCGAAATCGACGTGCCCGGTCTGGACATCACCCTGTTCGAAGGCTTCAACACCGGCACCACCCGGTTCGACCTCGATGTGGTGCTGCTGCCCGACGACCGCCGCGGAGTGAGCCCGCGCCACGGCGTCGCCGGGATGACACTGGTGTGGGACTACGACGCCGACCTGTTCGGCGAGGACGTGGCGAAGCTGCTCGCCGAGCGGTTCCTCGACCTGCTGCGGGCCTACCTCGACGCGCCCGCCACCATCCTCGCCGACCTCGCACTGCCCCCGGCGACGGAGGCGGCCGCGGTCCTCGCGCCGGTCACTTCGGACCGGGACCCGCTCGATCCCGCCGCCGCGCACCACCCGTCGCTTCCCGCACTCCTGATCGGCGCCCGCCGACTCACCTACGGGGACCTGGACGCGCAGGTCGCCTCCCTCGCCGAACGGATGCTGGCCGCCGGGGTCACCGCCGGCCAACCCGTTGCCGCGGTCCTGCCGCGCGGCGCCGACTCCGTGGTGACGCTGCTCGCCTGTCTGCGCACCGGAGCTGTGTACTGCCCGCTGTCGCCGTCCGACCCGCCCGCCCGCCTCGAACTGCTGCTCGACCGGTTGGCCCCGGCGCTCGCCCTCACCGCCCCGGGCAGCGCGGTGCGCGTCCCCGAAGGCCTCCCGCACGCCCACACCGACGCGGCCGCCCTGCCCGCCGCCCGCCCGGCGGACCCCGTACCGGGCGCGGCGTACATCATCCACACCTCCGGCTCGACCGGCGTACCCAAGCCCGTCGCGGTCGGCCGGGAAGCCCTGGTGAACCATCTGACCGGCGCGGCCGAGCGGTTCACGCTCGCGGCCGGTGACCGGGTGCTGCTGTTCGCCCAGCCCTCCTTCGATGTCGCCCTCGAAGAGGTCCTGCCGTCGCTGTACGCGGGCGCCTGCCTGGTCGTACCCGAGCAGGACGTGCCGACCGGTGGGGAACTGGCGGAACTCCTCGGCGCCGCCCGGGTCACCGTCGCCAACCTGCCCACCAGCTACTTCCTCGCCACCCGCGAGGACCTGCTCGCGGTGCTCCAGGCAGGCCGCTGGACGCCGAGGCTGCTCGTACTCGGCGGCGAACGCATCCCGGCCGACGTGATGCGGACCTTCCTCACCGAAACGGGTGCGGGCACCGACACCGGATTCGCCGTACTCAACGTCTACGGCGTGACCGAAGCGGCCATCAGCTCCACCGTGCACGAGATCACCCCCGACGGCCTGCTCGACGGGGCGGAGGTCCCGCTCGGCAGCGAACTGCCCGGTGAGCGCGTCCATGTCCTCGACGCGAGCCTGCGACCGCTGCCCACCGGCGCGGTCGGCGAACTCGCCATCTCCGGGGCCGGGTTGGCCGAAGGCTACGTCGGCAACCCCGAGGCCACCGCGGCCCGCTTCGTCACCATCGACGCGCTCGGCGGCGAGCGCGTCTACCTCACCGGCGACCTCGGCTACCGCGGCCGGGACGGACTGCTCCGCTTCCTTGGCCGCCGCGACAACCAGATCAAACTGCGCGGCTACCGCATCGAACTCGAAGAGGTCGAAGCCGCCGCCTCGGCCGTGCTCGGCGGACGGTCCTGCGCCGTCGTACTCGACCGGGAAGCCGACGGCGGGCCGCGCCTCGTCGGCTTCCGGGAGCGCGCCGACGAACGCGAGGCATGGGACGAACAGACCCTGCACACCGAGCTGAGCGGCCGCCTGCCCGGCGCGCTCGTCCCCGGCCGCTGGGTGCTCCTCGACACCATGCCGACGCTGCCCGGCGGCAAGCCGAACCGGGCGGCGCTGGCCCGCATGGCCGCCGAACTGGCCCCGGCCGCCCCGGTCGAGGAAGCAACCCCGCTCGCCGACCCCACGCTGTCGGACGACCCCGCGGTGGTGCTGCTCGCCGACGGCTGGCGCGAGGTCCTCGGCCACAACAGCTTCGATGCGACTTCGCACTTCTTCCACATCGGCGGGCACTCGCTGCTCGCCGCACAGCTGGCCGCCTGGCTGGAACCGCGCATCGGTGACCGCCCGCCGTTGCGCCTCCTCTTCCAGCACCCGGTCCTCGCGGACCAGGCCCGCGCGCTCGCCGAGATCGCCATCCCCACCCCCGCCACCGCATCGACCACGCCGAAGGAGTCGTGATGAGCGAACAGTTGATGGAACGTCAGAGCATGACGGCCCTGAGCGTCCTGCACGGGGCGCCCCTCGCCGAGGCCGCCGAGAGCGGGGTGCTCTCCCGCTACGAGGAGTGGGTCCGCAACTCGCCCGGGGCCCCCGCAGTGATAGACGGGGAGTTCCGCTGGACGTACGGGCAGCTCGATGAGATGGCCGACGAGGTCGCGGACGTCCTGCGCGACCGGGTGCGGCCCGGCGACCTCGTCGGGGTCTGCCTGGACCGCTCGGCCGCGCTGGTGGTCACCGCGGTCGCACTGGCCCGGCTCGGTGCGGTCTATCTGCCGCTCGGCCCGCGGCCGGGGGAGCGCCGCATCGCCGCGGTCACCGAAGACGTCGGCGTCGTCTGCCTCATAGGCGACCCCGATGTGCTGATGGACCGTCATGAAGGTGTCGAGCACGTCGGGTTGTCGCTTCCGAGTGAGGGTGTCAACGCCGCCGCCCGCGTCGTCGCGGCCTTCGCGCCCCTCGCCCCGGGTGCCCGCACGGCCCCGCCCGAAGCGCTGTACGCCGTGCTCACCTCGGGTTCCACCGGGCGGCCCAAGGCGGTCGTCGTCGCCGAGCCCGCCCTGGGCTCGCTCCTCGACTGGTACCGCCAGGAGACCGGGCTCGCCCCCGGGGACCGGCAGTCCCTGCTCATCGGCGTCGCCTTCGACCCCCACCTGCTTGAGCTGTGGGCCGGTCTGACGTCCGGCGCCGCGCTCATACCCGCGCCGGACGAGGTCCGCTGGGACCCGGCCGCGCTCACCGACTGGTGGCGCGAGGCGGCCGTGACCTGCGTCGTCTCGGCCACCCCCATGATCGAACCGCTCCTGGACCGGCCCTGGCCGCAAGACCTGAAGGTCCGTCACCTCATGGTCGGCGGCGACCGGATGCGCCGCCGCCCCGGCCCCGATGTGACCGCCACCCTCCACAACGCCTACGGCCCCGCCGAGGCCACCATCATCACCACCACCCACGCCATGCGGGCCACCGACGCCGACGTGGACACCGACGCCGCGCCGCCCATCGGCACCCCGATCGCCGGGGCGACCGTGGCCGTCACCGAGGAGGACGGCACCCTCCTGCCGCGCGGCGAGGACGGTGAACTCCGCATCGGCGGCACCTGTCTGGCCCTCGGCTACCTCGACCCGGACCTCACCGCCCGGCGCTTCACCGCCCCGCCGGCCGAACTGCCGGACCTGGACCGCATGTACCGTACGGGCGACCGGGTGCGCATGCTGGACGACGGACAGTTGGTGTTCCTCGGCCGCCTCGACGACCAGGTGAAGATCAGCGGCGTACGTATCGAACCGGCCGAGGTGGAAGCCGCGTTCGAGCAGAACCCGGCGGTCCGCAGCGCCGTGGTCACCGCCCCCCGCGACACCGAGGGCCGCGCACGACTCGTCGCGCACGTCCTGCCGGCCGCGGGCGCCGAGCCCGCCACGGACGAACTGCTCGCCGCCGTACGGGCCTGGCTGCCCGAGCAGGCGGTGCCCTCCACCGTACGGATCGTGGACGCCTTCCCGCTGGACGCCAACGGCAAGGTGGACCGGGCCGCACTCCTCCAGAAGACCGGGACCGTCGCAGCCTCGGAGCCGGCCGCCGCCACCGTGCCGCAGGGCGCCACCGCCGACGAGCGGCTGGTCCTGGCCACGGTCCGCGATCTGCTCGGCCGCCCCCAGACCACCCTGGACGAGAACTTCACCGACGCCGGTGGCACCTCCCTCATCGCGGCCCGGCTCCTCGAAGCGCTGGAGAGGGCGACCCAAGTCCGGCTGCGCGCACCGGAGTTGCTCCGCCAGCCCGACCTGAGGGCGATCGCCGCCGTACTCGGCAAACGGCGCGCCGCCACCCGGCCCGAGGGGGTCTGACATGACGACACGCTCCCCGCAGCCGCTCATCGACCCCCGGAAGGAAACCGTCGTGCCCGCAACCTGGACCGGCCTGCCCGCCCTGGTGGCCCGGCACGCCGAACGGACGCCGCACGCCCTCGCGGTGGCCGACGGCGACACCACACTGACGTACGCCCAACTCGACTCCGCCGCCCGCCGCCTGGCCTCGTACCTGCGTGAAGGGGGCGTACGCCCGGGTGACGCCGTGGCACTCCTGATGCCCCGCTCGGCCAGGACCGTTGTCGCGCAGCTCGCCCTGTGGTGGGCGGGCGCCGTCTGTGTGCCGCTCGACCCGGCGCACCCGCGGCCGCGTACCGAGGCGATGCTCGCCGATTCCGGTGCCACCCTGACCGTCGGCGACAGCAAGCTGCTCGAAGCGGCCGGGACGACCGGCGCCGCCCTCGCTCTCCCCGGCGACGCGCAGTTGACCGGCGCGGAGATATCCACGGCGGGGCCGGGCGCCGACGACACGGCGTTCATCATGTTCACCTCCGGATCCACCGGACGCCCCAAGGGCGTGGCCGTCCCACATGGCGCCATCGCCGAGCTGGTGACCGACCCCGCCTATGTCACCGTCACCGCACGCGACCGGGTGCTGCTGCACTCCCCGGCGACGTTCGACGGCTCGACGTTCGAGGTGTGGTCGGCGCTCGCCAACGGCGCGGCCGTCGTGGTGTGCACCACCGAACGGCCCTCGTTCGAGGACCTGGCCAAGGAGGTGGAGCGGCACGGCGTGACCGTCGCGTTCTTCACCACCGCCCTCTTCCACCAGCTCGCCGCCCGCCGCTCCCGCGTCTTCACCCTGCTGCGCAGCGTCGTCGTGGGCGGCGAAGCCATGGCGTCCCAGCACGCCCGCGCGGTCCTGCGCGCGTTCCCCTGGGTCGAGCTCGTCAACGGCTACGGTCCGACCGAGACGACGACGTTCGCCACCGCCCACCGGGTCACCGACGCCGACTGCGACGGACCGGTGCCGATCGGCCGCCCCGTCGCCGGTGCCACCGCCCACATCCTCGACGCCTCGGGAGCCCAGGTCGCCGACGGCGAGCGCGGCGAACTGTGGATCGGCGGCACCCGGCTCGCCCACGGATACACGGGGCAGCCCGAACTGACCGCGGAACGCTTCGTCGACCACCCCTCGCTCGGCCGCCTCTACCGCACCGGTGACCTCGTCTCGGCCCGCCCCGACGGCACCCTCGACTTCCACGGCCGCACCGACGACCAGGTCAAGGTGCGCGGCTTCCGCATCGAGCCGGGCGAGATCGAGCACGTGCTCCGCGAGCAGCCGGACGTGGACGACGCCGCCGTCACGGTACGCCGCCCCACCCCCGACGACGCGCGCCTCGCGGCGTTCGTGGTCGCCGGGCCGGGCCCGGTGCCCCGCTCCGAGGCGCTCCTGGCCCGCCTCACGGCCCTCCTGCCCGCACAGCTGGTCCCCGACGAGCTGACCCTGGTCGACCGCCTCCCGCTCACCACCTCCGGCAAGGTGGACCGCAGGGCGCTCGCGGACCTCGGCACGGCGGCCGCCTCGGGCGCCACCGCGGCGCCGCTCACCCCGCTCCAGCAGGCCGTCGCCGACGTGTGGAGCCGCTCGCTGGGCTGTGAGGTGACCCGGCCCGACGCCGACTTCCTCGAACTCGGCGGCCACTCCCTGCTCGCCCTCGTCGTCACCGAGGACCTGCGCGAAGACCTCGGCGTGGAACTGTCCCTCGCCGACTTCTTCACCGCCCCCACGGTCGCTGGACACGCCGCCCTGGTCGAGCGCGCCCTGCTCGCCGCCCACACCGATCTGCACCCCGACGCGCCCGAGGACTCCGATGGCCACTGACCCCTCCGCCCTACAGGAAGAGCTGCTGCGCAGGGCCCGTGCCCGCGCCGCCCAACGCCCCGCCGCCACGGCGCCCGCCGCGGCCCGTGACCTCGGCCCCGGCCCGCTCTCCCACGCCCAGCGCCGCATGTGGCTGATGGAACGGCTCGGCCGGAGCGGGGCCCAGTACAACGTGCCCTTCGCCACCCGGCTGAGCGGCCCACTCGATGTGACGGCCCTGGGTACGGCGCTCACCGCGCTGGTGAGCCGCCACGAGATCCTGCGCACCCGCTACGGCCGGCACGGCGAAGAGCCCTACCAGGAAGCTGTGGCCGCGCCGCAGAAGATCGCGGTCAACGTGGTCGAGACGGAGGGCGACGGCACCGCCCTCCTCGCCGAGGAGGCCCGACGGCCGTTCGACCTCGCGGCCGGCGCCGTCCCGCGTGCCCTCCTGCTGCGGCACGGACCGCAGGATCACACCGTCATGCTGACGTTCCATCACATAGCCATTGACGGCGGCTCGTTGGAGACCGTCGCCCACGAGCTCGCCGAGCTGTACGAGTCCGCTGTGGACGGCCGTTCCCCCGCGCTGCCCGAGCCGCCGCAGTACGCGGACTTCGCGCGCCGCGAGCACACGGACGCGGCCCGCCTCGATGAGGGCCTGGCCCACTGGGGCCGCCGCCTGACCGGAGCCGTACCCGCACGACTGCCCCGGCCCGCCGTCGTGCCCGCCGACGTCGCCGCCCAACCGGCGGCGACCCGCACCACCCCGCTCGGCGAGAACGTGCTGCCCGCTCTGCGTGAGCTGGGGCGACAGCGCCGCGCCACGGTGTTCACCGTGGCACTCGCCGCCGCGTTCGCCGCACTGCACCGGCTCACCGGCGAGGACGACCTCGTCATCGGCTGCGCCGCGACCCATCGTGAGGGGCAGGCCATGCGCGGCCTGGTCGGCCTGTGCGTCAACACCCTTCCGGTACGCGTGGACCTGTCCGGAGACCCCGGCTTCGCAACGCTCGTGGAGCGCGTACGCGATGGGCTGCTCGATGCCCAGCAGCACCGGGAAGTACCGTTCGATCTGATCCTTGAACGGCTCGGGGCCACGGCACGGGGCGAGGACGGCACGGCCCTGGTCCGCGTCACCTCGGACGTCCTGGGGGAGCCGACCGCGCTGCGGCTGCCCGGACTGTCGGCCCGCCCGGTCGAAGTGGGCGTCGGCGAGGCCAAGTTCGACCTGACCTTCGCCCTGGTGGACGACGACGCCCCGGCGAGCCTGGTCCAGTACGGGCGTACGGCCCTCGACGACGAGACGGGCCGCAACCTGAGTGCGTCCTTCGCCGAGCTGCTCGCCGCAGTCGCGGCCGACCCCGAGCTCCGCCTTTCCCAGCTGCCCGGCGACGCCCCGCGGCCACCGGCCGACGCGGGACACCCCGCCGAAGCACAGCTGTTGGCACACCCCGATGTGGCCGACGCACATGTGCCGGACCCGGGCGACGGCCCTCTGCTCGGCTACGCGGTACTGGCCCGCACCGGTGGCCCGTCACCGGTCCAGCTCCGCGCCCACCTGCGCAGGACGCTGCCGCGCGACCTCGTTCCGGCCGCCGTCACCCTGCTCGACACGATGCCGCGCGGCGCCGACGGCGCCGTGGACGCCGACCGCCTGCCCAGGGCGCGGATTGCGGCGCGGCCCAAGAGCCGCCACCTGGAAGCGGTTACGAAGGCGTTCGCGGGTCTGCTCGGGCAGTCGCCCGCCCCCGACGACGACTTCTTCGCACTCGGCGGGCACTCCCTCGCCGCGGTGCAGCTCGCCGAACGCCTGCGCACCACGCACAAGGTGGCGATGGTCGGCCTGGACATCATGCAGTCCCGTACGCCACGAGCCGTCGCGGCCCTCCTGGACGTGCGCGAGGCGGAGCGGGCGGCGGCCCTCGCCACCGCGCCGCCCCCGGCCGCACACCCGCGCCGGACGCGAAAGGGCACGGTCCTGGTGACCGGCGGCACGGGCGGTGTCGGTGCGTTCGTCCTGCGCGAACTGGCCGCCCAGGGCCGACCGGTGCTCGCACTGGCCCGCCCGGAGTCCGCACACCTCGTGACCGCCGACGGCATCGAGGTCATCGAGGGCGATCTGAGCGACCTCGGCAGCCTGCGCGCCGCGGTCGAAGGCGCCGACGCGGTGATCCACGCCGCGTGCACGTTCACCCGTCCCGAGGTGGACGTGGCGGCCATGGAAGCGATGGTCGACGCCTGGCGAGGCGGCCCCTTCGTCTTCGTCAGCAGCGTGGACGCCTACGGCCACCCGTCGGCCGCGCGGGTCGCCGAGGAATCACCGTCCCAGTACCCGTTGAGCGCCTACGGGCAGGCCAAGCTCGACTGCGAGCGGATCCTGCTGAGGGCGGCCGGCACCGAGGGCCGGGGCGGCGCCAGCGCCGTACGCTCGCCCATCGTGTGGGGCGCCCACGACCGACTGCGCGACCAACTGCGCTGGGGTGCGACGGGGTTGCTCTACCAGGCCGCCGTGAAGGGCGAGCCCATCAGTCTTCCCGCCCCCGGCACCGGCGGCCACGACTGGTACGGCGCGCCCTGGGTGCACGCCGCCGCCCTGGCTCGCGCCGTGACGTCCTGCCTCGACGCTCCGGTGCACGGCGTGGCCAACGCGGTCGGCGGCCACGTGGCCTGGTCCGACCTGACGGCCGAGCTGCTGACCCTGCTGAACAGCGACAGCGTCGTCACGCTCGACGACACGGTGCACCCGGACCTGAACCACCGCTGGCACTACCGCGCGGACCGCCTGTCCGAGGCGCTGAGCCCCCGGCCGGACGAGGACCTGCACACGGTGCTCGCGGCGATGATCACGCCCGAGGGCCGCTGACACTCGCCTACCGGACCACGCATGACGGCAGACACGTCGGAGGCGTCCGCCCATCAGGGCGGACGCCTCCTTCCTGTTTCCGGCAATGATTCCTTTGCCCGGCGATTTCCCGGCGACGATTCCTGTTCCCGGCGATGAGTTTGCGGACCGGCCCGGGTCCCTCCTCCCGGAGGCCGACCGACGGCCCCACCCACTTCATGGAGGAGCCCACCATGTCCGAGACCACCACATCCGTCGCGTCCGCCGGTGCGGACACCACACAGGTCTCCCGTCACCGTCGCACCGCCGTGGCGATCACCACCGTACGGATCGTGCTCGCGCTGTTCTACGGCATCGCCAGTGCGCTGCCGAAGCTGCTCGCCCTGCCCGCCGCCACATCCGTCTTCGACCGGATGGGCTGGGGCAGCACCGGGATGTATGTCATCGGCATCCTGGAACTCGCGGGCGCCATAGCCCTGTTGCTCCCCGCGCTCTCCAGCCTGGCGGCGCTGTGCCTGGTCGCGCTCATGGCGGGCGCCTTCGTCACCCAGCTCGTCGTCATGGACGGCCAGAACGCCGCCACACCGCTGATCTTCATGGTCCCGCTGCTCACTGTCGCCTGGCACGGTCGGGCCCGCTTGGCGGAGCTCCCGCGGATGATCCGCGCGTCGCGCTGAACGGCGTCCTGTCGGGCTGTCCGATTTTTACCATGGCAGGTCCCGAGTGGACCTCGCCGTCGAGCAGCCGCTCCGGGAGGCTTCGTACAGCCGCCGACGCACATCGTTGATCCCACATCACGCGGTGCGAGGCGGAAGTTGACCACACCTTCAGGAGGACGGCCATGCCCTTGGCGAAGATCGGAACCAGTCTGATCCACTATGCGGACACCGGAGGTGAGGGCCCGGTCGTGGTCTTCAGCCACGGAAACCTGATGGACGCCGACATGTGGCAACCGCAACTCACACGGCTCGCCCCCGCGTTCCGGTGTGTGGCCTGGGACACCCGGCTGCACGGCCGGACCGAGGACGAGGGTGTCGCGCACACCTATTGGGATTCGGCGGCCGACCTGCTCGCCCTGCTCGATGAGCTCGACGTCGACCGGGCCCACCTGGTCGGCCACTCCCAGGGCGGCTTCACTTCGCTGCGTGCCGCACTGCTCGCCCCCACCCGTGTCGCCTCACTGACCCTGATCGACACGGCCGCCGGGAGCTGGCCGCCACAGGCACTCGCCGACATGGCGGCCGTACGGGATGGACTGCGTGGCAGCGGCCCGGATGCCGTCGGTCCCGCGCTCCTCGAACTCCTCCTCGGAGCAGGTGAGTTGTACCCGGCCTGGCTCGCGAAGTGGCGAAGCCAGCCCGTCGAGCGCTTGGCGCGAGCGGTCGGCGTACTGATGGCTGTGGACGACATCACCTCCCGCCTCACTGAGGTGCGGGCCCCGGCACTGGTCGTCCACGGCACCGAGGACCGGCCCATATCGATCTCCGAAGGCCGGTCGCTGGCCGCGGCCCTGCCCGCGGCCACCTTCGTGCCGATCCCCGGCGCGGGCCACACGCCGTCCCTGACCCATCCGGACAGGGTGCACGAGCCGATGGCGAGGTTTCTGAGCTCGGTGTGCCAGTAACCTCGTTGACCCTTTCGCAGGGTCCTTCGCCGGGTCCTTCGCCGGGCGAGTCGGCTATCGGCGGCAGGTGAAGATGCCCCAGGACAGGTGGCCCTGTCGGCAGGCCTCCACCCATCGCGGCAGGTTCTCCAAAAGGCCCTCCACGTAGTCGGGGCTGATGACGTCGCGGAGCTCCGTGGCCCGCCGCCCGGTCTCCTCGCTGAGCCGGATGTAGTGGGTGAGCAGCTGGTCGCTGAGGTCGTCGAACTCGACGTGGGTCAGGCCGAGTTCGGACAGCTGTCGGCGGTAGAAGGACGGTGTGGCGAACTCCTCCACGCCGAGCCGGGCGACCACGGGGCGCAGCACGTCGGGAGGGGTGCCGTCGGCCGCCATGAGATCGGTGAAGACCAGGGCTCCCTGCGGCTTCAGGACGCGCACGGCTTCATCGAGCAGTCGCTTCCGGTCCCCGCTGTGGCAGAAGGCCTCCTGCGACCACACGACGTCGAACTGCCCGTCGGGGTAGGGAATGTCCTGGAAGGAGCCGGTGACGACCTCGATGAGCGTGTCGAGCCCGCGCTCGGCATTGGTCTTGCGGTGCCGGGCGTTCTGGCCGTCGCTGATGTTGAGCGCGACGACCCGGCAGCGGAACTCGTCGGCCAGCTGCCGGGCAGGACCGCCGTATCCGGAGCCCAGGTCGAGCACGGTGTGGTTCGGGCCGAGCCGGTCGGCGATCTTCGCCGCCGCCGTCGCCACGGTGCGCCGCGAGGCATCGGCGATCGGCTCGTTCTCGTGGGCGTAGATCCCGGTGTGGATGTCCTCGCCGCCCCACACCGCGGCGTAGAAGGCGTCGACGTCGCTGGTGTCGTAGTAGCGCCGCGCCGCTTCGGCGGCACCGGCCGTGCTCTCATCGCTCATCGCAACTGCCCTTGCTCGTTGGTTCACACCGGTGCGGACCCGTCCGCGCGGGGAGTCCGCACGCACCTGCCGCAACCATGACGTTAGGCGGGCCCTGCGGAGAGATCATCAGGGCGAATTCAGCCATGGCGCCAGTTGGTTGAAGGGGGCCCGGTGGGGGGCGTTCATGTGACTGGGTGACTGGGTGACTGGGTGACGTCGGGGATGTTGGCGCTGGGTGTGTCGCAGTGGTGGTGTGTGGTTATTGCTTAGACCGACCGGCAAATGGTGGGCAGGGGTTCTCGGACGGGCCCGGACGCAAGGCAGGCACGAGCCTGAGTGATCATGGAGTTCTTGACGCTCAGTGATCACCCGGAGGGCTCGTGCCTGCGGTCCCATCATGCCTTTTGGAACCCCTGTGGGACCAATTTGCTGCTCTGCTACCCGTGCGGAACGGATACGCCGAGAGCCATCCGCTGGGGTGTCACCGGCGGCGGGTTCCGGACCGCACCGTCTTCGAGTACATCGTGCTCGCCCTGGTCCACGGCTCAGGGTACGAACGGATCGCTGGCGCCGGATGCTCGGACCGGACCATCCGGCGCCGCGTCAAACAGTGGGCTGAACTTGGGATATCCGAGAAGGTCCACGCCCTTGCACTCGAAGCCTACGATCGAATGATCGGTCTCGGGCTGAGTGAGATCTCGGTAGACGGCTGCATCACCAAGGCCCCGTCGGGCGGTGACAAGGCCGGGCGGTCACCGGTGGACCGGGGCAAGCAAGGGCTGAAACGCTCCGTCGCATCCGATGCCTGCGGTGTCCCGCTCGGGATCGTCTCCGACGGTGCCAACCGGCACGACTCGCCCCTGCTCGGCCCCACCCTGGACGCTGCGCAAGCACAGGTCGGCGCGATGCCGGAGACCGTCAACATCAACCTCGACCGCGGCTACGACAGCGCCAAGTCCCGTGCACTTATCGCCGAGTTGGGATTCACGGCCGAGATCGCACGCAAGGGAGTGCCTGCCCCGATCCAGGCCGGCAAACGCTGGGTGGTCGAGCGCACGCACTCGTGGATGAACGACTACGGCAAGCTCCGGCGCTGCACTGAGAGGAGCGGCGCGGTCGTGGACTTCTACCTCTACCTCGCCGCCACCCTCGTCACGCTCCGCATGCTCATCCGACGCTCGACGAGCCGCTACCGCTGGGATGGCCGGCCCACCACCCGACGTCTCCAGTGATCCATTTGCCGGTCGGTCTTAGCCCTCTGGCATGTGGGGTGGACCCATCATGGAACGCGGTTTGATGGGGCGTGCGTACATTTGATGGGGCGTGCGTACAGTGGTCGGCCGACCACCGGTCATCCCACCATGCGTGCGGTCGGACCCGCTTCAGCAGCCAGGAGTTCTCCATGTCCTCATCGTCCTCATCGTCCTCATCGCAACAGTCCCGCATGCACGCCGCCGGGGCCGCCCGGCCGATGAGGCGCGGGGTCGGTGCGGCGGGTGCCTCGGTGCTCCCGTTGGTGCTGCTCGCGTTCCAGATCGCGGTCGGCTCGCCCGCCGGTGCGCAGACCCCTGCCGCGGCGTGGGACGCCGGCCACGCCGCCGTTGCTCACACCGCCGTGGCCCACACCACCGTTCCCGAACTCGCCTTTGCGCGCATCACCGCCGCCGATCCGGCGGCCCCCGGCCCGCGGGCGCCTCTCGCGGCCACTGTCACCGAGGGGCAGGTGAAGGAGGTGGCGCCCGGTGGGGTGATCACGTACCCGAGTGTGACCAGCTGTCTCACGGTGACCGTGCGGCTGCGAGGCGGCGGTCTGGTGGGCGCGCACGCCAGCCTGTTCCAAGTCCCGGGCGAACTGCGCTCCGACGAGATACTGCCCGCCCTCAAGTCCCTGGTCGGCGGTCGGCCGGTGAGCCGGATCGAGGTCAGGGGGGCGGTCGGTGCCTGGCATCCGAGCTACTTCATGAAGGCCATCGAGAGCTATGCAGACGGGGAAGCGGTGCCGGTCCCGAGCGGCCAGGACTTCGACGGGCTCGCCCGCGCGGTGGCCGACGGACTCGGCCGCGCCCGCCACGTCGTGACCGTCCAGGACGTACCGGACGGCGACCAGATCATCCGCTGACGGCTGACGGCTGACGGCTGACGGCTGACGGCTGACGGCTGACGGCTGACGGCTGACGGCCGATGCCTGATGACTGGCGGCCGACGGCCGATGTGCTGCCCCGTTCCCTCAGCCTGCGCGCGGCCGTCCCGTTCAGTCGGCGTGGCCGCCCCCGTCCGGGGCGCCCGCGCCGGGAACAGGGGCGGGCGCGGGCGCGGCCACGCACAGCACCTCCACTCGCTGTACGGCGTTGTTGGCGAACCCGCCGCGGTTCCAAAGCTGTGTCAGCGGCTGGGAGTTGCCCTCGGCGTCGGTGGCTCGGACGCTCAGGACGTGGGTGCCGGGCGTCGCCGTCCACGATGCCTGCCAGTGCCGCCAGGCCCAGTCGTGGCCGGCCGGCGCGGCGAGTTCGGCTTCGTACCACTGGTGCCCGTCGTCCGTGCTCACCTCGACGCTTGTGACGGGGGCGCGCCCGGACCAGGCCCGGCCCTCCAGCCGCTGCGGGCCGGGCCGCACGACACGGGTACGGGACATGAAGTCCGGGAAGCCGGGCGGGACCATCAGCGCCCGTGGCGCGATCCGCGTCACCGGCTCGCCGGTATCCTCCGCCAACTGCCGTGTTCGGTACGCCACTTGCTGCTGGAATCCCGTGAACCGGCGGTCGATGAGCGTGATTTCGCGCAGCCATTTCACGTGCGCCATGCCGTACCAGCCCGGGACCACGAGCCGCAGCGGGTGGCCGTGCTGCGGTGGCAGGGGAGCGCCGTTCATCGCGTAGGCCACCAGGACCCCGGGGTCGCTGCCGGTGGCCACCTCGACCGGCAGGCTGCGCTGGTAGTCCTGTTCGACGCCGCGTTCCAGACCGTGGTCGGCCCCGGTGAAGACCACGTCGACGGCGTCCGGTGCCACGCCGCTCTCCGCGAGGAGGGCCCGCAGCGGTACGCCCGTCCACTCGGCGGTGCCCACTGCTTCCACGAGCCAGGGCTGGCTCACGGGCCTTGGGGTGAGGCGGGCCCGGCCGTTGCCCGCGCATTCCATGGTCACGCGCCGGGTGACGGCCGGGAAGGAGCGCAGCATCGCCATGTCCAGTGTCACAGGGGTGCGCACCCGGCCACATAGGGTGAGAGCCCACGTGGTGGCGTCTGTGGCCGGGATGTCGTAGTGGACCAGCACATAGTGCAACCCCGCCGGTGTGACGTCGTAGCGCAGGGACTCCAGGGGCATTCCGTGATTGCGCGTCGCGAGTGCGAGCTCCTCGGGGCTGATGCCCTCCGAGCGCTCGGCGAGGCGCCCCGGTGGACTGATGTCACCGATGCGACGGTCCATGCATCCCATCGTGCCCCCAGGCCTCGATCCCGTCATGTCGCCGACAGGGGCCGTAGGTTCCGACCGGAACCGACCAGAACCGACCGGAATCTACGGGGGGCGCCCGGAACATACGGCGGCGGGCTTGGACCGAGCGGATCGGTCTGGCCGGGTCGGGGGCGGCGAGCGATTGCGAGTCTTGGGGGAGGGCGAGACGCTTGAACTGTCAGCCCTGTGGTGTCCGACTGCGCTTACGGCCCAGGAGGCGCCGGGGGCACCGGCGTGCGTGTGACCACCGGCGGCCCAGCAGGGGAAGGTGCCGGGCGGGACAAGGACCGTACCGTGCCCTCTGCAAGGAGTTCGCCATGGATGGCACGACGCTGGAGGCGATGCGGACCGTGTTGCGCGGCCCGGTCATCGGCCCGCAGGACCCGGAGTACGACCGGGCCCGCACCATCTACAACGCGATGATCGATCGCAAGCCGGCTGCCGTCGTGCGGTGCGCGGACGCGGCCGATGTCATCGACGCGGTCGACTTCGTCAGGGACCACCGACTCGAACTCGCGGTACGGGGCGGCGGGCACAGCGGTGCCGGTCTGTGCCTGGTGGACGACGGTGTCACCCTCGACCTGTCGCCGATGCGCTGGGCGCGTGTCGACCCCGTGACCGAGACCGCCCAGGTCGGCGGTGGAAGCGTACTCGCCGACCTCGACCACGCCGCCCACGGCTTCGGCCTCGCCACACCCGGCGGCATCATGTCGACGACCGGCGTCGCGGGCCTCACCCTCGGTGGTGGACACGGCCACCTGACCCGCAAGTACGGCCTGACCGTGGACAACCTGCTGGCGGCGGACGTCGTTCTCGCCGACGGCAGCTTCGTGACCGCCACCGAGCGGGACAACCCGGACCTGTTCTGGGCGCTGCGCGGCGGCGGAGGAAACTTCGGCGTCGTCACCTCGTTCACCTTCCGGCTGCACCCCGTGCACACCGTGGTGCTCGGGGTGACCCTGTGGACGCTGGACCGGATCGGTGACGTACTGCGGTGGTACCGCGACTTCGTGCCACAGGCGCCCGAGGACCTGAACGGCTTCTTCGTCGAACTCGTCGTGCCGCCGGGACCGCCGTTCCCCGAGGAGATCCACGGGCACAAGATGTGCGGCGTGGTGTGGTGCTGGACCGGCGATCCGAACGACGCCGACAAGACCTTCGAGCCGGTGAACGAACCGGGTCCGCCGACGTTCCACTTCGCGACCCCGATGCCCTACCCCATGCTGCAGAGCATGTTCGACGAGCTGATCCCCACCGGGCTCCAGTGGTACTGGCGAGGGGACTTCTTCGACCGGATCACGGACGGTGCCATCGACGTCCACGCCAAGTACGCGGCAGCCCTTCCCACCGGACTGTCCACGATGCACCTCTACCCGGTCGACGGCGCCGCTCACCGGGTCGGTGCGAAGGACACGGCCTGGGCCTACCGCGATGCCGTCTGGTCCGGCGTCATCGGCGGCATCGACCCCGACCCGGCCAACGCCGAAACCATTCGGCAGTGGTGTGTGGACTACTGGAGCGAGTTGCACCCGCACTCCATGGGCGGCGGGTACGTGAACTTCATCGGTGCTGGCGAGGGCCAGGACCGTGTCAAGGCCACCTACCGCGAGCAGTACGACCGCCTGGCCAAGGTCAAGCGGCTGTACGACCCCAAGAACCTGTTCCACGCCAACCAGAACATCGAACCTGCCGCATAGCGGCGCGAGGGGCCGGGTCCAGGCCCGGCAGGCCCGGGGTCCGGCCCCATCGACATCGCTCGGTCGAAATCGACTCAGCGCTTCAGCGCAGGGTCGTCGGAGGGAGGAATTCGCGCGGGGCCTCGCGATGCCACCAGGCGCCGGTCGTGCGGAGTTCCTGCCAGGTGGTGAAGCGGTATCGCCACAGGCTGGCCCGGACGAATGCGGGCGGTTCGTCGGGAAAGGGATTGTGTCGCAGCAGTCGCACCGTGTCGCGGTCGTTGACCAGCAGTCGCTCGATGAACCCGCTGAACCAGGAGTATCCGTACGACGGTGAGAGCGCCACGAACCACAACAGCCAGTCGAGCCGCAGATGGTACGGAGCGAACTGGCGCGGCAGCCGCCGCACATCACCCGGTTTCCCGTGGAATTCGTATGCCAGCCACACTGTTTCCGGGGTGATCTCCTTCTCCGCCGTGCCTTCGATGATCACCTCGCGGCGCACGCGCGTGATGCTGCCGAAGGCGCCGTAGGAATTCACCAGATGCAGCGGCTCGTACGTCGTGTTCATGCGCTGGTGGGGGGAGAAGAGATTGCGGGCCGGGCGGACGCTGAGTACCAGGACGACAACGGTGACCGCGATGACGAGGGTCTCGTACCAGAGCGGTGGGCCGGGCAGCGACGGCTCGGCCGCCACCAGGGAGCCGTCCAGGGACGAGACGGCGAGGACGATCGTCAGCCAGTTCAGCCAGGCGAAATTGCCGGAGAGCACCAGCCACAGCTGGGTGCAGATGATGAGGGCGCCCGCCATGCTCGCCACCGGCTGCGGGGTGAACAGGGCTACGGGGACGACGAGTTGGACGAAGTGGTTGGCGGCCACCTCCACGCGGTGCAGCGGCTTGGGCAGGTGGTGGAAGAACCAGCTCAGGGGGCCGGGCATCGGCTGGGTTTCGTGGTGGTAGTACAGGCAGGTCAGGTCGCGCCAGCACGGATCGCCGCGCAGCTTGATCAAGCCGGCGCCGAACTCGACGCGGAACAGCACCCAGCGCAGCAACCACAGCAGCACCACCGGCGGGGCGACCTCGTCGTTGCCGAGGAAGACCGCGAGGAAACCGGTCTCCAGGAGGAGGGATTCCCAGCCGAATCCGTACCAGGTCTGGCCGACGTTGACGATGGACAGGTACAGCGCCCAGAGCAGCAGCCAGAACAGCATCGCCGCCCACAGCGGTACGGCGTCCGCCGCCCCCGCCAAGACGGCCGCCGAAAGGAGCGCGCCCGACCAGGCGCAGGCGGCGAAGAACCGGTCGGAGTAGCGCAGGTGAAAGACGCTGGGAGCGCTGCGGAACGGCACGCGCTGGACGAACGCGGGCACCGGCAGCATGCCGCGCTCGCCGATCAGCGCGCGGAACTGGAGGACCGCCGCCACGAAGGCCACCAGGTAGACGGCGGCCAGCGACCGCTGGAACACCAGTCGGCTCAGCCAGTACGCCGACGACGAGAACCACTCCACGGTTGCGGGACCTCCTGGTCACTGCGGGCGGTCGGGAAAGGCGTGGGCCGTCAGGGGCCCGTTGCCGTCCTCGCTCACCGTTGGGTCACCGGCAAGGTTGGCGTCCTCTTCGTAATGGGTATCGAGGCATCAAGTCGAGGCGCCCGACAGCCACTTCACCCGGTCGCGTCAGAACCGTGATCATCGGAGGAGTACGGTCCACGGGGCGGCATTATCGAGCCAGTGGTGCCCCGGTGAGGCGTGCTCCGAGTGGCCGTTTCCGGCACGGGTGCCCCGTTGGGGCAACCCGAGCGGTCGCGCGCGGCGGGACCCACAGTGCCCAGCAGTCAGCGGCATTCCCTCACTTCCCGCTGCACACCAGGGACAAGAGAGGGAAGGGAGGATATCGCGACAGCCGATATCACCCTCGTCTTCCTCTGCCGCTCGTGCGACGGTCTTTGCGTCGTGGACCGGGTCGAGGGGGCGGCTGTGGCGCCTTCCGGCATGCCGAAATTCTGTCGATGCGGCGAATTGGGGACGGGTGTGCACGGCACGAGAGCCGGCACCGGACCGGCCCCGCTGATCCCATCAGGGAATTCGCATGGCAATCCGCAGGACAACCCGGGCCGCGCTCGGCATCAGCGCGATGGCCCTTTCGCTTTTCGCCGCCACCTCTGGGGTCGCGTTCGCGGGCCCATATGACAACAACGGCGCCACGGTGACGGGTGTCGCGGGCGTCAGCCCCAGCGAGGGCTGTACGCCCGGCTACTTCTGTATCTACACCGGAACCGACTACACCGGAACCATGTTCCGCATGTACCACTGCCAGGAATACAACCTCAACAACTGGAACGGCGTCGGTTCCTGGATCAACGACAACACCGGAGGCGCACACGCGCTGATCCAGGACCGGAACTACAACACCCTGGTCGACACCGACCCGACGAACAACTGGTACAACGGCAGCTACGACTTCGCCCCCGCGTGGCACGTGAAGGCCTGCTGACGATCCGAGAGAACGCCGCGTTTCGAGGTAGGGCGGGGGCGCCCACGCGCACCTGTCCGTGGACGCGGGCAGCAGGACACCGGCGCGGGGGCCGGGGTGTGCCGGGTCAGACGTTGACGCCGTAGTCGGAGGCGATGCCGGCGAGCCCCGACGCGTAACCCTGGCCCACGGCGCGGAACTTCCACTCGGCGCCGTGCCGGTAGAGCTCGCCGAAGACCATCGCGGTCTCGGTCGAGGCGTCCTCGCTGAGGTCGTAGCGGGCCAGTTCGGTGCCGCCGGCCTGGTTGATCACGCGGATGTAGGCGTTGCGCACCTGTCCGAAGCTCTGACCGCGCGCCTGGGCGTCGTGGATGGAGACCGGGAAGACGATCTTGGCGACCTGGCCGGGGACGGTGGTGAGGTCGATGTTGATCGTCTCGTCGTCGCCCTCGCCTTCGCCGGTGAGGTTGTCGCCGGTGTGCTGGACCGAACCGTCCGGGCTGGTCAGGTTGTTGTAGAAGACGAAGTGACTGTCGGAGAGCACCCGGCCGCCCTCGTCGCACAGCAGCGCGCTGGCGTCGAGGTCGTGGTCCGTGCCGGTGGTGGTCCGCACGTCCCAGCCCAGACCGACCGTGACGGCCGCCAGTCCGGGGGCTTCCTTGCTCAGCGAGACATTGCCGCCCTTGGCCAGGCTCACGCCCATGTTCATCCTCCTGGTTGTGCGTGCGGTCGGGACCCCTCGTCCCATGAAAACGCCGGGCACGGCGCCGTGGTTCCCTGATTGCGCAATCCCTGAAGTGACGTCACGGGACTGCTCGGGCGGCGCGCGTGATGGACTTCACCATAGTTCAAGAGTTGCGCAAGCGTTAAAGTGGCGCCATGGAAGCGGGGATTGAGGTGCGCAGGGAGCTCGCGATGCTGGCGGGTGGCCCGGCGGATGGGCTGCGGATCTATGTGGAGGGGCGGCCGGCGGTGGTGCAGGTGACGTACCCGTGCGAACTGGAGGCGCCGATGCCGGGCGTTCGCGCGGAGGCGCTGTACGTCTACCGCCGCGACCACCGTCGTCGCGACGAGCCTTTGCGGTACGGATTCGACGGCGCCAGCCCCTGACCGTTGCTGGTTGCTGGTCGTCCCGGGTTGGGCCGGGTCGGCCGTCGCGGGGTGTCGACGTGGACTCGCCGGATTTAATGGTTGCCAGATTGCGCAACTGTACAACGGTTGAACGAGTCTGATCGTCTCCTTCGGTAAGTGAGTCGACGGACTGGGAGCGTGTTGATGACAGGCGGTCAAAAAGGGTCGGACCGACGCGGTGGCGGCAGCCCCGCCGTGCGCGGGCGGCGCCTCAGACGCCGAGGGGTCCGCCTGGGCATGGGCATCGCCGTCGCGTTGCTCGTGCTGGTGGCGGCGGGGGTGGGCTGGGCCTATCTGCGGCTCGACGGGAACATCGCCACCTTCAACGCCGACGGGGTCTCCGGTGACCGCCCGCCGGTCTCGACCAAGGGCTCCAACGTCCTGGTCATCGGCACGGACGCCCGCATCGACGGCAACAGCGAGCTGGGTGGCGGAGACAAGGACGACATAGGGCGCTCCGACACCGCTTTTCTCATGCATGTGTATGCCGACCACAAGCACGCCGTCGCCGTGTCCATTCCGCGCGACACGCTGGTCGACATACCGTCGTGCAAACTCCCCGACGGCAGTTGGACGAAGCCGCAGAGCAACACCATGTTCAACGCGGCCTATTCGGTGGGCGAGAGCGCCAAGGGCAACCCCGCCTGTACCCAGAACACCGTCGAGAAGCTGACCGGACTGCGCGTCGACCACACGGTCGTCGTCGACTTCAAGGGCTTCGCGAAGATGACCGAGGCGGTCGGCGGAGTTGCGGTCTGTGTGCCGCAGGACGTCTACCAGAACAACCTCAACCCCAACCGGGCCACCCGCGGGGAGCGCATATTCGTCAAGGGCCCGCAGACCGTCTCCGGCCAGCAGGCCCTGGACTACGTGCGTATCCGGCATGGCATCGGCGACGGCTCCGACATAGGGCGCATCAAACGCCAACAGGCCTTCGTCGCCTCGCTCATCAAGAAGGTCAAGAGCGGCGGCCTGACCCCCACCAAGCTCTTCCCGCTTGCGGACGCCGCCACCCAGTCGCTGACCGTGGACCCCGGGCTCGGCTCGGCCGACAAGCTGATCTCCTTCGCGATGTCCCTGCGCGACATAGACCTGCACAACACCAAGTTCGTCACCCTGCCCTGGCGCTACCAAGGCGCACGTGTCGCCATCGTCCACCCGGACGCCGAAGCGCTGTGGGACGCGCTGAAGAGTGACCGCACCCTCGACGGCCAGGACGCGAGCGGGCACCATGACGAGCGGGCGGGCGGGGCGTCACCCGCACCGAGCGGTGCCACCGTCAACGGCGCCGGGATCTCCGTCGCCGTGTACAACGGGACCACGCTCGCCGACCTCACGGCTCGCGCCGCCGACGCCCTCAAGCAGCACGGCTTCACCGTCACCAGTACGGCCACGGCCCTCGTCCGCACCCAGGCCGGGACGGTCATCGAGTACGGCCCCGGCCAGCAGGACCAGGCTCAGAAGGCCGCGGAACTCTTTCCGGGCGCGGAAGTGACCCCGGCAGCCGCGGCCGGAGTCAACATCATCCTCGGTCGGACGTACGAGAACGCTCCCCAGGCCGGAGCGCCGACGGGGCCCGCAGTGCCCACCGCGTCGGCCGCACCCAGCGCCCTGCCCACCGGTGTGGCGGGCGATTCCCGCTCCGCCGACGACGATCCCTGCTCCAACCTTTCGTACGGCTGAGCCAAGCCCCGAGCCCGGCCGACGCACGCACCCGAGAAGTATCGAGTGCGGTCGGGCCGTCCCGGGCTCGGCCGGATCAGGACGCGGCCAGGTCTTCGCGGCGGGCCAGGGCGTCCGAGGTCCGCACCGTGATGCAGAGCGACGCCACGAGCGTGACAACCAGCGCGGCGCCCGCGGCGAAGATGCTGCCGCTCGTCACCGGGGCGGGGCTGCCGGCCTCGGAGCGGGCGGAGCCGGTCAGGAAGGGAACGACGGCGAGGACGGCGATACCGAGGGCGATCTCGGCCCAGACCACCCGCGGGAAGTGCCGCAGCGTCAGGCTCACCAGGGTCGTCGTGGCGTCGGCGCGGCGGGCGCGGGCGATGCGTGGCATCAGCCAGAACTGGTTGACGCCGCCCGCCGCGATCAAGCCGAGCACCAATGCGATCTTGATGAGCAGGAAGAGTCCGTAGATGGTGGTCCACAGCTGCGCGATGCCGCCGACGTGCTTCCAGCTCATCCACAGTCCGGAGGTGAGCGCCGCGCCGACGCACACCAGGGCGACCAGGCTGAACCGGCGCCACACATCCGCCCACACCACGCCCGCGCCGGCGCTGAGACGGCCGCGGCTGACGGAGAGCGCGGCGAGCAGGGCCAGACCGCCGACCCACACGGTGCCGCTGATGATGTGGACCTGGCCGAAGAGCAGGTCGAGCACCTTGTCCGCGTTCTTCGGCGCGGCGGCCGGTATGGCCGCGACGAGCGACACCGCGACCGCCAGGGGCAGGGCGGTCAGAGCGATGGCGTTGAGGTGTTTGCGCACCTGTGGGAGGAACAGCGCGACCAGGGTGGTGCAGGCCAGGACCAGGACGGTGTTCTGCGCCAGGTAGATGGTGCCCTGGGCGACCCAAGTCCCCTTCGCCGCGGGCGCGCGCAGGAAGTCCCAGATCCTTCCCGGCGCGAGGGCGTCGCCGAACGGCATCCCCTTGCCCGCGCGGGCGAGCCGGGCGGCGAGTTGGAAGTAGCCCGCCACGAGCAGCACGACCCCGGCCCAAGCCAGGTACACGGCCGTACGGCCCCGCAGAACGGCGGCGTCACCGCGCTCCTGCTCCGGCGTGCGGAGCGCCGGGCGGACCGCTGCCGCGTACGTCACCAAGGCGCCGACGGCTCCGGATAGGCCGATGAAGTAGCCCGATTTGGTAAGTATTCGCCACAAAGGGGGCATGGTGTAGCCGGCCGAGGCGGCCAGGTGAACGAGCGTCATGAGAGGTAAGGCTAACCTAAGTATCTCTATGCTGGGTGCCGTCCCGCGGGGCCGGTTTCCGGGCCTGCGGCAGGGGTGCGAGCGATGGCCCACCCCCTTGCTCCGCGAGTGCCGAGAGGTCGATCTCGTCCTGCGTGAGCGCCCATACGAGGTGCAGGCGCCCCGGGGTGGCCGACAGGCCGACCGCCACGGCGGCGTCCGCGAGGACCTCGCCGGACTGGTCCGCCCCATCCGTGCAGCCCTCCATCTCGGCCGCCCCCCGGTACCCACCCGGTCGCCTCCCGCGCTCGGAGACGCGCTCACTGCGGAGCCACGTCGAGACGCCGGGGGACTGGCGTCCGGCCCGGCCGAAAGGTGCGGCTCAGCGGGGGAGGATCACCCGGAAGGCGGTGCGGCCTGGGCGGCTGGCGACGTCGACGGTTCCGCCGTGGGCCTGGACGACCGCGGAGACGATGGCAAGGCCGAGCCCGGTACCGCCCGCCGCCCTGGCACGGTTGTGGTCGGCCCTGGTGAACCGCTGGAAGATCTCGGGCAGGAGCTCGTCGGAGATGCCGGGGCCGGTGTCCGTCACGCTCAACTCCGTTGATCCGAAGGGGCTTTCGGCGAGACCGAGGGTGACCTCGGTGCCGGCCGGGGTGTGCGTGCGGGCGTTGGCGAGGAGGTTGGCGACGACCTGGTGCAGGCGGTGCTCGTCGCCGGTCACCGTCACGGGCTCCTCCGGAAGGTCGAGCAGCCAGCGGTGACCGGGGGACGCGGCCTGTGCGTCGCCGATCGCGTCGAGGGCGATCCGCGTGAGGTCGACGGGCTCCCGCGCGAGGGGCCGCCCGGCGTCCAGGCGGGCGAGCAGCAGCAGATCGTCCACGAGACCGGTCATGCGCTGCGTCTCGGACTGGATGCGCTCCAGCGCGTGCCGCACCTCACCCGGCACGGGGCCGCGGTGGCGCAGCGCGAGTTCGGCGTGCGCCCGCACCGTCGCGACGGGGGTGCGCAGTTCATGGCTGGCGTCGGCGGCGAAAAGGCGCAGCCGCTCCTCGCCCGCCTGCCGCCGGGCGAGCGCATCCCCGACATGGCCCAGCATGTGATTGAGCGCGGCGCCGACCTGCCCGACCTCGGTGCGCGCGTCGGTGTCGGGAACCGGGTCGGGCATGGCGATCTCCCCGCTGGCCAGGGGCAGCCGGGTGACCTCGGTGGCGGTGGCCGCCACCCGGCGCAGCGGACGCAGGGACAGGCGTACCCACAGCGCGCCGGCGATCCCGGTGGCCGCGAGGGTGGCGCCGAACACGACGGCCTCGACGATTTCGAGCCGGTGCACGGTCTCCTCGACCGGTTCCAGCGGCAGACCGGTGATCAGTACGTCGCCGTCGTCGCCCGAGACCGCCACCACCCGGTACCGGTGAAGGGCCGACAGGCGGATGTCGTAGCCCCGGCCGTCGACCGGCACCGCGGCGAGCGCGGCGCGGTCCCGGGCGCTGAGCGGTACCGCGGCGTCGGTCTGGGCGTGCACCACGGCCGCCTGCGTGGTCGCGCCGCCCAGCAGCCGGGCCCCGAACGTGCCGTTGGACTGGCCTCGGGTGTCCGGCGCGTTGTCGGCGTCCGGCTTCTCGTCGTGTTCCAGACTGGCCGCGAACCGGCCGCCGGACGCGCTGAGTTGCTGGTCCAGGCGGCTGACGAGAAAGCCCTCCAGCGCGAGGACCGACGTCACCCCGACGGCCAGGCACGCCAGGGCGAGCAGCAGGACCAGGCCCGCGGTGAGCCGGGCCCGCAGGGTGCGGGGGAGCGCCGGCCGTTTCACGAGGGGTCGGGCTTCAGGACGTAGCCGGCGCCGCGCACCGTGTGGATCAGCGGCGTCCGGCCCGCGTCGATCTTCTTGCGGAGGTAGCTGATGTACAGCTCGACGATGTGCGCGCGACCGCCGAAGTCGTACGACCAGACCCGGTCCAGGATCTGGTCCTTGGACAGCACGCGGCGCGGATTGCGCATCAGGAACCGCAGCAGCTCGAACTCGGTGCGCGACAGGTCCACGAGCCGGCCCGCCCGGCTCACCTCCATCGCGTCCTCGTCCATCACGAGATCGCCGACGACCAGGCGGTTGCCGCCGGGCTCGCGCGCCATGCCCGCCCGGCGCAGCAGCCCGCGCAGCCGGGCCAGCACCTCCTCCAGGCTGAACGGTTTGGTGACGTAGTCGTCGCCGCCCGCGGTGATGCCCGCGATGCGATCCTCGACGGCATCGCGCGCGGTCAGGAACAGGACACAGACGCCGGGCAGGTCGCCCCGCATCTGGCGCAAAACGCGCAGACCGTCCATGTCGGGCAGCATCCAGTCCAGGATCACCGCGTCGGGGCGGAAGGCGGCCGCCTCGTCGAGCGCGGTCGCTCCGTCGGCGGCCGAGCGCACGTCCCAGCCCTCCGAGCGCAGAGCGCCGGACAGCACCTCGGTCAGGTCGGGCTCGTCGTCGACGACGAGGATCCGGACGGGGCTGCCGTCGGAACGGCGCAGCACGGCAGGTGGCGATGGGTTCTCCATGATGAACACAGCATCCCCCCTCGGCCGTCCCACAGGCGACTGAGGAGCTCAGAATTTCCTCTGAATCCCCTATGGATCCGGCTCCGAACCTCCGTTTCAGAGGGAACTCAGAAGTACTGGTGTGAGGCTGGCTGCGCAACGCCCGAAGCGGCGACGGCCCCGGGCGGGGCCGCAGCCCGGAAAGGGGGGCCGGATGGCCGCCAGCATGTACGACAGCCGGCCCGTGGCGCGCGTCCCGCACGCCGCGCCGCGTGGCACCGGCTGGATACCCGTCGCGGCCCAGTTCCTCATCTGGAGTGGGGCGGCGGCGGTACTCGGCCTGTGGTGGAGCGACACCACCTCCGTCGTCGGCGCGGGCGGCTGGCTGACCGACGCCGGCCGCATCACCGGCCTCCTCGCCGGATACGCCTGCGCGGTCCTGCTCGCCCTGATGGCCCGCGTCCCGCTCCTGGACCGCGGTGTGGGCACCGACCGCCTCGCCCGCTGGCACGCCATGGGCGGCCGCTACACCGTCTCGCTGGCCCTGACCCACACCCTGCTGATCATCTGGGGCTATGCCCTCACCTCGCACGCCAACGTGGTGAGCCAGACCACCACACTCGTACTGCACTACCCGGACCTGCTGAAAGGCACGGCCGGGTTCCTGCTCCTCGTGGGCACCGGCATCGTCTCCGCCCGCGCGGCCCGTCGCAGACTGCGTTACGAAACCTGGCACTACCTGCACTTCGCGACCTACCTCGCCGTGTTCCTGGTCTTCGGCCACCAGCTCTCCAACGGCGCGGACTTCGTCGGCAACCGGGCGGCCCAGCTCGCCTGGTACGCGATGTACCTCGGCGTGGCCGCTCTGCTCCTGTGGTACCGCTTCGTCGTTCCCGTCCGCCGCTCGCTGCGCCACCGGCTTCGCGTCGCCGAGGTCCGCACCGAGGCCCCCGGCGTCGTATCGGTCTACGTCACCGGCGAGCACCTCGATGAACTGGGCGCCCAACCAGGGCAGTTCTTCCGCTGGCGCTTCCTCGCCCCGGGCCTGAGGTGGGCCGCGAACCCGTACTCGCTCTCCGCGCCCGCCCACCACCGCTTCCTGCGCATCACCGTCAAAGCCGCCGGCGGCCACAGCGCGGCCCTGGCCCGCCTCGCCCCCGGCACGCGCGTCTGGGCCGAAGGCCCCTACGGAGGCTTCACCGCGGCCCGCCGCACCGCGACGAAAACCCTGCTCCTGGGCGGCGGAGTCGGCATCACCCCGCTGCGGACGCTGCTTGAGACGCTGCCCGGCGACATCACCCTCATCTACCGGGCCCGCCGCCCGGAGGACCTCGCGCTGCGCGGCGAACTCGACGCCCTGGCCGAGTCCCGCGGCGCCAGGGTCCTCTACTCGGTCGACGCACCGGCCGTCCACTGCCTGCCGCTCACGGCCACCGCGCTGCTCCAGCACGTCCCCGACCTGCGGGACCGCGACGTGTACCTGTGCGGCCCGCCCGGCATGACCGACGCGGCGCTGACCGCCCTGCGCGGCGCGGGCGTCCACCGCCGCCGCATCCACCACGAGTCCTTCGCGCTGTGAACCGCGCCCCGAACAGCCCGAGGAGACACGCCGTGCGCCGAGTCGCCGTCACCACCCTGTCGACCGCCACAGGCGTGGTCCTGCTGCTGTCCCTCAAACCCCATCAGAGCCATCCGCCCGTCGTGTCCGCCCGGCCCTCGGGCGCCACCCCGGCGCCCACGGCCACCGGAACCCGTACCGGTGACTTCACCGGCGACGTCATCGACACCCGGTACGGCCCCGTGCAGGTGTCCGTCACCCTCGCGGGTGGCCGGCTCACCGCCGTCCACGTCCTCCAGGTCCCCTCCGAGAGCGGGCGCGACCAGGAGATCGCCGCCAGGGCCGTGCCCCGGCTGACCCAAGAGGCACTCGGGGCACAGAACGCGCAGATCGACGCCGTGTCGGGCGCGAGCTACACCAGCGAGGGCTACATCCAGTCCCTGCAGAGCGCATTGGACAAGGGCGGTGCCTGAAACGAACCGCGCGGCCACCGGACTGCGCCACGCCGAGCACGCCATGGGCACCGTCTTCTCCTTCGACGTACGCGACCGGCCCACACCGGCCGTCCGCGATGCCCTGGCCGAGGCGGTCGCCTGGCTCCACCACGTCGACGCCGTCTTCTCCACCTACCGGCGGGACAGTGAGATCAGCCGCATCGCGCGCGGCGAACTCACGGTCAGCGACTGCCCGCCCGAGGTGGCCGACGTCCTCGGCCTGTGCGAAGCGGCCGCGGCCGCCACCGGCGGCTGGTTCACCCACACCCCCGGCGGCCGCCTCGACCCCTCCGGCCTTGTCAAGGGCTGGGCGACCGAGCGCGCCTCGCAGATCCTGTACGACGCCGGCGCCCACAACAGCTGCGTCAACGGCGGTGGCGACCTCCAGCTCAGGGGCGAGGCCGCGCCCGGCTCCCCGTGGCGCGTCGGCATCGCCCATCCACTGCGGCCCGGCCAACTCGTGGCCGTCGTCACCGGCCGCGACCTGGCCGTCGCCACGTCCGGCACCGCCGAACGCGGCCACCACATCCTCGACCCGCACACCGGCCTGCCCGCCGCGGGCCCGGCCTCGGTCACCGTCACCGGGCGCCACCTCACCACCGTCGACGCCTGCGCCACCGCCCTGTTCGCCATGGGGCCCGAGGCCGCCCGCGCCTGGACCCTGGAGCAGGACGGCTACGAGAGCCTGGTGGTCACCACGGCGGACGACGTATGGCAGAGCGAGGGCTTCCCGGCCCCGCGAAGCGTCAAGTGAGCTGCACCGAGCGGGATTTGAGGCGCGGCGAACTGCATGTGAGGTGCGGCGCACGGCCGGACCCGCCACGGCCCGGCCCTCCGTGTGACGTCAGGAGGCGGGTCCTGCGGGCGGGGCGCCCGTGATCGCCGCCCGGTAGAGCGCCTGGGTGGCGGTGCCGAAGTACGCGCTGTAGGAGACCTGCGGGGTGTTCCCGCCGGTGTGGTAGCCGCCGATGACCCCGATCACCGCCCAGCCGCCCGGCCACGGCACCAGCATGGGTCCGCCGCTGGTGCCGCCCACGAAGGCGTCGCAGGCGATGCGCGGGAACGTGCCCGGGTCGGCCGGGTCGTCGCTGGGCCACTCGGTCGTCCGGCTCATGCACTCCAGCGGCTTCTGCGCGCCGCCCGGGTACCCGATCATCCGCACCGGAACGTGCAAGTACCCCGTATTCGTCAGCAGTTCAACCGACCCGGTCGCGTCCTGGAGGCGCTTGCCGTCCTGGTTGGGCTCGGTGACGGCGAAAGCGAAGTCGTACTCGGCGCCCGCGTGCTCGCCCAGGTCGTAGTACTCCTGAGAGACGTACACGCCGTTGCTCTTGATCGGGAAGATACCGAACGGCTTCAGACCGTCGTGGTACTGCGGTACGAAGGCCAAGTGGCGCTGGGGGGAGGTGCCGGAGTAGCCCTTGAGGCAGTGCCCGGCGCTGAGCACCAGGTCGTGGCCGGGGCTGCGCACCACGGAGCCGCTACAGGTGCGTCCGGAACCGGTGGCGTCGGTCCAGAAGAACGTGCCGGCCTGCGGGATCCCGTCGAAGCTCCGGCTCGGCGGGATGTGTTCGCCGGGCTGGGGACCGTCCACGGTGGGGGAGGCGGCGGGGGCCGACAGCGCCGCCGCGGCGCCCCGGACCGGATCGCCGGTCAGTGCGGCCGTCAACCGGGCCGCGGTCCAATAGGCGTTGAGTTCGGCCGCGTCCGGATTCGGCGTGGTCGGGGAGCCGTCGGCGAAAGCCGCGGGGGTGAGCCCGGCGCCGAACAGCAGGGCGGCCGCGAACACGGCGGCATGTCGGATGATCCTGATGCTACGCACCATCAATTCTCCTCTGCCCGCACACATATGACGGCCCACCATAAGGGCGGCCCGGTTGCGGGCAGAAGTGCCACGCGTGGCCGGCGCGCGGCGATGCGATGACCTGTGGTCCCCGTCGACGGAAACGCGCCACATGGAGGGCGACACCATGTCGCCTCACCACACCACGTCGGTGCCGTGGTGCTGCCCGAACGCCTGGCGCGCCGCACGGCGCCACCGGTTGGCGGGGAGAGTGGGCCGCAGGACGGCCAGCGCACCGCAGTACTTGGTGAACACGGCAGGCCGCACCCGATGCGCGTGCAGCAGCCGGTCCGCCTCGGTGAGGTGTGCGGCGGACTTCGTCTCCACCAGGACCAGGCCGCTACGGCTGCACACGGCGTGCCCGCCCCGCAGGTCGACACAGACCAGACCCGCGTCACAGGTGATGCGCTGCCCGTCGGCCACGAACGTCGCACGGAGGTAGTCCGTGCTGAGGGACGGGTACAGCGAGGTGGGCGCGTCGATCGCGTAGGCACGGTGCAGCGTGTCGGTGAGGAAGGCCCGGCGCGCGCTGTCGAGCGGGGTGTCGGTCCCGGTCAGGGCGCTTCGGTGTTTGACGGTGTCGCCGCGGCGTCCCTTGAGCTTGATCTCGAACTGCCGCTCGCCGCAGTCCTCGTAGACGCGTTCGCGGATCTTGAAGCGGAGCCTGCGACCCTGGCGGTGGTCGTGGAAGGAGCGCAGCCCCGGGGTGTCGTAGTAGACCGAGTGGTAGCGAAAGGCGCGGCGCCCGTCGATGTCCAGGGCCCGGAAGGGCCCGCCGGGATGCCGGGAGTCGGTGAGGAGACCTATCACCCGCAGAAAGGTGGGGGCGGGCACCATGTAGCTGCGGTCGAAGCGGGTGAGCAGCGAGGACCGCTCGTTGAGCTCGGCGAGCGAGATGGGTACGGCCGCGTGGGCCGCCCCGTCGATGGCCCGTACGGCCTCCGGGACCGCCGGTGCGGTCTGCGTGGTCATACGGCGTCCAGCGCGGGCGTGGCCTGCCGCGGAACCTCGGCGGTGACCGTCTGCTCGCCGCCCGGGGCCGGCCCGAATTCCGGTTCGCGGTAGCGGACGTCGACGACCATCAGATCGCGTACGAAGTCGATCTCCATGACGGTCCAGTGCAGGGGCTCGCCCAGCCGCCGGGCGAGGTCGGCCCGCAGGGCAGCGGGGTCGCTGTGCACGGTGTCGAGCGTGATGACGGTGCGCCGGGCCCGTGCGAACAGCCGGGGGTGGTCGGCCGCGTAGACGACCACAAGGAGCACGGCGCTCAACGCGGCGGCCAGGGCGAAACCGAGGTGCGGCAGACCGCAGATGAGGCCGAGGACCAGCGTGGTGAAGTAGTAGGCGACTTCCTCGTGCTGGACGGCGTCCGAGCGGAGCCGGATGATCGACAGCACTCCGAAGAGACCGAAACCCAGCGCCATGCCGCCGCTGCCGCCCACTTCGGCGAGTGCCGCGACGATGGTGAACAGGGCGACGTTCAGGGCGAGATACGCCGGCACGAGGTCGCGGCGCCGGTGCCGCGGATAGTAGATCGCGAACGTGAGCAGGCAGATGGCACTGAGGTCGAGGCCCAGATGGGCGGCGAGGTGACGTAACGAGTCCATGGCTCCGCTCCCTGTGATGTTTACCGGAAGAGATCCAGACTCTAGGAGGCCAGCAGGTGAATGGTCGCCACCTTGTCAGTGAACGCAACGGATCATTGATGTATCAGGGTGGCGATTGTCCAATACCGCACCACGGCTGTCCTGTTCGGCGTACTTGTCACGGTTGCTGAGCCTGAGCGATGGGGCCCTGTGCGCACCCCTGCGGCAGCCCTCAACAGGTCACCGGCGACAGCCCTCAGCAGGTGAGATGCGACAGCCCTCAACAGGTGACATAGGCGGATCGCTATGGCCGCGTTCACTCAAAGGGTCTTGGACGGCGGCGGGTCGGTCCTGTTGTGCTGGGGGGCATGCGAGACAACACGAGACGCCTTGCCTCCCCGCTCCGTTCCCGCCCGAAGTGGCCCGCCGCGCTGCTCGCGCTCGCGGTCCTCACGACCGGTACCGCGGGCACGGTGCAGGCGGCCGAGGCCAGAGACCGGATCTCCGTCAACGCCTCGGCAACCGCGCCGGTGCCGGCTCCGCTCGACGCGCGCGGTGTGCAGGACGAGCTGAAACGCCTTGAAGCGACGCACCACGTACGAATCGGCGCGTACGCCTTCGACACGGTGACCGGTCGGACCCTCAGCTACCGCGGCAATGAGAGCTTTCCGTCGCTGTCCACCTTCAAGGCGATGGAGTGCGCCGCCGTCCTCGACACGGCCCGGCGCTCCGAGCCGGGCCTGCTCGACAGGGTCGTGCACTGGAAGCAGAGCGACGAGGTGCCCAATTCGCCGGTCACGGCGGGGCAGGGCACGATCGGGATGACAGTGGCTCAGCTCTGCCGTGCGGCCATCACCCGGAGCGACAACACGGCGGGCAACCTGCTGCTCGACCGGATCGGCGGGCCCGGCGGCATGACCCGCTACTACCGGTCCCTCGGGGATCCGGTCTCCCGACTGGACCGCCGCGAACCGGAGTTGAACGACTGGAAGCCGGGCGAACGGCGCGACACCACGACCCCCTCGGCCATGGGCCGCGACCTCGGCAAAACCTCCGTCGGAAACGGCCTGGCACCCGCGGACCGGGCTCAGCTCAACACGTGGCTCCGCGCCACCGTCACCGGCGACGAGCGGATCCGGGCCGGGCTGCCCAAGGACTGGACCGTCGGCGACAAGACCGGCACGACCGATGCCTACGGCGCGGCCAACGACATCGCCGTCGCCTGGCCACCTTCGGGGCACCCGGTCGTCATCGCGATCTACACCAACCACCCGACCGCGGACGCCGGGGCCGACAACGAGGCCATCGCCGCCACGACCCGGGCCCTGGTAAGGGGCCTCGGCGTGCCGACGCCCTGAGAGCGGCGCGGCCGGAACCGGCCCGCTTCAGAGTCAACTGGCGTACTCAAAGCCTCTGTTGACGACCGCGTTCCAAACCCGCGGTGGTCACTGCCGTCCACACCTGCCGCGCGAGGGTGTCGGGCGGCAGTGTGCCGTCGACAACCAGGTCGCAGGAGGCCCGCAGCGGCTCGATGTGGCGTTCGTGGGCATCGCGCCGGTGGTTGAGGTAGTTGCGCAGAAGGACATCCAGGGGGAATCCGTCCCGCAGGCATTTGCGCTGGATCTTGCGCGCCAGGCGCAGATCGGCCGCCAGGTCCACGAACACGTCGAAACGGTCGTGCGGCGTCTGCGGGGCGACGCGACGGGCGAACAGGCCGTCGACGATGACGAACGCACCCGTGGCGAGCGCGGCGTCGGCGGCACGGCTCAGGCCCTCGACGTCCATCGAGCGGGGGTCACCGACGTCCAGGCGCGGTGTCCCCGCCTCGTCGGGTGCCCATATGCCGCGTTCCGGTGTGCCGAAGTAGTAGTCGTCGCCGTGCAGGACCTGAACGGAGTCCCGCGGCGCGCAGGCCGCCAGCGCCGCCGCAAGGGTTGTCTTGCCCGCGCCCGCGCCGCCGGTCATGGTCAGGAGCATCCGGACCTCCTCTTACGTATGCGGTTACGTATGCGACGAGGAGGCGAGGATCGCACACGCTCACGGCGACCTCACGGCGACCTCCCGGCGCGTCCCGCCGTGCTGGTGATGCCTGGTTCTGTCAGGGTCGGCCTGGGGCCATCCACCTGGTGGCGCCACCGCACGGCACCCCCTCGCACAAGGAAGTGAGAGCAAGGCATGGAGAAGTTCTCGCTGGAAGCAATCGCCCGCGCTCAGCTGACGGCCGCCCGGGGCGCGGCATCAGGGCGCAGCGCGTCCACCGTGATCGGCGGGCACGAACGCGTACTGCGTCAGACGGTCATGGCCCTGACCGCGGGCAGCACGCACGGCGAACACGGGATCGGGGGTGAGGCGACCGTGCAGGTGTGGTCGGGCCGGATCCGGCTCGCCGCCGGGGCGGACACATGGGAGGGCCGGGACGGCGATCTCATCGTCGTGCCCGCCACGGCACACACCGTCGAGGCACTGGAGGATTCGGCGTTCCTGCTGACGGTGGCGATGGTGTGACGGCGACGGCGACGGCGACGGCGACGGCGACGGCGACGGCTGTGGCGACGGCAATGGCCTGGCGCTGGTCAGGCGATGGCCTGACAGGGCTCAACGTGACGGCCTGATTGCGGGCCGATCGACCGCGGCGGGCTGGACGCCATGTCGACCAAGATGGCCCCACGCGCCGTCCGCAGACTCCACATGTGCCCCGGCCACACCGTGGTGGCGGACTCTTCGGCCGCCACCACGGGCATCGCGAGCGCTCGCAGCGGCGCTACCGGCGTGGGCTCCAGGCGCTACCGGCGCGTGCTCAGCGCATCGCGGTCAGCACGCGCTGGAAGTGGCGGTTGGTCTGGCAGCCGAGGTTCTCGTAGGTGTTGACCTTTGTCGCCGGGTCGGTCTTCAACAGCCGGTACTTGCAGGCTTCTTTGATGTAGCTGCCGTTGATGCCGCCGGGGAAGTCGATTTCCTTGTTCCAGAGGTACGGGGACTGGTACCCGTTGAGGTGCGCTGTGGCGTTCACGTCGATTCCGCCCGGCGCCTCGATCTCGTACACCCACCCCGTCTTCGCCGCGCCGTATGTGGCGAACTTCTGCGCCACCCACTTCTCGCAACTGGTGCTGACGTGCGCGGTGTTCTGGCCGCCGCCCTTGACGATGTACTCGGCGAGCGGGGTGAGCGAGTCGCCTCGCGGAGTGAAGCCTTCGTCGAAGAGCTGCTGCACGTTCTCGCGGGTGTCGCCCCGCCACAGCGTGTTGCTGTCGTCGCGCCACTGCCAGTTCTCGTCCGCCGCGGCATGGTGGACGGCCGGGGCGAGGGACGGATTGGTCGTGGTGCGCCACCAGTCCGTCGGGTGGAACCCGCCGACCGGCCCGCAGGGCGTCGTGTCGGGAGCCGGAGCCTTCGTCGTGGCGGTGCGGTGGACGGTTGCGTCAGCGGGCGCGGCGACGGTCAGGGAAGCGGTGGCAAGAGTGGCGGCGGCCAGGACGCGCAGAGCTGCCTTCAACATGGTGGAACCCATCTGTTGATCAACAGGACGGGCCTTTTTATAACGGTGTACGCACCACGAACTGCGGGGAACGGGTGGGGAGTCACCCCCACGGGCGAACAGTCATACCGCTCTCAGCAGGCCGGTGACCCGCCGCATATCGGCCGTGGGCAAGTCCGAATCGTGACCGCGAAGCCTCCGGGCTCCATTACGGGGCGGCCCTGACCGGTCCCTGACGTCCGCCCGGCGCGTCTCGTTCGCGCGGGCGATGGGTACCAGCCCCTGCCGGGCGGATCCTGGAACGGCAGCACAGGGGGAGCCGACGACGCTGTGACCAGGGGAGCGGCTTGCCCCGGAGATCAAGCAGAGAGCCCATGCAGAGAGAAGAAGGGACCACGATGAACGCCGCCCGGAATCCGCGCCCCACAGCCGTGTCCGAGGAGAGCCTGAACCATCCGCGCAGCCTGACGGCATTCCGCGGCACGAAGCTGCTGGCCGGAGGCTACCTGGCCATCAGCGTGCTCACCCTCGCGGCGATCGCCCTGCTCCGCAACGACACCGCGGAGGTGAACACCGCCGTGTGGGTGCGCGGAAGCATCGTCGTGGCGAGCGCGTTCGTGACGTACCTGTGCGCTGTCCGCGCGGCCCGCGGTTCCCGCTCCGCATATCGCAGGCTCAGGATCATCTCGGCTGTCATGGTGGTAGCCATCGCCGCCATCATCGCGCTGCCCGGCACCTTCCCGATGTGGCTGAAGGTCGAACAGGCGGTCTGCGGACTCGCCTTGATCGCCGTCGCCGCGATCGTCAACGGCAAGCACCTGCGGTCACTGTTCGCCACCGGATGAGCCGGGTGAGCCCGGCTGGGGCCTGAACTCGACCGGTTTCTATACGAGTTGAGCCGGACACTCCATTGACTCGGGCGAGCCCACCGGGCCTGATGCGCGGACGGGTGGGCTGGGCTCAGCGGAACCAAGTTGTTCGCTTGCGCCCCGGGCGTGATCGACATCGCGGAAGTGGCGGGCGTCACACCACCCCTCGTTGACCCTCACATAAGTGTGAGGGTTCGAGGATTCCGTCATGTCGATACGCGAAGCACACACCACAGTTGATCCGCAGGCAACCCTCAAGAGCCAGGAGACGGCGGCGCGGCCGACGGAGCGGAAGTTGCCTCTGCCGTCCCTGTTGGCGCTGGCCATGGCCGTTTTCATCACCAGCCTGACCGAGACCCTTCCTGCCGGGCTGCTACCAGCGATGAGCGCCGACCTGCGCGTCAGCGAATCCGCGGCCGGGCAGACCGTCACCATCTATGCCATCGGTACGGCGCTGACAGCCATCCCACTGACCACGGCGACCGCGGGATGGCGGCGCAAACGGCTGCTGTTGGCCTCCGTGGCGGGGTTCGCCGTAGCCAACACGGTCACCGCCCTCTCGGCTACCTACTCCGTCACGATGGCGGCGCGCTTCGTCGCAGGCGTCGCCGCGGGTCTGGCCTGGGCGCTGCTCGCCGGGTACGCCCGCCGACTGGCCCCGGCGCACCTCCAGGGCAGGGCGATCGCGATTGCCATGGCCGGTATTCCGGTCGCCCTGTCGCTGGGCGTGCCGGCGGGTACCTTCCTCGGCAAGGCGCTCAGCTGGCAGACCGCCTTCCTGGTCATGACCGTGCTCACCGTCGGTCTCCTCGCCTGGATCGGTGTCGCGGTCCCGGACCACCCCGGTCGGCGTGGCGGAGACAGGCCTGCGATGCTCAGTGCGCTCCGCGTCCCCGGCGTCGCCCCGGTCCTGTTCGTCACCCTGGTATTCGTCCTCGCCCACACGATCCTCTACACCTTCATCGCGACCTTCCTCGACGCACTGGGCATGGGCGGCTCCACCGACCTGGTGCTCCTCGTGTTCGGCGCGGCGTCACTCCTGAGCATCTGGGTGGTGGCCGCCCACAGCAACCGCCGACTGCGCGCCCTGACCCTCGCGAGCGTCGTGTTGATCGCGGTGGCGGCCGCTGTCCTGGCCGTGCTGTCCGGCAGTGTGGCCATGGTCTATGTGGCCGTCACTCTCTGGGGGCTGGGCTGGGGTGGCGCCCCCACACTGCTACAGACCGCGGTGGGGGACGCGGGCGGCGACGAACACGGGGACGCCGCTCAGGCCATGCTGGTGACCTTGTGGAACGTGGCGATGGCGGCCGGCGGCATCGTCGGCGGTGTCCTCCTGGATGCCCTGGGTGCCGCCTCCTTCCCCTGGAGCATCCTGGTCCTGCTGGCCCCGGTCCTCGCCGTGGTGCTGGCCGCCCGCACCCACGGTTTCCCCGCCCGGCGCGGAAGCGCCGTCTGACGGTCGTGAGTCCCGGGGCACCACGGATCCTCCGTGGTGCCCCGGAACTCGTGGCATCAGGGGCCGGGCACACCCAGCACCAGGGGCCCCTCGCGCACTGTCACGCGGTGAATCCGATGTGTACGTGGTCGTGGTGGGTGTCGTCGGAGAAGAACTGGTTCGCCGTCGCCCCGCCCGTCAGCTGCACGGGACCCCCGACGTTGTACGAACCGGCCCCGGCTGCGGCCCGCATGAATTCGGTGATCAGCGTGCGTGAGGTCGCCGGGTCCACGACGGGGTGGCCGTCGATGCGCCACACGTCGAAGGCCCGCCCGAGCGGATGGTCGCTGGGACGGTCGGTGCCGAACACGTCCAGCGGGTGTCCGGAGCGTACGACGCTCACCGACAGCCGGTAGCTGCCTGCCAGTTGGAGCATCGCGTTCAGCACACTGTCATGCACGGCGCCGCTGCGGATGTCGGCGGCGGAGGCGGGCGGCAGCTCGATCCGGGACTGGGCGAACACCTCCCGGGCAGCCTCGTCCAGCGGGCGGGCGGGGCCGGGAGCCGCGGGATGCAGGGCGGTGACGCCCCAGCCCGACGAGGTGCGGCTGAGTCGTACGTCGACGGTCGTGCCGCCGGGCCGGACGGTCCTGCCGGTCAGGGTGGGCTGGTCGCACACCACCAGGACGCTCGCGGTGTCGGACAGGATCCCGCCGTACTGCGCGTCGATCACGCGGATGACCGCCGCGTCGGCAGGTGGCAGCAATGAGCCTGCCTGGCCCGCGAGTTGGGCGGCCAGTGCGGAGGGGATGCCCAGTGCGGCGGCCCGGCCCGCCGCCGCGCGTACGCCTGACTGCCCGTTGGGCCACGTGCCGAGCGCCTCGACGAGCTGGACGGCGGCGAGCTTCGCCGCGGGTTGGATCTCGCCCGGCCCCGGCCGCCACCTCACAGCCGTGGGCAACTCCGGTCCGGGACTCGACGACGCGGCGACGGCCGTCGTACGCGAGCCGGTGAAAGACGAAGAGCCCACGGGCGACGGCGGCTTCGCCCCGCTCGTGCAACCGGCAACGGCCCCCATGTACCAGGCCGCAGTGCCCACCAGCAGCGAGCGGCGTGCGAGAGCCCCTGACGGGTGCTGGCGCAGCGGGGGAGGCAGGGCCATGACAGGCTCCTCGGACGCGGGGCTACGGAACGCCGTCAGTATCCGCCCCGCACCCCAGTCCGGCGGTGAACCCCGCCGAGCGCCTGCCCCGATCCATACCCGCACACCCCCGCCGGGCGGTGGAGCCGCCCGAGCCCCCGCCCGGATCCGTACTCGTCCGGCTGGTGGGTGGGGCAGCTCGACATGTCCGGACCCACCATGCGTGAGCCCGCGCACGTGTGAGCCGCGCACGTGTGAGCCCGTGCATGAGGGCGCCCGCGTATGACGGGGCCCCCGCACCGGAGAGGTCCGGTGCGGGGGCTTGGTGCCTGACGTGTGGCCCGCCCACAGGGTTCCGTGGCCGGACTTGGTGCGGCCCGCTACTTCCAGTAGATGCCCTGTCCCTGACCGAGGCTGAAGGGGTCACCCCAGTATTCGGCCGACGCGACCTTCGTCGCGGACGAAGGCGCGAGCGCTACCGCGCAGCCGACCTGCGTCTGGCCGTTGGTGAACCCCTTCGGAAGCGAGTCGTTGGGGCACTTGGCGAACTGGCCTATGACCATCAGGTCCTGAGCCTCGCTGCCGTCGCCGAGCAGGCCCTTCACGTGATCCACCGTCGCGAACGACAGATCGGTGGTGCCGACGTTCTTGACCGAGTAGCGGATGTAGTAGGGCACCTTCCCCTTCACCTGGTCACCCAGCTTGAACTGGGCCAGGTCGCCGACCTGCCCCTGGTCGATCGAGGTGACGGTGAGCGCGATCGTTCCCTTGGTCTTGCCGTAGGTGAACGGGAACTGCGCGGGCTGGCCGATCTTGAAGTTCTGCCCGGCCTTCGCGGTGGCGCCGTCCCCGGCCGGAGCGGGCGCGCTGGGCTGCGCGGACTGGGTGGGCTGGCTGGATCCGCCGGCGGGTGCCTTGGACGCCGCCCCGCCGCCGCTCTGGTCGTCGCTGTTCTGGCAGCCGCTCAGGGCCAGTACCCCGGTGACCGCCAGGCCGATGGCACCGTATGCGGTCCGCCGCACGCCGAAATTGCTCACTGCTCTCCCCCATGTATGACTGTGGACCGTCAAAAGTGATCCCTGTGATGACAGTTCTTAGTGCACGAACGCCGGGTTCCGCCAGGCCCGTGACCGTTTCATGACCCGCCCAGTACGTATACGGGACCTCCCGCTTGTCGCAGGTCAGGCGGGTACCGGTCATGATGGGAGCCGCTGTACCGACCGGAACACGAGGAGTGCCATGGCGCGCGGGGTCCACCAACCGCTGGAGAACGAAGAGTTCGACTTCATCCTTGCGATGGCCAACGGTCCTGTGCTCGCCTACTTCTGCGGGACCTGGCCCAAGGCGGTCAAGGCGTGCAAGGAGATGGACGTGGTCGTGAGCGGGATCGCGCAGGAGTACGCCGGGCGTCTGACGGCCGTCAAGGCCGACATGACCCGGTGCACGCGCGCGGTCCAGCGGTACGGAGTCACCATGGCGCCTTCCCTCGTCCTCATCGAGCGGGGCGGAGCGACGGTGATGGCGGCCGGCCCGATGGACCGGGCCGCGGTGAAGGACTTCCTGGACGCCAACCTCTGAGCCCCCACCGGCCGGGCAGGCCACCGGCATCCGGCTGGTCTTCGGATGGCGTCAGGCCTTGGTCGCCACAGTCACCACCAGCGGTGGGCGCCGCCTTTCGGCGGCCCAGTCGCGGCTGTGCACGTGGTCCGGGTCGGCGATGCCCTCCGCCTCGTCCGGTGTCGGATGGTGCTGTGTGGCCGGCGTGAACCCCGCGCGTTCCAGGATGGCTCGGATCGTCGTGGGCGGCCACGCGTGGTTCTGTGCGGTTTGCCAGGTCCCGTCGGTGCGGCGCAGCCGTACGGTCAGGGGTTGGCCGGGGCCGTAGATGACGCCGGACTCGCCGACGCGCAGGGAGGCGTACTCGATGCCGGCGCACGCCGGGTCCGTGGTCAGCACCGCCAGTGGGGCGCCGCGTCGCAGCAAGCGGTGGATCTCGCCGAACACACCGAGGACGGTCTGTTCGTCGGGCAGCGAGGCGAGGACGTGGTTGCACATCGCCGCGTCCGCACAGGCATCGGGCAGGTCGGCGGCCCGGCCGTCGGTGACCAGGTGGTACTCGGCGCCGGGCGTGGACTGCCGACGGGCCAGGGCAAGCATCTCGGGCGAGGCGTCCACGCCGACGATCCGCACACCGAGCCGCCGGGCGGCCTGGTCGGCGACGCGCCCCGGGCCGCAGCCGAAGTCCAGCAGCACACGGTCCGTGCCGCTCCCTGCGGCCAGCGCCCGGAAGACGAACGGATAGCCGAGCAGCCAGTCGGTCGCCGCGTCCACCGCCGCGAACGCCTCCGCACCCTCGCGCCCGGACCAAGCCCCGCCGGATCCGGACCCCGGCCGCTCGCCTGCTCGGTCCTGTGGCATGGCGTGGTGATCCCGTCTCTCGGATACGTACGCACTACACGCTCCCCATCATCGACGCCGCCCGAGCCGGGCGCACGCTGCCGGACGCTGTGTGTGGAGCGCGCACATGTGGACGTGGGTCAGCTGGTGGGAGCGCATAGAGGCCCGGCCCGGACGGTGAGAGCGCCATGTGGGCCGAACCCGGGCTGCGGTGCCGTGGGGGGTGCGGGATGTACAGGGCTGCGACCTACGGCTGAGACGACGGCGGGGGCAGCCTTTCGATGGCCACCATCGCGGCGTCGTCGCCCAGCGTCCGGGTCGCGGTGTGGGCGAGGAGGCCCTCGCGAAGGTGACGTAACAGGTCGTGGGGACCGGCGCCGCGCCACGCGGTCGCACGTTGTGCCAGGGGGTAGAACCGGCCCGCCTCGTCTCGGGCTTCCAGAACGCCGTCGGTGTAGAGGAGCACGATGTCGCCCCGCTCGAACGGGAAGCCCTGTGCGGTGAGTTGGTCCTCGGTGAGATCGGCGAGCCCCAGCGGCGGGGCGGGATGGTCGACGTCGAGGGACACCGCGCGGTTGCCGCGCAGCAGCAGAGGTGGTGGATGGCCACAACTCACGAGGTGGAGCGTCTGTTCGTGGTCGGGCACGTCGAGCAGGGCCGCGGTGATGAAGGCCTCGCCCCCGGTCTCGTCGTCGGGGGTGGGGGAGTTGGCCAGGTCCGGTGCGACCGCCCGTTCCAGGTAGGTGACCAGACCCGGCAGGTCGGACTCCTGATGGGCGGCGGCCCGGAAGGCGCCGAGGACGAGCGCCGCGTCCCCGACGGCCTCCAGCCCCTTCCCCCGTACATCACCGATGATGAGCCGCGTGCCGTGGGCGGTGCGGGCGGCGGCGTACAGGTCACCGCCGATCTGCGCGTCGGCTTCGGCGGCCAGGTAGACACTGGCGAGCCGCAGCGGGCCGAGCCGCTCGCGCAACGGCCGCAGCACCACCTGTTGGGCGGCCTCCGCGACCCAGCGCAGCTGTACGAGCTCCCGCTCGTGCACCTCCCGCAGATGGGCGAACAGCGTCACGAACACCGAGATCAGGATCAGCGCGATGATCTGGGAGGTGTGGTTGAGGTCGCTGACGCTGCTGCGCACCGCGGCGACGACCACCTGGGCCAGGACGGCGACCGCGCCGATGGCCGCGGTGACCCGGGGGCCCGCGAAGGACGCGGTGACGGCAGGGGCCGTCGCCAGCAGCGGACCGAGGTGCACATCGGGCGGTGCGAGTACGTCGGCCGTCGTGACGAGTGTGATGAGCGCGAACGGCACCGCCAGCAGGGCGGGACGCGGCGCCGGGGAATGATGCCGACTCGCGCTCCGTGGCTGAAGATCCATCGCTCCTGCATACACCGGGCCGCGTCCCCCACCGGCGACGCCTGGCCGAGCGGGAAACGAGGCGCCCGTGCGGCCACCCGCGTGGCTGGAGCCGGACATCTCCCACCCCGCGAGGGACCGCGCCTCCAGCAGGGGAGAGACTGACGACGGTGAAGACTGATCACGCGGGACCCTGAGCGCCCGGAAAGCCGAGCGCCCGGAATGCCGAGCGCCCGGAATGCCGAGCGCCCGGAACGCTGAGCGCGCAGATGTACATGTGTGCGCGGCACACTCCGTGCACCACACCGGAACCGGCGGAGTCGAACCGCGACAACAGCCGGACCGACCGCGGCCGGACAAACGAAGACGGAGAGAGCGAAGCCACATGGACAGGTCACATGACTCCCGCTGGGTGTCCAGCCCCGCGACCCACTGCGATGCCGTAATGACGGAGACCGCCAGGTTCGTGGCCGCCGTCAAGGGAGCGAGCCTCGCGACCCCCGTGCCCAGCTGCCCCGGCTGGACTCTTCTCGACCTGGTACGCCACACCGGAAGCGTGCACCGCTGGTTCTCCACTCTGCTCCAGCAGCGCGTCCAGGAGCCACCCCGTAGCCGCGAGGTGGATTTGGCCCTGCCGTCGGGCGAGGACGGGTACCTCGGCTGGCTGGAGGAGAGCTCGGCGGTGGCGGCCGAAGCGTTCGCCGTCACCGACCCCGATACCCCGATGTGGGTGTGGGGCGTCGATCCGTACGCCAGGTTCTGGATGCGGCGGATGCTGTTCGAGACCTTGGTGCACCGCACCGACGCGGAGACCGCCGTCGGCCTCCGCCCCGAGATCGACCCCGCTCTCGCGGCCGACGGGGTGGACGAGTTCCTGGTCAACCTGCCCTTCGCCGCGCCGTTCGCTCCCAAGACCGCCGAGCTGCGAGGCCAGGGCGAGACGATTCGGTTCCGCTGCACCGACCGAGTCGGCGACTGGCTGATCCGCCTGCGCCCCGACGGCTTCGGACTCGACGAGAACGCCGCGACCGCCGCGGCGGAGCAGGCGAACGCCACCGTCCAGGGCACCGCCGCCGATCTGCTGCTCCTCCTCTACGGGCGCCTGGATCGCAGTACGGCCGCCTTCGAGACCACGGGGGACGCCGAACTGCTCACGCGCTGGTTCACGAACTCCGAGTTCTGAGGACGGGGACGAGGACGACGGTCCTTCCGGGGCACGCCGGCCGCGCCCAGCGGCCAGGCGTGCCCCCGGCCCCCGCGTGAAAGCGACCGAATGCCCGGCCCTCCGTCGCCTCAACTGGGCTATGGCTACTGGGTGTTGATGTGAGTGGCCCCTATGCCCGGGGGCCGTGGGAAGATCCGTCGAACTGTGTGCCGGTGCTGCTCCCACCTGGAGGACGACGATGTACGCGATATCCCTCGGCGACGACGGCGCCGAACTGTGCCCGCTCGAACCGTGGCAGGCCGAGGAGTTCCTCCACCATGTGGACCGGGGACGGGAGTTCATCGGACAGCACAACGGGCTTCCTGACGTCGTGACGGATCTGGAGTCGAGCCGGGCGTTCCTCACGACGTACGCGCAGAGGACCGCGTCCGACACCGGGCGGCTCTACGGGATCCGTTCGGACGGCGAACTGGTCGGCGCCGTCCTGTTCCGGAGGTTCGATGCCGCGCAGGGCGTCGCCGAGGCGGGCTGCTGGCTGGAGCCGGCCGCGGTGGGCCGGGGTCTGGTGACCCGGGCCGTGCGCGCCATGATCGACTGGGCCGTCGAGCACCGGGGCATCCATCGCGTGGAGTGGTGGGTCGCTGCGGAGAACCAGCCCAGCATCGCCGTCGCCCGGCGGCTGGGGATGATCAAGGAAGCCGTGCTGAGGGAGAGCTACCTGTACCGCGGAAAGCGACACGACGAGGAGATCTGGTCAGTGCTCGCACCGCAATGGCGTGCGGCACGCGCGGCGGGCACGCACGCCTGAGCGACTGCCCGGCTCCTCGCCGAGTCGTTGGGGGTGCTTCAGCGGGGGTGGCCGCGGGGGTGGCTCACGAACCACCAGCCGGACACCCTGGCACCCTTGGCTATGGCCTAGTTGTGGCCGAACTTCCGCGGTTGCTTGTGGGACACCTCTGGCGTCGGGCGCCCGGTGTCATGTGGTGTGGCGGACTGTGACTGCTCCCTGACTTCGGTGGTGGTGCTGCGTTCATGGCCGCCGGTGCGGGCTCCCCGGTTCTGGCGGGTCTGCTTCTTGCCCATGGTGGTGGCCTCCTGTCGAGGACATCGGAGGGTGTGCCGAGCCACTACCACGCTCGCACTCATGTACGAAGATCGCATGTCGGTTGGGGCCGTGTGCCCATGGTCTCAGCGGCTGCCGAATGTCCGCCGGTAGGCCTCGGGTGGCAGGCCGGTCACGCGGGTGAAATGGCGGCGCAGGGTGGCGGCCGTACCCATACCGGTGCGCGCCGCGATGTGCTCGATGCTGTCGTGGCCCGACTCCAGCAGTTCCTGCGCCTGCCGCACGCGCTGGCTCAGCAGCCAGCGCAGTGGCGAGGTCCCGGTGACGGCATGGAAGTGCCGGGCCAGGTTGCGACTGCTCATGGCGGCCTGTCGCGCCAAGTCCTCCACGGTCAGCGGCTGGTCGAGGCGGGCCAGCGCCCAGGGGAGCAGATCGGCGAGCGGATGGTCGCGCCCGTGCGTCACGGGCGCCGGGATGAACTGCGCCTGCCCGCCGTCCCGGTGAGGCGGGACGACGAGTGTGCGGGCCAGCGCGTTGGCCACCGTCGCGCCATGGTCGAGGCGGACGATGTGCAGGCACAGGTCCATGCTGGCGGCCTTTCCCGCCGAGGTGAGAATGGTGCCCTGGTCGGTGAAGAGCACCCCGGCATCGACCGTGACCTTCGGATACCGCTCGGCGAGTTCGTCCGCGTGCGCCCAGTGCGTCGTGGCGCGGCGGCCGTCGAGGAGCCCCGCCGCTGCCAGTACGAACGCCCCGGTGCACAGGGACACGATCCGGGCGCCGGCCGCGTGCGCGGCACGTACCGCGTCGATCAACTCGCCAGGCGGCTCCGCCCGGACATCGCGCAGGGACGGCACGATCACCGTGTGCGCGGCGGCAAGCGCGTCCAGACCGTCCGTGGCGTCGGCGCGCAGCCAGTCCCCGACATGGGTGTCCCGGGGACCACACACGCTGAACGAGTACCAGGGGTCGGACAGATGCGGGCGGTCCGTGCCGAACACTTCGCAGGCGGCCGCCGCCTCGAAGAGCATGCATCCCTCGGAGAGCGCCAGAGCCACACTTCTCATGTCCGAAACTGTACGCGCCTCGTCATTCCGGACGCTGGTGAGGCACTCTCGGGGCCTGGATCATGGCGTGCGGAGACATCGTTCACCGCATTCACATCCCAGGAGTCCCCATGTGTTCCGCCCATACCCCCGTCCCCGCGTCCCGCCCTGTTGCCTGGCCCGACGAGCGCGCCGTGGCCGTTGTCGGGGCGTACGGCCACACGGGCCGTTTCGTCGTGGCGGAGCTGCTGCGCCGGGGTGCGGCACCGGTCCTGATCGGACGTGACCGGGCGAAGCTCGACGGGCTTCGTGACCTCGCCCCCGACGCCAGGGTGTGCGTGGCGTCCATCGAGGATCCGGCTTCCCTCGACCGCGCCATCCACGGCGCGGCGGCGGTCGTCAACTGTGCCGGACCGTTCCGCGCGACCGCCCGCCCTGTCGCCGACGCGGCCCTGCGCGCGGGCCTCCCGTACCTGGACGTCGGCGCCGAACAGGCCGTCAGTGCCGCCCTGTTCGACACGTACGGCGACCGGGCGCGCAACGCGGGCGTCGTCATCGCTCCGTCAGTGGCCTTCTACGGAGCCCTTGGCGACCTGCTGGCCACGGCCGCCCTCGGCGCCTGGACGGACGCGGACGAGATCACGCTCGCCTACGGACTCGACAGTTGGCTGCCCACTCTCGGATCCCGGCTCACCGGCAAGAGCAACGCAGGTCAGCACCTCACCTATACGGCAAGCGAGTTGCGCCCCTTCGACTACTCGCCCTCCGTCTTCCCCTGGGACTTCCCGGAGCCGTTCGGCAGACAGGACGCCTCCCCGTTCGCGACAGCCGACCAGGTCAGTCTGTCGCGCCACGTGCGCACTCCCGAGGTGCGGGCCGTGATGAACCTGGCGCCGCTGAAGGACGTGGGCGACCCCGACACCCCGGCGCCCGTCCCTGCCGACGCGAAGGGCCGTTCCGCCCAGACCTTCCTCGTCGAGGCGATCGTGCGCCGCGGCCAGGAGGTGCGCCGCGCGGTCGCGGGCGGCCGGGACATCTACGCGGTGACGGCACCGCTCGTCGTGGAAGCCCTCGCGCGCATCCTCGATGGACGCTGCACGGTGACGGGCGTGGTCGCGGCGGGCGAGGCGTTCGACGCCGCGGACTTCCTGCGGGCACTCACGCCCGACCACTTCGACCGACTCGATCTGCCGACCGGGGAGGGCGGCGCGTCGACGGGCTGAACCGCCGCGGCATGGTGCGGCCCGGGTATGAACTGCCCGACCGGACAAGTGAGTTGGGGTCACATGTGGCCGGGGCGTCACCGGCGACAAGCGGGTTGGGGACACATGTGGCCGGGGGCGTCACCGGCGCTGCGCGTACACCCTGCGCTGTGACGCGCCGTCGTCCATGAGGACCTCCATGACGAGCCGGACTCCGCGGGCCAGGCGGCCCAGCTGCTCCAGTTCCAGCGCGTACATCCTGATGGTGTTCTCGATGACGGACTCGGCCACGCCCAGCGTGGGTAGTTCGGCACGGCTGGTCTGGAGGGCCACGCGCACGGCGCGGATCTCGTGCTGGAGCTGAAGCTGGGCGTGCCGGGCGAGGAGGACGGGGTGGCGGGTCAGCGGGGAGTAGCCGGCGTAGCGGGCCGGCAGCAGGTCGCGCAGCCAACGGGTGGCGGTGCGTTCCCAGTCGCGAGTCCCGGGCGACTTGACCTGGCAGGGCCAGTCCGGGCTGAGCGTGGGTGCGGGGGCCATAGAGGACATTCTCGTCGCTTCCGATGGTGACGAACTCTGATCGAGAGGTGGGGCGGCCTCGGCTCAGGGGTTAGCCGAGGCCGCCACGGGCGTTCCACCGGATCCGACAGCCTGGATCGGACATCCAGCGCAACGTGAGGAGGAGGGAGTCGTCACGCTGGTTGTTCGATCGCAGAGGGACTGGGGTCGCTCTCCTTGGCGTGGGGGGATCGGTGGTCGCCGTCGCTCAGTAAACATATATACCGTTGAGTAAACAAGGGTATGAAAAAATTCATGCGCTGCCGGGCTGTGAAGATCTTGCGGAGCGGCGCGGGCGAATCGGGCCCTAAAGGAAGAAACCGTGCTGGTCGGCGGCCTGCTCGTACTCTTCGAGCCGGGCCTGCGTCCGCTCGGGATCGGCGTCGGCCATCGCCTGGAGAAGGGCCGCGGCGAGCACTCCGGGCGCCGCGTACGAGTCGAACACCAGGCGTGAGCCGGTGCCCGCGGTGAGGGCCACGTCCGCCTCGTCGACGAGCGGACCGAGCGTGGTGTCCGTGATCAGGGCGATGCGCAGCCCCGCGCTGCGGGCTGCCCGCAGCGCGGCCAGCGTCTCCTTGGCGTGCCGGGGCATGGCGAAGGCCAGCACCCAGCTGCCGCCCGCCGAGCGCGACTGGAGCAGCGCGTCGTAGGCGACGCTGCCACCGCGCGTCACCAGCCGCACATCGGGGTGGATGCGCCGGGCGGCGTACGCGAAGTACTCCGCGAGCGACACGGAGATCCGCAGCCCGAGAACGGTCAGGGGCACCGAGCGGGCCAGCTCGCGGCCGATCTCCAGGACCCGGGTGGTGTTGGCGACCAGCCGACGCACGTTCTCCAGGTTCTGGATCTCGGCGTCCACCGCCGCCTGGAGCTCGTTGTGGCGGCTCCCCTCGCGGCCCTCGGGGGAGCCCGCGACGGCGCTCAGGGCGATCGGCTGTAGGACGTCCCGCAGGGCCGGGTAGCCGCTGAAGCCGAGGGAAGCGGCGAAGCGGGTCACCGACGGCTGGCTCACGCCGACCCGCTCGGCGAGTTCGGTGATCGAGAGGAAGGCGGCCTCGGTGAGGTGGTCGATGAGGTACTGGGCGATGCGCCGCTGGCCGGGGGAGAGGCGGTGGCCGTCGAACAGCGCGCGGACCCGGTCCGCCGGCGCGCGCCCATGGTCGGATGGCTGCCCGCTCGGCGTGATCGCGGCCGCCTGGGCTCGTGCCTGCTGCTGCCCCGATGACACCGGCGGGCCTCCTTCTCATGCCACGTGTGCTCAAAACATAGCTCACCCATGTGGCGTCGCGGCCCTGATTCCACCATTGACCTGGTCACTTCCGGTGTGAGGGGCAACCATCTGACAGGTGATCAGCGGGCTCGACCGGGCCCGGGGAGGTAGCGCTGACGTCTGGTCAGCGGGGGGTGCGGCACCATCCGGTGGGCCGCGGGGTCCGGATGGCCGCGGGGCATCGGGGGGGGTATGGCGCTGCGGGGTCGATAAACCCGGAGGGGGTATGGTCGGGCACCGAGGCGTGGACTCGTACGAGATCGAGAGAGGGCGGGCAGTCGTGCACGGCAAGCCGATGCTCCGGAGGGGACTTCCCCGGCTGCTCGTGCTGTGCGCCGTTCTGTTCGGACTGTTCTCCATGCACGGCGCTCCGGCGAACGCTGCCGTGGGCTGCCATGGCGAGGTCGCGGTTCCCACCACCACGCCCGGGAGCACGGGGCCCATGGACATGGGTCCCGCGGCCACGTGGGCCGAGCATCTGGGTTCCCGGGCCACGGCTGTCCTCACTGGGCCGGTCGGTGAGCTCTGTGTCTCCACCCCCGCCCGTGACAGGTTGCCGCTTGCCGCGATGGGTCTGCTCGCGGGGCTCGGTGGGGTGCCTCCGGTCGTACCAGCGCTCGGCGGGTGTCGTACGGCGCTGTGTGGTCCGAAACGGCGCGGGCCTCCACTCGGTGGCAGAGGTCTGCTTCTTCAGGTGTGTATCGCGCGGACGTGACAGGCACGCATCCGGTTCGGCCCTGGCGGCCGCACCGGCCGAGTGCCCTGCCCATTCGCGCGCCGCGGACGCGGCGTGTCCACCTGGAAAGAACCTGCGATGTCCGTCATGTCTGCTTCCCTGTCCTCCTCGGCCCGCCGACGCACGCTCGCCGTTGGCGCCGGCGCCGTTCTCGCCTTGACGCTGGCGGCCTGTGGCTCCTCCGGTACCGCGAAGTCCGCCGACCCGGCCATGCCGGGCATGGACCACGGCCCGACCCGAGCCACGGGCTCCGGAGGTGCCTTCAACGACGCGGACGTGACGTTCGCGCAGCAGATGATCCCGCACCACCAGCAGGCCATCGAGATGGCGAAGCTGGCCGACGGCCGCGCCGCCGATCCCGAGGTGAAGGACCTGGCCGCCGCGATCGAGCGGGCCCAGGACCCGGAAATCAACACGATGAAGACCTGGCTGAAGTCCTGGGGCAAGCCGCTCCCGGCCGCCTCGATGGGGGACATGCCCGGCATGAACCACGGCTCGGGCGGCGCGTCCGGGATGATGTCCGACCAGGACATGAGTGAACTCAAGGCGGCCAACGGCAAGGACTTCGACAGGAAGTTCGCCCAGCTGATGATCGGCCACCACCAGGGCGCGGTCACCATGGCCAAGGGGGAGCAGAAGAACGGCGCGAACACGGACGCCAAGAGGCTCGCGGGCAATGTCATCGCGGCACAGAACGCCGAGATCGAGAAGATGAACAAGATCCTCGACCGGCTGAAGTAGGCGGACGGGGGCTCCGGGCCAGTGCTTCGGCGCCGGCCCGGAACCCTTCCGGCGCACGTTTCCAGGCTCTATGTCCCGGCCAGCTCGTGCACGGTTGCCATGTCGCTGAAGGGGATCAGTTCCTCGCCGACGATCTGGTGGGGTTCACTGCCCTTGCCGGCGATCAGCACCGTGTCGTCCGGGCCCGCCGCGGACAGGGCGAAGCCGATGGCCTCGCGGCGGTCGGCGAACCGTTCGTACGGCGTGCCGGTCGCCGCGAGGCCCGGCGCGATCTGGTCCAGGATGGCGTTCGGGTTTTCGTTGCGGGGGTTGTCCGAGGTGAGGACGCACAGATCGGAGTGGGTTCCGGCGATGGTCCCCATGTCGGCTCGCTTGGTGGTGTCCCGGTCCCCACCACATCCGAAGACGGTGATGACCCGGCCGCGCGCGAAACCGCGAATGGTGGTGAGCACTTTGTCGAGAGAGTCGGGCGAGTGGGCGTAATCCACGATCACCGAGGTGCCGCGCGAGGTCTGGAACCTTTCGAAGCGGCCCGGGACGGGAGGCATCCGGTCCAACGCGGCCACCAGTGGGCCCAGTTCGTGGCCCAGAACGTGGCACGCCGCGATGGTGGCCAGCGCGTTGGACACCGAGTACCGGCCCGGGACGGGGATGGCGGCCGGGTACTTGCGGCCGCCGTGATGCAGGGTGAACCGGGTGCCGTGCGCGTCCACAGAGAGGTCGGTGGCCCGGTAGTCTGCCGGGGCGTCCAGGGCATACGTGGTCACCCGGCCCGGCATCATCGCCTGGATACCGCTGCCCACGGCATCGTCGGCGTTGACCACCGCATGTTGACAAAGGCCCTGAAACAGGCGGAGTTTGGCGTCCCGGTAGTTCGCCATGGTGCCGTGGTCGTCCAGGTGATCCTGCGTCAGATTGGTGAAGACCCCCACGTCGATGAACGTGGCGTCGACCCGGTGGGTAAGCAGGGCCATGGACGTGGCCTCAAGGACCACACTGTCGGCCCCCCGGTCGCGCATGCGGCCCAGCAGGTACTGGAGGTCCGGCGACTCCGGCGTGGTCAGCACCGAGCGCGGCATAGGGATGGGCTCGTCACCGATCCGGTTGCCGGCGGTGCCGATGACCCCGACCTTGGCCCCTTCGGAGAGCCGCAGCGCCGATTCGACCATGTACGACACCGAGGTCTTCCCATTGGTGCCGGTGATGGCGACCATGTTCATGGCCCGCCCAGGCTCGCCGAAGTACCGGGAGGCGACGACCGCCGCTGCCTTCCTGGCGTCCGGCACCCGCACGGCGCACGCGCCCGACGACGCCCACACCGACTCCGGAATCATTGGTGCACCGCCCTCGACGAGTACGGCCGCGGCGCCGCGTGCGAGGGCCGGTGCCACTGCGGCGGGACCTCCTTCGCGGTGGCCGGGTACGGCGATGAACAGCGAATGCGGGGTCACCCGGTGGGCGTCGAAGGTCATCGCCGCGGTGATCAATGTCTTGTCCGGGTTGCCCAGGAGGACCTGGTGCTCCTGGCCTGCGAGCAGCTCGCTCAGCTTCACAATGATCCCTTCGAGGTGGCTCGGCCCACTCGCGCGGCCTCGCCAGGCGGCAGCGCCGGCGGTGCGCCGGAAGCTGCGGTGGTGATGTAGAGCAGATGTCGCGGATGCGCGGTGGTGCGGGGAGCCGGTGGTCGGGCAGTCCCGAAGATCCCGACGTGGGGGCTCAGTCCTCAAAATCCCGAAGGAGACCTGTCGTGCCCTGGGACGGGCATCGAGCAAGGAACCTCGTTCTGGGCAGGGTCGGCGGGGCTAATCGCTAACCGTGGCCGTGCAACGCCAAACGGCCCGCCTCGGGGGCCGCGGCGTCAGCCACATCGGTCCGGCACACATATGCCGAACGCAGAGCGTATGGGCCCGGCACCTGGGCGGCCCGCTGCCGGCCCTGCCTCTCGCCACATGTACGCCCCATGCAGCGAGTGTACGTGCGCCCCAGCGGGCCCAGACCCGCAGCGAGCCGGCGGGCGGGCGGACTGTGCGGCACACACTCGGGGACGGGCCCTACTCCGCCCTGATTCCCGGCGCCGACCACAGATGCTCCAAGGTGTCGACCACGAGCCGGCACACCGTGTCCGGGTCCGCGCTCGCCAGGGGCTCGCGCGCGACGACCGTGCGCATCAGGCCGATGCCGAGCAGCCAGGCCATGGCCAGATCCGCACGCAGCGCGCCGTCCTCGGCCCCGGACAGTGCGGCCAGCGCGCTCTGGTACTGCTCGCCGAGCTCCCGCAGGGTCCCGGCCGCCTCGTCTCCCCGGCCGATGGAGCGCAGATAGACCTCAAGCGAGCGGTCGCCCGTACCCGCGGCGCTGTTGGTGAGCATCGAGCGCAGCGCGGTCTCGAAGAGCTCCTCGGGCGGCGTCGCGCGCAGTTGTTCAAGGCCGCCCCGGGCGATGACCTCGGTGAGCAGACCCTGCTTGGACCCGAAGTAGCGGAACAGCAACGCCTGGTTGGCCCCGGCCCGTTCGGCGATGTCGCGGACGGTCGCCCCTTCGTAGCCACGCTCCGCGAACAGGTCACGGGCGGCTTCGAGCAGTCGCTGCCGGGTGGCTCCGGCGTCCCGGCGGCGCTCGACGGCCTGCGGATCGGGGGCTTCTTCCATGCGGACGGTCCTCTCAGACGGCCCGTCAGGATAACGGCCGCTATGCGCCGTTGACCTCACCAACGGCCGGTCCTACGGTTGTAAGCAGCTGCTTACATCCGGGAGGCCGCAGTGACGACAGCCGACATCACCCCCCTCGCCTACCCCTTCAACACCTCCGACGGGCTCCAGCTGGCCGACGAGTACGAGCGCGTACGGGAACAGCCCGGCCTGTTACGGGTCCAGCTGCCGTACGGCGAGCCCGCCTGGCTCGTCACCCGCTACGCCGACGCGCGGCTCGTCCTCGGCGATCCGCGTTTCAGCCGGGCCGAGGGCCTCCTGCACGACGAGCCCCGGCAGTCGGAGGGTCGGCGCGACAGCGGGATCCTCAGCATGGACCCGCCGGACCACACCCGGCTGCGCTCACTGGTGGCGCGGGCGTTCACCGTCCGCCAGGTCGAGAAGCTCCGGCCCCAGGTGCGCGAACTCACCGCGAGTCTGCTGGACGACCTGGAGGCCGCCGGGCCGCCCGCCGACCTCGTGGACCGCTATGCACTGCCCCTCCCCGTGGCGGTGATCTGCCGACTGCTCGGTGTGCCCGCCGCCGACCGGCCCCGCTTCCGGGTGTGGAGCGACGCCGCCCTTTCGACCAGCTCCCTCACCGCCGCCGAGTTCGACGCCAACCGCGAGGAACTCCGGGCCTACATGGGCGAGTTGATCGACCGTCACCGCCAGGACCCGCAGGATGACCTGATGACCGCCCTCATCGAGGCCCGCGACGGCGGGGACCGGCTCTCGGAGCTCGAACTGATCGACCTCTGCGTGGCCGTGCTGGTCGCCGGGCACGAGACGACGGCCTCCCAGATCCCGAACTTCGTCCTCACGCTGCTCGACCACCCCGACCAGCTCGCCCGGCTCAGGGCCCGGCCCGACCTCATCGCGAACGCGGTGGAGGAACTGCTGCGCTTCGTCCCGCTGGGCAGCGGTGCCGGTCAGCCCAGGTACGCCACCGAGGACGTCGAGGTCGGCGGCACCCTGGTGCGGGCCGGCGCCCCGGTCCTGGTCGCCACCGGCGCCGCCAACCGCGACGCGCTGCGGTTCTCCGCGCCCGGTGTGCTCGACATCGCCCGTGAAGGAAACCAGCACCTCGGATTCGGCCACGGAGTCCACCACTGTCTGGGTGCACCGCTGGCCCGGCTGGAACTCCAGGAAGCCCTGAGCGCGCTCATCACCCGCTTCCCGGGGCTGAAGGCGGCCGGTGACGTGACCTGGAAGTCGCAGATGCTGGTCCGGGGCCCGCGCATCATGCCGGTCGCGTGGTGAGCGCCATGACCTGGACCGTACGCGTGGATCCACAGCTCTGCCTGGCGTCCGGCATGTGCGCCGGAGCGGCCCCCGAGGTCTTCGCTCTGAACGCCGAACACGCCGAAGCGCTTCAGGAAGGGGTCGAGCCGGACAAGCGGATCCTCGACATCGCCGACGCCTGCCCCGCGCAGGCGATCACCGTGTCCGACGGCACCCGTGTGATCGGCCCTCGCCGCGACTGACCGGCGCTCCGGCTGGGGCGAACCTCCGCAGGCAGCCGCGGTTTGCCCCAGCCGGTACGGGGGTGCTGGGAAAGCCGCCTGAGTGTGTGAGCGAGGAGCAAGGTAGCCCGAGGCCGGGGTGGCGCGCCTACTCGAACCGTGCGGGGTCGCCCGCTCCTCGGCGTACGATCTCCAGCTCGCCGCCCGAGAAGTCGATGACCGTGGTCGGCTCGGTGCCGCAGTCGCCCGAGTCGAGCACGGCGTCCACCACGTGGTCCAGGCGCTCCTTGATCTCCCAGCCCTGCGTCATCGGCTCGTCCTCGTCGGGCAGGAGCAGGGTGCTGGAAAGCAGCGGTTCGCCGAGGTCGGCGAGCAGGGCCTGAGCCACGGCGTGGTCGGGGATCCGGACGCCGACCGTCTTCTTCTTCTGGTGCAGCAACTGGCGCGGGACCTCCTTCGTCGCCGGCAGGATGAACGTGTACCGGCCGGGAGTCGCCGCCTTGATGGCGCGGAACACGTCGTTGTCGATCTGCACGAACTGACCCAGCTGCGCGAAGTTCTGGCACACCAGGGTGAAGTGGTGGCGATCGTCCAGGTTCCGGATCGACCGGATCCGGTTGATCCCGTCCCGGCTGCCCAGCTGGCACCCCAAGGCGTAGCAGGAGTCCGTCGGGTACGCGACGAGCGCGCCGGAACGGATGCTGTCGGCCACACTGCTGATGGTGCGCCGCTGAGGATTCTCGGGGTGAACGTCGAAGTACTTTGCCATTCGCCGAGTCTACGGTCCGCGGGATGGCCCGGCCGGTTGGAAGGTTCCGGCGGGTGTGGTGGGGGCGGATGAGTGTCGCCTTGAGGGGGCGGGTCGGCCCGCCCCCTCAAGGGTGTTGGCGGGGGCCGATCACCCGGGCGTGCCGGTGCGCAGGCCGCGCACGAGCTCGCGGGGTAGCCCGTGGGTGTCGTGGAGGTAGGTGTAGTCCTCGTCGGTGAGCGGGGCCGAGAAGCGGGGCTGGGACAGGACGCGGCGGCCGCGCTGGAGGAGTTGGGTGAAGCGCCGCTCCTCGTCGAGGAGTATGTCCCGGATCCGGCCGGTGCGACCCGGCAGACCGAAGTGGTCCAGAGTGTGCTGGATCAGTTCCTCGGGCAGGTCGGCAAGGGCGCGGGAGGGATCGTCGCGCCACAGGGTGGTCAGCACCCGGCGCACCAGACGCCGCAGGACGTACCCGCGCCCGGTGTTGGACGGCAGGACGCCCTCACCGATCACGACGGCGCTGGAGCGCAGATGGTCGCAGACCAACCGCAGTTGCCGCTGGTCCAGGTGCCAGAGCGGAGGAACCGACCGCATCCACGGCTCGAACAGATCGGTCTCGAAGACCGATTTCTTGCCCTGAAGGATGGCGGAGAGCCGTTCCAGCCCGAGCCCGGTGTCGACGTTGGGCCGGGGTAGCAGATCGAGGGAGCCGTCGTCGTGGCGGCGGTAGCGCAACATCACGTGGTTCCACACCTCCACCCACCGGTCGTCGTTGGTGGGTGTGGACCGCGGCGGTGTGTCCCCGGTCCACATGAAGATCTCGGAGTCGGGCCCGCACGGACCGGTGGGTCCGTTGGACCACCAGTTCTCGTCGGTGGTCAGCTCGACCGGGACCCCGAGCTCCTCCCAGGTGCGCAGCGAGCCGGTGTCGGGGCCGGAGTGTTCGTCGCCGCCGAAGACGGTGGCGTGCAGTAGCCCCGGATCGATGCCGAAGCCGTTGACAAGCAGATCGTGGCCCCAGCCCAGGCTGCGCGGCCCTTCGTAGTCGCCCAGGGACCAGGTGCCGAGCATCTCGAAGACCGTCAGGTGTGTGTCGTCGCCCACCTCGTCGAGATCGGTGGTGCGCAGACAGCGCTGGATGTTGACCAGACGCCGGCCCAGCGGATGGGGGCGGCCCTCCAGATAGGGGGTGAGCGGATGCATGCCGGAGGTGGTGAACAGTACGGGGTCACCGGGCGGCGGCAGCAGGGACGACCCGGCGAGGTGCCGGTGCCCCCGCTCCTGGAAGTACTCCACGAAGGTGCGGACGATGTGTTCGGTGTTCATGACGACGGGTCCTTTGCTGCGGAGGCAGCCGGAAAGGGACCGCGAGCACGGGACGCGAACAGGGATCCGACAGTCCACCGGCGGGCCGTTTCCGGTCGCCGGGGGAGGAGATGAGGTCAGACGGCGTCAACCGGCGAGCTGGTCGCTCGCGCGGTCGCGGTGCAGATGCGGGTGATGACCTTCATGCCGCCCACGGTAGCGCCTGCGCGGCGCGGCGCGCCCGTGGTTTTCCCGCCCCTCGGGCGCGAGGCGCGCCGGGCGCGCCGTCGCCGGTCTACGGCACGAACCGCACCTCCGGGAAGCGGGCGGACGGGCCGTCGAGCAGCTGGTCGTCCTGTCCGCGCAGCCACCGGTCGAAGAAGGCCGCGATGTACGCCTCCTGCGCGGTCACCGACCGTCGCGGATCCACGGTACCCACGTTGGCCGCGACCGTCTCCCGCGACAACCCCAACGGACCGGCCAGCTGCGGTATTTGGGACTGCAGGTCGGTGTAGCTCGCGTGCTCGGCGCCGGTGAGGGTCAGGTCCTTCAGCCACCCCGTGCTGTGTTGCCACACCGCGTTCCACGACGCGACCGTGTGATGGTTGTCGCCCTGCTTGCCCATCAGGAGCAGCGGCCGGTCGACACCGTCCGTACCGACGGAGGACGGCTCGGACGGGTCGTCGTCGCGCTGGGTGTAGCCCATGACGCCGTCCAGGTCGGCCGCCGCCTTGAGCCTCGGGTCGTCGTGCATGGTCTGTGCCGCGGTGAACCCGCCCGCGGACTGGCCGAACATGCCCACGGCGGTCAGATCGAGCGCGCCCCGCAGCTCCCCGGACAACCGGCCCAACTGGTCCAGTACGAAACGGGTGTCGGCGACGCGCACCGCCAGCGTCTTCTTCAGCAACGCGGTGACCTGGGCCTTGCCCGCCCTGCTCGCCTTGTCGAACTCCGCGGGCAGCACGGTGTTCTCCACCCGTCCGTCCGGGAACTCCACGGCCGTCGCGTCATAGGTGTGGTCGATCATCACCACGACGTAGCCGCGTGAGGCGAGGTCGTCGCACAAGGTGGTGCCCAGCGTGCGCGGGTCTCCGGCACCCGGCGAGTACAACACGACCGGAAAGCCGCGCGGGTCGTGCCGGGCGGCCGGCGCGTTCGTACGGGCGTGGCTGCGGGTGGCCGCCCAGTCCGCCCTGCCCCGCGGTATGTCCGTGAGGTTGTTGACCGCGTCGAACCCGGCCGCCGCGCCCGGCAGCATCTGCGGGGCGCGGGGATACCCCGCGACGTGCCGCGCCGGGTAGCGGACGCTGACCATCAACTCCCGGTAGGGCCGCGAGCCCACCCAGGGGTCGGGACGGCCGCGATCGGTGAGGTGGAGGGAGACGGTCCCCACGGGGTACGGCCCCGTGGGAGCGGGCAACGACATCCGTGCCGTCGGGGCCGACCGGTGCGGTGACCCGGCGGGCGCCGCAGCTGCGACGTTGCCGCAGGTGAGACCGGCGAACCCGGCGAGAGCGGCGGTGGACAGGAACACCCGGCGGGAAGCTGAAGCACTCATGAGCCAAGGCTGACCCACTCACCCCCGCCACACCATCGTGCTAGCCCCCGCTCCGGGGTTTGGATTTCCCGACCTCCGAGCGGCATCGGACCACCGCACCGGCCTTCACGAGCGAGTACGGGGATGGCACTCAGCCGCTGTCGCAGACGGATGTGCGTGTGCCACACATGGCGGCGGGCCGTCCGCGCCCGGCGAGCGGGGGTGGCTCGCCTGGTGGGGGGAGTACCAGGGAACCAACGGCCCCGCCCGCCGGGCGGCTTCCCGGTGGCGGCAGGGCGGCCCGGAACTCCCGCGACGGCTGCCCCTGCCACGCGATGCTGCGCACCGGGAGCGCGGTGGGTGGTCTCTCACAGATCACCATCGCAGCGCGCTGGAGGACTGTACAGGTCGATTCTGGACGGTGACGGACCGCGATCCGTGATGTACGTGAGTGGTAACTCCCTTGCGTTGAGAGAGAGTTGGTCAACGGCGCCGTGAGGCGTTGTCGCCACCGCGCTCGTTGTCTCCGTCTGTGCTCGGCTGCGTTTTCGCCGGGCGGGTGCCGTGGTTTCCGAAGCCGGGGAATTGGTGCGGGGTGAGCCGCGTGCGGCCGCGGGGCATCTCGGCGGGTTCGCGCCGTTCAGCCACCTCGCCCACCGGTCCCGACGCCGGCGGCCGGGGCTGCTCCTCGGGGCGTGGTGGGCGCGGCGCGCGGGCCTGCCTGCGCAGTCCCCACCAAACGGCCCCGATCAGCAGTGCCACGATGACCAGGCCCACGGCCAACGGCACCGCACCGACCACCAGTCCGTGGGTGAGCGCCAGTTCCTTGCTGCGAATGGTCATTTCCCACGAGTACCCAGCCGGGCCCGGTGAAACAGCCGGGTCCTGTCGTCAGCATGTGACGAGCGGATCGGACATGTTTCGGCGGCCTGCCCAGCGGCACCCGCACAGCAGTGGTTGCACAGCACGTGGACGAGGGCCACGGATGTCGGCGCCCGTGACTTCGGCGCCCGAGCGCCCCGCTCCGGCCGGTCGACACCCTTCGCCCGTGCTCCCGCGGAGGGTGTGGGACGTGCCCTGTGGGGTAGCGGGCGAAAACGGGCATGTGGGGTATCCACTGCCCGGCAGCCGACACATGGAGGATGCACCCATGTCTGACATCGATGCTCTTGAACTCGACGCTCTGTGGGAGGAGTTCCATCGGCTCGTCAACATGACCAGCCAGGAGCTGAGCGCGTGGCTGCGCACGGAAGCGGCCGCGGAGAACGCCGAGCAACTGCCGGAGCACGCCGGTACCGCCACCGGGCAGCATGTCCTCGGGATCCTGCGCAAGCGGCGCACGGACCTAACGGACGACGACATCAAGGTCATGTACGCGATCGTGGACACGGTCGGTGCCCAGCGCCGGGACGATCTCGAACCGCAGGCCGGTGACGCGGCCTGGCGGCACCGGCTCATGTCCTTGGGCCACGACCCGCTGAAGCCTCCCGAGTAGGCGTGCGCCTCCGGCCGCGCGCCCCCCGTGCTGCTGTGCGCCGGCTTTCCGGCGGCGTCGATGGGGAGGTGTCCCGGTGCCGTAGCCCGGACCGGGCCCGCCCCCCGCCGGAGGTATCCCGCTGTGACCACCACCACTCCACCGCCGCGCACGGGATCGGCTCCGGGCGCCTGGCCGCTGCTCGGCCATGCCTGGCAGCTCCACTCCCGGCCCCTGGAGTTCCTGGCCTCGCTGCCGGCGCACGGCGATCTCGTACGGATCGGGATGGGGCCCTCGCCCGCCTACGTCGTCTGCGATCCGGAAGCTGCCCACCGGATGCTCACCGACTCCCGCACCTTCGACAAGGGCGGTCCGTTCTTCGACAAGGCCCGCGTGCTCTTCGGCAGCAGTCTGCCCATGGCCGGCTGGCGGGAGCACCGCTGGCAGCGCCGCCAGATGCAGCCGGCCTTCCAGCCCGACCGGATCGAGCGGTACGCGGTGGTCATGGGCGAGGAGGTCGACCGCATGACCGCCCGCTGGCGGCCCGGTCTGCGCCTTGACATCACCGAGGCGCTGACCACCCTGACCCTGCGCATCGTGACCCGCAGCGTGCTCGCCGCGGAGGCCGAGGACGCGGCCGTGGCCGAGGTGCAGCGGAGCCTGCACACCGTCATCGACGGCATCTACCAGCGGGTGATGCTGCCGCTCGGCCCGCTCTACCGGGTGCCCACCCGCGCCAACCGCCGCTACCGGCAGGCCTGCGACCGCCTGCACCGCGCCATCGACGGCATCATCGCCGCGCGCCGGGCGGCACCGCCCGGCGACGATCTGGTCGCCATGCTGCTGGCCGCCCATGACGACGACACGGGCGAGCCGATGTCCGAAGTCGACGTCCGCGACCAGCTGATGGTCATGATCGGCGCGGGGTTCGAAACCACGGCCAACTCCCTGGCGTTCGCCCTCTGGCTGATCAGCCAGCACCCCGAGGTCGAGGCACAACTGCACGCCGAGGTGGACGAGACGCTGGCCGGCCGGACCGCCACCCCGGACGACCTCGACGGTCTGGCCTACACCCGGCGCGTCATCAGCGAGGTCCTGCGGATGTACCCGGCGGGCTGGTTCTTCACCCGGGTCACCACCGCCGACACCACGCTGGCCGGGCAGGCACTGCCGGCCGGTACGGCCCTTCTCTACAGCGCCTACCTCCTCCAGCACCGGCCGGACCTGTTTCCCGACCCCGAGCGCTTCGACCCCGACCGGTGGCTGAAGCCGAGCGGGGACAGCCTGCCCAGGGGCGCTCACGTCCCCTTCGGCGGCGGCAACCGCAAGTGCATCGGCGACCAGTTCGCCCTGGTCGAGATGACCCTGGCCCTCGCCACCGTCTGCACCCGCTGGTCCGTCCACCCGGACCCTGGCGCCACCTTGCGCGTTCGGGTCCGCGGCACCCTCGGCCCCGGCCCGCTGGCCATGACCTGTCAACCGCGCGGCAAGGCCGCGGGCTGATCCGGCGCTACTTGCCCGGACGGGCCAGCAGCAGCTCGGTGTTGTGGTCGGCCGAGGAACCGAGCTTGACTGCCGGGGTGGCGTACGGGTCGTTGTACGACAGCTCGCGGTACAGCGCCGCCAGGCCCCGGTCGGAGGTGTCGGCGAAGTCCGTCGTGTAGGGAGCGGCGGACTCGATGAGGGTGGTGAACAGCGACAGGGTGCCATCGCCGTTGTCGGCTATCTCGATGATCCGGGCGTGCTGCGGATAGTCGACGTGGGACGCGGTGTTGATCTCCCAGAAGGCGCGCTCGGGCACGGCGTGGCCGTGCGGGGTGATCCGGTTCTCGTGGGTGTGGCCGTTGACCCAGGCCACCACGTTCGGATAGCGCTGGAGCAGTGAGACCAGGGCGTTGCCGTCGTGCCGTGCCTCGAAGGGGTGGTACGGGTCGGGGAGCAGGTTGCCCATGGTGGCGCTGGTGTGGTGGCTGAACAGGACGATGAGCGAGTCGTTCGCCCCTCCGCGCACCACGTGGCCGTCGGTGTCGTACCAGTGGCCGCTGTGCGACTTGAGGACCGACTCCAGCCAGTTGAGCTGCGCGGTGCCCAGCGAACCGTCCGCGAATCCGGCCCTGTTGGTGGTGTCGAGGCTGATGCCGAGGACCCCGGCCGCGAGCGGGAAGGTGTAGTAGAGGTGGCCGCTGCTCGCCGCGTCCGGGGTGAAGCCGTGGCCGACCGGTCCGGCGCCGGTGTGGGCGGGGTCGAGGTGCGCCTTGGCGAACTCGACGGGGGTGAAGGGGCGGCGGCGCTCGTCGGGGGTGACCTTGCGGATCGCGCCGCCGTTGCCCAGCAACTGGCCGAGCAGCAGCGCCGCTTGGGCCGGGTCGTGCTGGAGCGCGTACGCGAGCTTCGCCGCGGTGGCGTCGTCGCAGCCCTCGATCTTCCGGTCGCCGGTGTACAGGTCGTTCAGCAGGCCGAGGTCGGGCAGGCTGCCCTCGATGCTGTCGTCGTGGTTGCCGACGGTCGTGTACCACGGCATGTTGAGGCCCGGCGCGTCGAACGGGCGGCCCGCACCGGACAGGAAGCCGGGGATCTGCGGCAGGCCCTTGGCCTTGTAGGCGTCCTGGAGGGACGATTCCGGGTTCCAGTAGTTCACGCTGCCGGAGTTCTGGACGCCTTCGTAGCGCGAGGGATCGCCACTGCTCGGAGTGACCCGGCCACCGCTCATGACGGTCAGGTACCAGTCCAGCTCGATGAGTTCGTGGTTGTCGGTGTTGTCGCCGGTGGCCATCACCATCCCGAACGGCAGCCCTGTGTACGGGCCTTGGCGCACCGCGTTGACCCGCTCGACGAGAGCCGAGGCGCCGCGCACGGTCAGGGCTTCCTGCGGGCGGTGCGCGCTGTCGTTGTACTGGGCCAGGTACTCGAACCGCACCGGGGACTCGGTGTCCGCCAGATGCAGGTCGGTGAACTGCACGAAGGAGGCGAGCCCGGTGCGGCGGTCGTCGCGGCCCGCGCCGCCCGCGGCGAGTTCGCCGCGCACCACCAGCGGCCATCCCGGCCCCGCGACGAGGCGCTTGTACGCTCCGGAGCCGACCGGCAGCGCGGCCTGTTCGAGGGTGGTCCCGCCGATCCGTACGGCCCGCGAGGCGGTGTCCGCCAGCGCGCGGTCCGGCGCCAGGGCCGGCCACAAAGCGGCTCCGGCGGCCGCCGCGGACATCCTCGAAACGAACTGGCGGCGGCTCATCCCACGCATGTGTATCCCCCTGGTAACGCTGACAGTTGAGGGCGCGACCAGCTTCGGGGCGTAGTCGCGCGGCGCACACACTACTGGCGAGTAGCCGCAGATACACCCACCGGGAGCAAACTTGAGGGAAACAGGAGAGGTGCGTTGAGTGGCCCAGGCGCCGAGGATCTGCGGGCAGTCGGTCCCGCGGGACCCGCATTCGGGTACGAGTTGCCGCGTACGAGCGTGATCACAAGGGGGAAGGGGGCAAAGAGATGCAAAGGTCGGCGTCAAGTGGGTACCCGGCAACAGAGCCTCCGGAGCGGCGGAGGATGTGGACAGGGGTGAGTGATGTGAACACGTCCGAGAAGGGGACGGCGCGGGGCAGCCGGGCGGGGCTGATCGGGATGCGCTCCCGTGGCGACGTCGACGTCGCGGTCAGGTACCTGGCGTCCCGGCGGGAAGTGACGGGCCAGTTCGCCATGGGCGCGGCCGCGGCCTACCGCTGGGCGTTGGGCCGCACCGCGCGCTCCCCGGTCACGGGTACGCAGGCTCGCGGCCTCCCGGACCTGCGGCTGCTGACCGCCGAAGTGGACGCGGCCGCCGTCCAGTTGGACGACCCGACCCTCCCGCCCGGCGCCCGGGACTTCACCCTTGGTGCCCACGAAGCGCTCGCCTGGCTGTGCGGCTACAGCGAACGCCGCACCTGATCCATGTTCCGTACGGCAGTCCAAAGGCGGCGCCGGCCGCTCCGGAGCGCATGCCGAGGCGGCCCCGCCGAGTGGGACGCGGGGCCGCCGTGGTGGTGCCGGAGACCGCTGGTCGGGCGGCCCCCGGAATCAGGCTCGGCTCACTTGCAGTACGGCACCGGGGCGAGGTTCTGCACGTAGCGTGCGGCGACCCAGCCCGGCTTGCCCGCTCCGAGCTTGTACCAGAGCTTGTTGCCGTCCACGTTCGGGCCGGTCTTCTTGCACTCCAGCGCGGTCACCGTGCCGTTGGCCAGCAGGTTGAGCCGCTTGGAGGTGGTGTTCGCTTCCTGGTGGACCCACAGGCCGCCGTTGGCGACGACCTTGCCCCGGGGCTCGGCCGCCGGGACGGCGCCGTGCGCCTGCTGGGCCGAGACGGCGACGGTCGGCGTCGCCGCCGACGCCGCCCCGCTGCCGAGCAGGATTCCCGTTCCGGCGAGGACCGCCACCGCCCCCGCGGCGACGACATGACGCATGCCAGGTACGTACACGATGTTCCCCTTTCACTCCCTTTGGGATGTACGCCCTGCAAGACGAGGGATCGGGTCGATCCGTTCCATGCGGATCGAAGAACGTCCCTGATTCGTAGGGGAGTTGACGGGCGGATCCGCCCTCCGGGGCCGGCGTGACGGCTGGGAAGAGGGGCGGCCGCGGTGGTGCATGGCTCGCAGGTGACGGGGAAGAGATGATGCGGCCATGTCACGCTCCGTCCGGAAGGATTCCGTCCAGTGCTCCCCAGACAAGGCGCCTTAGTCGCCGCAGCCCTGCTGCTCCCGCTCGCCACGGCCACGCAGGCCGGCGCCGGGGCCCCGGCGCGGCCCACTGCCGGCGCCCCGGCGCCCGCGTGCGCCTACACCCCGGCCGTCCCCGCCGACAACTTCAAGGGGATACCGGACTTCGACCCCGTGAAGGCCGCCCGCCCGTACAGCGCGACCCTGCGCACCGGACAGGGCGCCATCACCTTCAAGGCGCTCACCGACAAGGCGCCGTGCACCACCAACTCCTTCCGGTTCCTGGCCGAGAAGCGGTACTTCAACGGCACGCACTGCCACCGGCTCACGACCGCGCGGCTGTACGTCCTGCAGTGCGGTGACCCGACGGGCACGGGCAGCGGCGGGCCCGGCTACTCCTTCCCGGACGAGAACCTGACGGGCGCCACCTATCCCGCCGGGACGGTGGCGATGGCCAACGCCGGGCCCAACACCAATGGCAGCCAGTTCTTCTTCGTGTGGAAGGACACCAAGCTGTCGCCCGCCTACACGCCCTTCGGCACGGTCACCGCGGGACTCGACGTGCTGCAGAAGATCGCGGCGGGCGGCGAGGACGACCAGAACGGACCGGGGGACGGCTACCCGACGCTTCCGGTGAACATCAAACGCGTTCAGATCAAGAGCAAGTAGCCCGGATTCGCCGGGGGATGGCTCACCCCGCCGCCAGGCGGGCGCTGAGCCATCCCAGTGTGGCGGTGCCCGCCCGTCGCGTCGCCGACGAAGCCCCGGCTCCGCGGCTTCGCGCCGACGCGTGGCGGTGAAAGCGGGCCCGATCCGTTCCGTCCGCCCCCTCGCGGCCGTGCGGCACACCCCCGTGGCGCCGCACGTCCGTGCTCACGGCGTGGAGCGGGCCGGGCCGGGAGTGGCCACCCCGGTCTGCCGCGAGCGGGCCGCCGTTTCCCGCTCGTCGGCGGTCGACAGCCAGAAGTAGAGCGGGGGCAGGGCGAGTTCGATGCCCATCAGGACCAGCTGGAACCAGTTCGGACGGCCGAGCGCGGCCCACGACAGGAGCCTGCTGGCGCCGCCCAGGAAGAAGATCCCGGCGAGCAGGCGCACCGCCCTCGACGGGATCGGCGACTGCCGTGCCACCCAGATCCAGGCCAGTCCGTATCCGAGGAAGATCGCGCTGAAGAAGCGCACGAGGCTGTCGACGGTCGGCCCCGGCGAACCCGCGCCGGGCACCGCGGCGAGCCCGGTGGTCAGGTGTAAGGCGCCGATCGCCACGTCGGCGATGCCCATCGCCCAGGAAAGCCACTTGAGGAGCCTGGCCATGTGCTGGTCCCCCTTCGCCTTAGTAGGCATCTGTCTACTAAGGCGAAGGTAGGTTCATTGGTGGACACGCGTCAAGTAGCCTGGGCTCCGTGTCCACGCGCCGCAGGCTCAGTCCCGACGAGCGCCGCAGCCAGCTGCTCGACGTCGGAGCCCGTCTGTTCGCGGCGAAGCCGTACCCTGACGTGCTGATGGAGGACGTCGCCGAAGAGGCCGGTATCTCCCGGGCGTTGCTCTACCGCTACTTCCCGAACAAGAGCGCCCTGTTCGCCGCGATCTACCGGCAGGCCGCGGACCGGCTGCTCGCCGACACGCAGATCGACCCGGCGGGCTCCCTGCTGGAGCAGCTGTCCGCCGGCCTCGACATCCACTTCGACTACTTCGCGGCGAACCGGAACACGGTGCTCGCCGCGAACCGGGTGCTCGCGGGCGACCCGGTGATCCAGGCCATCATCACCGACGAGCTGGCCGAGCTGAGACGGCGTGTCCTCGAAGCGACCGGGCTCGACGGCAGGCCCGCTGAGACGGTCTCCGCCGTGCTGACGAGCTGGCTGGTGTTCGTCCGGGTGCTGTGCGTGGACTGGCTGGCGAACGAGACGTTCTCCCGGGCCGAGTTGCACGACATGTCCGTCGGCGCCCTGCGCGGGGCGCTGGGCGCGGTAACCGACGCGGACCGGCTCCTGGGCGGCCCCGGTGGCCGACCGTCGCGCTCCGACGATGCCGTACGGTCGGGCCACCGGCGCTGATCGGCACCTGTCGGCCGAGCCGTGTGCCACCGGCGCTGATCGGCGCCTGTCGGCCCGAGCCCCGGGCGGCCCGGGGGACGCCGCGCCGCCGGGGCTCGTACGGTCAGCTCAGTTCTGCGGGTGCCCCGGCGGGGCGCTCGAACTGGGCGCGGTACAACTCCTGGTAACGGCCGCCCAGTTCGAGCAGTTCCTCATGGGTGCCCCGCTCCACGATCCGGCCGTCCTCCACCACCAGGATGAGGTCGGCGGAGCGCACCGTGGAGAGCCGGTGCGCGATCACCACCGCCGTGCGTCCTTCCAGCGCCTCGCCGAGCGCCTCCTGGACGGCGGCCTCGGAGGTGTTGTCGAGGTGCGCGGTGGCCTCGTCGAGGATCACGACGCGCTGACGGGCCAGCAGCAGCCGGGCGATCGTCAGGCGCTGGCGCTCTCCGCCGGAGAGGCGGTAGCCGCGCTCCCCGACCACGGTGTCGAGCCCGTCGGGCAGCGAGGCGACCAAGCCGTCCAGACGGGCCCGCCGCAGCGCCTCCCAGACCTCCTCCTCCCCGGCGTCCGGCCGGGCCAGCAGCAGGTTGGCGCGGACCGACTCGTGGAAGAGGTGACCGTCCTGGGTGACCATGCCGATCGTGTCGCGGATCGAGTCGGCGGTCAGGTCGCGTACGTCGATGCCGCCGAGGCGGACCGTACCCTCGTCGGCGTCGTACAGGCGGGGCAGCAACTGGGCGACTGTCGACTTGCCGGCGCCGGACGATCCGACCAGGGCCACCATCCGGCCGGGCTCGGCGCGGAAGGAGACACCGTGCAGCACCTCGGTCCCGCCCCGGGTGTCCAGGCTCGACACCTCCTCCAGGGACGCGAGGGAGACCTTGTCGGCGGAGGGGTAGCCGAACCGCACGCCGTCGAACTCCACGGACACGGGGCCCTCGGGAACCGCGCGTGCCTGCGGCTTCTCGGCGATGAGCGGCTTCAGGTCGAGCACCTCGAAGACCCGCTCGAAGCTGACCAGCGCGCTCATGACCTCCACGCGCGCCCCGGCCAGCGAGGTGAGCGGTGCGTACAGCCGCGTCAGGAGCAGGGCGAGCGAGACGACCGCGCCCGCTTTCAGGGTGCCCTGCAGGGCGTAGTAGCCGCCGAGGCCGTAGACCAGGGCGAGCGCGAGAGCCGAGACGAGGGTGAGGGCGGTGATGAACGCGGACTGCGCCATCGCCGTACGGACGCCGATGTCACGCACCCGCCCGGCGCGGGCGGCGAATTCGGCGGACTCGTCGGCGGGCCGCCCGAACAGCTTGATCAGGGTGGCGCCGGGCGCCGAGAACCGCTCGGTCATCCGGGTGCCCATCGCGGCGTTGTGCTCGGCGGCCTCCCGCTGGAGGCGGGCCATCCGGGTGCCCATGCGGCGCGCGGGCAGTACGAACACCGGCAGCAGGACGAGCGCGAGCAGGGTGATCTGCCAGGAGAGGCTGAGCATCACTCCGAGCGTGAGCAGCAGCGTGACGAGGTTGCTGACCACGCCGGAGAGGGTGTTGCTGAAGGCCCGCTGGGCGCCGATGACGTCGTTGTTGAGGCGGCTGACGAGCGCGCCGGTGCGGGTCCGGGTGAAGAACGCGACGGGCATCCGCTGCACATGGTCGAAGACGGCGGTCCGCAGATCGAGGATCAGTCCTTCACCGAGCGTCGACGACAGCCATCGACTCGCGATGCCGAGCCCCGCCTCCGCCACCGCGATCGCGGCGATGAGCAGGGCGAGCCGGGTCACGGTGCCGCTGTCGTTCCCGCCGATGATCGCGTTGACGACGCGCCCGGCGAGGAGTGGCGTGGCCACCGCCAGCAGAGCCGTTGCGACGCTCAGCACGAGGAACAGCGCGATGCGGCGGCGGTGAGGGCGGGCGAAAACGGCGATGCGCCGCAGAGTGGCTAGGTTGAAGGGACGTCTGTCCTGCTGCGCGTTCATGACGTTGTGGAGCTGCGTCCACGCGGTGGCTTCCATGCTCATGCGAGGAACGTACGACCTCTACCGAGCTTGAGGTCAACAATTTCCCGGAACGGGGCACTCACCCCGAGCCCCGCCCGGGGCCAGCGACTGGTCCGGGGCGGGGCGGCTGGTGAGGCGGTCAGCTGTTCTTGCAGGAGTTGCCGGACGCCGGGTTGAGCAGCCCGATGACGTCGACGGTGTCGCCGCACACGTTGAGGTCGAGGTCGAGGGGGATTTGGACGACGTCGCCGGAGAGGACGCCGGGGGAGTCCTCGGCCACGCCGGTGACCGGCGGTTTGGGGTCGGCAGCGGACGCGGCGCCGGCCCCGCCGACTACGGCGGTGGCGGCCAGGGCGGCGGCAACGACTGCGGTACGGATACGCATGTGTTTCCTCCTGTATGTGAGGGTTCTTCACTAGCAGCGTCTCCGGGGACGGGCCGCAGGGACATTCGCGTGACCCGATGGAGTGACAGGGGCCGTCCGAAGGGCGGGCGCCCGCCCCGTGCCATGGGGCCCCAGGACCCGCGTGCGTGCGCCCCGATTGCCGCACCGGGGGAGCGCCGGGGGGTGAGCTGCCCGATCCCCCGTTTATTCGGGCCGCTCGCGCCTACTCGCACGGGGACAGCCCGCAGTGCGGGGTGATTCCGGCCGGAAGGCAGGTCATGTCCAGCGGCGTCATCATCATCCTGGTTGGGGCCGCAGTGATCGTTGTCGCTGCGGTGGTTCTGGGCACGTTCCTCACGCACCGTGACGGCGGCCTGCGCCGCCGTTTCGGACCGGAGTACGAATGGACGGTGGCCCAGCACAACGGCGACACCAAGGCCGCCGAGAAGGAACTGGACGAGCGGGTCCGCCGCCACGGCGGCATCAGGACGCGGCCCCCGACGGCCGAGGAGCAGGGCCGTTATACCGCCGAATGGGCTCGGATCCAGGAGGAGTTCGTCGATTCGCCGCCCCGCGCCGTCGCCGACGCGGAAGCGCTGCTCGGCCGGCTCGCCCGTGAACGCGGTTTCCCGGACCGGGACTCCGAGGAACATCTGGCCGCGCTCTCGGTGCACCACCCCCACCATATGGACAGCTACCGCCGGATACGCGGCGTAGCCCAGGGATCCCACGAGCGCGCGCCCGACACGGAGGAACTGCGCGAGACCCTGGTACGGGCCCATGACTTCTTCGCGGCCCTGATCGGGGAACGCAGGCAGCACGACGCCGGACGGGTCAAGGGTCGCACCGGCCGTCACGCCTCCCGAGCGGGCCTGCGGCGGGGCATCGTCAAGGGGAGCGCGTCATGACCGAGCCGGAGCGGACCGCAGCTGAGCAGCGCATCGACGGCACGGAGCGGTCACCGGCCGGGCCGGGTGTTGTCGGGCCGGGTACGGCGGGGTCGGCCGGCGAGAGCGTCGGCGCGGCCCGTCCCGCCTCCGGAGGTGACGGTTGCGAGCCGGTGCCCGAGAACCCGCTCCTCGCCGAAGACGGCGACAAACTGCGGCTCAGGCTCCAGCACGCGGCCATCGGTTTCGTGGACGAGCCGCGGGCGGCGGTCGAAGAGGCCGCCTTGGTGCTCGATGAGCTCGCAGACACCCTCGCCGAGGCGATCGCGCGGCGGCGCGGCGCGCTGCGTGCGTCGTGGCAGGACACCTCTGGCGCAGCGGCCACGGAGGATCTGCGGATCGCGCTGCGCTCGTACCGCCAACTCGCGGACCGGCTGCTGAAGTTGTGAGGCGTCCCCGGGGGTTCGGCTGAATGAGCCCCCGGAGGCGAACCGGGCGCACCGAAAGCCCGCAAGATCGCAAGGCTCGCAGGGATCAGAAGCATCAACCCACCTACAGGGGCAAGGAGTTGGACATGTCCAGGCGCTATGGCGGCAATCCAGCGGCGACCGGCATACTCGTCATCGCGGACATCACGGCACTGATCCTGATCCTCTGGATCGCCTTCTTCCTCGTCAACGCGAACACCGCCAACGACGTCGTCTCGTGGGTCCGCCACGCGGCGGACTGGCTCTCGGGCTGGTCGCGCGACATGTTCACGATCAAGTCCGACAACTGGCGCACGGTGTTCAACTACGGCCTGCCCGCCGTCGTCTACCTCCTGATCGGTCACGCGGTGGCGGGCCGGGTCGGCCGTGCCTGAGGCCGGCACGGGGCGCGGTCCGGCCGCCACATAGCGCGGCCACCGGAGCCGAAAACACAGGTGGCGCCACCCCATCGGGAGCGCTCGCGCCTGAGGCGCGGGGGTGAGACTCGATGGGGTGGTTGTGCGTGCCCGGGGGCGCTCGGGGCGCGTTGTGCACCGTATGACCGTACTTCGTGAGCCGCGGCATCCGGCTGCCTCCCTTCCCCCGCCGTCCTGTGAAACCGGTGGCAGCCGCCCAAGAGTTGAGGCTCTGTCAAGGGTTGCGCCGTACGCGGGCCGCTGGGTCGGGCACCTCGGGACGGCTCCGAAGGGCGATCCCTGCGCCCTGCTTGGCGGCTCGGTCCGGTCCCTTCGGCTCTGCTGCTCATCCGTGTCCCCCGACCGTCTGTGAATGGAAGAATCTCGTGCGAATTACCGACATTCACGGCTGCGAGGTCCGTCCCGGGCGGCTGGTCGAGTGGACGCTGGACCCCCTGATGGTCGAGGCCGCGACCAGCCAGCCCGACGACAGCCGGCCACCTGCCTATGTGCAGGAGTCACACATCCGCACGGCCCGGACGGTGCGCGAGGACGGCCTGTTCGTCCCGACCTGGCTGGGTGCGGCGTTCGACATCCCGGGCGCCGTCGACCTCGACGTCCTGGAAGCGGCGCTGCGGACCTGGACGCTTCGGCACGAAACGCTGCGCAGCGGGTTCCGCTGGGTCCGCGATGAGATGCGCCGCTTCACCGCCGCGTCCGAAGCCGTGGCCCTGCGCCGCCAGGACGTGGGCGACTTCCCGCGTGCCCAGGAGCTGAGCCGGCATCTCCAGGACCGGTTCGACGTGGCGGCCGACGCGCTGGCCTGGCCGAACTTTCTGTACACGGCGGTGGTCAGGGACGACTCCACCAGCGTCTACATGGCCTTCGACCACAGCAACGTCGACGCGTACTCGATCCAGCGCATCCCTGCCGAGATCCACGCGCTGTACGTGGCGGGCACCGAAGGCCGGGCGGACGACGCCGCCCCGGTCGGCAGCTACGTCGACTTCTGCGAGCTGGAGCGGGCCAACGCTGACCAGGTCGACGACACCCATGCGATCGTGGCCCGCTGGCGGGAGTTCATCACGCGGTGCGACGGCAGGCTGCCCGCCTTTCCCGTCGACCTCGGCCTCGAACCCGGCGGCGGGCTGCCCGAGCAGAAGCTCCTGCACGAGATGCTCGTGGACGACGCGGACGCCGCCGGCTTCGCGGCGTACTGCCGGCCCTTCGGCGGCAGCCAGGTGGGCATCCTGGCGGCCACCAGCCTCATCGTGCACGAGATCGGCGGCGAACCCGTCTACCGCACGGTCGTCCCGCTGCACACCAGGGCGAAGTCCCGCTGGACGGAGTCCGTGGGGTGGTACGTGGGCGGCGCGCCCATCGAGATCCCCGTCGCGCAGGCGCGCGGCTTCGACGACGCGCTGAACATGGTGCGCGGCGCGCTGCGGACCAACAAGGCGCTCGCGCACCTGCCGATCGCCCGGGTGCTCCGTCTGCTCGGCTCGGACTTCCGTCCGACGTCCCCCGACCTCTACTCGATCGTGTCGTTCGTCGACGCGCGGGGCATCCCGGGTGCCGGACAGTGGGACGAGCTGAAGGCGTACGCCCTGCTCAGGGTCTCCTACGGCGACCAGGTGTGCGCCTGGTTCACCCGCCTCCACGGTGGGCTGCAACTGGCCATGCGCTACCCGGACACGGAGATCGCGTACAAGAACATGCGGCGGTACGCGGAACAGTTGCGGGACATCATCACCTCCGTCGCCCGAAGCGCTCCGCCCTCCCTGGCCAACGCGCGGCAGCACGGCAACCGTCCGCTGCCGGCCCCCAGGCTGAGCAGCGAGACGTCCAAGCTGGCCCTGTGAGCCTCAACGGTGGTGCGGCGCGCCATGGTTCGGCCACGACGCCGGACGGAATCGGGGTGTGCCTCTCGCGCTCCCCGTGTCGCGACTGGTAAACCCTTGGGAACCGCCGGTCACCGGACGGCCCGGCGGTTCGACGAGCTCGCGGGCTCACGGACAAGGGGTCCAGATGCGTCGCGCACCGGTCATCGCAGTCGTCACGGTTCTGCTCGCCACACTGGCCTGCGCGTTCACCGCGGGCCCGGTCAACGCACACGACAGGCCCGTACGGGCCGACGACGGGGCCCGCGTCGTCGCCGAGCAGCGCGTCGCGCCCCGCCAGCTCGACCTCACCATCGACTCCCCGGCCCTTGGCACCACCGCCCACGTCCGACTGCTCACCCCGGACGGCTGGTCGCCGGGGAGGCACGGCTGGCCGGCGCTGTGGCTGCTGCACGGCTGCTGCGGTGAGTACCGGGACTGGACGACGTACACCGACGTGGCCCAACTCGCCGATTTGAAGCGCGTGTTGGTGATCATGCCGGAGGCCGGACCGGCCGGCTGGTACAGCAACTGGTGGAACCAGGGGGCGGGCGGCGCGCCCCGCTGGGAGACCTTCCACCTCACCGAGGTCCGCCAGCTCATCGAGCGCGGCTACGGAGCGGGCAGCCGCCGGGTCGCCGCCGGACTGTCCATGGGAGGCTTCGGCGCCCTGTCGTACGCCGCCCGCCACCCCGGGTTCTTCCGGGCGGTCGCGTCGTACAGCGGAACCGTGCACCCGCTGTTGCAGGATCCCGGCGGCTTCGGGCCCGACTGGTTCCTGAACCTCGACCGGCAGCTGGGCGTCGACCCGTACGCCATCTGGGGCGACCCGGTGCGCCAGCGCGCGGTCTGGGCCGCGCACGACCCCACCGTCCAGGCACGTGCGCTGCGCGGACTGCCCGTCTTCCTGTCCTGCGGGGACGGGACGGCAGGGCCCTACGATCCGCCCGGCGCGAAGGACGTCAGCGAGACCTTCTTCGACCACCAGAACCAGGCGCTCGCCGGCCGGCTGCGCGCCCTCGGCAGCCCGCCCATCACCGACTTCTACGGCCCTGGCACCCACGACTGGCCGTACTGGCAACGGGAGTTGCACCGCTCGCTACCGATGCTTCTGACGGCCCTTGGCGCCTAACGGCGACCTTCGGCACGGCCTTCCGGGCTGAAGAAGGCGCTCATCTGCGCCACGTCGGACAGATAGCTGTCGATGGCGGCGATCCGGCCCTCGCGGATGGTGAGAACGGTCGCCAGGTGCTCGTCAAGCCTGCGTCCGTCGGGGGCCTGAGCGGTGTTGCGCAGCGACAGGGCTACTCCGTGCTGTCCCACGAGGACGTGGAGCAGTTCGGTGTGCAGGCCCCGCCCGGCGATCTCCTGGACCCTGGCGATGGCCGCGTCGCTGCCGTGGATCGTGCCGGAGATGGTTCCGCTGCCGGGCATGCTCCAGGTGATGTCGGGCGCCAGGAGGGCGCGCAGAGCGTCCCAGTCTCGGGCGCCGAACGCGGCGAGGAATCGTTCGGCGACGGTCGCGTCGGCGCTGTTGCTGGACATGGTGCACGCTCCTGAGTCTGAGGGCGCCGGACCCCAGTGAGGGCCGGGCGGCGCGGGAAGGCCGAGGTGTGCCCCAACCGTAGGCGGTCGCACCGCGCCAGCACGCCCGCAGGCTGGTGGAGTTGCTCCTGGCATGCGCGCCGCCACGCCGGGCGGCGGGGCCCGTGCGAACACCCGGCGGCTGCGCGTCCTCATGTCCCGCACGCTGGAGATCGACCCGAGACTCACCTGGACCACCATCGTCGCCGGAGCGGCCCTTCCCCGCAGGCCGGCCCCGGGCCCCCATCTGACCCATCTGGCCAATCTGTTCGCCGAGGCGGACGGTTACCACGACCGGCGTTACGCGATGGGCATCTACCGCCGCGCGGCCGCCCCGGTCTGCTTGACCGTCTCCACCCTCGTCGCCAACGCGCTCTGGCCCGGGTCCCCGTTCGGCGAGGACGTGTCCAACCGCAACATCCTGTACGAGGCGATGCGCCTTCTGCCCCCTCGTGGAACCTGCTGCGCAACCGGTCGCCCGAGTACCCGGCCATCGACGGCCGCATCGGGCACGGCGACGACATCCTGATGCTGCCGCTGCTCACCCACCGCGACCCCGCGCTGTGGGAGGCCCCCGACGAGTTCCGGCCCGAGCGCTGGGACGACCTCGACCCGGACAACACCCCCGGATACATGCCGTTCGGGCATGTCTCGGAACGCTGCTGGGGACGGCACATGGTCATGCCGCTGGCCGAACTCCTCCTCGACCACATCCGCCGCACCGAACTCGTCGTCGCCCCGGGGCAGCGCCAGGCGCACGTGCCGCTGGTTGGACTCCTGGGCGTGAAAACCGTCCACATCGGTCACCGGAGCAAGGTGCGCCATGTCTGACATCGAGCAGCTCGACGCGTCGTTCTTCGGCCACGCCCACGCCACCTACCGCCGGTGGCGCGAGGAGGGCGGCGTGCGCAGGCGCGGTACCCGGGGCCGAACCCCGTCGAGGGATGGGTCGTGACCTCGTACGCCGAGGCGAAGGAACTCCTTGCCGACGCGAGGCTCTCCAAGGACGGCGCGGTGGAGAAGTTCGGCCGCCACATCGGGCTGCCCCAGGGCCCCGGCAGTGCCCTGTTCGCGCACATGCTCAACTCCGATCCGCCGCACCACACCCGGCTGCGCAAACTGGTCCAGAAGGCGTTCACCGCGCCGTACGGCGGCCCTGCGCCCCATGATCGAAGCCCATGTGGAGGGGCTGCTCGACGAGTGGGAGGGCCGGGGCGATGTCGAACTGATCAGTGAGTTCGCGCTGCCGCTTCCGGTCGCCGTCGTCTTCGACCTCTTCGGAGCCTCCGACGCCGACCACGAGACCCTGCGGATACGGGGCAACAGCATCGACGGCGGACAGGGCGACGGCGAGGTGTCGGTGTACACCGCCGAGTCCATGCTCACCTATCTGCGCGCCCTGCTCGCGCTCAAGCGCGAGCAGCCGGACGACGGGCTGCTGTCCGCGCTGCTCCAGGCCCACGAAGAGGGCGAAGAGGCGCTCAGCGAGGACGAGATCACCTCCATGGCGTTCCTCCTCGTGGTCGCCGGCCACCAGACCACGGTCAACCTCATCGCCAACGGCATCCACACCCTGCTGACCCAACCGGACCAACTGGCCGCGCTACAGGCCGACTTGACGCTGATGCCGGGCGCCGTCGAAGAGATCCTGCGGTACGAATCGCCCTCCGGCCTCGCCTCGTTCCGGTACACCACACAACCGGTCGAAGCCGACGGAAGGACCATTGCCGAGGGCGAGTTCGTGCAGATATCCCTGCTCGGAGCCAACCGCGATCCCGGCGTCTTCGCCGACCCGGACCGCTTCGACATCCGCCGTGCGGACGCTGCCCGGCACGTCGCCTTCGGCCACGGCATCCACCACTGCCTCGGCGCCCCGCTCGCCCGGCTCCAGGCCGAGATCGCCTTCACCCACATCCTCACCCGCCACCCCGGCCTGCACCTGGCCGAGGGGCACGAAGCGCGGTGGCAGTCCAACCCCCGCCACCGCGGTCTACTCTTCTTGCCCCTGCGGCTCAAGTAGGTTCGGAGGGCTACGCCTTCGCGGCGCAGATCACGTCGTAGGGCCTTCCGATGGCCATGGTCAGGCGCATGGGCTCGGTCGTGCCCGACGGGCACTGCGAGGACTCCTTCACCAGGTCGAGCACCTTGTACTTGTCCGAGCCGGAGGAGGCGCACGGGACCTCCTTCGCCGTGGAGGTCACGCAGTCGCCCTTGACCAACTGCCCGCCTCCGGCGCCCGCGTCCCCGGGGTGGTCGCCGGAGAGGCTGCGCCCGCACACCGTCTTGGTGGGAATGCCACCGCCCTTGCTCTTCGTGCTCCCGTAGCTGACGCTGACCTGGATGATCAGATCCGTTCCGGCCGGGCACTGGATGGCGTCGGGCAGGATGCTCGCGCTCTGGACCGACAGGGCCTTGAACGTCGCGCCGCTGTCACCGCAGCCGAACGCCTTGTAGCCGTTCGGGGCGTCGTCGGGGTCGGGGCCCCCGCAGTCGCCCACGTTCCACGTCCCGCTGTCGTGGGAGGCGGACGAGGAAGAGGAAGAAGAGGGGGCGGAGGACTTCCCGCCGGCGTCGCCGAAGAGCTTGGACGCTCCGTAACCGAGGCCCAGGAGCACCGCGAGGATCACCAGCGCCGGGAGGCATCCCCCGCGCTTCCGGTTCGGGGCAGAGGGGAGCGGACCGCCCGGTTCGACCATGGTGTTCTCTCCTTGGAGGGTGGCTGACTGCGCAATTCACCCGGGGGGACGCGGCATGAACACCTCATGGTTCCGGCGGGATCGGGCCCGTGCCTCCTACGAGGCTGCGGCCCGTGCCGGTGTCGTCGGCGCGGCCGGCTCGCGCCGTCGCTGGGCCTTGTCGCTGATGCGGATCAGCAGGCCCACCATCAGCCAGTTGGCCACCATCGAGGAGCCGCCCTTGGCCAGGAACGGCAGGGCCTTGCCGGTGAGCGGGATCAGGCCCATCACGCCGCCGGTGACCACGAAGACCTGGAGCAGCAGGGCACTGGCCAGACCGGTGGCGAGCAACTTGCCGAACGGGTCGCGGGCCACCAGGCCGATGCTCAACCCCCGCTGGCCCAGCAGCCCGTACAGCAGCAGGACCGCCATGACACCGGCCAGGCCCAGCTCTTCGCCGACCGTGGTGAGGATGAAGTCGCTGTTGCCGGCGAAGCCGATGAGCTCCGGGTGTCCCTGGCCCAGGCCGCTTCCGGTGATGCCGCCGCTGCCGAAGCTGAACAGGGCCTGCCCCAACTGGTCCGAGATGCCCGCCTTCCGGCCCGCCTCGGTGAAGGCGTCCATGGGGTGCAGCCAGGCCACCACCCGGCCGTGGACGTGCGGCTCCATGGAGCCGACCACAGCCGCGCCCACCACGGCCATGAGCAGACCGCACACCACCCAACTGGTGCGCTCCGTCGCCATGTACAGCATGATCACGAAGAGGCCGAAGAAGATGAGGGAGGTCCCGAGGTCGCGCTCGAAGATCAGCACGAGCAGGCTGAGCACCCAGATCGCCACGATCGGGCCGAGCTGCCGGCCGGGCGGCAGTCGCATGCCGAGGAAGCGGCGGCCGGCCAGCGCCAGAGCGTCACGGTTGACGGTGAGGTAGCCCGCGAAGAACACCGCGATCATGATCTTCACGAATTCCCCGGGCTGGACCGACAGCGGCCCCATCATGATCCAGCGCTTGGCGCCGAACTGGTCCGCACTGGAGAAGGCGGGCGCCATCAGCAGCACCAGGGCGACGGCCATCATCACGTACAGGTACCGCTGTAGCCATCGGTGATCGCGCAGGACGACCAGCAGCCCGACGCAGACGGCCACGCCGATGACCGTCCACATCAGCTGTCCCTCGCCCGCCTGGGAGATCTTCAGGCCGGGTTTGGCCGCGTAGGTGAGGTCCAGTCGGTGCAGCAGCACCAGGCCGAGCCCGGTGAGCAGCAGGGCGAGCGGCAGTAGGAGGGGGTCGGCCCGAGACGCCCAGCGCCGCACGGCCAGGTGCGGGACCAGCGCGAGCAGCAGGACGCAGAGGCCGAACCCGGCGAGCCCCGGGGGCAGCCGGTCCTCCATCGACAGACCGGTGACGGCGTAGCCGCCGACCGTGATCAGGACGACGAAGGCGAGCAGCCACGCCTCGGTGCGCCGCCGGTTGGGGGCCTGCGCGAGCGCCGCGAACGTCATCGTCTGCGGAGCGTCGTCCTGGGGCCCCGCGGACGTCGACCGCCTCGCGGTCCTGAGTCCTCGCACAGAAAACCTCCACCCTGGAGAGCCACAGGCCCAGGTACCTCGCGTCGCCGCCGAACAGGCGATCACGCGCCGGAAGACGGCGGGCGCGAGGGGCCGGTTCCTTGTGTGGCCCTCCTCATAGACTCTCGCAAATTTGCGCAAGCGCGCAACTATCGAGGTCTACGGTACGTCCCCGCGGCCGGTCCGCAGGGCACCGTGCGAGTAACGGTGTGTCCGTCAGCCCTCGACGGGCGCCGGGGCGAGGCCGTCCGCGACGAGGCCGGTGAGGACCGCCTGGCCCAACACCTGGACGGCGGACTGCGGGCGAACCATCACGGTGAACTCCTTGATCCGGCCCGCCTCGTCGAACTGGAGCTGGTCGATGCCATGGATCTGCTTGCCGTCCACCAGGGCCCGGAAGGGCAGGATCACCGACGCGGCCCGGCTGCCGTCGGCGCTGGTCTCGGCCACGCCCTCGAAGTGTCCGATGTAGCGCAGGTCCTCGAAGGTGCGCAGCAGCACGCCGAAGAGTCCGAGCACCAAAGCCTTGCCCTCGAAGGGGACGAACTTCACCGGACTGTAGAGCCGGACGTCCTCGGTGAACAGTTCGTCAAGCGCGGCGAGATCGCGCTTCTCCACCGCGGCGCGGAACCGGTCAGCGGTCTCCATGAATCTCTCCTTACTCAAAAATGTGACTAGTCATTTTCTTGAGTATGATGCAGCCGCGGACCAGGAAAGGGAAGGGGTGGCCCACATGGCCTTGCGGCACGCGGTGCTGGCGGCGCTGCTGGACGGGGAGTACAGCGGATACCAGCTGGCGAAGGCGTTCGACATCGGCGTCGCCAACTTCTGGCACGCCCTTCCCCAGCAGCTGTACGCCGAACTCACCAAACTGGAGCGCGAGGGGCTCGTCGCCGGGCGGCAGGTGGTGCAGGAGGCCCGGCCCAACAAGCGCCTGTTCCATGTGACCGACGCGGGCCGTGCCGAGCTGGAGCGCTTCACCGCCGCCCCCTCGAAGCCCTCGTTCATCCGTGACGACCTGCTCGTCAAGGTCCAGGCCGCCGACCGCGTCGGCACCGCGCAGGTCATCGCGCAGCTCGAAGAGCGGGCGGCCGCCGCCGAGGCCAAGGCCGAACTCCTCGGCGACCTGCTGCGCCGGCTGCGCGGCGAGGCGGACGAGGAGGAGTACCTGCGACACGGCGAGCGGATCGGGCCCTACCTCACCTGCCTGCGCGGCCTGGCCTTCGAGCAGGAGCACCGGGACTGGTGCCTGCGGATCGCGGCCGTCCTGCGCGAGCGGCAGTCGGCCCACGTCGAGCGGTCGACCTGAGCGGTCCCGCGGGGGTCCGGCGCGGTACCGCGCGCTGAAGGGCGCGAGGTGGTGACACTGTGCGGCTCCGCCGCGCGGGCGCGACCGGCCCCCGAGCTCTCAACTCTGTTCGAGCAGGGGACCCATCGGCCCGCAGCCGTCGAACCCCGCCGCCCGCGCAGCGCTCAGCAGCGGGTCGACGGGCCGCTCTGGCGGGTGAGGTTGTCGTTGGACATCCAGCCGGCGGTGCTGCTGCCCTCCACGCGGACGTAAGTCCACTTGTTGCCATGCGCGTTGATGACGTAGCAGTGGTACCAGAGCTTCGTGCCGGACTTGGCCAGGGTGACGGACGGGCACGTCTCGTACGGCCCGGTCTCGATGTGGTACGAACCGGCCATGTAGCCGTACGAGCCCGGCGCCGGGTCCCGGTGGCTCCAGCCCGTGCAACTCGTCGACGTCGGGCTGGGCTTGGGGCTGGCGCTCGCGCTCGGTGCGGTCTTCTCGCCGCTCTTGCCGCCCGGCGTGGCCGAGGGGCCCGGCCGCTGGGACGAGCCGGGCGACTCCTTGCCCGGCTGGGAGTCCTTGGACGCGGAGGCGCCGGGCGAGCCGCTGCCGTCGATCCTGCCGCCCCGGCTCGGCTCGTCGCTGCCCGCCGGAGCACTGGCCCCGGGACCGGCCACCTGGGCGCCGCCGGTGTTCGTATCCGACTGGTTGCCCGTCAGGGCGTACGTGATCCCGCCACCGGCGCACACGACGGCGACGGCCGCCGCGACGACCGTACGGCTGCGGCGCCGCGCGCGGCCGCCGGCGGCCCGGCCGCCCGCCGGAGCGGGGCCGCCGGGCGGTGCGCCGTACTGCGCGACGGTCGGTGCCGCGTAGCCGGCGGGCGGCCGGGGGTACGGCGTTGCGCCGTCCACGGGCACGGGTGGCGGCGGCGGGCCGAAGGCCTGGGCGGGGGCCGGCGCCGCGAAGTTCGAGGTACTCCCGGCGGCCACCTGTTCCAGCATTTCGCGCGCCTGGTCGGCGGTGGGCCGGTGCTCCACCTCCTTCGCCATCAGCGCCCGCAGCACCGGCGTGAGCGGCCCCGCGTTCCGGGCCTCCGGAAGCGGATCGGTGACGATCGCCGCCAGCGTGGACCACACCGAGGTGCGGCGGAACGGCGAGGTCCCCTCCACCGCCGCGTACAGCGTCATGCCGAGCGACCAGATGTCACTGGCGGGTCCGGGCTCGCGGCCCTGCGCGCGCTCCGGGGGCAGGAAGTCGAGGGAGCCGACGAGTTCACCGCTGCGGGTCAGCTTGGACATGGCCTCGTCGCCGGACTCCATCGTGGCGATGCCGAAGTCGGTCAGCACGACCCGGCCACCGCGCTCAAGGAGCACGTTGCCGGGCTTCACATCCCGGTGCAGGACGCCGACTTGGTGCGCGGCGTCGAGCGCGTCCATCAGCTTGGCGCCGATCGCCGCAGCCTCGCGCGGATCCAGCGTGCCGCGCTCCGCCAGCACATCGTCGAGCGAGGGCCCGTCGACGAGTTCCATCACGATGACCGGCAGACCCTGCTCCTCCGTCACGTCGTGAACGGTGACCACACCGCTGTGCCGGATCCGTGCGGCGGCCTGCGCCTCCCGCTGCATCCGGGTGCGCAGATCGGCCAGTTCGGCGGGGGAGGCGTCGGTGTAGGCGCGCAGGATCTTGACGGCGACCTCCCGGTTCAGGAGTTCGTCCACGGCCCGCGCGACCACGCCCATGCCGCCGCGACCGATCGTCGCGGTGACCCGGTAGCGCCCTCCGAGCACCTTGCCGATCAGATCTCCGTCGTTCGCTTCCCCCGCTTGCACCGCACGCTCCGTTCCTGGTCCACTGCCGCTTCACCAACTGGCGGCACCAGAGTAGACGGACGTGGACATGTGCCCGTCAGCGCGTACGGACCCGCGTCCGGCGGACGCCGCCCCGGTCGGCACGACCGCCTCAACAGGCATGGTTCCAGGGCCTGTTGTGGTGGTGGCGATACTGGGTCGAGGCTGGTTCCAGCCGCGGGTGATGTTCGTGCCCCGGTCTGTCGGTGCCGCCCGAACGCGCGGCACCCCGGCTGCGGAGGAGCTGTCGACGGCCGAACCGCCCCCGCGCCCCGGCAACCGCTCATCACGGGGATGCCGCTCATGGTCGTCGGAGCGGGCGCGGATCCCGGCCCCGGCACGGGCAGCGGGCGAACTCCGCGCGGGGATGTGCGCGGCGGGGTAGTTGGCGGCCGGGGACAGGCCCGGCAGGCGGCGCCGGGGCGTCTGGAAACGCCACCGGCCGGTGGCCTCCCGCGCCATGAAGGCGCGAGGGAGACCACCGGCCGGTGACCGGGCGGCGGACCGTCACATGGGGTCGATGCCGGCGCTGCTGCCCGGGTCGCTCTCGCGCTTGCTCTGCTCCTCGAGCCGCCGGGCCTTGTCCTGGAGCCGCTGACGCTCCTGCGGGTCCTGGACGCGCTCGGCGGCCTTCTGCATCTCCTGGGCCTTCTCACGCATCTGGCGGGCGCGGCCGGACTCGTCTGCAACGCTCATGATCACTCCTGAGATCTGTGGGGAGAGCGGTTGCAACCAGCGAAGCAGGGCCCTCGTCCCTACGCATCCCGAATGGTTACGCACAGTCATAGTCGCAGGGCAGACATCCGCCGTCCGGTGGGCGCGGGCCGGAAATCCCGCCACGGAACGCGACCGGTCCCTCACCCGCCCGGCGGCGTGGTGCCCTGGAAGCGTGCCAGGTCGGAGGGGCGTACCTGGATGACCAGGAGGGCGATCACCGCGGCCAGGAGCGCGAAGATGGCGGCCATGATGAACGCCGCGGTGATCCCGGAGGTGAGCACCTGGTCGCTCCACGGCCGCGGCAGCGCTCCCGTACGCCGGAACATGACGCGTTGTGCCGCGCTCGCCTGGCCGAGGAACTTGGGGACCTGGTCGGCCGCCTCGTTGCGGCTGGCCGTGCCGAACACCGTGACCAGGATCGACAGGCCGAGTGAACCGCCCACCTGCTGGGTGGCGTTGAGCATGCCGGAGGCCGCACCCGTCTCGTGCCGGGCGACACCGGAGACGGCCATCAGTGTCAGCGAGACGAAGTTCATGCCCATGCCCAGTCCGAACACCAGCATCGGGCCCAGGATGCTGCCCGCATAGCTGGAATGGATGTCCGTGAAGGTGAGCCAGGACAGTCCCGCGGCGGCCAGCACGGAACCGGTCACCATGAAGGGCTTGGGCCCGAACCTGGGCAGCAGCCGGGAAGCCGTGCCGGCGCCCACCGCGATGACCGCGCTGACGGGCAGGAACGCGAGCCCCGCCCGCAGCGGGCTGAAGGCGAGCACGTTCTGCACGAACAGGGTGAGGAAGAAGAACATGCCGAAGATCGCGGCAGCGAGGCTCAGCATGATGCCGTAGGTGCCCGCGCGGTTGCGGTCGGCGAACATGTGCAGCGGGGTGATGGGCTGCTGCGAGCGACGTTCCACCAGGACGAACGTGGTGAGGAGCACCACGGCCGCACCGAAGGACCCCAGCGTGAACGGATCGCGCCAACCCTCCTGGGCGGCCCGGATGAAGCCGTAGACCAGCGTGACCATGCCGAGCGTGGAGGTCAGCGCGCCCAAGAGGTCGAAGTGGCCCGGATGGCGCTCGGACTCCTTGATGTACCGGGGCGTGGCCAGCACGATCAGTGCCGCGATCGGCACGTTGACGAAGAACACCCAGCGCCAGTCGAGCCATTCGACGAGGACGCCTCCGGCGAGCAGGCCGATCGCGCCGCCGCCCGCCGAAACCGCCGCGAACACCCCGAACGCCCGGTTGCGTTCCAGGCCTTCGGTGAAGGTCGTGGTGATCAGTGCGAGTGCCGTGGGCGATGCGATGGCAGCGCCGACGCCCTGTAGGGCGCGCGCCGCGAGCAACTGGCCGGAACTCTGCGACAGTCCGCCGAGCAGCGAGGCGAGCGCGAAGAGCGCCACTCCGGACATGAACACGCGGCGCCTGCCGAGGATGTCCCCGGCCCGGCCGCCGAGCAGGAGCAGCCCGCCGAAGGTGAGCGTGTACGCGCTGACCACCCAGGCCAGGTTCGTCGTGGAGAAGTCCAGCGCCCGCTGGATGTGGGGAAGGGCGATGTTCACGATGGTGACGTCGAGCACCACCATCAACTGGCATGAGGCGATGACGAGGAGCGCGATCCCTTTGCCGCCGCCTCTGATGCCGGGGGCGGCGGTCGCTGTCGTGGGTGTCGGCTGGGAAGACGTCATGGCGAGCCTTGCCCTCGTACGAGGGACGGTGGACGGTCCCGTCCACCCTTCGACGGTATGCCCGGCTCCGGGGCGTCTCCAGTCGATCAAGCTCGGCCCGCGCCGCCGGCCGCGGCGGTCCGAGTGGGCTGGCGACCCGGCGGTTCGGCGTGGTCCCCTTCTGATCAGTGGCCGTGGCTGGAAATCGGCTGTGGCCCAGGGTGCTCAGGGGGAAGGACAGTATGACGGCGAAGGACGGACGGCACAGGTTCTGGAAGCGGAGGGGCACGGCGGGGCCCGCGCCCGCGACGGGAGCGAAGCCCCGGAGCGACGGCGGGGCGAAGTCCGTCCGGAAGGACCGGACGAAGTACGGCCCGACGCCGAGCGCACGCGACAAACGCGGCCGCCGCACCGGGCGGGCGGGGCTGCCCGGCTTCCTCACCCGGCTGGTCATCGGCGTACTGATCATCATCGGCGGATGTTTCGGGATGGCCGAGTCCGCCCGGGACGCCAACCGTGCCGCCGGGTTCACCGGTGGGACCGGAGTGGCGCACCTGGGCAGCTGCACGGCGCACAAGGGCCCGCGCGGATCGACGTCGTACGAATGCTTCGGTGTGGTCAGCCCGCTCAGCGCGGCACCACGGGCCGAAGGCGGCCTCGTCCTGATGAAGAACCTGTCGACCGACAGGGCGGGAAGAACCGAGCCCGTCAGCTGTACTCCGACGGGCACCTGCGTCCCGACGGGCGCCCACGCCACTTTGGGCAGCGTCCTCGCCCTGTGCCTCATGCTCGGTCTCCTCGGCCTGGGGGCGGGATTCATCACCGGAGCCGTGCTCGCCAGATGGCCCCGGCTCGCCGCCCGCTACGGTCCGCAGGCCCGCCGGGGCATGGCGTGGAGCTGCGGAATCCTGGGGGTCACGGGGGCGGGGGTACTCGTCGCTTACGTGGTGACCTAGCGCCGGGGATCCCCCCATGGGTGCTGGAGAGGGCGATGGTATGCATTCGGCCAAATCCCGCTACCGCGGGTGTACCCCGGGCGCGGCGTGGGACCCGGCACGCATGATCCGAACCTGCTTGGGCACACGCATGCATCACGAGAACAGTGACGGCTTCTTGGGAGGACACCTCATGGCAGCGGCGCGGCTGACGGGACCGGAACGGGCGGACCGGACGGCGACCACCACCATGGAGCCGGGAGCCGGCGAACTGCCCTGGATCGAGGACGCGGGCAAGATCGCCCCCCGGGACGCGCGTGAGTTGTCGAAGACGTTCTTCGACCGGCTCCAGGTGCTGGAGGAGGGCACACGCGAGTACCAGTACGCCCGGAACACGCTGATCGAGATGAACCTGTCCCTGGTGCGCTTCGTGGCGAGCCGGTTCCGCAACCGCGGCAGCGGTGAGATGGAGGATGTGATCCAGGTCGGGACGATCGGTCTGATCAAGGCGATCGACCGGTTCGATCTGTCGCGCGAGGTCGAGTTCACCTCCTTCGCGGTGCCGTACATCGTCGGCGAGATCAAACGCTTCTTCCGCGACACCACCTGGGCGGTCCATGTGCCGCGCCGGCTCCAGGAGTTGCGTGTGGAGATCGCCAAGGGCAAGGAGCGGCTGGCCACCGAACTGGACCGGGATCCGACGGCGAAGGAACTCGCCGACTATCTGGAGGTCAGCGAGGAGGAGGTCATCGAGGGGCTGGTCGCCTCCAACGGCTACACCGCGGGTTCGTTGGACATGTCCGCCGACGCGAGCGAGGGCGGGCAGCTGGCCGCCACTGCCAAGAGCCGTACCCTGGCCGACTTCATCGGCGAGGAGGACCCGGGGATGGAGCGGGTCGAGAACCTCCAGACGCTGGCGCCGCTGATGGAGCAGCTCGATGAGCGGGAGCGCCGGATCGTGACCATGCGCTTCGGTTCGGAGATGACCCAGTCCCAGATCGGCGCGGAGCTCGGCGTCTCCCAGATGCAGGTCTCCCGGCTGCTCTCGCGCATCCTGGCCAAGCTCCGCACGGGCATGCTGAGCGAACAGGCCTGAGCGTTCGAACCCCGTCAGGCCCCGGCCGGGAGGTAGCGGCCGGGGCCTCACGGGCCGCACGGGCGGGGCTGTACTACGGGTGCACTGTGGAGGCGGACAGGCCGCGGCCTGTGGAGGGGCCGCACTGGTGGAGGCGGACAGGCCGACAGACCGTGCTGTGGAGGCGGACAGGCCGACAGGCCGTCGGCGGCCGGCTGGCACGCGCCCCGGCAGAACAGCCGGCCGTACGGGATCGCCGCCGGGAACAGGGCGGGCAGCGCCGAGGACATCGTGCTCAGGGGCAGGTCCTCGGGGCGTACGTCCTCAATCGCGATCGCGTGAAAGGCGACGGTGGCTCAGGGGCGGGTCTGGCCGTAGTAGCGGCTGATCAGATCGCGGTAGGTGGGATCGTCGAGGTGGGTCGCGGGCTCGAATTCGGGGGAGTCCTTGACCTGGTCCCGAGTGAGGTCGACGTAGATCTTCTTCTCGTCCGCGTCGAGCTTGGTGACCGTGCCGGCGGGCAGCAGGACACGCTTGCCGAAGATCCACGGCCCGGTGTCCACCACGACATAGGCGGAGCCGACTTCATCGGAGTGCACGTCGACCTTTCCGATGCTTCCGTCGGCCGCCTCCACCTTCCAGCCGCGCAGATCCGCCCCGGCCAGGTGGCCACTCGTGTCCCGAAACCCCCACCACGCGTACTCGTGCTCATGCATCGAAAAGACCCCTTTCGCGTCGGTGATACGGGTCTGACTAGGTACGTCTGGCCCCTTGAGGGGATCTCAAACGGGCGGGTGGGGAAATGCCGCATACTGTCGCCGCCTTCGGCATGGCCGATCACCTGACGCAGGCTTGACAGTCACAGACCTGACATATGTGGGGACACGGAAGATGACCACGCAAGACCACCGCGCCGACCTCGACCACGAGCTCATCGAGGCCGCCGCCCGGATCGCGCGGACCCGCTGCCGGGGTGAGAACCACACCATGGCGGCCGCGGCCCGGAGCCTCGACGGCCGGATCATCACGGCCGTGAACGCCTACCACTTCACCGGAGGGCCCTGCGCCGAACTCGTCGTGCTCGGCACGGCGGCCGCCCAGGGCGCCTACGACCTCGACACGATGGTCGCCGTGGGTGACCGGGAGCGGGGCGTGGTGCCGCCGTGCGGCCGGTGCCGCCAGGTCCTGCGGGACTACTTCCCGGACCTCAAGGTCATCGTCGGCGCGGGCGACACTCTCCGTAGTGTGCCCATCGCTGATCTGCTGCCCGAAGGCTATGTCTGGGCAGACCACCAGCTCGACACCGAGTAGCCCACCGCGCCACACGCCGCCCGCCCCGAGTGCCAACTCGGAGCGTGGCGGCGGTCGTTGATGCTCAGTCGGTCGGCGGGCTGACGAAGACGATGACGGAGGCGAGCTGCTCCCGCCGGGGACGGGTCTCGGTGTCGCCGAGCCCGTAGTGGGTCTCGACGCGGTCGACGACCAGTGGGTGGCCGGTGGCCCACAGAGTGACGGTCTGACCGACGGCCGGGACGGGCAACGGGCCCTCGAACATGCCGAGTTCGACGGCTTCGTGGCCGCCGCTGGCATGGACGAACGTCATGATCTGGCGGGTGTGCCCGTGGTCCTGTTCGGCGTCGGCCTTGTCGCGGGCGGCGAGGGTGTGGGCGATGGCGTCGGGAAGGCTCATGAGGTCATCATCGCTGCCGGCGCCCGAAGCCCGAAGGGGCGCCGTCGGCGCGGGGCGCCTCTTCGGGGCGAACAGCTTCCCTCCGTGCCCGCAGGGAAGCTCCCCGACCCCCCTCCGACAGGCACCCGCTGAGGCAGAATGACCCCGGTGGCCATTGCGGACACCGTGGCCCCGACCCCGTAGCGCAGGGGGCGACCTCCGGGATCCCACGGTGTCGCCGGTGAGGGGTGTGGGGCGTGGTTGTGGCGGTGGGGTTCTTACCGGTACGGCGATTATGGGCGCGGCGGGCAACGACGGGGGCGGGGTCGGGGCTGCAGCGCGCGCAGTCGTTCATGATCATGGCGACGCTGCTCTACCGGGCGAGCCATCTTTCGGTCGGTGTCCTCGCGGCCGCCCAGCGCCGCTGGGACCATCCCCTGCAGTACGCGGGACTCGCCGTGGCCCTGGCCGTGAGCGCGCTGTGCTACGGCTCGGCCCTGCGGCGCGGCTGGTTCGACCGGCGGCACATCTGGGCGGACATCCTGGTGACCGGCTGCCTGGTGCCGCTGGTCCTGTGCGGCTGGGGCGGCGCACACGATCCCGCCACGCTCGGCTGGGCGACGCTGCTCGGCGGATCGGCGAGCGCCACCGCGGCCATCTGTCTCGAACGGTTCCCCGTCCTCGTGGCGGTCGCGCTCCTCGTGGTGACCCACATCCTCGCCTACCAGGCGGTGGGCGCGGGCTCCGCGATCGTCGCGGGCCACGTCAACTCGCTGCTGTCGTCGGCCGTGATGGCCTGGGCCTTCTGCTGGTACCTGCGCCGCCAGGGCCGCCTCCTCGACGACGCCAACGCCCGCGCGCTGGCCGCCGAGGCGAACAAGGCGCGATACGCCGAGCGGCTGGAACACCACCGTGCGCTGCACGACACCGTCCTCGCCACGCTGACCACCCTCGCGGCCGGCGGAATCGACGCCAACGCCCCCGAGGTGCGGGAGCGTTGCGCCCGCGAGGCCGCCTATCTGCGCCGACTGGTCCAGCAGAGGGCCGAAGAGTTCCATCACCGGGAGATCGGGGCGGCCCTGGAGGAGGTGATCGGCTGTGAGGAGAGTCTGCGGCTGCGGGTCACCGCCCAGTACCACGACCTGCCGAAGGTGCCCCCCGAGGTCGCCGCCGCGTTCGCCGACGCCGTGCGCGAGGCCCTGAACAACGTACGGCGGCACGCGGAAACCGGCCACGCCTACCTCACCGCGACCGGGGACCCCGACGGAGGCGGGGGAGCCGTCGTCACCGTGGTGGACCGGGGGCCCGGATTCGACCCCGAGCGGTACGTGCCCGGCCTGGGGCTGCGCTGTTCGATCCACGGCCGCCTTGCCGAGGTGGGCGGCCGGGCGACGGTCGACACCGCGCCCGGCGAGGGCGTACGCGTGGAGCTCAGATGGCCGGGGTGATCACCGTCGCGGCGGTCGACGACGACCGCATGCTCCTCGACGGCCTGCGCGTCTGGCTGGGCGGGGTGCCCGAACTGCGCCTGGTGGCGACCGCGGCCACCGTGGCGGAGCTGCTCGGCGAATCCGGCCACGAACTACCGCACCACAGCGGTGAGTTGGTGCGCACGACGCCCGATGTCGTCCTCCTTGACCTCCTGCTGCGGGACGGCTCCACCGCCGCCGACAACATCCGGCGGTTGCTGCACACCGGCAGCCGTGTCCTCGTGATCAGTACCGTCCCGGAACGCTCCCGGATCATCGAGGCCGTCCGGGCGGGCGCCGGCGGCTACCTCACCAAGGACAACGACCTGCCGACGCTGGTCGCCTCCATCAAGGACATCGCCGCGGGCCGCAACGCCCACTCCGCGGAACTCGCCTTCGCCTGCGCGCACGACACCAGCCCCGCCCGTCCGCGCCTCTCGCCGCGGGAGCGGCAGATCCTGCTCGACTACGCGTCCGGGATGACCCTCAAGTCCGCGGCCCGGCGCGCCGGCATCACCGTCCACACGGCCAAGGACTACCTGGACCGGGTCAAGGCGAAGTACCAGCAGGCGGGCCGGCCCACGTACACCAAGCTCGATCTGGCCCGCCGGGTGCGCGAGGACAGTCTCGACGGGGGCTGACCCGCCCGGAGCGGGCTCCGGCGCAAGCCCCCCAAACGGACGGCTACAGGGGGCGGCCACACCTTTCGTATCGTCATGCGTGGCGGGGCTCGGGGGAGGCCCGCACGGGGGAGGGAAGAGCCGGTTTCAGCACGTCCGGCCGGTGTTGACAGACGGCCCGTTCGCGCAGCCACGCGACGAGCGGGCCGTTCACCCGGCGGACCGGTCCCCTGGGGGCGCATCCGGGGCTCCAGCTCGACCAGTACGCACAACTCCCTTTCCCCGCGCACCAGGAGAGGCAGATGCCGAAGCCCTACGACCGCACCGCGACGGGCCGTGACGGCCACCACCCCAGGCGGGGGGAACTCATCGGCAGGGAAGCCGAAATGGCACGGATCGCCGCCGCCCTTGACGCCGGCCGGTCGGGGAGGGGCGGCGCGGTCTTCGTGATCGGTGAGCCAGGTGTCGGCAAGACCCGGCTCGCCGCCGAGGCCGTCGCCGAGGCCGCCGGGGCGGGCATGATCACGGCCCGGGGACGGGTGAGCGGGGTGGGCCCGAGCGTCCCGTACCGGCCGCTGGTGGAGGTGCTGCTCCTGCTGGCCCGTGACGGTCTGCTGCCCGAGCCGGGCGAGCTCGGGCGGTACGGGCCGGTCCTCGGTCACCTGCTGACGGACACCGGCGGCACGGGCGCCGGCGCCGCGTCCCCCATCATGGTCGCCGAGACGGTGCTGCGCGCGGTCACGCTCATCGGACGGCGGGGCTGCCTGCTCGTCCTGGACGACCTGCACGACGCCGACGCCGCGACGCTCGCGGCCGTCGAGTACCTGCTCGACAACATCGCCCACCAGCGGGCCGTGCTCCTGCTCGTCGCGGGCCGCGAACCGTGCGCCGCGACCGAACTGGCGGCGCGGGCCGGACAGTGCGGGGCCGCGAGCACCGTCGACCTGCGACCGCTCGGCGGCCCCGACGTGCACCTCCTGGTCGCGGCCGAGCTGGGTATCGCCCCGGCCGAGGTCGGCGGGCGTCTCGTCCAGCGCGCGCTGAACAGCAGCGCGGGCATTCCCTTCGTCGTCAAGGAACTCGTCCGCGACTTCACCCTCCACGCTCTGGACGACATCCCGATGCCATCCGTGCCGTCGGCCGTCGCCGACAGCGTCAGACGCCGGGCCGAGCGGCTCGGCCCGCTCGGCCAGGAATTCCTCGGCATGGCGGCCCTGTTCGCAGGGCGCCTCCCGCTGCCGGTGCTCCAGCACGCGATCGGCTGCGACCACCGGGATCTGTCCGCGACCCTGCGCGCCTGCCTCGCGTCGTCCCTGATCGTGGCGGACGGGCCGGGCGCGCAGGGGTACGCGTTCCGGTACCCCCTGGCCGCGCAGGCCCTGCTGGACGACCTCGGACCGGGAGAGCGCGCCGGGTACGCTCGGCGCGCGGCACGCGCCGTGGCCGAACTGCACCCGGGACTGCCCGGTGTGTGGTGCGCACGAGCCGCCGAACTCCATGGACATGCCGGTGACAGCGGGCAGGCGATCCGGCTTTACTGCGAGGCGGCCGAGAGAGCCACGACCGACGCCGCGGCGCCGCTGCTGATCCGGGCCCACGAGCTCATCGAGCCCGGCACCGTACCCGAACTGCAGGCCACCGTAGTGGAACAACTTCTCGACGCCGTCGCCCACTCGGCCCGCTTCGACCAGGTGCCCGCGCTCGTCGCCACGCTGGAGAACCTGGACGGCGAGCACGGCGTGCCCGCGCAGCGCCGGGCCGGGATGCACGCCCGGCTGGCGGGCATCGCCACCCTGATGGGCCGGCCCGCCCAAGCGCTCCGGCACCACGACATCGCCCGCTGGCTGCTCGGCAGCCGCCCCGAGCCCGCCCAAGCCGTCCTCGTGGACCTGGCCGCGGCGCAGACGGAACTCAACCGGTTCGCACCCGACCGGTTGTCCACGGCCGCCGGATTCGCCCGTCGTGCGGTGGCGGCGGCCGAGCGCGCCGATCTTCCCGCCGTGGTCTGCGAGGCCCTGCTGGTACTCGGCCAACTGGCCTGCGAACAGGACGAGTCGGCCGCGACGACGTACTTCATGCGTGCCTGCGCGATCGCCCACGCACGCGCGCTCCCCGCCCTGCGGGTGAGTGCCGAGGCCCACCTGGCACGGATCGCGATGCGGCACGACGGCCGCGCCGCCGCCTTCGAACAGGCCCGGCTGGACGCGCTGCGGATGGGCGTACTGCCCCTGGCGCACGAGAGCGGCGCGATCCTCGCCCTCGACGAGATCCGGCGCGGCGAGTTCGAGGCGGCCCGCGACCGGATCCACGAGACGGCAGCCGAAGCGGCCCGGCTGGGCCTTGGCCGGGCCCTGTCCCTGCTGAGGCTGGCCGACGCGGTGCGGTACGCGCACCAGGGCCGGCGAGCCGAGATGCAGGACGCGCTGGAGCGACTGGCTCCGCTCCTCGACGCGGCGCCCGGCGTGCGGTCGATGGCGTACGGGCTCGCGCGCGGGTTCTGTTCGCTCCTTGAGGACCAACACGAGGACGCCGAGCGGGAGTTCGCGCAGGCGCTCGCGTACGACGCGGAGAATCCGGCGGCCGTCGACTTCGGTCGGCACGGCATCGTCCTGCTGCTCGGCGTGCTCTCCGGGCGCATGGGCCGACGTCATTACGCCGACGCGATGCGGGCGAGTGCGGCCGCCGCCCGCTGGAACCGCCCGTTCGCGGGCCTGGCGGACGCGGTGCTGCTGGGCCGCGAGGGCCGCTTCGCCGAGGCGACGGCAGCCGCGAGCGCGGCGCTCGAAGCGGCCGAGATCTACCCGGTGGCGCGCCACCTGTGTCTGCGGCTGGTGGCCCGGTCGGCGTACGTGGACGGCTGGGGCGCGCCGGTCGACTGGCTGCGGGAGGCCGAGGAGTACTTCCACGGCCGCGGCCTCCAGGCCGTCGCCGGCGCCTGCCGGGCCTTGCTGCGCCAGATGGGCGCACCGGTGCGGCAGCGGCGCACGGGTACCGAGCAGGTGCCGCCCGATCTGCGCCGGTGCGGCATCACCGTCCGCGAGTTCGAGGTGGCCAGGCTGCTCGCCGAGCGGATGGGCAACAAGGACATCGCGGTCCGGCTGCACATCTCGCCGCGCACCGTGGAGAAGCACGTGGCGAGCCTCCTGCAGAAGACCGGCCACCCGAACCGGGCGGCCTTCGCCGGCGCCGCACCGGGCCTGCTCACCGGTTCGGGTCCGGCCGTGCCGGTGCGCGTGTAGCGCTCCGCCGACGTGGCGTTCGACGGCTGTGGGCGGCCGCGGCTGGTCGTGCGGTCCCCGATACCACCGGCGTGCCACGAGACCGCCCAGCCGGGCCGCCCCTTCAGGAGAGCGCGTCGGCCCCGGCCCAGGTCGCCACCCGGTCGAAGCGGCTGTCGAGGTCCTCGTCCCCGTGGTGCACGACCAGCAGCGCCCGACCGTCGGTCCGTTCGCGCAGCATCCGGAACACCAGGTCCTTGCCGGTGTCGTCGAGGTTCGCGAACGGCTCGTCGGCGAGGTAGACGTCCGCGTCCTCGGACAGGAGGGCCGCGACACCGACCCGCTGGCGCTGGCCGGACGACAGCTCCGACGGCAACTGGTCGGCGAGGGCGTCCAGGTCCATCGACGTGCGCAGCCGCTCGTCGGCGACCAGATCACGCACCGGCAGCGGCGGCAGGTTCACCGGCGTGGTCAGGCTCGCCACCCGTGGCGGCAGGGTGACCGTCCCGGCGTCGGGGGCGAGCGTCCCGGAGATGATGTGCAACAGGGTGGTCTTTCCACAGCCGTTGGGGCCGCGAAGCAGCACGTGCTCACCGGCGGCCAGTTCGAAGTCCTCGACCGACACCGCGCCGTCGCTGTACTTGACCTCCGCACCGCGCACCAGCACCACGGGCCCTTCGTCGTGATAGGTGCCGGCCCCGGACTCGCGCAGCGTCTCGATCCGCTTGAGGACGGCGCTGCTGCGCCGGGCCTGCGGAATCAGGTTCACGAGGTCGAAGATGCCGGTGACGGCCCGCCACAGCGAGTTCACGAAGGCGAGGAAACTACCGAACGACATCCGGCCGGAGAAGACGAAGAAGGCCCCGATGACCATCGAAGCGGTGTCGGACAGGTTCATGACCAGGTCGCTGAGGGTCTTCTGCTTCAACGACAGCCGGTAGTTGAAGAAGGTGATGCCGAGGAACCCGCCCAGTGCCTCCTGGTTGGCGGCCCGGGTGCCCGCCACCAGTGACGGCAGGCCACGCAGCGCGTGGAAGGACTCCAGCGTCCGGGTCAGCTTGTTGATGTACCGCGCCTCCGCCTCGCGTTCGGGCTCGGTGTTGTCCTCGATCCGCTTGGCCAGGCGGTTGCTGACCAGGATCAGCGGCGGCACGATGACCAGCAGGATGAGGCTGGCCTGCCAGGACAGGTACAGCAGCACACCGAGGAAGACGACCGAGGACACCGTCTGCCGCGCGATCTGGATGCACACGTCGACGGCCGGCAGCATCCCCTCCGACACGTCGTTGTGGATCCGGCTGACGTAGGAGGCGTTCCCCGCCTCGGACAGCTTGCGGCTGTCCAGGCCGAGGGTGCGGCCGAGCAGCTCCGTCTCCAGGACCAGTGTGAAGTCGTTCTCGAACCGCTTGCGGCAGCGGGAGATCCAGTAGCCCGCGAGGTTGAGGGTCAGGCCGAGCAGGAGGTATCCGGCGCCGAGCACGAGGAACCTGCGGAAGTCGGCGGTCAGGATCGCCTGGTCGAACAGGGCCTTGAGCAGCAGCGGGTGCAGCAGGGCTTCGAGTCCGCCGGTCGTCGCCTCGGCGACGAGGATCACCACGAACGGAGTCCGGTGGCCCCGCAGGGTGTGCCACAACTGGTTCACCGCGCCGCCTCGTCCAGCAGGAAGTCGGCCGTGCCCCCGTTGTTCGCGCGGTGCAGCACCCGCAGCACGCCCGCCGAGCCCGTCAGGTAGTCGCAGGCGCAGCGCAACAGCCCCTCACCGGGAACGCCCAACGGTGTCACTCCGGCAACACGCGGCACCCCGTGGCGCTCGGCGGGCTCGAACAGGAAGACCTCGCGGACGAAGCGGAGTTGCCGCAGCGCGGTGTCCCGGTAGGAGCGGTCCCCGGTGAACTCGGCCGCGTCCAGCAGCGCGTCAGCCACCCCGCTCATGCCGAAGGCGTACCCCGGCAGCACCGAGTGCCGAACGTCCAGACCCCGCAGGACGGTACGCGCGTTGGCCAAGTCCCCGTATCGGAGCAGCACTTGGGCCACTCCGGCGGAACCCACCTCTACGTACGGCTCCATGGTCCCTTCGTGCTCGAACATGATCGGGCCGCCGTCCTCGATGGGCCGGGCGTGTGCCATCTCCCAGGAGAGCGCGTCCTGTCCGAGCCGCAGATACCGTTCCTCGCCGGTGATCTGGTGCATCCGCAGCAGGAACATCGCGACGCCGGCCTGTCCGAACCCGAGACCCGTCAGCGGCCCGTCGGTCGCGAACTCGTTCAGCCAGTAGGCCCGTGCGCCGTCGCGCTGGACGGTGTCGCACAGCGCTTGCGCGCATTCGAGGGCGGCGGCGAGATCGCGCGGGTCGTGGCCGCGCAGGAAGAAGCGCAGGTTCGTCATGCCGACCCCGGCGAGGCCGTAGTAGAAGGAGTAGTCGCCGCTGTCGAACGCCCGGTCATTGGCCCGGTCCAGCAACTCCCTTGCCCGCGTGCTGAGTCCGAGGGAGTCGGCCGCCCAGGCGATGCCGGCGAGACCGCTCATGAGCCCGTCCGGATACCGGTCCGCATCGAGACTCTCCAGCCTGCCGCCCAGCCAGTCGCGCCACTCGGGCCGGATCACGATGCCCGAGGAGTTCAGCGCCCACAGGACGCCGCTCGCCCCGAAGCCGAGGCTCAGCGGGTTGGTGACGTGTGCGAACGGGTCGACGGGGAAGAGCGAATCCCGCTCCCCGTCGGCGACCGCGGCCACGAACGCGGCCACCCCGGCCTCGGCCTCCCCGAGCCCGAACTCCTCCTCGGCCACCGGTCGGCGCGGCGCGGTCCCGACCTGGTCGAGCAGCTCGGCCTCGTGCTCCAGCTCCCGGAGTACGTCGGTGAGGCCGATCCGCGCCGCGGCCAGGTCGGTGAGCAGCCGGTGGATCCGCTCGGGCCAGCCCAGGCCGTCGATGAAGACCCGATAGGTGTCGAGGATGTCCTCGCGCAGGAACGACATGGCCGCGATCGGGAAGATGAAGTACGCCATCGTGGTCGCCAGGGCGTACAGGTCGCCCTCCGTTCCGTACGCCTCGAAGCGGGCGCGGGACAGGCTGAACCCGGGTGTGAACAGTTCGACCGGCTTCGTCAGCGACTCCTCGGCGCCCCCGGCCAGCCGGCACGCCTCCAGATCGACGATGGTCACGTCGTAGGTGTCGGGGTCGATCAGCAGGTTCGCGGCGGTGAGATCGGTGAGGATCACCTGGCGCTCGTGCGCGGCCCGGATCGCACGGGCGAGGCCGCGGAAGACCGTGATGAAGATGTGCAGGAACTCCCGCGACCGCTCGATGTCGAACCCCGGGCGCGCGAGCGGGTTGCGCTCCAGCAGCACCGAGCGGATGTCGGAGCCGTCCACGAACCCCTCGGCGATGTAGTGGTGCTCCCAGTGCTGGAACGTGGCGATCGGGACCGGGTAGGAGCCGACGTCGGCCAGCTTGTTCAGGAACATCCACTCCCGGCCGAGGATGTCCACGGCGTCATGGTCCTGACGGGGGTTGACGTTGGTGTGGGGACGGGCCTCCTTGAGCACCACCGGCCGGTCGTCGTCCGCGGTGTCCTCGGCGGTGTAGACCCCGCCGCTGTTGGAGAACTGGATCGCCCCCGTCACACGGAACCGGCCGCCGAGCAGACCCCCGTCCTCCTCGGCCTCCTCGGCGGGCTTCCAGTCGCTGAACGGCCAGGGCACCCACCACGGCTGGGCGTACCCGGGACGCCGGTCGTCGGGGACCGGCCCGTCCGGCCCGAGGATGTGCGGCATCCGGCGCCCTAGGACATCGACGGTGTGGGTGTCGAGGAACTGGCCGTAGCGGAAATAGAGCGCCTTGCCGTCCCGGTAGCGCAGATCCGAGAGCACGTACGCGCCGTCCACGCCCTCAAGGACGCGGGCCAGATCGGCCAGGCACGTCCTGAACTCGTCGTCGTCGCGCGGGTAGACGGTGACCAGTTTGCCGCCGCTGCCCCTGGACATGGCCTTGGAGTTGAGCATCTCGTACACGTTGAGGTCGAGCGCGATCTTGAAGTCGATGTGGCGGTCCGTCAGATAGTCGATCACCGAGGCGGCGACCTGACGCACGTCACGCAGGCCCGCCGACACATGGATCTTCCACCCTTGCGTCGGCAGCTCGGGGTTGAGCCGATGGCTCCACCAGATGCCGCTGCGGACGAACCGCGCCCGCACCGCCTCTTCGAGCCCTGCGAGGAAGTGGTCGGACCTTGGTTGGTAGGTGACGTCGAGCGGGTCGAAGAACAGCGTGTCGTTCCAGGCGAAGAGGAATCGGTAGACCCATCGTTCGTTGCGCATGCCAGCCTCTGTGTTCGTCCAAGGGCCCGCCGCTCAGGAGCGGCCTGATGAGAACGGCGGGGATCCGTGCGGGGCCGCTGCACGGGCCCCGCACGGATCGCCTCACATCACCTGGGCTTCTCGGAACAGCAACTGCTGCCGCTGCTCGTCAGGCTGACGACGCTGGCACTGTTGGACGCGACGCGCGGTTGCAGGTTCTGGAGCTTCAGAACGCTCATCCGGATCTCCTCCTCGGTGGTCGATGCGCGGGAAGCGCAGCTGGATGGGGTTCGTACGAGCCGATCGGCACGGCCGAGTCAACGCCATCCGCGAGGTGCGCACATGGGAGATGGGCCCCCACAATCGCGACCGCACCCACGTAGGGGAGGGCGACGCCGGGCGGCGGCAAATGGTGGTGATGGCGCCGTGTGGCCGCTGCGGGGGGCTTCCGGGAGGGCTCCGCAGGCCGGGGCGGCTCTGGGCCGAGGATGCGCAGAAGCCCGGATCGGTGTGTCGATCCGGGCTTCTGTCGTGCAGTAGCGGGGACAGGATTTGAACCTGCGACCTCTGGGTTATGAGCCCAGCGAGCTACCGAGCTGCTCCACCCCGCGTCGGTGAACACAACCTTACGCCACTTCTGAGGGCCCCCGAACCACCGTCCCCGCGGGGCCGCGCCGTCCCGATGCGCCGAGCCCGCCAACCGACGCGGGAATCAGGTAAGACGCGTCATGACCTGCCGCGACCGGTGACGAAGTCCCGGGCCCGGTCGACCAGTCCTGTTCCCGGCGCGAGGAGCTTGTTGGCGGGCGGGGTGCTGGGCGCGCCGGGGTGCGGACGCGTGGGCGCGAACTTCTTCGCCGTGCGGATCTTGTCGCCGAGTTCGTCAAGGGTCGCGGTCTGGACGCCGCGGGCCAGAGCGGGGAAGAGGTGCTGCTCCTCGTCGGCGATGTGCGCGCTGACCTCCTGGATCAACTGCTGTACGAGGGTGTCGAACCGGGCGTCCCCGACCTTCGCCCGCTCAAGTTCCTTGAGCAGCTGCTCGACGGTGGAGTGGTCCTTGATCTCCTGGTCCGCCAGCGCGTCGCCGCCCGGCAGGTGCTTGCGTACCGCGGGGTAGAGGTACATCTCCTCCGCCACGGAATGCCGCACCAGCTCGATGGTCAACTGGTCCGCGATGTCCCGGCGCTTCTCGTCGTGCGCGGGCAAGGCCTGCATCTTCTCGAAGAACTCCTCCACCTCGCGGTGGTCTGCCTGGAGTTCGTCGATGACGTTTCCGCCGTGTCCCATTCGGAGTGTCCTTCCGGATCTCGGTACGTGGCTGTGTCGGGCTCCCGCCGTCCACCGGTGCACGGGTTCCCTTCGACACCTGGGGCCAACTCGTCCATCCGGCCGTGCGCGCGTCAGGGGCCGGCCCCGGCCACGTCGTCTCCCGCCGCGGCCGTGGCGGCGCGCCGCCATCCGGCTCGACCGGGTGCCCCGTCAGCGCTTCTTCGCCGTTCGCCGACGGTTGCGCACCGTCCAGGCGGTCCCGATCGCCGCGAGCAGGCCGCCGATGGCCATGCTCAACGCACCGAGCGTCCGATATGTCTCGGGTGTCGGTGCGGCCAGGTATCCGCCGGTGCCGGCCCGAACCGTGCCGACGTCCTTGCCCGCGCGACACCCACCGCCGCGCACCATGTCCAGGCCGGCCGTCTTCACACACGAGCTCTGTGCGTGCTGCCGCGCGTCGTGCCCGGCGGTGATCTCCGCGAGGTTGCCCTCGTGGACCGCCGTCACGAACGTCGTGCCCTCGCCGCTCGCGGCGGCCGCCGCGGGCCCCGCGGATATCGCGGCCGCCGCGACCGCCGGCGCGACGAGTGACATCAACCGAGTACGCATCACAGCTCGCTCCCTTCGCGCCCGCCGAACGCCGGGCCGATCCTGAGGGCGCCGAGGTAGCACCCCACGGTGATACGTCCCACCGCGACACGCCGTATTGCGCTACCGGAGCCCGAATTCACTCCGTCGGCCTCGGCGCCGTTCACCGCCCGTGACCGCGAACGGGGCCGTCCGCCTCAGCCTCCGGCGTGCCGGAGGCGGCGTTTGGCCGTACGACAGTAGAGAGCAGGACCGACGGTGGAGAGCACGACCGACAGCGCAGGGCACGAGCGCGCACAGCCGCCCGGACCGACCCGGGCCGAACGGGAGGAGCACGGTGACCCGCACAACCGGACGTGCGCGCACAGCGGGCACTCCCGCACCGCACACGCTGCGCGAGTACGCGCTGATCGCCGACGGCGAGCGCGGAGCCCTCATCGGCCCGCACGGTGACATCGCCTGGATGTGCACGCCGCGCTGGGACTCCGACGCCGTCTTCGCCACCCTCATCGGTGGCCCCGGTCTCTACGCGCTCACCCCGCTCGGGCGCTACGTCTGGGGCGGCTACTACGAGAACGGCACCCTCATCTGGCGCAGCCGCTGGATCACCGAAGGGGGCATCGTGGAATGCCGCGAGGCGCTTGCCATGCCGGCCGACCCGCACCGGGCCGTCCTGCTGCGCCGCCTGACGGCCGTCGACGGGGAAGCCCACCTCGCTGTGAGCCTGGCACCGGCCGCGGGTTTCGGCGCCGACCGGTCCCAGCTGCCGCACCGCGACGAAAGCGACACGTGGAGTGCCCGCACCGGAAGCCTGCGCTGGCGCTGGACCGGCGTGCCCGAGGCTCGCCCCGCGCGCTTCGGGCACCGTGGCGGCCTGGCCGCGGAGTTGACGCTCCGGCCCGGCGAGCGCCGCGACCTCGTACTGGAAATCTCCCACCACGCGTTGCCAAAGGCGCCCGACCCCAGCAGTCTGTGGAAGACGACGGAGACGGCCTGGGACCGCGAAGTCCCCTCCCTCGAACACGCCCTGGCACCCGAGGACGCCCGCCACGCCTACACCGTGCTGCGCGGCCTGACCGGTTCGTCCGGCGGCATGGTCGCGGCCGTCACCACCAGCCTTCCCGAGCGGGCGGAAACCGGCCGCAACTACGACTACCGCTATGTGTGGATCCGCGACCAGTGCTACGCCGGTCAGGCGGTGGCCGCCGCCGGGGGACATCCCTTGCTGGACGACGCCGTACGTTTCGTCGCGGCCCGCCTTCACGAGGACGGGCCCCGGATGGCGCCCGCCTACACGGCCACCGGAGGCCGGGTTCCCGACCAGCGCGAGCTCGGCCTGCCCGGCTATCCCGGTGGCGGCAGCCGCGTCGGGAACTGGGTCAACCGTCAGTTCCAGCTCGACGCCTTCGGCGAAGCGCTGCTGCTGTTCGCCGCCGCTCACCGCCACGGCCGTCTCGATGCGGACGGCTGGCGGGCGGTGGAGATCGCGGCCGACACCGTCGCCCGGCGCCGCAACGATGCCGACGCGGGCATCTGGGAACTCGACGACCAGCACTGGACGCACAGCCGGCTGATCTGTGTCGCCGGGCTGAGAGCCGTGGCGCAGGCAGCCCCGTCGCCCAGCAAGGCCGCCGCCTGGGCGTCACTCGCCGACATCGTCCTCGCGGAAACGACGGCGAGCAGCGTTCACCCTTCGGGCCGCTGGCAGCGATCGACCCGTGACCCCGCCCTGGACGGCGCCCTGCTGATACCGCCCCTGCGCGGAGCCGTGGCGGCCGACGACCCCCGCACCACCAGCACTCTGCGGGCCTACACCGGCGAACTCACCCGGGACCACTACGCCTACCGCTTCCGCCACGACCAGCGCCCACTGGGGGAAGCCGAGGGAGCGTTCCTGCTCTGCGGTTATCTGATGGCCATGGCCGAACACCAGCAGGGCAACCAGGCCGAGGCGGTGCGCTGGTTCGAACGCAGCCGCTCGGCCTGCGGGCCACCCGGCCTGTTCGCGGAGGAGTACGACATCAGCCAGCGCCAGCTCCGCGGCAACCTGCCGCAGGCTTTCGTCCACGCGATCATGCTCGAAAGCGCCGTTCGTCTCACGGCCCCGCCCGGCCACAGCGCGTCTCAGTTCGCTGGCTGAAAATGCCCGCATGCAAAGAATCTGCGCATGACAAGTATTGCAAAGTGCAATAAAAGACCTGGCCAGGCCTCCATAAATGTCCCAGAAGTGACGTATCTGTACCCACATCCGGCGAGATGCTGTGCGCGCAAGCAGGAGCACGCCATCTTCTGACGAGGCGTTGCTCCGTCGCGGTCGCAAGGAAGTGGTGCGGAGTGGCACGTGGGAAGGCAAGGGCGGAAGCGGAACGAGCGGCGGCCGACGCGGCGGCTCGGCTGTTCAGGGCGGGCCAGTTGTTGCGCAAGGCGCCGACGACGCTCGACCTGCGGGCGGTGTACCGCCCGGACCAGTCGGTCAACGACGCGCCGTACCGGGAACGGTGGGCCCACGACAAGGTGGTGCGCTCCACCCACGGCGTGAACTGCACGGGTTCGTGCTCGTGGAAGGTGTACGTCAAGGACGGCCTGATCACCTGGGAGACCCAGCAGACCGACTACCCCTCGGTCGGCCCCGACCGGCCCGAGTACGAGCCCCGGGGGTGCCCGCGCGGTGCCTCGTTCTCCTGGTACACCTACTCGCCGACCCGGGTCCGCCATCCGATGGCACGGGGTGTCCTGGTGGAGCTGTTCCGGGCCGCGAAGGAGCGCCATGGCGCAGACCCCGTGGCGGCCTGGGCGGAGGTCACCTCGGATCCCGAGCAGCGGCGCCGCTACCAGTCGGCGCGCGGACGAGGGGGCCTGGTGCGGATCGGCTGGGACGAGGCACTGGAAATCGCGGCCGCCGCGCAGGTGCACACCATCAAGGAGTACGGTCCCGACCGCGTGGCCGGGTTCTCGCCGATCCCCGCCATGTCGATGGCCTCCCACGCCGCGGGGGCGCGCTACCACTCCCTGATCGGCGCGCCCATGATCTCCTTCTACGACTGGTACGCCGACCTGCCGATCGCCTCCCCGCAGGTCTTCGGTGACCAGACCGACGTACCGGAGTCGGGGGACTGGTGGGACGCGGCGTACCTCATGCTGTGGGGATCGAACGTGCCGGTGACGCGTACGCCGGACGCACACTGGATGGCAGAGGCGCGCTACCGCGGCCAGAAGGTCGTGGTGGTCTCGCCCGACTACGCGGACGCCACCAAGTTCGCCGACGAGTGGCTGCACCCGCATCCGGGTACCGACGGAGCCCTGGCCATGGCGATGGGCCACGTGGTGCTCACCGAGTTCTTCGTCCAGCGCCAAGTCCCGTACTTCACCGACTACGTGAAGCGCTTCACCGACCTGCCGTTCCTGGTGGCGCTCGACGAGTACGGCGAAGGGCAGTACGTACCGGGGAAGTTCGTCACCGCGGCCGACCTCGGGCTCGCCCAGTACGCCGATGCCGAGTCGCGGCAGTGGATGCCGGTCCTTGTCGACGCGGACACCGAGGACGTGGTCGTACCGAAGGGGACGCTCGGCCACCGGTGGGCCAAGGGCTCGGAGGGCGAGTGGAATCTGGACCTGGGCGGGGTCGATCCGCTGCTCTCCTTCCACGCCCACGAAGGCACGTACAACGGCGGCCCCGGCGTCGAGGTGGTGCTTCCCCGGTTCGACGAGCCGGGCCGCACGGTGACCCGCGGGGTGCCGGTGCGCGAGCTCGGCGGCCGCCTGGTGACCACCGTGTTCGACCTGCTGTTCGCCCAGTACGCGGTGGCCCGCCCCGGCCTGGCCGGTCAGTGGCCCAGCGGCTACGACGACGCCACGCAGCCCTGTACCCCGGCCTGGCAGGAGGCGATCACGTCGGTGCCCGCGGCCGCCGCGATCCGCACGGCACGGGAGTTCGCCCGGACCGCCGAGCAGAGCCGCGGCCGCTCCATGATCGTGATGGGGGCGGGCACCAACCACTGGTTCCACTCCGACACCATCTACCGGTCGTTCCTGTCGCTGCTCATCCTCACCGGCTGCCAGGGCGTCAACGGCGGCGGCTGGGCGCACTACGTCGGCCAGGAGAAGGTGCGGCCGTACGCCGGCTGGCAGCAGCTGTCCTCGGCGGCGGACTGGGTCCGCCCCTCGCGCCAGATGGCCGGTACGCCGTACTGGTACCTGCACACCGACCAGTGGCGTTACGAGTCGTACGCCGCCGACGCCCTGGCCTCGCCCACGGCCCGGGGCACCTTCACCGGGCAGCACACCGCCGACCTGGTGGCGCAGTCGGCGCGGCTCGGCTGGATGCCCTCGTACCCGACGTTCTCCGCCAACCCGCTGGACCTGGGGCGCCAGGTGCACGAGAGCGGTCAGGAGCCGGAGGACTGGACGGCCAGTCAACTCGCCGCAGGACAAATGGACTTCGCCTGTCAGGACCCGGACGCGCCCCGCAACTGGCCGCGCGTCCTCACCGTGTGGCGGGCCAACCTCATTGGATCCTCCGCCAAGGGCAACGAGTACTTCCTGCGCCATCTGCTGGGCGCGCGGGACGGCGCGAGCGCCCAGCAGGCGCCGCCCGGACGGCGGCCGAACACGCTCACGTGGCACGACGAGGCTCCGCGCGGCAAGCTCGACCTGCTGCTGAGCCTCGACTTCCGGATGACCTCCACCACACTGTTCTCGGACCTCGTCCTGCCCGCCGCCACCTGGTACGAGAAGCACGACCTCTCCAGCACGGACATGCACCCCTACGTGCACGCCTTCAGCCCCGCGATCAGTCCGCCCTGGCAGGCCCGCACCGACTTCGAGATCTTCCACTGCCTGGCCCGCAAGGTGAGCGAACTGGCCAAGGGCCGTCTGGACGTGGCGTACGACCTGGTGGCCACCGCCCTCCAGCACGACACCCCGGGCGAGACCGCACAGCCCGGCGGCCACGCGGCCGACTGGCGCGACGGACACGCCCCGCCGGAACCGGGACGCAACGCACCGGCGGTCACGCTCGTCGAGCGTGACTACACCGCGATCGCGGACAAGCTGGCCGCCTTCGGGCCGCTGGCCGAGGAGCACGGCATGACGGTCAAGGGAGTCACCGTGACGCCCGGACCCGAGGCGGCCTGGCTGGCCGCCCGGTGCGGGCGGGCGGCCGGGGGCGCGGCCGACGGGCGGCCACTGCTCGATACGGACGTCAAACTGTGCGAGGCGATCCTGGCACTGTCCGGAACCACCAACGGGCGCCTCGCGGCGGAGGGGTTCGACCGGCTCGCCGACCGCGTCGGGCCCGACGCCGGGCTCGCGGAACTCGCCGCCTCGGTGGCCGAACGCCGAGTGGTGTTCTCCGACACCCAGGAACGCCCCGTGCAGGTCGGCGCCAGCTTCGAGTGGTCCGGCAAGGAAGCCTCCGACCGCAGGTACTCGCCCTTCACCATCAACACCGAGCACGACAAGCCCTGGCACACCCTCACCGGACGCCAGCACTTCTACCTCGACCACGACTGGATGTCCGAACTCGGCGAGCAACTCCCCGTCTACCGCCCGCCGTTGAACATGGCCGAGCTGGGCGAGAACGGCCCGGCAGCCGGACTGGAGGAGGGCCGTGCGGTGACGGTCCGCTACCTCACCCCGCACTCGAAGTGGTCCATCCACTCCGAGTACCAGGAGAACCTGCTGATGCAGACCCTCGCCCGCGGCGGCCCGGTCATCTGGATGAGCCCGGCGGACGCCGAGGCGATCGGGGCGGCCGACAACGACTGGGTGGAAGCCGTCAACGCCAACGGCGTCGTGGTGGCCCGCGCCGTGGTCTCACACCGCATGCCGACAGGCACCGTGTTCATGTACCACGTACAGGAGCGCCTGGTGAACGTGCCCAAGTCCGAGACGACCGGGCGACGCGGCGGCGTCCACAACTCCCTGACCAAACTGCTCATCAAGCCGACCCATCTCATCGGCGGATACGGCCAGTTGTCGTTCGCACCCAACTACTACGGTCCGACCGGAAACCAGCGGGACGCGGTCACGACGATCCGGCGCCGCGCACAGAACGTGGAGTACTGACATGGCACCCAGGAACATCTCCAAGCCCCGCCCCCGACGGGTCATGGCACAGGTGGCCATGGTCATGAACCTCGACAAGTGCATCGGCTGCCACACCTGCTCGGTCACCTGCAAACAGACCTGGACCAACCGCACCGGCACCGAGTACGTCTGGTTCAACAACGTCGAGACCCGTCCGGGCCAGGGCTACCCCCGCGGATACGAGGACCAGGACAAGTGGAAGGGCGGCTGGCAGCTCAAGCACGGCCGCCTCGTGCCGCGCACCGGCGGCCGGGCCCGGCGCCTCGCCCGGCTGTTCGCCAACCCCGAACTGCCCACCCTGGACGACTACTACCAGCCCTGGACCTACGACTACGAGAACCTGACCACCGCCCCGCTCGGCGACGACCTCCCCAGCGCACCACCGCGCTCCCTCATCGACGGCCGCCCCACCGACGTCACCTGGGGACCCAACTGGGACGACGACCTCGGCGGCGGACCCGGGCAACTGTCCGCCGACCCGGTCCTGCGCAGCATGAGCGAGAAGGTGCGCCTGGAGTACGAGCAGGCGTTCATGTTCTACCTGCCGCGCATCTGCGAACACTGCCTCAACCCTTCCTGCGTCGCGGCCTGCCCTTCGGGCGCGATGTACAAGAGGATCGAGGACGGCATCGTCCTGGTCGACCAGGACCGTTGCCGCGGCTGGCGGATGTGCGTGTCCGGCTGCCCGTACAAGAAGGTCTACTTCAACCACACCACCGGCAAGGCCGAGAAGTGCACGTTCTGCTATCCGCGCATCGAAGCCGGTGAGCCGACCGTCTGCTCGGAGACCTGTGTGGGACGACTGCGCTACCTCGGCGTCATGCTGTACGACCCGGACAAGGTCGGCGAGGCCGCGTCCGTGGAGAGCGAACAGGACCTGTACGAGGCCCAGCTCGGCTGCTTCCTCGACCCGGACGATCCCGAAGTGGCCCGCGACGCCGAGAGTTCGGGCATTCCGCACGACTGGATCGAGGCCGCCCGCCGCTCCCCGGTCCGGGCGCTGATCACCCGGTTCCGGGTGGCGCTGCCGCTGCATCCCGAGTACCGGACGATGCCCATGGTCTGGTACGTCCCGCCGCTCTCGCCTGTGGTGGAGGCGCTGACCGCCACGGGTCACGACGGGGAGGACCCGGCCAGCCTGTTCGGCGCCATCGACTCGCTGCGCATCCCCCTGGCCTACCTCGCCGAACTGTTCACGGCGGGCGACCCGGTCCCGGTGGAGGCCGCGCTGTGCCGACTCGCGGCCATGCGCGCGCACATGCGGCGCGTCAACCTCGGTGAGGAACAGGACCCGGAGATCGCGACCGCGGTCGGCCTGACCGAGCAGGACGTTCTCGACATGTACCGCCTGCTGGCACTGGCCAAGTACGACGAGCGGTACGTGGTCCCCACCAGCTACACCGGTTCCACCCCGCACGACGGTGCCACCAGCGGATGCAGCCTCGACGGCGACGGAGGCCCCGGCATGATGCCCGGCCGGGACTTCGACGCCGACACCTTCCATGCTCCGCCCCCCGAACAGCCGACGGGATCCGCCTCCACCCTGCGCGGACGGCTGAACCTGCTGAACTGGAACGGCACCGGACGCCCGGCCGGGCTCTTCCCGCAGACCACGGAGCAGAGCCGATGACCCGCTCCGCCGTCTTCCAGGCCACCGCGCTGCTGCTCGACTACCCCGCCCACGACTGGTCGCGGCGCCTGCGCGAGGTGCGCTCCGCCGTGCGTCAACTACCCGGCGCGGAGGTCCAGTTGCTGCTCTCCTTCTGCGACCGGGTCGAGACCCTGGACCCGCTGGACCTCGCCGCCCGGTACGTCGCCACCTTCGACCGCAGCCGGCGCCGCTGTCTGTATCTGACGTACTACACCGACGGCGACACCCGACGCCGCGGCGCCTCCCTCGCGCGCCTCAAGTCCCTCTACCGCGAACACGGCTGGCTGCCGCCCGAGGAGGAACTGCCCGACTTCCTGCCCCTGATGCTGGAGTTCGCCGCGCGCAGCCCCGGGGCGGGCGTGCCGCTGCTCACCGAGTACCGGCCCGCCCTCGAAGTGCTGCGCTACGCGCTGCTCGCCCACCGCAGTCCCTACGCCGACCTGCTGGGCGCCGTCTGCCAGTGCCTTCCGGGGGCGGCGCCCGCCAGCCGCGAGGAAGCGCTCAGGCTCGCCCGAACCGGACCCCCGACCGAGACGGTGGGCCTGGAGCCCTTCCCCGTACAGCCGGAACCCAGCGCCCAAGGAGCCCGCAGGTGACCCATCTGAACATCGCCCTCTGGGGCGTGCTGCCCTACCTCGTCCTGGTCCTGCTCGCCGCGGGAACGGCCTGGCGCTACCACTACGACCGGTTCGGCTTCACCACCCGCTCCAGCCAGCTGCACGAAAGCAGACTGCTGCACGTAGGCAGCCCGCTCTTCCACTACGGCCTGCTGTTCGTCATCGGCGGTCACATCGCCGGACTCCTGGTCCCCGAAGCCCTGACCGACCGGCTGCACGTCAGCGAGGAGATGTACCACGCGAACGCGCTGTTTGCCGGGGGCGCCGCCGGGCTCGCCACCGCGGCGGGATTCGCCGTACTCCTCCACCGCCGGCTGCGGGCGCCCGCGCTGCGGGCCGCGACCAGCCGCAGCGACCGCGTCGTCTACCCCCTGCTCACCGCGGTGCTGCTCGCCGGTCTGATCGCCACGGCCTCGGGCGCGGCGGCGGACTCCTACGACTACCGTCTCGGCGTCTCCCTGTGGTTCCGCAGCCTGATCGCGCTCGACCCCGACGTGAGCGCGATGGCCCACGCGCCGCTCGTCTACCAGGTGCACGCCCTGCTCGCCATGGCACTGTTCGCCCTGTGGCCGTTCAGCCGGCTGGTCCACGCCTTCACGGCACCGATCGGCTACCTCGCGCGACCGTACGTCGTCTACCGCTCCCGCACACCGGCCGCGCCCTACCGCCACCCGGCGACGGGCGCGCGGCGCGCGAACAGCGGTCGGCGCGGCTGAACTTGACGGTGCGCCCTCGCCGCCGCCGTTTCGGTGCCCGGCGGCGTGGTCGACGGCGGATCGCAGCGGTCTACTCGTCCGGGTGACGGCTGCCGCTTTCGGGACGGAGCCCGCTCACCGCGCGGCAGACTCGGGGTCCAGTTGGGCGGGCGGCCCGGTGCGATGCCGTTGGGGGAGAGACATGACGAGTGGATCCGGAAGCGTCCTGCTGGCCTTGCGTGAAGACCCGCTGGCCGGTGGGATCGGCGGGGAACAACTGCGCCGCATCGGAAAGGAGTTGGAGAACCGCGGCATGGAGGTGCGGTGGGCCAGGACCGCCGAGGGAGCCTGCGCGGCGCTGCGCACCGAAGCTGGAATGACGGCTGCCGTCGTGGCCTGGGACCTGCCGTCCGAGAGCGGTGGGGCCGCCGAGGGCGGCGGTGGGGCGGTCCTGCGGCAGATCTCCCGGCGCTTCAAGGACCTGCCCGTCTTCGTGGTGATGGCCGAGGAGTCCGATCAAGGCCTGGACCGGCTGCCCCTGTGGGTGGCCGAGACCGCCGTCGGCTACATCTGGCCGCTCGAAGACACCCCTTCCTTCATCGCGGGCCGCATCTCCAGCGCGGCACGCGCCTACGGGGACGCCGTCCTGCCGCCGTTCTTCAAAGCGCTCCGGCGTTTTGACGACGCCCACGAATACTCCTGGCACACCCCCGCACACGCGGGCGGCGTGGCCTTCCTGAAGTCACCGGTCGGCCGGGCGTTCTTCGACTACTACGGCGAACGGCTCTTCCGCACCGATCTGTCCATCTCCGTAGGGGAGTTGGGGTCCCTCTTCGAACACAGCGGGCCCATCGGCGACGCGGAACGCAACGCCGCCCGCATCTTCGGCGCCGACCGGACGTACTTCGTCCTGCACGGTGATTCCACCGCGGACCGCATGGTCGGCCACTACTGCGTCACCACCGACGAGATCGCCCTGGTGGACCGGAACTGTCACAAATCCGTCCTGCACGGTCTGGTGATCTCCGGGGCCCGCCCGGTCTACCTCGTTCCGACCCGCAACGGATACGGGCTCGCGGGTCCGCTCCCCGCGAGCGAACTCGCCCCCGCGGCGGTCGCCGCCCGCATCGGAGCCCACCCCCTGGCGCCGGGCGCCATCTCCACCCGGGCCCAGTACGCGGTGGTCACCAACTCCACCTATGACGGCCTGTGTTACGACACGGTGCAGACCGCGCGGGCCCTGGCGCCCAGCACTCCCCGCCTGCACTTCGACGAGGCGTGGTTCGCCTACGCACGCTTCCACCCCCTCTACGCCGGCCGTTACGGCATGGCGGTGGGCCCGGACACCTTCGAAGGCGAGCAGCGGCCCACCGTCTTCGCCACCCAGTCCACGCACAAGCTCCTCGCCGCGCTGTCCCAGAGCGCCATGGTGCACGTGAAGTCCTCGCCCCGGGCGCCCGTCGAACACGCCCGGTTCAACGAGGCGTTCATGATGCACGGCACCACTTCGGCGCTGTATCCGGCGATCGCCTCGCTGGATGTCGCCGGGGCGATGATGGACGGACCGCAAGGAGAATGGCTGGTCAACGAGGCGGTCACCGAAGCGGTCCGGTTCCGGCAGGCCGTCGTGCGTACCGGGCGCCGGATCGCGGCGGCAGGCGACCGGCCGACGTGGTTCTTCGGTGTCTGGCAGCCCGAGACCGTCACCGACCCCGACACCGGGGCCAGTACGCCGTTCGCCGACGCCTCGCCCGCGCTGTTGGCCGCCGACCCGCGGTGCTGGGAGCTGGAGCCCGACGCCGAGTGGCACGGATTTCCCGGCCTCAGCCAGGGTCAGTGCATGCTCGACCCCATCAAGGTGACGCTGACGTGCCCCGGCGTCACGGCCGCGGGCCGCAGCGAAGCGTGGGGCATCCCCGCCCGCATCCTGACCGCCTATCTCGCGGGACGTGGCATCGTCGTGGAGAAGACCGACACGTACACCACGCTCGTCCTCTTCTCCATGGGCATCACCAAGGGCAAGTGGGGCACCCTGATGGATGCCCTGATGGACTTCAAGGCCCTCCACGATGCCGACACCCCGCTCGGCCGCGTGCTTCCCGAACTGGTCGAGCGCCACCCCGCCCGCTACGGCCACAGCACCCTGCGCGGTCTGTGCCAGGAGATGCACGAACACCTCACGCGCGCGGACCTGATCGACGCCCTCGACACCGCCTTCCGGGACCTGCCCGAACCTGTCGCCCCACCCCAGCGCTGCTACCAGCAGTTGATCCGGGGCGGCACAGAACGCCTCCGCCTGGCGGAGGCCGCGGGACGGGTCGCTGCCGCCATGGTCACCGTCACTCCGCCCGGCATCCCCGTCCTGATGCCGGGAGAAGCTCTCGGCGCCTGCGATGGACCGGTCCTGCGCTACCTCGCCGCGCTGGAGGCGTTCGACCGCGCCTTCCCCGGTTTCCACAGCGAAGCCCATGGCGTCGTCATCGACCCGGACACGGGCGATTACCTCATCGAATGCGTACGCCAGGACAGGCCGCTGGGGCCGTGACACGGCGGCGCCCCCGGGCAGCGGGTGAACCGTTGCCCAGGGGCGCCGTCATCAGGCCTTTCTCGCGGCAGGCGTCAGTACCTCGTGCGTCAGTACTTCGTGGTGACCGTCACACCGCTGAACGCCGTCTTCGCGTACAGGCTGATGTACCGGTATCCGGCAGTGCTGTTGGTGACCGTGATGCTCTCGGTGTTGCCACTGTGGACGGAGCGCGCCGTGTAGCACGTGCTCGTCGCCCACGTGGTGGGGTTGTAGTAGAGGTCGGCGTTTCCGGTGCCGCCCTGCGTCGTGATGTTCAGGGTCACCTTTCCAGCCGGCAGGTAGAGGAACAGGTAGTCCAGGTTGCCCGCCGTGGCCGACCTGCCCGAACGGGAGCAGTTCTGGCCCATGACGCGGTTGTCCGCACTGGTGCAGGTCGGCAGGCCGCCGGTCACCGTGACGGACTTGGTGGTCGTGGAGCTGAGGCCCTTGGCGTCGGTGACGGTCAGCGTGATCGTGTACGTACCGGCGGCCGAGTACTGCTTGGAGGGGTTGGTCGCGGTGGAAGTGCTGCCGTCGCCGAAGTTCCACGAACGAGCGGTGATGGTGCCCGCGGCGTCGGTGGACTTGTCGGTCAGGTTGACCGTCAGGCCGGAGACCGCCGCGTCGAACGCCGCGGCCGGTCCAGTGTGCGGGCCGGCGCAGGCACCGGCGGCGCAGGCGTCGAGCCACGTGGTGAAGTCGGCGTCGTAGCGCGTCCCGATGCCGGTGCTGTAGACGGCGTACCCGCCGGCGTAGTCACCGGCGCGGAACTTGGCCAACATGTTCTGGACGTCGGCGGGGTGCTTCTCGATCATGTAGCGGACGGCCAGGTACCCCCACGGGTAGGTGCGGGTCAGGTTGGAGTTGGCGTACGAGCTCTGCCACAGCGTGCTCAGCGCGTAGGTGTGCTGTGCGGCGTCGGCGATCGCCTCGGTGTCGGCGATGCCGCGGTAGCTGTAGGAGACGTACTCGGCGAAGCCTTCGATCCACCAGATGTCCGGGACGGCCTGACCGGCGTTGAAGTCACCGGCCATGTCGTAGCGGCCGTCGAGGTAGTGCGTGTACTCGTGGTTGAGGTTCCAGATGTCGCCGGGGAAACCGTCGCCCACGCTCTTCACGTACGAGAGGAAGCGGGCCTGGTTGGCCGGGTCGGAGGGGTTGCCCTCCAGGTATTCGCCGCCGTTGTTGGTGCTGTTGCCGAAGATCCAGCCGGAGTAGGTCTGGTAGTCCTTGGGGCTGGCGAACGTGACGATCTGGATGTTCGTGTTGTTGTCGCCCGCGACCGGGCCGTTGTCCTTGACGATGCCGTGGAAGTAGGCGTCCTGGCCCTTGATGCTGGTGCACGCGGCGGCCAGGGCGTCGTTGGTCAGGGACTGGGCGCGGAAGGTGTGCCCGGCGTCGCACGGGTAGGTGATCGGCAGTGCCGCGGCGGTGAGCTGGGCCACGAAGTCACACGTGCCGTAGTACGAGCACTGGGCCTTGTCGTAGGTGTCGGTCATGCCGGCGACCCCGACCCACAGCGGTGCGCTCGGGCCGGTGATCGACGAGGCGTTCAGCAGGCCCTTCGCCAGCGGCCTGACCTTGGCCTGGAGCGCCGACGTGTCGAGGAAGCGGGTCATTTCGGTGCCGGCGTTGGAAGCCAGGTAGAACCAGTTGTCGTTCAGCTTGTCCCGGTGGTTCAGCACGAACGTGCTCAGCGTGTCGATGATGCTCGGGTCGGCGGTCACGTTGGTGATGAACGCGGGGTTCCAGTGCCCGCGGAAGAGCGGGGTGAACACGTCGTTGACGGCCGTGTCCATGCTCCAGAAGGCGTCGAAGGAGCTGTTGTAGGCGTTGAGCACACTCTTGTACGTGTTCAGGTAGCGGCCCTGCTCGTTGGCGCTGTCCGTCAGGACGAGGACCTCACCCAGGACATCGCCGTTCGCCGAGCTGACGTCCAGGAAGTGTGAGGACGCCACATAGGTGTCCAGCGCGCCTTCGATGGCCGTGGCCAGCGTCGCGCCGTAGGGACCGACCGCGGAGGCGTTGTTGGACTGCACGTAGTACCCGGCGCGCAGGAACAGCACGAGCTGCCACACCTCGGTGGAGTTGTCGCCGGGGTAGGTCTGCGCCGCGCTCTGGAACGCGTTGGCGACCGTGACCATCTGCGCTTCGCGGAACGCGTTGTAGGCATCGGTGCCCGTGAGGTTGAAGAGCGTGTTGACGCAGTCCATCGTCGAGGCCTTGATGAAGGCGACCAACTCGGACCCGCTCCGGCTGCCGAAGTCGGCCGGGGTACAAGACGCGGCAGCAGCACCGGCCGCCGCTCTCCCCTTCACCGGCGCCTGCGACGGAACCGGTCTGTTCGGGGGCAGTTGGGCGGCGGCGAGCGGGCGGTGCTGCACAGTGGCGCGGTCTGCCAGGTCAGCGGTCGAGCCGACCGGTGGCGGCACGGCCCGTGCCTGGGGCGCGGGTACGGCCGCGGGTTGCCGGGCCGCTCCTTGCCGGGCGTCCGCGGCCGCGGCTCTGCCCGGCTGGGCGAGCAGGGCGATGCCAAGGCACAGTGTGAGGGCAAGTATCAGGAATCCGGTGAGACTTCGTCGTTCCGGTTGGGTGTTCACGTGCCGCCTCCCAGCGGTGTGAAGGCCGCGCTCCGGGGCGCGGCAGGTGGGGGTACCGCGGGCCGTCGGCCGTCCGGTCTGCCCGTCACTGGGTACGCGAAAGGCAGGACCCGGTGGCCCGCGGTCGAGCTGCGCCCATGGCATGAGCACAACTCGTGCCTTGTAAAATTGCACATGTCACATGTGCTTGGAAGAGGATTGCGGGTAAACCCGAGGCAATTCCTGGGACAACCGGGTCGACGCATCGGGAGTCGAGCGGCTGACCGCCGCCCCTTGACTGGCCGTCAGTTGGGTGAACAGAGGCTGAATCAGCGCCAGTTGGGGCGCGTCCACTTGCTGCGTCGCCGCACTCCAGCCGCCGATGCACCCGCCGCGGACGCCTCGGGCCGGGAGGCAAGACCGGGTGCCGCGATGCGGCAGCCCGTGAGGGCCCAAGGTGTACGTGACCCGGCTGCCGGCCAAGCGGCAGCCGTACGGGGTGTACCCGTCGTCCAGCGGCCGGTCGGGTGAGTCGCGCCGGATTTACTGGTGGACGTGGCGGGCTGGGGGCACATCCCTGGTGTGGATGCCGTCGAGAGGGAAGGTGTGGGAGGTGCGGGAGTTCACTGACCCTTTCCTCGATTTCGCGCGCCGCCGCCGGGAACCCGCGGTGGTGCAGACCCTGCGTTCCACGGCGGCGGCGGTCATCTCCTATGTGGTGGCCCTCCATCTGAGCAGCGAACCCGCGCCCCTCACCGCCCCGTTGACGGCCCTCCTCGTGGTGCAGGTCACCCTCTACACCACCCTGGTCACCGCGGTGCGCAGGGTGAACTCCGTGATCGCGGGCGTACTCCTCGCCGTCGGCTTCAGCGCTCTGGTGGGACTGACGTGGTGGAGCCTGGGACTGATCATCCTGGCGGCGCTGGTGGTCGGACGCTTCGTCAAGGTCGGTGAATTCGTCCCCGAGGTGGCGATCAGCGCGATGCTGGTCCTCGGTGTGACCCGGGTTTCGGCGACCGCCTGGGACCGCGTGCTTGAGACACTCATCGGCGCGGGCGTCGGCATGCTGTTCAACGTGCTGCTCGCGCCGCCGGTATGGGTGGAATCCGCGGGCGGGGCCATCGAGGAGCTCGCCGCGCGGATGCGGCGTCTGCTGCTGGACCTGGGGGAGGAGGTCGGCGGCCACACGCCGGTGGCGCGGGCCGCCGCCCGCCTCCATGAGGCCCGGCGGCTCGACCACGACATCGTCCAGGTGGACGTCTCCCTGCGCCAGGCCGAGGACAGCCTCCGGCTCAACCCGCGCGTCAAGGAAGGGCTGCTGTCGCGGGTGGTGCTGCGCACCGGCCTCGACACCCTGGAGATTTCGGCGGTGGTGCTGCGAGTGGTGTGCCGCTCGCTCACCGACCTCGCCAAGGAACGTACCGAGGAGTGGCTCTTCGAGCCGGATGTGGGACTCGCCCTGCGGGACGTCTTCGAGCACCTCGCCCGAGCTGTCGAGAGCTTCGCGGTGTTGATCACCACGCAGGTCAGCGCCAATGCCGAGGAGGCGGAGGAGCGGCTGGCGGCTGAGCTGACGGCCGGGCGCGTCAGCCGTGACCGGGTGGCCGACCTGTTGCTCGCGCAGGTGCAGCGGCATCCCCGGCAGTGGCAGCTGCACGGGGCACTGCTCGCGGAGATCGACCGGATCCTCGACGAACTCGACGTGGAGAAGCGCTCCCAGCGCCTGGTCGAGGAGCTCGACCGGCAGTCGCGGGAACAGCGGCAGCGCTTTCGTGTCCTCAGCCGCGTCCGTCAGCGCTTGCGGCTGCGGGAGGCCGAGGAATTGCTGGAGCCGGGCGCCCGAGGGCGGCGCGAGTGACGCTCGATCGCCGGGCGCCCCGGGTGGCTGGGCCACCCTGATGTGCCCTTGAGCCGTAGGTGACTCATGCCTCGTGGGTTATGAGCACATGGCGAAATGGGTCGTGGAAGGCACGGACGACCGCCGTTAGCGTCAAGGGCGTAACCGAGGTTCCGACAGGGGAGACCAGCGATGAGTCAGCAACACGCCGCTCCGGACAGTGGTTTCAGCAGCTATGTGGAGGCCGTTCTCGATGTGCTGTCCGCCGAGCCGGCGCGGGCGGCCGTCACCACTGCGGAGGGGCTGGTGATCAGCGCGGGGGAATTCCGGGACCAGGTCCACCGGCTCGCCGCGGAGCTGGGAGAGCGTGAGGTGAGCCCCGGCAGCACGGTCGCTCTGCTCACCGGCAACACCGCCGAAGCCCTCATCGCCCGCTACGCCGCCAATCTCGCCGGTGCCCGGGTGGTCGGGCTCTACGAGGGTACGAGCGCGCCCACCATGGCCCACATCATGGCGAGCGTGGACAGTGACCTGATGCTGGTCGACAGCCAACGACACGCCACCGCAAGGGAGTTGCTGCACCTGGACGGCGTTCCCCCGACGCTCTCCCTGGGGCCGAGCGGCTTCGCACCGGACGTACTGGCCATGGCCGCGCGGCGCCCGGCGCGGCCGATGGGCGGCCTGGTGGGGCCGGACGACGACTGGTGCATCCGGCACACCGGGGGAACCACCGGCATTCCCAAGGGCATCCGAATGAGCCACGCATCCCACCGCCTGGCCCTGGACCGGTCGCTCGCCGGCGCGGGCGACCCGCCCAGCTACCTGGCCTGCACCGCTCTCGCCCACCTCGCCGGGATCTTCGCCGACAAGACGCTCTACGAGGGCGGCCGGGTGGTGCTTCAGCACGGTTTCGATGCCGGGGAGGTGCTGGCCGCCATCGAGCGCGAGCGCATCACCCACACCTGGCTGCTGCCGCCGCTGCTCTACCAGGTGCTGGACCACCCGGGCCTGACGGGCGCCGACCTGTCCAGCCTGCGCCGGATCACCTACGGCGGCACCGCCGCCTCACCGGCCAGGCTGCGGCAGGCGGCCAAGGTCCTGGGGCCCGTGCTTTACGGCCTGTACGGGCAGGCCGAGACTCAGCACATCGCCGAAGCGGGCCCCATGGAGCAGGAGTTGACCGGAACCGGCGGGCACCTGACGGTCGGCCGTGCCCTGCCCGATGTGGAGGTCGCCATCCGGGACGCCGACGGCATCACCCTGCCGCCCGGCGAGCGCGGCGAAGTACGGGTGCGCTCGCCCTATGTGATGCGCGGCTACTGGAAGCAGCCGGGGCTGACCGCCGAGGTGCTGCGGGACGGCTGGGTGCACACCGGTGACGTGGGCTACCTGGACGCGGAGGGCTACCTCTACATCGTGGGGCGGATCAAGGAGATGATCGTGGTCGTCGGGGGCCACGTCTATCCCGCGGAGTTGGAGGAACTGCTGCTCGGCCACCCCGCCGTCGCCCAGTGCGCGGTCTTCGCCAGCCGGGACGACGAGTCCGTGGAGCACGTCCACGCCGCGGTGGTGCCCGCCGTCGGTGAGCGGCCCACTCTGGAGGAGATCCGCACCTTCGTCACCGCCCGCATGGGCAGGCTCTACGCTCCCGATGCCCTGCACCTGGTGCCGGAGATCCCGCTGACCGCGGCGGGCAAGCCGGACAGGCGGGTGCTGGGAGCGAGGGTGTCGGACGGCTGACTGCGGCATGGCGGAACCGCGGTGCGGGCGGCATGGTGGTACGGCAACACAGCGGTGAGGGCGGCACGGCGGTACCGGCGTCCGGTTTGGAGCCGGGCGCGAGTACCCCTGTGGCGGGTGGTTGACTGCGGGGCATGGACTTCGCGCGACGGCACCCTTCATGTGCTCACACCACATGTCGGTCCGTGCCGACCAGCTGTTCCGGTGGTGGTGCGCCACCCCCGTTCGACCCCGAACTGAGCCTGGCGCTGGGGTCGTTGGGGGACAGGGTGAGGAAGCCGTTCACCCCCGAGAACCTTGCGGCGCGCCAGGAGCGGGATGCCGCTGCCCGGCCCAGGCCGACGGCCTCGGACCTCCAGGCCGACGGGCGCTTCGAGGTGGAGGAACTGCGTGTGCCGGGAACGGGGTCCGGGCCGGACGTCACGCTCGTGAGCGCGCGCCCGGCCGGGGCCGGCGGGCCGCTGCCGCTGCTGTACTACCTGCACGGGGGCGGAATGATCATGGGCAACGCGTGGTCCGTACTCCCGCGACTGCTGCGCGAATGGGCGCTCGTCCTGGAGCTGGCCGTCATGTCGGTCGAGTACCGGTTGGCACCGCATGCGCGGTATCCGGGGCCGGTGGAGGACTGTTACGCCGGATTCGTGTGGGCGGCGGCGCACGCGGCCGAGCTGGGCGTGGACGCGGACCGCGTTGTCATCGGCGGAAAGAGCGCCGGCGGCGGGCTCGCCGCCGCCCTCGCCCTGCTCGTCCGTGACCGTGGGGGGCCAAGGGCCATCGGGCAACTGCTCCTGTCCCCGATGCTCGACGACCGAAGCGACACCTTCTCCGCCCGGCAGATGGCAGGCGTGGACACCTGGGACCGAATCTCCAACACCACGGCGTGGCAGGCGTTGTTGGGGGACCGGTACGGCGCCGCGGACCTGCCGCCCTACGCGGCTCCCGCCCGCGCCACGGATCTGTCCAGGCTGCCCCCGGCGTACATCGAGGTCGGCTCGGCCGAGACTTTCAGGGACGAGGGCGTGGCCTACGCCAACGCGATCTGGCAGGCCGGCGGCCAAGCCGAACTGCACGTATGGCCGGGAGCCTGCCACGGCTTCGACACCTTCGCACCGCAGGCGACCCTCAGCCAGGACGCTCGCGATGCCCGTTCCCGCTGGCTCCGGCGCATCCTCACGCGGCCCGACGCAGCCGTCGGCGGCGACCGGGACGAGGCAGAAGCAGTGTCAGGTGGGCTCAACGCTGCGCCCGTGCGGCCCGGTTTCCCATAGCCCCTACAGTTCCCGGTCGGTCGCCAACTCCACTGCGATGCAAGGCGGTTGGGCCCGGCAGGCGGGAGGTGCGTGGTGGTGCCGGTAAGGACCGGTACCGCCGTGAATCGGCAGCTGGCGCGGGCCGCTGATCAGCGCCGGGCCGCCCTTCACCGCGAGAGGTGAAAGACGGCTCCCACGGCGAGGACGCCGCCCGTGTGGCGTCGGGTCAGCTGCGGTCGGCCGTGCCGCCGTTGCTGGGCGCGGCGCGGTGGCCGTGGCCGCCGGGGCGGGGTGTGGCACCGGCGTCGCGGATGCTGTCGCGCGCTGCCTGGGCGACCGCGTCGGCGGTGATGCCGAACTCGGTGTAGAGGCGCTGGTAGTCGGCGGAGGCGCCGTAGTGCTCCAGGCTCACGATCCGGCCCGCGTCGCCGACGATCTCGCGCCAGCCCTGCCCGACGGCCGCCTCGACGCTGACCCGGGCCCGCACCGCGGGCGGCAGCACCTCGTCCTGGTAGTCGGCCGGCTGGTCGGCGAACCACTCGCGGCACGGCATGGAGACCACGCGCACCGTCAGGTCCTGCGAAGCGAGCAACTCACAGGCTTCCAGGGCGATGTGGACCTCGGAGCCCGTGGCCACCAGGACGACGTCCGGTACGGAACCGGAGCCCCGCTCGCTGAGCACGTAACCACCGCGCGCGGCCCCGGACGCCGGGGCGTGGCCGGAACCGGGGCCCCGGTCCAGGACGGGCAGGTTCTGCCGGGTCAGCGCCAGTCCGGCGGGCCGGTCGGTGTGCTCCAGGATGGTGCGCCAGCACACGGCCGTCTCGTTCGCGTCGCCGGGTCGCACGACGTCCAGACCGGGGATCGCGCGCAGCGCCGCCAGGTGCTCGACGGGCTGGTGGGTGGGGCCGTCCTCGCCGAGCCCGATGGAGTCGTGCGTCCACACGTACACCACGGGTAGTTCCATCAGCGCGGCCAGCCTGACCGCCGGGCGCATGTAGTCGGAGAACGTCAGGAACGTCCCGCCGTAGGGGCGGGTCAGGCTCTGCAGGGCGATGCCGTTGAGGATCGCGGCCATGGCGTGCTCGCGGATGCCGAAGTGGAGGGTCCGGCCGTAGGGGCCGCCCTTCCACATGGCGGTCTGCCGGTCGGGGGGCAGGAACGAATCCGCGCCCTCCATCGTGGTGTTGTTGCTCTCGGCGAGGTCCGCCGAACCACCCCACAGCTCCGGCAGCACCGGCGCCAGCGCCCCCAGAACCTGGCCGGAGGCCTTGCGGGTGGCCATGCCCTTGTCGTCGGCGGGGAACTCGGGCAGTACGTCGCTCCAGCCGTCGGGGAGCTCCTGCTCCCGCAGCCGGTCGAGGAGTTGGGCGCGCTCAGGGTGCGCCGCACGCCACGCCTCGTACTCCTTGTGCCACCGGGCCCGGACATCGGCGGCCCGCTCGCCCACCGCGCGGGCCCGCGCGAGAACCTCGTCCTCGACGACGAAGGAACGCTTCGCGTCGAACCCCAGGAGTTCCTTGGTGGCCGCGACCTCCTCGTCGCCGAGCGCCGAGCCGTGCGCCTTTCCGGTGTTCTTCTTGGTCGGCGCGGGCCAGCCGATCACCGTCCGCAACTTGATGAGGGACGGCCGCCCCGTCTCGTTCCTGGCGGCCTCGACCGCTGCGAGCAGAGCGTCGACGTCCTCGACGTACTCGCCGCCACTCGTCCAGTCCACGCTCTGCACGTGCCAGCCGTACGCGGCGTAGCGCGCGGGCACGTCCTCGCTGAAGGAGACGTTGGTGTCGTCCTCGATGGAGATCTGGTTGTCGTCGTAGAACACCACCAGATTGCCGAGCTCCTGGTGGCCGGCGATGGAGGCGGCCTCGGAGGTGACGCCCTCCATCATGTCGCCGTCCGAGGCGATCACGTACACGTGGTGGTCGAAGGGGCTCGTGCCGACGGCGGCGTCGGGGTCGAGCAGGCCCCGCTCGCGCCGGGCTGCCATGGCCATGCCCACGGCGCTGCCGAGCCCCTGGCCCAGCGGGCCGGTGGTGATCTCCACGCCCCGGGTGTGCCGGTACTCGGGATGGCCGGGTGTCGCCGAGCCCCACGTGCGGTAGGCCTCAAGATCGGACAGTTCGAGACCGTAGCCGGACAGGTACAGCTGGATGTACAGCGTCAGGCTGGAATGCCCGCAGGACAGCACGAACCGGTCCCGCCCCAGCCACTGGTCGTCGGCCGGGTCGTGCCGCATCACGTTCTGGAACAGCAGATACGCCAGGGGCGCCAGGCTCATCGCCGTGCCGGGGTGGCCGTTGCCCACCTTCTGCACCGCGTCCGCGGCCAGCAGCCGTACGGTGTCCACGGCCCGCACGTCCACCGAGTCCCACCCGGCCCGCCGCGCCCGTGGCAGTGCCAGGGACTCGTCCCGGCCGGACAGTGCGTTCGCGTTCGAGGTCTGCGGATGCTGATTGGTCATCGTTGCTGCTCCTTGGCGTACTTCTGGGGACGTGGAAGCCGTGAGCCTGAAACCCTGGGTCCCAGTCTCCGGGTTCTCCCTCTGCCTCCCGGGTACCCGCGCAGCGCGCCCCCACCGGACGGAGTAGTCACGCGGTGGCCTGGGCCGCGGGGCCGACCGCCTGTTTCATCGGGGACTGGCAGGGTAGCCAGCAGCGGCGCGACCCGCCGCAACCGCACATGAGGAGGCCGACCGTGGCGTCGACAGGTGAACTGCCCCCCGATCGCGGCGACGGTGACGAAGACGCGCAAGTGATCGTCGTGGGTGCGGGACCCGCGGGCTCGACCGCCGCCCTGTACCTCGCCCGAGCCGGCGTGGACGTCCTGCTCCTGGAGAAGAGCGCCTTCCCCCGGGACAAGGTGTGCGGTGACGGCCTCACCCCGCGGGCCGTGCACCAGCTGGTCCGGATGGGCGTCGACATCGACGCACCCGGCTGGACGCGCAACCGCGGGATGCGGTGGGTGTGCGGTGGCCGTCAGGTCCACATCGACTGGCCGGCCCTGGGCGGCCAGCCCGACTTCGGCCTCACCCGCAGCCGCCACGACTTCGACGACATCCTCGCCCGCCAGGCCCGTGCCGCCGGAGCCCGACTGCGTACGGAGGTCAAGGCGACCGGTCCGCTGACCGACCGAAGCGGGCGCATCACGGGTGTCAGCGCCCTCGCCGGAGCGGACAAACAGCCCCGGACCTACCGTGCGTCCCTCGTGATCGCTGCCGACGGTGCCTCCGCCCGGACCGCCCTCGCCATGGGACTGCGACGCGACCCCCTGCGGCCCGTCGCCACCGCCGGCCGTCGCTACTACCGCAGCAGCACCCGCACCCACGACCCCTACCTGGAGCTCTGGGCCGACCTGCGTTGCTCCCGTACCGGCCGTGACCTGCCCGGATACGGATGGATCTTTCCGCTCGGCGACGGACGCGTCAACGTCGGCCTCGGCGCGCTGCCGCACCGCAACCACGGCTCCATCGACCTCAGGGCCACCCTGGACCAGTGGCTGGCCCGGCTCCCCGAACAGTGGGGTCTACGGGAGGAGAACGCCGATTCGCCCCTGCGCAGCGCCGCTCTGCCCATGGGCTTCAACCGCCGCCCGCAGTACAGCCGCGGCCTGCTTCTCGTGGGCGACAGCGCCGGCATGGTCAGTCCATGGAGCGGCGAGGGCATCGTCCAGGCGATGGAGGCCGGTGAAATCGCCGCGGAGGCCACCGCTCTCGCCCTGCTCCGCCCGAGCGGCGCCGCGCGCGAACAAGCACTGGTCCACTACCCCCGGGAGGTCAACCGCCGCTGGGGCCGCTACTACCGGCTCGGCAACTCCGCCGCCGACGTGATCCTCGGACGGTACGGGTACCGCCCCCTCCTCAACCGCCATGTCATGGCATCCCCCGCTCTGGTCCGCACCCTGGCCCGGCTGTTGACCCACGTCGCCGACGAACCCTCCCACGACCTCATCGACAGAACCCTGCACACCCTGCTGCGCCTGGTGCCCTCACCCTCCACGCACGAGAAGACCCCGCGCGGTGAACACCGGGCACCATGTGTGCCCCGCCCACCGTCCACGTCGTGACCATGGCCCGCTGCCATACTCCACCCATGAACGCGAGGACGAAGACGGACGGAATACCGACGGCCCCCGTGGTGTCCGGCTCCGTGTCGGACCGGCCCATCGCGTGGGCCATGCGCCCGGCGCGGTCCGCGGATGTGGAGGCGATAGCGGAGCTGAAGGCCGTGGTGATGCGTGCGGACCTGGAGCGGTTGGGCCGTTTCGACGAGCACCGGGTCCGGCAGCGGTTGCGGGATTCCTTCTCCCCGCGCTACACGTCGGTCATCGAGGCGGACGGTGCCTTCGCGGGCTGTGTCACCTTCCGGCCGGCGGACGACGGACACTGGCTTGAGCACTTCTATCTCGCCCCCGGCGTCCAGGGCCGGGGCCTCGGCTCGGCCGTCCTGCGGAGCCTGTTGCAGCGCACCGACGCCGACGGCGTGCCGGTCCGCATGATCGTCCTCCAGGGCAGCGCCGCCCAACGGCTCTACGAGCGCCACGGGTTCACCGTGGAGGCCGAGGACCCGATCGACGTCCGCCTGGTGCGGCCCCCGGCTGGGCGAGCCCATTCCGGACGGTGACCCGGGCGCCGGAACGCCGCCGCTGGCGGCCGGACTCCGCTCGCGCCGGTCAGCCGGCCGGGGTGCGTACGGCCTGGCGGACTTTCGCCGCGGTGTCGGCGTCCTCGTCCAGGGTGACGCCGGTGCCGCCCGAAGCGAAACTGTTGGGGTCGATCACGGTGACCTGGCCGAGCGTGGAGTGATCGGCCCAGACACACACCGGGTAGGTGGTCGCGGGGTCCGACGGGGCGGTGGGATCCGAGACCTTGAGCATCTGGCATTTCATGACGGCGTCCTCAAGGCCGCCGGGGGCCACGTTCTGGGGTACCCCCACGGCCGTCCTCTTGTCCCCGGGCCCCCGCGAGTCGGTGAGCCGGGCGATCTCGTGGTCGACCGCCCGGTCGGGGTCGTCGATCGTTCCCCAGGCTCCCGAGAACTGCACCTGCTGCCGTGAAGCGGATGACCCCGACTTGTAGTGGGCGGACACCCCCTTCGCGTTCCGGATCCCCGCCTCGGCGTACGAGGTCATGTCCTTGTCGGTGATCCGGATGATGATGTCGGGATCGATCACGAACACCCCGTCGAGCAGGCTCGGCGGGACCGTCAGCTTGTACGGCCTGGGCGGCAGAGAGGCGCCCGCGGACGTGGCGGCCGGACCGGTGTGGTCCTCGCCGAGCAGAAAGCCGGCGGCCCCGGCCACGCTGATGGCCACGACGACGGCGGCCACGAGCAGCGTCTTGGTGGTCCGGCGTGCCGCAGGCGGAGGGGGCGGCGGCACCGTTCCGTACAGGGGCGGCCCATATCCAGGGGCGGCCGACTGCGTGCCGTGCGGCGGCGGCTGATGGTGGCTCACGTCTGGGCTGACCTCTCCCGATCGTCTTCTGTCGCGCCCCATCCTGGACGACAGCCCGCGGACCGCGTGACGCAGGGTGGGGCCCCGGACCGCGACCGTCGTCCGGGCCCGTCGAGTGCTGGGCGAATCTCCCGTACGGCGGGACGGCCCCGGGATCGGCATCATCACGGGTGATGATGCCAACTCCCTTGCCGGGCACGCCCGTTGCGGGTAGCCGACTCAGTCGGATGGACGATCATCAGTGACGTGGCGGCGGCCGAATTGAAGTTCACCGAGGGGCTCGCCATTGAAGTTCACCAAGAGGCTCGCCGAACCCGGCGCCGCAGTGGGGTAGCGGTCACGACCCGGTCAGCCGCTCAATGGCCTTGAGCGCGCGGCCCGCTCCGTCCTCCGTGGCCATGTGGCGCGCGGCGGTCGCGGCCGCCCGGGTGTAGGACGCCTGCCGGGTTACTCGGCCGAGCGCGTCGGCCAGCCGTTCGACGGTGAGAAAGCGGAGGGGGACGGGGTCCGTGGCGGCCCCGATCGAGGCGAGCCGCGCGGCCCAGAACGGCTGGTCCGCGGTCACCGGCACCGTGACCGACGGCACTCCGGCGCGCAGCGCGGCCGCCGAGGTGCCCGCGCCGGCATGGTGAACCACCGCGCCCAGACGGGGGAACAGCAGGGCGTGCGGTGTGTCCCCGATGGTCAGGACGTCATCCCCGTCCGCCGCGATCCCCGCACTGCCGGACTGGAGAATCCCGCGCAGCCCGGCCCGCCGCAGGGCGCGTACGGCGATCTCGCTCAGGCGCTCGCCCTCCCCGGCCGCCATGCTCCCGAAGCCGATCAGGACGGGACGGGGTCCCGCGGCGAGGAAGTCCTCCAGGTCAGTGGGCAGCCGCCCGGCGGCGTCGAGGTACGGCCACCAGGTGCCGACGACCTCCATGCCGGAGCGCCAGACCGGCCTCCCGTACAAGAGGCGCGAACGCGTCCGTGGTGGCCAGGGCGACGTCGTACCCGGCACGGCGGAGTTCGCCGCCCAGCCCGGTGTAGGGCGCCACATCGCCGCGCGATCCAGCTGTGGCGATCAGGATTCTCATCGGTCTTCCTCGGATTCGGTACGGGAGTCACAGCTGCGCCGGGCGTTGGCGTGGATCGCCTCGCACAAGTAGCCGGCGAGGCCGCGACGTTGCTGGGACTGCGGTACGACCAGGGCGAAGGCACGAGGATCGGCGGCGAAGTCGTCCGCGATGCGCCGGTGTACGTCGGGCGGGCAGGGCGTGAACCAGCGGGTGAGATGTTGGCGGTGCTCCTCGGCGTGGTCCATGGCTCGGTCGCCGTCGCCGGGCTCCCCGTCGGCGAAGGCCGCGAGCAGCTCCGCCGCCAGGCGGCGGCCTCGCCCATGAGGCGCCGCCAGTCCTCCTTGGTGTGGGCGGACGCGCGGGCCATCGCCTGCCGGTGTGCGTCCGAGTGCTCCCACTTCACCTGCGCCTCGGTGGCGTAGCTGAGGTCGAAGGTCACCTCACCGAACACCTCGGCGCGCTCCTCGGGTCTCAGCGACACCCCGGTCCGCTGCACCTCGATGGCCCGCTCCGTCGCCTCGTCCAGGCGCTGAAGCCTGGCGATCTCTGCCCGCAACTCCTGCTGCCGGGACCGTAGTTGAGCCAGCACCTTCGCCTGCGGACCATCGAGAAGGGTGGCGGTCTCATCGAGGGAGAAGCCGAGTCCGCGGTAGAAGAGGATCTGCTGGAGGCGGACCAGATCGGCGTCGCCGTAGCGCCGGTAGCCGGCGCGACTGCGCCCGGTGGGGGAGAGCAGACCCGCCTTGTCGTAGTGATGCAGGGTGCGCACGGTCACCCCGGCGAACGCCGCGACCTGCCCCACTGAGTAACTCATCCACCCGTCCTTTCGCCCGGCCCCAGCCTCAAGCCTGACGTAGGGGGAGGGTCAACCCGCGAACCGGCCGGCGGCCCCGAGGGCGGCGCCGCCTTCACGGTCACCCTGCCGCCGGGCCGACACCCGGGTGAGTCCGTGCGGCACGTCCGCGCATTTCCCGCACAATGCGCCGCTGGTCTCCTGGCACCCGGTAGACAGGGCCATGACCATCAACACCGCATCGGCCGCCGTGGGCGGTACTGGACGGCTGCATCGCCTGGGGCGCGGGTGCGCCCGGCACGCCTGGCGGGTCGTCATCGCCTGGCTGGTCCTGCTCGTCGCGTTCGGCGCGGCCGACGCGTGCTGGGGCGGCAGCTTCGCCGACAGCTTCTCGCTGCCGGGCACCAGTACCCAGACCGGCGCCGACCTGCTCAAGGCCCACGGCGGTACGTCGGGGACGGCGGCTCCGATCGTGATCAAGTCCGACCGGGGTTCGGTCGCCGGCCACCGGTCCTCCGTCGCCGCGACGGTGAAGAACCTCGAGCACCTGGCGGAAGTCGCCTCCGTGACCAACCCGCTGACCACCCACGGCGCTGTGTCCGCCAAGGGCGACATCGCCCAGATCGTCGTGACGTTCACCCGCGATCCGGCGGGCTTCGACCACTCCTACGTCGGCAAGGTCGACACCGCGGTCCGGCCACTGCGCGCCGACCACGTCACCGTCGACTACGGCGACCCGCTGGGACAGCTGGCCGCGCCGAAGTCCGCCGACCGGACCTCGGAGATCATCGGCCTGGGCGTCGCCGTGCTGGTCCTGCTGATCGGCTTCGGCAGCGTCGCCGCCGCCGGACTGCCGCTGCTGACCGCGGTGCTCGGCCTGGCCGTCGGACTCGGCGGACTCGGCCTGCTCGCGGCGCAGTTCAGCTTCGGCAACGCGGCCCCGACCCTGGCCGCGATGATGGGCCTGGGCGTCGGCATCGACTACGCGCTCTTCCTCTCAACCCGCTACCGCGCGCTCCTCGGCGACGGCCTGGAACCCGCCGAGGCGGTCGGCCGCACCGTGGCCACCAGCGGGCGCTCCGTCCTGGTCGCCGCCGCGACCGTGGCCATGGCGCTCGGCGGCCTGTATGTCTCGGGCATGAGCTTCGTCGGCACGCTCGGCGTCGCGGCGGGGCTGACCGTCGTCGTCACGGCGGCCGCCTCGGTCACACTCACCCCCGCGCTGCTGGGACTGCTCGGGCACCGAATCGACCGCCTCCGCGTCCGCACGCCGGTCGCCGAACCCACCGGCACCCACGACATCTGGCACCGTTGGGCAGCGAGGATCGCCCGTCGCCCGTGGCTCTTCCTCACCGCGGGCCTGCTCCTGCTCGGGCTCCTCGCCGTCCCGGTCGCCTCGATGCACCTGGGCCACGTCGACGCGGGCGCCCAGCCCACCACCAGCACCGACCGCCGGGCCTACGACCTCATCAGCCAAGGCTTCGGTCCCGGCGCCAACGGCCCGATCACGGTCGTCACTCAGCTCGACCACAAGCAGGTCGCCGACCAGGCCCGGAGCCAGGCCCTCGCAGGCACGCTGCGACACGACCTGGCGGCCGTGGCGGGCGTCGCGTCGGTGACGCCCCCGAAGCCCAGCCCCGACCACGCCGTGCTGGTCACCAGCCTCACCCCGACCACCGGCCCGCAGGACCGGGCCACCACCGACCTGATCCACACGCTCCGGCACAAGACCGTGCCCGCCGCGCTCTCCGGCACCGGCGCGACCGGCTTCGTCACCGGCCCCACCGTCGCGGGCCAGACCTTCACCGACACCCTCGTCGCCAAACTACCGCTGATCATCGGCGTGGTCGTGGCCGCCGCGTTCGTACTCCTGCTCTCCGTCTTCCGCAGCCCGCTCGTCGCGCTGAAGGCCGCCGTACTGAACCTGTTCTCCCTCGCCGCCGCCTACGGTGTGGTGGTCGCGGTCTTCCAATGGGGCTGGGGCGGAGCGTTGTTCGGTGTCACCGAGAAGGTGCCCGTCGAGTCGTACGTGCCGATGATGATGTTCGCGATCGTCTTCGGACTCGCCATGGACTACGAGGTCTTCCTGCTGTCCCGTATCCGCGAGACGTGGTTGCACCGCGGCGACAACCATCTGGCCGTCGCCACCGGCCTGGCCGCCACGGCGCGCGTCATCACCTGCGCCGCCCTCATCATGACCAGCGTCTTCCTGGCGTTCATGCTGTCCCCGAACGTCGTGGTGAAGATGCTCGCGCTCGGTCTCGGTGTCAGCGTGATCCTCGACGCGACCGTGGTCCGCCTGCTGCTCGTACCAGCGACGATGTACCTGCTCGGGCGCGCGAACTGGTGGATCCCCGGGTGGTTGGACCGCCACCTCCCGAGGCTCGACCCGGAAGGCCCCGCGGCCGAGCCGGCACCCGCATCCGCTCCGGTACCGGCGAAGCAGTACCAGGGATGAGCCGCAGTGGCCCTCAACTCGCCCCGTCACCCGGGGGTTTGTGCCGGGCGCCGGGGTGGCGCAGCCGGATCCAGGCGTCCCGGGCGTGACGTCCGGCGGACGTGCGGCTGCGGGCGACCAACGTGCGCGCGTCCTCGGCGGTCTCGACCATGGGCCCCGAACCGCGCAGCGGGCGCCCCGCCGTCTCGTGGAGGAAGAAGGTCGAAAGCAGTCCGACGGCTCCGGCCACCATCAGGTAGTACGCCGGGACCATGTTGTTGCCCGTCTGCTCCACCAGGGCGGAGGCGAACAGCGGGGTCGTGCCGCCGAACAGCGACACCGAGACGTTGTACGCGATCGACAGCGCGCCGTACCGCATCCTCGTGGGGAACAGGGCGGGGAGCGTGGCCGCGGCCGTGCCGGCGAAGGACACCAGCAGGAGTCCGAGGATGACGCACCCCAGCGCCGGCAGCAGGATGCCGCCCTGCCGGATCAGCAGGAACGCCGGGTAGGCGAGGGCGACCAGTGCGATGCTGCCGGCCATGAAGACGGGACGGCGCCCCCACCGGTCGGAGGAGTGGCCGACCGCGGTGATGCACAGCACCACGAGCAGCATGGTGCCGAGCACGAGGAGTTGGGCCGTGGTCTCGTCCTGGTGGAGCGTGGCGGTCATGTACGTCGGCAGGTACGAAGTGACCATGTAGTTGGTGACGTTGTACAGCAGGACCAGACCCATGCAGATGAGAACCGCGTGCCAGTGGCGGGTGAAGATCTCCCTGAGGCGCCCCTTGCCGGACTGGCGAGCCGCCTCCACCGGGTCCTCCGAGCGGTCCGCATGCGCCCTGCTCTGCGCGACTTCCTGCTGGAAGGCGGGTGTCTCCTCCAGCTTCAGCCGCATGTACAGACCGATGAGACCGAGTGGACCCGCCACGAAGAACGGGATGCGCCACCCCCAGCTCTCCAGGCCGTCGGTGCCGAGCGCCAGGGTCAGAACGGTGACGAGACCCGAGCCCAGCGAATATCCGACGAAGGTCCCGAAGTCCAGCCAGCTGCCCAGGAATCCGCGCCTCCTGTCGGGCGCGTACTCGGCGATGTACGTGGTCGCGCCCGCGTACTCGCCGCCGGTCGAGAAGCCCTGGACGAGTCGGCAGACGAGCAGCAGCAGGGGGGCCACGAACCCCACCGCCGCGTAGGTCGGCAGGAAGCCGACCGCGAACGTGCTCAGCGCCATCATGATCATGGTGGCGGCGAGCACCTTCTGCCGTCCGATGCGGTCGCCCAGCGGGCCGAACACGAGGCCGCCCAGCGGGCGCACGAGGAACGCCGCGGCGAAGGTGGCGAACGCCGAGACGACCTGGGCACCGGGGGAGCTGGACGGGAAGAAGACCTTTCCCATCGTTCCGGCCAGATAGGCGTACACGCCGAAGTCGAACCACTCCATGGTGTTGCCCAGGGCCGCGGCCGTCACGGCCCGGCGCACCTGAGGACGGTCGGCGACCGTGACGTCCTGCTCGCCCAGCGACCGCTTGCGCCGGCGCAGCACGGTGCGCAGCATCCGGTCGGTGGCTGGGTGGGACTGCCGTGCTCCCCGGCCCTGCCCACGGTCCGCGCCCGGAGTCTGGCGCCGAGAGGGATCCGTCACGCTCAGCCTCTCTGCCGGTCCTCGTGCTGGAGCTTCCCATCCTGCGCGTACGGACACCGGGCCGTCCTTTCCGGGTGACCCGTTCGGGGCACGGCGTGTGTCCCCACCAGGCCGCGCAACGGCATGCCGGGCGCGCTGTGAGCGTGCTGCCACGCGAACCTGGGGAAGGGGCGGTCCTGCGCGTCTGACGCGGGCTCAGCTCTGCTGTTTTGGGGCGGCCAGGCTTTGCAGTGCCCCGGCGAGCTGGTCCGCGGTGAGCGGCGGGGTGGGCAGGGGAGCCGCGGCCTCGGCGCGCAGGCCGGCGAGGAGCAGGTGGAGGTGGCGCAGCCAGGCGCCGGGGGCGGTCGTCATGGACGCGGGGACGACGCGCCCGAGGGCGGCCAGCATGAAGAGGAGGTCCTCTACGGTGACGTCGTCGCGCATGGCGCCCTGCTCCTGGGCACGGCCGATCAGCAGCGAGATCGTCTGGTGGTGGTGGGCTTTGAGCGCGTCCAGGGAGGGAATGTCCTGGATCCCCGTGGTCATCAGGTCGTTGGCGCCCCGGTCGGCGGCCAGGCCTTCGAAGATGTGCTGGAGATAGCGGACCAGGCCCTCCCAAGCGTCTTCGGTGTTCCGGGCCTCCTCGCCGCGGCGGATGGTGTCGTTGAGCGAGTCACCGAAGACCGCCTCGATGAGCGCGCCCCGAGTGGGGAAGCGCCGGTAGAGGGTGGCGTTGCCGACGCCCGCGCGACGGGCGATGTCGTCCAGCGGCGCATCCACGCCCTGCTCGGCGTAGAGCTCGCGGGCCGCGGCGATGAGCAACTCGCGGTTGCGCAGGGCGTCCCGCCGCAACGGGGCCCGGCCGTAGTCCGGGACCGGGCTGTCGTGCCGGGCCCGGTCGCTGCCTCGCCCCGGGCTGGCGCTCTGCGGCCCGCTGTCGTCTCCCGGCGTCGCATCGCCCCCTGCCGGTGTCCCGCCGCTGTGCCCAGCGCTCACAGTCCCTCACCACTCCCGCCGTGCGCCGGGTGGCTCTTCCGGCGCCGCCCGCGTGTCATGACCAGCACCCTAACAACAAACCGTGGACCGCTCCCCGGTTCGCTGTTAGGGTCGGGCGCCAAGTGGGGAATACTCCCCACTTAGTCCCGCCTCGCTTGGTGAGGCAGGGCCTGACCGAGCCATGGCCCAACGACGAAGGGACCAATCCGTGAGCACGATGCCCGCGTTCGAGACTCTCGCACCGGCCGGCACAGATTTCGCCGCCGACCCCTATCCCGTCTACGCCCACCTGCGCGAGCAGGGCGCGGTACACCGGGTGCCCACCGGAGACGCCGGTGACATCTGGGTGATCCTGGGGCACGAGGAAGTACGGAACGCGCTCACCGACGTCCGGCTCAGCAACGACGTCCGTCACTCCTCCCGCTGGACGGGCGACGGTGGTCACGCGATCGGCCGCAACATGCTCCAGACCGACGCGCCTGAGCACACCCGGCTGCGCAAGCTGGTCGCCGGGGAGTTCAGCGCCCGCCGGATCGAGTCGCTGCGCCCGCGCATTCAGCAGCTGACCGATGAACTCCTCGACGCCATCGCCCCGTTGGCCGGCGCCGATCTCGTGGAGTCGCTCGCGCGACCGTTGCCCGTAGCCGTCATCTGCGAACTGCTCGGTGTGCCGGCCGAGGACCAGGAGCCCTTCCGGGTGTGGTCCCACGACATGGTCTTCCCGCCCACTCCCCAGGCCGGCCTGACAGCGGCCAAGTCGATGACCGACTACCTCACCGGTCTGCTCCGCGCCAAGGACCGTTCGCCGGGCGACGACCTGCTCAGCGCACTCGTGCGGGCCCGAGACGCGGAAGGTGCCCGGCTCGGCCCGGAGGAACTGCTCGGCATGGCGTTCGTACTGCTCGTCGCAGGCCACGAAACCACCGTCAACCTGCTCTCCAACGGGACGTACGCCCTGCTCACCCACCCCGAGCAGTTCACCGCGCTGCGTGCGGACCGGTCGCTGCTCGAAGGCGCCATCGAGGAAATGCTCCGGTACGAGGGACCGGTGACGTCCTCGGCGTACCGCTGGGCCACCGAGGACGTGGAGATCGACGGTGTGACCATCCCGGCCGGGGAAGCCGTCCTGATCCTGCTGGGATCGGCCTCCCGGGACCCCCGCCGCTTCCCCGACCCGGACGAGTTCGACATCCGCCGGCCCCGCGCGGGCGGCGGCGCCGGGCACCTCGCCTTCGGGCACGGCATCCACCACTGCCTCGGCGCCCCGCTCGCCCGCCTGGAGGCCACGGTCGCCTTCACCGCGCTACTCGACCGCTTCCCCGACCTCGCGCTCGCCGCGGACCCCGCCGAACTGCCCTGGCGCCCCGGCCTGATCAGGGGTCTGGACCGGCTGCCGGTCCGATACGGCGCCCGCAGCTGAGACGCGAAGCCGACGCACCGCGCCCGCGGCCCTCGCTCATCCCCCAGCCCGGGTTTCGGTGGGCACCGCGCCGGGCCACAGGGTGGTTCCGAATCGGGTGGTGAGCTCGCCGCGGGGGAGGGGTGGTGGCGGTGTCCCCCGCGGCGAACCGGTGACGTCTCAGCCGTCGATGCGGTGCTGGGTCCAGAACGAGGTCAGGTCGGTGGCCGTCGCGGCCTGGGCGGCTGCCTTGAACTCGGCCGTCGTCGAGACGCCGTACCAGTGCGAAATGGCGTAGTCCTTCAGCAGTTTGGCCATGACGCTGTCACCGAGAACGCGTCGCAGGTCGTGCAGGGCGCACTTGCCGTAGTCGTAGACGACGGTCGAGTAGCGGGAGGAGTTGGCGTCCCAGTAGGCCATCGAGTTGGTGATCTTCTCGCTGCTGGAGGCCCAGGAGACGCTGCTCCAGCAGTTGGCGCCGGTCTTGTTCAGCGCCAGGTCGGTGGCGTAGTCGGTGAACGCCTCGTCCAGCCAGGGGCTGTTGTACTCGTCGTCGCCGACGATGCCGTACCACCACTGGTGCCCGATCTCATGGGTGAGGGCCGTGGTACTGACCAGATCGAGGACGAACCCGGGGTACTCCATGCCGCCGAACCAGAAGTTGTTGTCGAGTACGGCGTCCAGCTCACCGTACGGGTAGGCGCCGAACCTGGCCGCGTGGGCATCCACGGCCGACTTCGCCGTGGTGAGCATCGACTGGGCGCTGGCCGAGCTGATGCCCGAGACGGAGTAGACGTTGACCGGGGTGCCGGCCGCGGAGGTGCCGGAGATCTTGCTGAAGGGGCCGGCCGCCCAGGCGAAGTCACGGACCTTGGAGGCAGTGGCGGTGGTGATGGTGCGGCCACTGGACCCGGGGGTGTCGGCCGAGATGCCGGTGGCCGGTATCAGCAGGCTGCTCGGGTGGTCGAGGGCGACCTTGAAGTCGGCGGCCAGGGAGTAGAAGGACTCGCCGTTGTTCGTGTACGGGTCGAGGTGCCAGCCCGCTCCGTCCTTGACCGCGAGGACCGGCAGGGCGTTGCCGATGAAGCTGAAGGCCCCGTCGGACCCGAAACGGTCGGCGCCGCTGGGCACGGTGATGCCCAGGTCGAAGCCGATGGTGGCGGACTGACCCTGGGCCAGCGGCGTTGGCAGGCCGACTTCGAGAGCCGTGCAGCCCACCGAGAGGTTGCCCGCGGTGCCTCCGGTGAGGTTGCCGACCGTGATCGGCATGGCGGAGCAGGTGCCGTGGTAGTTGTCCCACAGCCTCAGGTAGACCTCGCTGAGCGCAGTGGACGAGGCGTTGGTGAAGGTCACGCTCTCGTGCCCGGTCCACCCGGTGCCGTCCGCGTTGCTGCTGAGACTGACGTTGTACGAGGGTGCGGCCGGGGTGCGGGTGGAATCGCCGGGCGGGGTCGAGCCGCCGGAGGTGTTCAGGGCGACGTCGTCCACGACGAAGCTCGTCTGGAGGCTGGAGTCCTCCGTGCCGGTGAAGCCGATGGTCACGGTCTGCCCGGCGAACCCCGACACGTCGAACGACTTCTGTGCGTAACCGGTGTTCTCGTCGAGGTTTGAGTACGTGGCCAGCGTCGTACTGCCGATCTTCGCCGTCAGCTTGTCGTACGCGGTGGACGACGTCGTCTCGTCGGTGTCGATGTGCAGCCAGAAGGTGAGTGTGGCGGTGCTGCACCCGGACGGGATGGTGACGCTCTGGGAGAGGGTGTCGGTGTGCGTGCTTCCGACGCCGTTGAGCCAGGCGAAGCTGCTGCCGCTGTGGGCGCTCTGTCCGGCGCGGTTGGTGATCACACCGCTCGACGACTGGCTCCAGGGCGAAGTGCCGCTCTCGAAGCCGCCGTTGGAAACCAGCTGGGCCGGGGAGCAGGCTGCGGCGCGCGGGGCCTGCTCCTGTGCGGCCGCCGCCGGGGTGGCGGGGAGGGAGACGGCGGCCAACGCGGCGACGGCACTCGCGGTCGCGGCGAGGGCCTTGTGGGGGGTGGATCTCACACGAAACTCCTTTGCGGCGGCCGGGATTCTCCGGCCTGCTCGGTGGCTGTTGGCCGGCCTGGGTGTGCCGGACACAGCCGAGGGCTGCGCGTATCGCCTGCGCGATCGCTGAGGTGAGACTTCTGCTGTCGTCCTGAGGACAGGGCGACAGTGGGAAGCGTCGCAGCATTGACCGAGTCATGCCAATAGTGGAGCTTGAAGTGTTCGGGCTCGGGCCGGTGTTGGTGCCGCGGCGCTCCCACCACCCGATGGCGAGGGTGGAAGCGCCCCAAATCCCTTAATTTCAGGCCTGGTTGACGCACGGTACGGCGCGACACGGCGTAGTAGCAGGTCGGTTGGCCCGGTCGCGATTCGTGACAATGGCCGTCTACGCCGCCCCGTACGTCACACCGTGGTGGCGCCCCCGGTTACATCGCCCGGTCGAGGAGGGCGAGCAGTTCGCGCCAGTGCCGGTCCTCCGCGGCGGGGTTGTGGGCGGAGGTGTCGGCCTGGGTGAAGCCGTGGTGCGCGCCCTCGTAGACCTCGCTCCGGTGGCGGACGCCCGCGGTCTCCAGCGCCTTGTCGAGGAGGTCGATCTGCTCGGCCGGATTCGACCTGTCCTGGTCGGCGTGGCCGAAGTACACCTCGGCCGTGATCCGATCGGCCAGCAGGTGCGGGCTGTCCGGTGACTCGGTGGCCAGCCGCCCGCCGTGGAAGCCCGCCATGGCCGCGACGCGCTCCGGGTACGTTCCCGTGGTGCGCAGTGCGAGGCCCGCGCCCATGCAGTACCCCGTGATTCCGACCGGGCCGTCGGCGACCAGCGGGGAGGCGGCCAGCCAGTCGAGATAGGCGCCGGCGTCGCGCATCGCGAGCTCCGGGGTGAGGCTCTGCACGATCGGCATGATCCGCTGGAAGATGTCCGGCCGCTCGGCGGTGTCGATGAACTCGGGCAGTTCGAGCACAGGGGCGTGGCCGTGGCGGTAGAAGACGTTGGGGACCAGCACGGTGTATCCGGCCGCGGCCAGCCGGTCCGCCATCTGCTTCAGCCAGGGGCGGAGCCCGAAGGCGTCCATGTAGAGCAGGACCCCGGGGTGCGGGCTGCCGTCGGCCGGATGGCTGAGGTAGGCGTCGGCGACGCCATCGGGTGTGGTGATGTCGAGGGACGTACTGGCCACTGAGGGCATGGTCACGGTTTGCTTCCTTCTCATGAGCTATGGGGAAGAGGAGGTTGTCAACGCTTCGACGGTCAAGGGTAGTTCGCCTCTTGGTGGTGCTTGGGCCGTGGCGTCGTCAGCGGGGCCGCAGCCGCGCTGACGAGTCACACCACAAGAGCCCCTGCGCGCGGGGCCCGGCGCCCCCGGGCCGATGCGGGTGGGAACGACTACGGGCACGCGGCGCACCGGGCCGCTTGGCGCGGAAGGTGTCCTACGGTGGTGGGCAACGGCCGGCCTCCCACCAAGGACATCCCATGAGCGACGATCCGGTGCGCATCGTTGAAGCGGCATTCCGGTACTTCCGGTCACAGGACCGCGAGGCGGCTCTGCCCCTCTACGCCGACGACTTCACCTTCACCAGTCCCCAGGACGATCACATCGACAGGGCGGCGTTCTTCGAGCGCTGTTTCCCCACCGCCGACCGGTTCAGGGAGCAGCGGCTGCTGCACATCACCCCCGGGGACCGGGAACTCGTCTTCGTCCACTACGAGTACGAACTCGCCACAGGCGACCGGTACCGCAACGTCGAGACGATCACGGTGCGCGACGGACGCATCCAGGAGGTCGAGGTCTTCTTCGGCGGCAAGGTGTGACCCGGCCACGGACCGGAGCCGTTGCGGACCACCGCCCGGCACGGGAGCTCACCGGCGCCCCGGCTCTCGGCTCACCGGCTTGCCGGCACCGCCTTCTCGTCGCGTGCAGGATCCAGCCGCCGGGCGGTCACGGGCCGGAGGCGTCCCGGTCGGGGAGACCGGGGTCCCGGTCCGGGAGTTCGTCGGCCCGCGAGGCGGCGCCGGTGATGTTGCGAGCCATGCCCCCGAAGACCACGGAGTGGAAGGGCGCCACGCTCCACCAGTACAAGTGCCCCAGGAGCCCGTGCGGATGGAACAGCGCGCGCTGGCGGTAGACGGCGCGGCCGTTCGGGCCCGGCTCGCAGTACATCTCCAGCCAGGCCAGCCCCGGCAGCCGCATTTCGGCGCGCAGCCTCAGCAGATGACCCGGCTCGATCTCTTCTACTCGCCAGAAGTCCAGCGAGTCGCCCACGCGCAGCCGGTTCGCATCGCGGCGGCCACGACGCAGGCCCACCCCGCCCACCAGACGGTCGAGCCAGCCGCGCACGCTCCAGGCGAGTGGGAAGGAGTACCAGCCGTTGTCACCGCCGATGCCCTCGATCACCCGCCACAGTGCCTGCTGGGAGGCGTCGGTGGGCAGTTCGCGGCGATCCGTGTAGAGGCTGCCGCCCGCCCAGGCCGGGTCGGTGGGCAGCGGGTCGCTGGGGGCGCCGGACAGGGAGGCGGACGACCAGCGGGTGGTGACCTGGGCCTCGCGAACCCGCCGTAGAGCCAAGGCCAGTGCCTCGTCGAAGCCGACCGGAGCGCCGGGCGGATCGGGCACGTACCGCTCGATGTCGTGCTCGTGGCAGACGACTTCGTGGCGGAGCGACTCGGCCAGTGGGCGGGCCAGGCCGCGTGGTACGGGCGTGACCAGGCCGATCCAGTGACTGGACAGACCAGGGGTCAGCATCGGCACGCGCAGGATCAGGCGGTGGGGAAGCCCCGCGACGCGGGCGTAGCGGTGCATCATCGCTTCGTAGGTGAGAACGTCGGGGCCTCCGATGTCGAACCACCGGTTGACGTCGTCGGGCATCGTGGCGCTGCCCACCAGGTAACGCAGCACATCGCGCACCGCGATCGGCTGGATCCGGGTGCTCACCCAGCTCGGGGTGACCATGACGGGAAGCCGCTCGGTGAGGTAGCGCAGCATCTCGAAGGACGCCGAACCGGAGCCGATGATGACCGCCGCACGCAACGCCGTCGTTGGCACGGGGGACTGGAGAAAGACCTCACCGACTTCGGCGCGCGAGCGCAGGTGCGGGGAGAGGTCGTGCGGTGGGACGTCCGCGGGCACGAGACCGCCGAGGTAGACGATGCGCCGGACGCCCGCAGCGTGTGCCTGGGCGGCGAAGGCGCGGGATGCCTCGCGGTCGGTCGCCTCGAAGCCGGAGCCGGTCCCCAGAGCGTGGACCAGGTAGTACGCGACATCGATCCCCCGCATCGCGCCGGTGAGCGACGCTGCGTCGGTCACATCGCCGCGCACCACCTCGACATCGCCGGCCCACGGGTGGTCACGGAGCTTCTCGGGCGATCGTGCCAGGCAGCGCACGTGATGCCCGGCGGCGAGGAGTCCGGGGACCAGCCGACCCCCGATGTAACCCGTCGCGCCCGCCACCAGGCAGTGCAGCCGGGGTGCGTCTCCGCTTGCCATGAGTGCCTCCGACTCCGGCGGCCTCGGCTCGGCACGCCACGTGTGAACGCGATCCTTCCAGCCGGAGGGGGTCGGCCGCCGCAGGCCCGCAGGTGGTGGGCGGGTCGAACGGGTGGCTCTTCGAGCGAGACCGGGGCGTCACGGTCGCCGACTCGCGCGGCGGTTCCGGGCGAGCTGGTGCGGAGGTTCTGGCCGAGGTGGCCGACGCTCCGTACGACGAGACCGGGGCATCGCGGTTGCCGCCTTGCGCGGAGGTTCTGGCCAGGTGGCCGACTCCCCGTCCGAGCGGCGCGCGAACTTCTTGAGCCGGTCAACGAGAAGACCGCCGACAATCGCCCATGCCCCCTGCGGGGCCACCGCCGCTCGGCAGTCAGCCGTGCTGTTCGCCGTCGAAGTGCCAGGCCGCCAGGTCGCGGTAGCGGATCGGTTCGGGTCCGCGGCCGAAATTGCTGACGACCAGGTGCAGCCGTTCGGCCCGCCAACGGCGGCCGACGAATCCGGCGAGCCCGGCGGCGGTCTCCACCGCCGAGGAGGGGTCGTCCCGGCGGGCGCGGGCCAGCGTCAGATGGGGGCGCAGCGGCCGGTCCTCGAAGGCCACACCGCAGTCCTTGACGATGCCGCGCACTTCCGCGGCGAGCCCGTGCAGCCCTTCGAGGTCCCCCTCGATCCCGGTCCACAGCACCCGCTCGTCGAAGTGCCCGCCACCGCGCAGCGCCAGCTCGACGGGACGGCGGGCGCCGGCCAGCTCCGCGAGTGGCGGGCGGAGCAGCGCGATGGTCGCGACCGGAAGCTCACCGAGGAACGCCAGGGTGATGTGCCAGTCCTCGATGCGGTTCCACCGCATGCGCGGGTACGCCTCGTAGGCAGAGCGCAGTTCCCGCGCCAGCCCCTCCTTCGCCTCGTCCGGCGGCGCGAGGGCGATGAACGCGCGGACGGTCGCGGACTGAATGTGCTCGTTCACAAAAAGGACTCCGTGCCGTATCCGGATGCATCAGCCGTCGCCCGCTTCGTACGGGGCGTACGCCGCCACTATGCAACGCGGGCTCCCCGGCCCTTTGCCCGGCCCGGGAAACAGCAGAGGCCGGCTCGTCGCCACGGGGGCGTCGAACCGGCCTCTGCTGGTACTGGGATCTCCCCGAGCCTTCGTCCGTGGCCCGGCGGAGGGGTCAGTCCGTGCCGAACTCCATCGCGGCGCGGTCCAGCATCTGGTCGTCGTCGGAGACGTCGCCGCGGGAGGCGATGGCTTCGGCGCCGCCCTCGGGCATCTCCGGCATGGTGCCGATCAGGCCGGTCGCGGCCGCCTGCGAGGCGCCGACGACCGGGCTGCCGGTGCCGATCAGACCGAGGCCGACGTACTGCTCCAGCTTGGCGCGCGAGTCGGCGATGTCGAGGTTGCGCATGGTGAGCTGGCCGATCCGGTCCACCGGCCCGAACGCGGAGTCCTCAGTACGCTCCATCGACAGCTTGTCGGGGTGGTAGCTGAAGGCCGGTCCCGTCGTGTCCAGGATCGAGTAGTCCTCACCGCGCCGCAGCCGCAGCGTGACCTCGCCGGTGACGGCCGCGCCGACCCAGCGCTGCAGCGACTCCCGGATCATCAGGGCCTGCGGGTCGAGCCAGCGGCCCTCGTACATGAGGCGGCCCAGGCGCCGGCCCTCGGTGTGGTACTGGGCGAGGGTGTCCTCGTTGTGGATCGCGTTGACGAGGCGCTCGTATGCCGCGTGCAGCAGGGCCATGCCGGGCGCCTCGTAGATGCCGCGGCTCTTGGCCTCGATGATCCGGTTCTCGATCTGGTCCGACATGCCCATGCCGTGGCGGCCGCCGATGGCGTTCGCCTCCATCACGAGGTCAACGGGGGAGGCGAACTCCTTGCCGTTGACCGTCACCGGGCGGCCCTGGTCGAAGCCGATCGTCACGTCTTCGGTGGCGATCTCGACCGAGGGGTCCCAGAACTTGACGCCCATGATCGGGTCGACGGTCTCGACGCCCGTGTCGAGGTGCTCCAGGGTCTTGGCCTCGTGGGTGGCGCCCCAGATGTTGGCGTCGGTGGAGTACGCCTTCTCCGTGCTGTCGCGGTAGGGCAGGCCGTGCGCGAGCAGCCACTCGGACATTTCCTTGCGGCCGCCGAGCTCGGTCACGAAGTCCGAGTCGAGCCACGGCTTGTAGATCCGCAGGTGCGGGTTGGCGAGCAGCCCGTAGCGGTAGAACCGCTCGATGTCGTTGCCCTTGAAGGTCGAGCCGTCGCCCCAGATCTGCACGTTGTCGTCGAGCATCGCCCGGACCAGGAGCGTGCCCGTGACGGCGCGGCCGAGCGGCGTGGTGTTGAAGTAGGCGCGCCCACCCGAGCGGATGTGGAACGCCCCGCAGGTCAGCGCGGCAAGGCCCTCCTCGACCAGCGCCGCACGGCAGTCGACCAGGCGCGCGATCTCGGCACCGTAGGTCTTGGCGCGGCCGGGCACCGAGGCGATGTCGGGCTCGTCGTACTGGCCGATGTCGGCCGTGTAGGTGCACGGGACGGCACCCTTGTCGCGCATCCAGGCGACGGCGACGGAGGTGTCGAGACCGCCGGAGAAGGCGATGCCGACGCGCTCGCCGGCGGGCAGGGAGGTGAGGACCTTGGACATGGGAAAAGTATGCATGATCTCGCATGATCATGCAAGCCGCTGGCCGGGGCTCGTCCCGGTCGCGGTCGCGCACCGCGCGGTCCCCACCCTTCGGCGGAGTGCCCGCTTCGGCGCCGGGGGCCGAGGTGGGGTCCCTCGCCCCGGACGCCGGATCACCCCTGGCTAGGCTGAGCACGGCAACACATCGTGAACACAACAAGGAGCAGACGTGAGCGAGCCGGCGTCCATCGCCCTGCAGCAGGAGATCGCCCGGGAACTCCAGGTCGCCGAGACCTTCGAGGCCGAGCGGGAGATCGAGCGCCGGGTGGCGTTCCTCGCCGAGCGGCTGACCTCCAGCGGCCTGCGCTCCCTCGTGCTCGGTATCAGTGGCGGCGTCGACTCGACCACGACGGGCCGACTGTGCCAGCTCGCCGTCGAGCGGGCGCGGGCCGCCGGTCATGAGGCCCGCTTCTACGCGATGCGGCTGCCCTACGGGGTCCAGGCCGACGAGCACGACGCCCAGCTCGCGCTCTCCTTCATCCAGGCCGACCACACGCTGACCGTGGACATCAAGCCCGCGAGCGACGCCGCGCTTCACGCCTCCCTGAGCGCGGGAGTGAGCTTCCGGGACGCCGCCCACCAGGACTTCGTGCACGGCAACATCAAGGCCCGCCAGCGCATGATCGCCCAGTACGCGGTGGCCGGCGCGCACTCCGGTCTGGTCGTCGGCACCGATCACGCGGCCGAGGCGGTCTCCGGCTTCTTCACCAAGTTCGGCGACGGCGCTGCCGACCTGGTCCCGCTGACCGGCCTGACCAAGCGCCGGGTGCGCGCGGTGGCGGACGCGCTGGGTGCGCCCGCCGAGCTGGTGTGGAAGGTTCCGACGGCCGATCTGGAGACGCTCGACCCGGGAAAGGCCGACGAGGACGCGCTCGGGGTCACGTACGACGACATCGACGACTTCCTGGAGGGCAAGCCGGTGGGCGAGCGCGCCTTCGAAACCATCGTCAACCGCTACCGCCTCACCGACCACAAGCGTCAACTGCCCGTCGCCCCCTGACGGGCGGGCCCTCGTCGCGGCCGGGTGGAGGGCGGTGGGTGGGGCCCTGGTGCGCCGCCCATGTCGAGGAGTTCGTCCACGGGGATGCGGCAGCGGGATTCGTCGGCCCGTCGGCCCGTCGGCAAGGCGATGAGGGGAGAGGTGGGGGCTGACCGGCTTCGGTGCCGACTTGGGCCGACCGTCGTGCAGCCACGTCACCCGGGGGCTGCGGGCGGCCATCGAGCCGGACTGTGTGCTGCCCCCCCGCCCGCTGCCCGCTGCCCGCTGCCGCGATCAGGCCGCCCCGCCCCTCACGCTGCCAAGTTCGCGATGCCTTCAGCAGGCACCGGCGGCGGAGTCCTCAAGGCTGCGAAGGTACGTCAGGCCGGGGCGGCCGGAGAGCCGCGTCCGGCCGACGACGGTGAAGCCCGTACGGGCCAGCACTGCGCGGGACGCCGCGTTGTCGAGCGTGGTGGCGGCCCGCAGGGCGGTCAAGCCGTAACCGGCGGCGGCAAGGCGGCACACCTCCCGAACGGCCGAGGTGGCCAGCCCCCGGCCCGCGGCCCGCTCCGCGATCCGGTACCCGAGCTCGGCGGCGCCGTCCGCCACGTCCACCAGGTTGACCCGGCCCAGCACGTCGCCCGCAGAGCCGACCAGCAGGTGGAAGTAGCAGGCCCCCGCCTCCTGTTCGGCCAGCAGAGCAAGGTGCCGCTGGTCGAACCGGGCGAAGTAGTCCTCGCCCCGGTCAGGAATGGACGCGGCGAAGTAGTCACGGTTCTCCCGCTCGAAGGCGAGGAGCGCCGGGGCGTGGTCCGGACGAAGCAGCTGCAACTCGGGCACGCGCAGTACTGTACCGACCCGCAACGGCGGTCCACCCGTGCCTTCGCCGGGTCACATGGTGCGGGCCTGCTCGAAGCGGGTGCGGGCCTCGGCCAGATCGACGATCGGGAGGGGGTAGCCGGTCGGGGCGCGATCCGTGTCCTGGAGTTTCCAGGGCTCGTGGATGAACCGGCCCTCCACACCGGCGAGTTCGGGCACCCAGTGCCGCACGTACGCGCCGTGCGGGTCGAAGCGTTTGCCCTGGACGACCGGGTTGAGGACGCGGTTGGGCCGGGTGTCGGTGCCCGTGCCCGCCGCCCACTGCCAGTTGAGCTGGTTGTTGGCGATGTCCCCGTCGACCAGCAGGTCCAGGAAGTGGCGGGCGCCCACCCGCCAGTCGACGTGGAGGGTCTTCGTGAGGAAGCTCGCCACCAGCATCCGGCCCCGGTTGTGCATCCAGCCCTCGTGGGCGAGCTGGCGCATGGCCGCGTCCACCAACGGGTATCCGGTGCGGCCCTCGCGCCAGGCGGCGATCTCCCGCTCGTCGGTACGCCACCGGTCGCCGCGGGCACGGTAGTCCTCGTGTGCCGCGTCCGGGCGGGCCGCCAGGACCTGGTGGTGGAAGTCCCGCCAGGCCAACTGCCGTACGAACGCCAGCGCGCCGGGCGAGCCTTCGCGCCGGGCCAGGTGGACGACCTCGGCGGCGGACAACGCCCCGAAGTGCAGGAAGGGGGAGAGGCGCGAGGTGGCGTCGCCCGCGAGGTCGTCGTGCCCGTCTTCGTACCCGGCGACGCCGGTGGACAGCCATTTCCGCAGTTGCCGCCGCCCCGCCGTCTCACCTCCCTCGGCGAGACCGGGGGAGTGGCCGCCGTTTGCCGTGCGGGGCCGCAGCGGATCCGAGGCGACCTCGGCGACCCTGACCGTGCGGGGGGCTGCCACCAGGTCCCGTACGCCTGCTTGGCTCCAGCGCTTCAAGTACGGGGTGAACACCGCGTAGTGGTCACCGCCGGCGGGGGTGACGGCGCCCGGCGCCAGCGCGGTCACGACCGCGTCGTGCACCGTCAGGGTGCGGCCCGCCCGTTCCAGGGCCGCCCGAAGACGCGCCTCACGCCGCGCGGCGTAGTGGGTGACTCCGGCTGCGACGTGCACCCGGCCCGCACCCGCGGCAGCCGCGACCGCGCAGACCTGCTCCACCACATCACCGGCGCGCAGGACCAGATGCCCTCCGCGCGCTCGTAGCCCGGCAGCCAGATCGGCCAGGCAGTCGGCCAGGAACGCCCTCCGGTTGGGCGCGTCGAACCCGGCTGTGCGTACCCCGTCGTCGTACACGAACAACGGCACGATCCGCGCCGACTCGCGCAGAGCGGCAACGAGCACCGGATTGTCGTGCAGGCGCAGATCGGATGTGAACAGCACTACGGACACGGTCACCTGGTCGCTCTCCTCTGATGCGCACCACTTCCTTCACACAGCGATCTTCCTGGACATCGTTGGCCATGAAGGGGATTCGTAGCCGGTGCGCCGGTGGATTGGCTTCCCTGTCGTCTTCCGGCGAGAGCGATCCGAACGCTTCGTCAAGCTCCCGTAGGCGGCCAGAAGATCCCCCCGACCGGCTGCGGCACGACCTGAGCCACAGGTCCTACCCTTCGTCAAGCACACATCGTGACGTGAACAGGGGCAGGGAAATGACGATCCACCGACCGGGCCACCCCGAGGACTTGCCGACGCCGGAGGTTCTCTGGGCGCGGTGGGGCCTGCTGGCCGTGCTGGAGGCGACAACCGAAGCGGAGGAGATGCCGCCGGTTCACCGTACGGGTTGCTGGATCGACGGCGCGGGCCTGCACCTCGATGACTCCGGCTGTACGTGGTGGACGCTGGCCAGGATGGGCGAAGGCCGGTTCGTGCTGTACGGCGAGGACGAGTCGAGCGAGGTCAAGTGGCACGAACCGGCCGTCGACATGCTGGCCGGAGCCCCGGACTGGCTTCCGCACGACAAGCTGCGCGATCTGCTCCAAGGATATGAACTCGGCTGTGTCTACTGGTACGAGAACGGGGCCTGGGCACGTGCCCTGTACCCGCAGGACCTGGACGACGACGGTCTCGACTGCGGCATGAGCCGCTTTGTCGACAGGTCCGATGTCCTCAGCATGATCGAGGCCGACGACGACTTCGCGATCGCCCCGGCCCTGGGCAGCGACGCGGGCCCCGCCGATCGCGGTGCCGAGGCCCTGCTGTCCTGCGCCGAGCGGTACGCACTGACGCCGCGGGTGCTGGAATCCCTGGTCGCCGTCACCGGCGACGACGAGCGGGATGTGCCGGCCATGCTGCGGGCGCTTCGCCGCACGGGCCTTGCGGGCGAGTCGGCTGCGGCCGAGGTGGCCGGGGCGCGGCGGACTGCGGCCTCAACTGCCGTATGAGACAAGGTGCGACGCCATCCCGGCCCTGCTGACACACCCCGGCAAGCCTGCCCGGAACGGAAGAACTCCTCGTCGTCGTACGCCCCAACTTTCTCGGTCGGGGGCCCGTCGTGGCGCTCACGTACTCGCCTGCAACGGCCGCCGGAGCAGATACCCGGCCGCGGTTGTGGCCAGGAGGGTCATGCACGCGATGAACACCAGCCCCGCGCCTTCCAGACCGAGGGGGCCCGTCAGGACGCCGACGCCGATCACGGGCACCGAGATGCCCGCATAGGCCACCACGAACAGCGTGGAGATCACCGCCGCGCGCTGGTCCGCGGCCGACACCTCGGCGACCGCTGAGAGCGCCGCGCGAAACGCCAGCCCCTGCCCGGCGCCGCCGACGACGGCGCTCAGCACCATCAGCACCAGCAGGTCCCACCGGAGCGCGCCCGCGAGCAGGGCCAGCCCGGCGAGGAGGACCGCACAGCCCAGCGGCAGCGACCGTCCCACGCCGACCCTGCCGACGGCCAGTTGCCCGGCGGTCGACGCGAAGAAGGCCAGCGCGACCACCAGCCCGCCGACGGCATGGTTGTGCACGCCCAGGGACTCCGCGAGGAAGGCCGGGCTGACGGAGGTGAACACCCCGAACAGGGCGAACCCCGCGAACGACGCGATGGCCGCGGGCACGAACACCGCCCGTACCCGCTTGGGCAGACCGGGCCGCTGCGGCCGTACGGCGCTCAGCGGCTGGGGCTCCCGTACCGTCTCCGGGAGCCCCAGCAGGACAGCGGCCGAGCCGACGACCAGGGCGAGGTACACGGCGAACGGCAGGTACAGGGGCCAACGGGCATACTGCGCGAGCACTCCGGCGAGCAGCGGGCCGCAGCCCAGGCCGCCCATGTTGACGGCCGTCGCCACGAACGTCGCCCGCGCGGCGCCACCGCGCGGCGCCAGGTCCATCACGTACGCGCTCGCGGCCCCGGTGAACAGACCGGCGGACAGCCCCGACATCAGCCGCCCCGCGTACAGCCAGCCGAGACCGGTGGCGCAGAGGAAGCAGATGGCGCTCGCTGCTGCGAACCCCAGGCCCGCCAGCAGCACCGGACGCCTGCCCACGGTGTCCGACGCGTTGCCCGCCAGCAGGAGCACGCCGATGACGCCGAAGGCGTACACGGAGTACACGAGGGTGACCGTCAGCTCGGAGAAACCGAACTTCTCCTGATAGAGGCCGTAAAGGGGAGTCGGCAGCGTGGTGCCCACCATGCACACCGCGAACACCGCGCCGCCGAGCAAACACTGACGCCACCCTCGGAGATCACCGTCCATGCCCCAGACGGTAACGCCGTGGCTAGCGTCGATCCGACGCCGCGGCCCCGTGTCCGTGCTGCCTGTTGGTCCAGGATCGAATCCCGCGTGGCCCGGGTCGCTTCGCCCAGCGACCGGCCGGGGGTGTGCAGCACAGCGTGGACCGTTGCGCGTGGCACCCCCGGAGCAGCGTCAACTCCACCGCCGGATGCACCGCACCCGGCACACACAACACCGCATCCGACAGCTCGAAGCCCCGCGCGGTCAGACACGCGTACAACTCGTGGGTGAGGCTGCTGTCTGAAGCCGCTGCGTGCGAGGCGTTCGCGGAAGCGTCACGCTTTCGGGAACCACGACGAAGGCCGTGCGAGGCGTGAGGACCGCTCAGTCGGGCAGCGCGACCGTGAGGTCCACCTCGACCAGCTGCCCGGCGAAGCCCAACTGCGCAACCCCCAAGAGCGTGCTGGCGGACGTGAACGCCGGTCCGAGGACGGAAGCGGTAAGCCGGCTCCAGGCGATGCCCAGGTCCTCCCTGTCGTCGCTCCGCACGTAGATCACTGAACGCACCACGTGCTGTGGCTGGGCATTCACTGCCGCGAGGGCGGCGAGTGCGTTCGCGACGACCTGGTCGACTTGCGTCTCGAGGGCGCCCGGACCAACGAGGGAGCCACACTGATCGAGCGGGCACTGCCCTGCCAGGTAAGCCGTTCGGCCGGCTTCCACAACGGTGATGTGGTGATAGCCCGGCGTCTCATGTAACTGGTCGGGGTTGAAGCGGGTGATCTTCGCAGTCATGTCACGAGTCTGACGAGCCTGCCGCAGAAGCGCATCGCAATTTGCCCCACGGCACGACCAGCCGTCACGGCATGAGGTTGAACAACAGGTTGAGGGCGGGGGCGTGAGCGAGTCCGGCTCGGTCGGGCACAGCGTCGACCGGGGCGGTCAACCGTCCTTCGGCCTTTCAGCCCCGCCTCGTTCCGGTCTCGGCGGCAGCGAAAAGGGAGCGTCGTTCGCGTCAGGACCGGGCCCTGGGCGGGCCCGGTCCTGGGCTGGGTTATTCGGTGATCCGGACCGCGCCGGACGGGCAGAGGCCGACCGCTCGGCGGGCGGCGGCTTGACGGTCGGCGCCGGGATCGGGCATGAGCAGCTCGACGAGGCCGTCGTCGTCCTGGTTGAAGACCTCGGGGGCGGTCAGCGCGCACAGACCGGCGCCGATGCAGACGGTCCGGTCGGCGGACACCTTGACGGTGCCTTCCATCGGCTTCATGGCCCCTCCTCGTGGCGCGGTCACCAGGTGACCGGGAGTTCGTTGACGCCTTGGATCGTCGTACCGGGGCGCAGTGTCAGCCGGTCGACCGGGACGGCCAGGCGCAGCGTCGGGATGCGGTCGAAGAGCGTGGCGATGATGACTTCGAGTTCCAGGCGGGCCAGGTTCTGGCCGAGGCACTGGTGGACGCCGAAGCCGAAGGCGATGTGGTGGCGGGCCGAACGGTGCACATCGAAGGTGTCCGGATCCCGGAAGACCGAACCGTCCCGGTTGGCAATGGAGTTGGTGACGATCACGCCCTCGCCCGCGCGGATGAGGTGGCCGTCGATCTCGATGTCGGCCGTGGCGATCCGCCCACCGGCGATGTCGGCGATGGCGAGATAGCGCAGCAGTTCCTCGACTGCCCCGGGGACCAGGCCCGGATCGGCGCGCAGAGCCGCGTGCTGCTCGGGGTGTTCCAGCAGCGTGATGACGCTGAGCGAGGTCATCGAGGCCGTCGTCTCGTGTCCCGCGACGAGAAGCAGGAGGGCGGTCGAGATGAGTTCCTCGCGGTCGATGCCGCCGCTCGCCAGCTGCTCTGTGACCAGTGTGCCCAGCAGTCCGGGGCCGGGCTCGGCCTCCAGTCGGGTGATCAGGGTGTCCAGGTAGGCCCGGAGGTCGTCGCGCGCGGCCACCGCGCCCGCCACGTCGGTCGCCTGGACCAGCCGCTTGCTCGCGTCCTGGAAGAAGTCGTGGTCGGCGTACGGCACGCCCAGGAGTTGGCAGATCACCATGGACGGGACGGGCAGCGCGAACTGACTCACCAGGTCCGCGGGCGGTCCGGCACGGAGCATGTCGTCGATGAAGCCGTGCACGATGCGCTCGATGTCCTTGCGCATCCCCTTGATGCGCTTCACCGTGAACTCGCTGATCAACATCCGCCGCCGGGGGCCGTGTTCGGGCGGGTCCATGCTGATGAACGCCGGACGCTGCTGCCGGAAGGCCTGGAAGCGGGGCGATGTGGCGGGGAAGGCGGCATCGGTGCGGTCGGAGGACAGCCTGGGGTCGGCGAGTAACGAGCGCGCCGTCTGGTGTCCCGTCACCACCCAGGCCCGCCGGCCGTCGTAGAGGGTCACGGGATGCAGTGCGCCGGGCTCGTCCCGCAGCCGGCTGTACGCCTCGGGAAGCTGGTAGGGGCAGGTGCGGTCGGCCGGGAAGGCGGGAGCGTCGTGCGTCTGGAGTGTTGCGGCAGCCTCGGTCATCGAATCCCTCGAAACCTCAGACGTTTAAAGAACGGACAGTTCTCTAACTGGAAGGCTAGACTGCCCACTTAGGGAACGCAACGGTCTCTAAGGGAATCCTGGGGGAGTCGCGGTGTCATCGAACGCCGAGGGAGCCGCCGAACCGGCCGCTGACCACCGCAAAGGTCCCCGGCGCCGGGGCGGGGAACTGGAAATCGCCATCTTGGCGGCCACGCTGGATGAACTCACCGAGGTGGGGTACCCCGCGCTGACGATGGACCGCGTCGCCGCTCGGGCCCGTACCGGCAAGGCCGCCGTCTACCGCCGCTGGTCCAGCCGGGCCGAACTGGTCGTGGACGCCTGCAAGTTGCGTGGCTTCGCCGATGTCTCCATCCCCGACACCGGCACCCTGCGCACCGATGTGATCGCCCTGCTGCGGCAGATGTCCGCCAAGATGGACAGCCCCCTCGGCGGTATCCTGCGCGGGCTCCTCGCCGAGATGGCGCGCGACGCCGAGCTCGCCGGGCTGATCCGGGAGCACATCCACAAGGCCGGGCCGCAGACGATCCAGACCATCCTGGAACGCGCCGTCGAGCGCGGTGAGGTCCAGGCATGGGTCCTCGGCTCCCGAAGAGCCAGCGTGGCGACCGATCTGCTGCGCAACGAGTTCCTGCTGTTCGGCGCCCCCGTCGACGACGAGGTCATCACGGAAATCGTCGACGACGTGTACCTGCCCCTAGTCCTGAACCCGACGCCGAACCCACCGGGCGGGTAGGTCTGCGCCGGCGGCGCTTACCCCCGCGCTGGTGAACACCCCGCGGTCCGGCGGCGCGCACCACCTGGCGCGCCACGCATGGGTGAGTATGGACGGATGAACACTGCAGAGGTTTTGGCGGACGCGTTCGGGCGCGTCCAGGAGGAAGTGCACGCCGTGGTCGACGGTCTCTCGCCCGAGGAGCTCGCTCACCGGCCGAGCGACACGGCGAATTCGATCGGCTGGCTGGTCTGGCACCTCACTCGCGTCCAGGACGACCATGTCGCCGACGCCGCCGGCCTGGACCAGGTGTGGACCGCCCAGGGGTGGGCCGACCGGTTCCAACTGCCGCTCGGCGACGAGGAGACCGGGTACGGGCACACGGCCAAGCAGGTGGCATCGGTTCGTGGCATCTCCGCCGACCAGTTGCGCGGTTACCACGACGCCGTCCACGAGCAGACCGTGTCCTTCGTGCGCGGACTCGACGAGGCGGCGCTCGACCGCGTCGTGGACGAGCGATGGACGCCGCACGTCACCCTCGGCGTCCGGCTGATCAGCTTCCTCTCCGATGACCTCCAGCACGTCGGTCAGGCCGCGTATGTCCGGGGACTGCTGCAGGAACGACGCTGACGACAGGTTGAACGCGGGCAGTGGACCCCAACAACCCCAATCCGGTTGGTGGTTGATGCCGTTTTTCTGGGCGGTCCGCGCGTACACCGGAACCGGGCCGGAGCGCCCGGTGTTGCGCCGTATGGGGCAGGGCGGATGGGCTGGGCCCGGTGGGCTCAGTGGAGGCAGAGGCAGAACGGATGGCCGGCCGGGTCCGCGTACACGCGCCAGTTGGCATCCGGGCGGATCTGGTCCGTCCGTTCCAGCACGGTGGCTCCCAGGGCCAGTGCCCGCTTTTCCTCCCCGTCGAGGTCATCCACGTCGAAGTCCAGGTGGAGCTGTTGCGGGTGCTGCTGGCCGGGCCATTCGGGTGGTTGGTAGCCGTCCACCCGCTGGCAGGCCAGCGGCGTCCCCTCGAACCCGTGCACCTCGACCCACTCGGCGTCATCCTGATCGGCGACCACCCGGCCGCCAAGCAGATCCGCGTAGAACTCCGCGAGCCGTACCGGATCGGCACAGTCCAGCGCGATCGCTTGCAGCTTTCGAATCACTTCCGGCACCCCTCGCTCTTGGGCCGCTTCCGCGACGCCGTTGTACGGGAGGGGGCGTACCCGCCGCGGCGGCGGGCATGCGCGCCCGCGCATGCCAGGGCCCCGGCCGCCGCTCGGCGAGCACCGGGGACATCGGTGCGTCCTGCCGCCACGACCCGGACCCCGCGCGCCAGTTCGGCGTCTCGGGATCGAGGTCGTGAACGGCAGGACGCCGGGCTCAGGCCTCTTTGGCCGTGCTCACCCTGGGCTTGCGTGTCAGTGCTGTCGCGGCCAGGGCGACGGCGATGACGGCGCAGAGCACCGTGAGCTTGGTGGCACCCGTGAACGTACTGCCCAGACTGCCCCTCAGCAGGTGCACCGAGTTGAGCGCCGTGGTCACCGAGTGGATGACGACGGTGCCGAGGGCGGCGGCCGCGCCGACCATCCAGGCCCACACCGCGTCGTGCACCGGCAGCAGGCAGGCCAGCGTGAGGCAGGCGGCGGCGATGATCATGGACACGCCGGCCGCCGGGTCGCCGGCGCGCAGGTCCAGGATGTCGGTCGGCACATGAATCGCGCCGATCACCAGCAGAACGACCGCCGCGGGCCAGCGCAGGACGGACCGTACGGGCGTCCATGCGGAGGACGGCCCTAGGGCCTCCGTCCTGGCCACGACCACCACCTCCGGGGCGCTCGGGCTCCCGGCCGGGGGTGCGCTCGGGACGGGGGGTGCGACGGCCGCCCGCTCTCCGGTCAGGGCCGCGGCCAGGGCGGACGGCGTAATGCCCGCCGGTTCCGCGGTCGGGGTAGCGGGAGGGGCGGCGGTCGGGGCGGCGGTCGGGGCGACCGGCGCAGGCGCGTCCGGCGCTTCGGCCGTGGCGGGGATGGACGGCGCAGGTACCTCCGGCACTGCGGCCGCGACCGGGACGGACGGCGCAGTGGCTTCCGGCGCTTCGGCCGTGACGGGGAGGACGGATGGCGCAATGGCCTCCGGTTCCTCCGGGGAGTGGGCCGTCTGGGGGAGGGGTCCGCTGCCGTCCGGGCCGAAGCTGGTGATCAGCGCGACCACGTCCTCGATGGGTCGCTCCATCGCGGCCGCGCGCAGCGCGGTCTCGGCGTCCTCGGGGGTGCTGGGGGGTTCGTGCAGCAGAGAGATCAGCTGGTGGACCTCGTTCAGGGAACGGGAGACCACGGCCAGGCGCAGTGCCTGGTCGCCGGGCCCCGGGTGTTCACCGGCCTTGTTCAGGAGGTGTACGAGCGAGGCGACCTCGTGCATGGGGCGGTAGGTGGCCACTGCGCGAAGCAGGGCGACTCTGGGTTCGTCCCCGAGGGGTATGGGGATCTGCTCGTCCTGTGAGGGGCTGTGATCGGATGCCATGACTGGTTTCCTTTGCTGTGCCTCGACGCGACGCCGCTACGTCCGGCTGTCACGGTGCGTCATAGGGGATGCACATACGGCCTATAAGAGCCCAAAAGGTCAACCCCCGCCATTCGTGCGCCGACACGGCCCCAGCGACCGGCGCGCCCCGGGCCGAGCCGCGGTCCCGGGCAGCCAGGAGTGCGGCGGAGTGAACCAGGTGGCATGCCGGGGCCGATCGGGTGGCGGCGGACTGTCGTACCGGGTTCCGGCCGTGTGGGGGGTGATGGTGGTCGGGGCGGGCGGAGTGTCCGCGGCGCCTGGTGATCGACGGGAGCTCGTGTCTGTGGCGGATGTCGTGGGAAGCCGTACGTGTCTGCGGGCTCGTCCCGCCGACTTCTGGTTCGTGCTCGGGGCGGGCCTGCACGGGCGACTGCTGACGGAGCGTCTGTCGAACTCGTTCACCTGGGAGTTCGGGGACCGCTGCGCGGTGGTGCGCAGCGAGGAGCTCCTGCTGGGTGTGCGCGGTGGCCGACTGACCCTGCACGATCTGGACGGGTGCGAGCTGGCCGCGCCGAGAGTCGCGTACGCGAGGGTGTGGACCCCCGCCGTGGGCACGGATCGTGAGATCACGCTGCTGCGGCATCTGGAGGCGATGGGAACCGTCCTGCTGAACCCGGTCGACGCGGTGCTCGTGTGCCTCAACAAGTTCTGGCATCTGCAGCAGTTGGCGCTCGCGGGACTCGCCGTGCCCGACACCCAGACCTATGCCGACGCGCCGCTGGAGGTCGCCGTCCGGGCGGCGGGGCTGCCGGAGCCGTGTGTGGTGAAGGCCGTCCGCGGACACCGCGGCGAGCAGGTGTTCCTGGCACCGGACACAGCCATGCTCCGGGGCATCCAGGGCAGCCTCAATCAGGACACTCCCTACCTGTTCCAGGAGTACGTCGCGCACTCCCACGGGCGCGATCTGCGGGTGGTCGTCGTCGACGGTCACGCGGTCGCGGCGCAGGTCCGCACGGCGGTCGACGGGGACTTCCGCTCCAATCTGGCGCTCGGCGGGACGGCGACCCTGTGCGCCGGGCGCTATCCCCACGCCGAGGAACTCGCCGTACGAGCCGCCGAGGTGCTGGGCCTGGGCATCGCGGGGGTCGACCTGCTCTTCACCCCCGGTGGCGGATTCACCATCTGCGAGGTAAATGCCAACGTCGGCTGGCACGATCGGATGGAGCACCTCATCACGCCCGCCCTCCTGGCCGCCTGCCACGCCCGCCTCAGCGGCACGGACCGGACCGCAGCGGTGGCTCGGTGACCGGCACCGAAAACCCCGCAAGCAGCCCCGCCACGGACGCGTTGCCCCACTCACTGCGTCGCTGGCCGCTGCTGCGGAACCCCAACTTCCGGCTCTTCGCGCTCGGCCAGACGGCGTCCAACACCGGTACGTGGATGCAGAAGGTGGCCCAGGACTGGCTCGCGCTGGAGCTGTCGCACGGCAACGGCACCGTCCTGGGCATCATCACGGCCCTGCAGTTCCTGCCGCTCCTGCTGCTCGGCCCGTACGGCGGCGTACTCGTGGACCGGTACTCCAGGCGGCGCACCCTGCTGGCCACCCAGTCGGTCATGGCGGCCCTCGCGCTGGTCCCCGCCGTGCTCGTCCTGACCGGAACGGCCCGGCTGGGCGCCCTCTATCCCTTGGCCCTGGCGCTCGGGCTCACCATGGTCGTCGAGAAACCGGCGCTCCAGGCGTTCCTGGCGGAAGCCGTCGAACCGGCCCAGCTCGTCAGCGCCCTCGCCTTCAACAGCGCGGTCCTCAACCTCGCCCGCATGGCGGGACCCACACTGGCCGGTCCCCTCATCGTCCTGTTCGGCCCCGGCCCGGCCTTCCTGGCCAACGCGCTGTCCTATCTGACGGTCGTCGCCTGCCTGCTGCGCATGGATCCCCGCGCCCTGCACCCGGGGCCGCCCGTCGCCCGCGCGGCCGGCCAAGTACGGGCCGGACTGCGGTACGTCGCCGAGCGTCCCGACCTGGCCCGCGCCCTCACTCTCGTCGCGATCGTCGCCGCGTTCGGGATGAACTTCCAGCTCACCACCGCGCTCATGGCCACCCAGGTCTACCAGGCGACAGCGAGCTCCTTCGGGCTGGGGAACGCGGCCCTGGCCGCCGGATCCGTGATCGGATCGCTGCTCGCCGCGCGCCATCAGCGGACGAGCCCCCAGCAACTGGCGCTTGCCGCCCTCGTCTTCGGCTTACTGGAAACCGCGAGCAGCTTCATGCCGGGCGAACTCAGCTTCCTGCTGCTGCTCGTACCGACGGGAACCGCGCTGCTGGTGTTCCTGACCGCGGCCAAGGCCCGGCTCCAGCTCGGAGTCAGCGAGGACATACGCGGCCGGGTGATGAGCCTGTACACGCTCGCCTCCCTCGGCACGACCCCGCTGGTCGCCCCGTGCATCGGATGGCTCGCCGAGACCCAGGGGCCCCGGGCCGCGCTCGCTCTGGGCGGGGCGGTGTCAGCCGCAGCGGCGATCACCGTCGGCTTCCTCCCGCGGCGCCCCACGGCCACCACGAAACGCCACCCCACGCCCGCCACCGGCTGAGCCACCGGACTCGGCCGCGCGAAACACGGCGTGCGCCGCGCACCGCATGTCTGCTTCGACGGAGGGCATCCGGCCCATGTCGTTCGTGGGGGAGTGGCGAGCACTCGGCGGGCCGACGCGCCCGAGCACGCACGGGACTTGGGGTGGGCCTTGGCCTCGCGAAGACCCTGTTCAGCACCGCCGACCGGACCTTCGGCCCTGGTGGGTTCACAGGTTCCTCGGCCATACTGCCGACCGTGGAACAGCGATCAGAACACCAGTACCTGCCCCTGGGTGGCGCCGCGACGGATCCCGCGTACGTCCCCGGTCTTGTGCCGGCGCGTGCGGTTGCGCCCGAGGAGACCCATGAAGAGGGCGCCGTACCCGAAGCGGACGAGGCCGACGGATTCCGGGCGGCGACCGAAAAGGAAGTCGCTGGTGGCGGGGCGGGTCCGGCCGACGCGGGCGTGCGGGGTTTCGAAGACGAATCCGGCGCCGAGGCGGACGCGGCATCTGACACGGACATGGCCTCCACCGCGGACGGTGGGCCTTCTTGCGAGATGTCCGACCGTCAGGGGTCGTTCGTCGCCGACAGTCGGGGAGTGCGGCTGCGGTTGGCCGACGAAGAGGCCGACTTCCGTTGGGACGAGCTCAGCGCGGTCGAGTACAGCACGCCTCGGTGGTCGCGCCGGTTCGAGATCGTCGTGTACACGCCGGAGCGCCGACGGTTCTCCCACGACGTCCAGGCCGCCGACCGAGCCACCCTCACAGAGTGGACCGAGCAGCTCGAAGCGGTCCTGGACGCGTACTTCGAGGAGTGACGACCCGGCCTGAGTGAGGTCGCCGAGCCGGGCGCCACCCAGCTGCGGGAGGCCGTGCTGCACCGGGCCGGAGCAGGGGGCCTTCGGCAGTGCTCACACCACATGACAGGCCGCGCTGTTCACACACAGGGGTTCACCGACCAGGTGCCGTCCGTTGGTCGATGGCGGCCATGAACTCCAGCATCCGGTGGTTGACTTCCTGCGCGTGGTCGATCTGGGGACCGTGGCCCGTGTGGGAGATGATCTCGGCGCGGGCGCCTGGTATCAGGCGTGGCACGCGTTCCACCTGGCGCTGCGGGTGGACGAGGAGACTGCGCTTGCCGAGCACCAGGTAGAGCGGAGTGCGGATGGTGGAGAGTTCGTTCTCGGCCAGGGGCAGCGGAGCCGGTCGGCGGATGCGGTAGGCGCGCACCGCCGTCCTGACCATGGTGCGCAACTCCGGCACGATGAGCACCGGTTGTTCCAGCCAGGCCGCAAGCCGCGGCCGCAGCGCCCTGGGTGCGAAGGTCGCGAAGAGGCTGGCGAAGATCCAGACGAAGAAGCGCAGCCCCACCTTCTCCAGACCGCCGGGGTCGAGCAGGGTGACCGAGGCCAGGCGGTCCGGCCTGCGGTGCGCCTGGTTCAGGGCGAGCCACCCGCCGTACGAGGACCCTACGAGGTGCACGCGGTCGAGCCCGAGCCCGGCGAGCGCCTCGTCGAGCCACTGCGCGGCGAGCTCGGGCTGATGGATGGGCTGGTGCTGCACGCTGCGTCCGGGGTCCCCCGGCGTGTCGATCGCATAGACGGGCCGACCGGCGGCCAGGGCGGGGGTGTTGGGGTACCACATGGCCGAACAGGATCCCGCGCCGTGCACCAGGACGACGGGGGTACGGGACTGCGCGGCCGCGTCTGCGGGGCCGTACCGGTAGACGTGTGTGGTGCCGAAGCTGGTCTGGACGTCCTGCTCCGTGAGGGCGGGCGCTCCCAAGGCGTAGACCGCCTCGCACGCTTCGAAGTAGCGGTCCCGCCAGACGTCACTCACGTAACGGCCGACGTCGGCACGGGGTCGGGCGATGGTCTCGGACACGGTCACCTCCGGATGGCGGATCTTCGTGATACGAACGTACCATGATGTTGGTACGGCGGTATCATCAAGGCTCCGCGGCCGGGGCTCTCCCGTACCGGCGGGAACTGCGAAGCGGAGGAGCGGTCGGTGCCCAAGCGTGTGGACCATGTACAGCGACGGACCGAGATGGCCGAGGCGCTCGTCCGGGTCGCGGGCCGGCGCGGTCTGCACGCCGTGGGCATGCGCGATGTCGCGGCGGAGGCGGGGGTGTCGCTGCGGTTGGTCCAGTACTACTTCGAGACGAAGGAAAAGCTGCTGCTCTTCGGTCTGGAGCATCTGGCGCAGAGATTCGGGGAGCGGGTCTCCGCCCGCGTCCGTGCCGCAGGTAGCAGTCCCCGCCCGCGCGCGATGGTCGAGGCGCTGCTGATGGCGGCCCTGCCGGTCGACGAGGAGAGCCGCACCTTCCACCTCCTCTACACCTCCTACGCCGTCCTCTCCGTGAACGACCAGGCGCTCGCCGACCAGCCCTTCATCAACAACCCCGACGCCGCCGAAGACGCCGTGGCGGCACTCCTTGTCCAGGCACAGGAGTCGGGCCTGCTCGAACCCGATCTGGATACGCGGTTGGAGGCGGTCAGCCTGCTCGCCATGTCCGCCGGACTCGGCACCAGCGTTCTCGTCGGCCAGCGGAGCCCGGAGTCGGCCGCCGCGGTGCTGGGTCACCACCTTGACCGGATCTTCCGCACTCCGGGAAGTGCGAAGGCGATTCCCTAGGTCCTTCCTGGCCCCGGCCCCGTCCCCTGCCCCCGTCGCATCGCCGTGCGTCGTCGTCGGACGACTCGTCCTGCCGGGCCGCGGGACGGTGGGCGGGGGCTCCGTGGTGTTGGCTCCGGCGCCAAGTGGCCGCCCCCGCCCGCGTTGGATCAGGACGCTTGCGCGACCCGGCCGAAGAGCCGGCCGGCGAGGTCGACGCCTGTGATCGCGCCGTTGGCGTCGCGGGAGAAGTAGCCGCGCTGCCCCTTGAGGCCGCCGTCGGTGATGACGTACTCGTCGCCGTCGCCGGGAAGGAAGCCCATCTCCGCGGCCGGGTAGTCCGGGGGCAGGTCCTCGCTCGACGCCGCGCGAATCTCGGGCTTGATCCCGACCGCCAGGGTGAGACGGGCGCCGTCGGTGGCTATGTCGAGGTTCATGGCGTCGATCTCGTAGCGGCCGACGACCTGTTGGGCCGACTCCTCGTCGTACGCGAGCGGCTCCGCGGTCTTCTCCACTACGCCGAGGTAGTGCTCCAGCGCCCACCGCACGACGGACTGGTTGAAGGGGTATCCGTCCGGGCCGACATTGGCCAGCGAGACCACCGCGAAGTTGCGTTCGGGCACGATGAGCAGCTCGGCGAACTGGCCGTTGCCCGAGCCGCCGTGGCCGATCGCGTGGAGGCCGTCCAGGTCGTGCAGGAACCAGCAGACGCCGAAGCCGTCGCCGAGAGTGCTGGCGCGCAGCCCGACGGTCTGCTCCCGCATGCGGTGCAGTTCCGCGGCGGGCAGAACGCCGTCGCCGTCGCCGAGTTGGAACCGTGCCCAGCGCAGCAGGTCGCTCACCGACGAGGCGAGGCCGCCGCCGGGGTTGTCGCCGCGCGCGCCCTCCTTGAACGCTCCCCACGGCCGGGCGGCCCGCAGTTCGCCGTCGTCATCGCGGTTGTAGCCCACGGCGAACTTGCGGACCATCACCTCCGCCAGTCCGTACACGGTGTCCGACAGGCCCACCGGCTTCAGCACGAGCGAATCCATGGCCTGCTCGAAGGGCAGGCCCGTGACCTTCTCGATGATCCGCCCGGCCAGGTTGTAACCGGCCTGGCTGTACGAGGCGCGGGACCCGGGCGCCGCGATCAGCGGCAGTTGGGGCAGCTTCGCCACGAGCCCGGCCAGCGAGCGATCGCCCTCGCCGTCGTCCATCAGGTTCCAGTCCAGGCCCGCGGTGTGGTTGAGCAGGTTCAGGACGGTGATCTGCGCCGCGGCCTGCTCGTCGGCCAGCTTCAGCTCGGGCACGTAGCGCCGCACCGGGGCGTGCAGGTCGACCTTCCCCTCGGCGACCAGGCGCATCAGGGCGGTCGCGGTGAAGGTCTTCGACACCGACGCGAGCGGGAATAGCGTGTTCTCGTCCACCGGCAGGGGGTGATCCAGGTTGGTCACACCGTGCGAGGCGTAGATCTCCTGGCCGTCCAGGAACACTCCGACGGCGACTCCTGGAACACCGAGCTCCGTGGCCTGCGCCTTGACGAACTCCGACAGCTTGTCCTGCGACATGGTGGGCTCCCCGTTCGAGTGCTTGAACTAAGTACGAGTACGAGCGTAGGGGCTACTTGAACTAAGTGCAAGAGGTCCATGAACTAAGTTCAAGTAGGGTGCTGGGTATGCCGAGAGACACACTGACCGCAGACCGGATCGTCCGAGCGGCCATCGAGCTGCTCGACGACGAAGGACTGGACGGCCTCAACATGCGGAGCCTGGCGAAACGGCTCGGCTCGGCCCCCACGGCCGTCTACTGGCACATCAAGACCAAGGACGACCTGGTCCGGCTCGCCGGCGACGCGATCTGGTACGAGGTCGAGCTGCCCGATCTCGACGCCGCCGACTGGCGTACGGCCGCCGCCGCCCACGCCACCGGCATGCACGCGATGCTCACCCGGCACCCCTGGCTCGGCCAGGCGTTCGGCAGCCACCTCCTGCACGGAGCCGGTCAGGCCCGCCACAACGACCTGAGCCTGGCCATCTACGAAAAGGCGGGCTTCGCCGCCGCCGACGCGGACCGGGCGGCCGCCACCGTGTTCACCTTCGTGCTCGGCAGCACGCTCGGCCCGGCCGCGCAGGTCTCGCTGAACCGCCGACTGAACAAGGACGGCGCGGACGGCGAACAACGGATGGCCGACGCCATGAAACGTGCCACCGAGATCGCCATGCAGTTCCCGCGCCTGCGTGAACGCCTGGGCACCACGGCCGCCACGGAGTACGCCGCGGCGCCCGACGACACCTTCACGTTCGGCCTTCAGTGCCTCCTGGACGGCTTCGCGGCGCGCCTCGCCGCCGGCAACACCCGTCGGCGCCGGTAAACCCGGCGCCCACCGTTCGAGGTGCCGACGCCGGTGTCGTTCACGCTCGTTCCGTCAGCAACCCCGCAAGGCCGTCCGCGAATTCGGTGAGCCAGTTCAGTCGGGGTCCGTTGCGGGCCATGCGGAAGCCGTGCCGACGACCCCAGAACGCGGCCTGGACGGCGTGGAGTTGGGCCCATCGCTGGACGCGTACGCGATCCAGTTCCGCGGCTTCGGCGAACACGTCCAGGGCGCGGTGGGCGGCCTTGCCCATGTCGTCGGCTTCAAGCAGCGTCAGCGCGCGCGACTTGAGCAGTGTGCCGCCGTCGTAGGCGGGGTCTCCCACGCACCCCTTGGGATCGACGGCCAGCCACGGCTCACGCTCCGCGCGCAGGATGTTCCCGGCGTGGAGATCACCATGGATGAGGACATCCGGCTGGCTGGCGCCGAGCTCACGGATGGTCGCCGCGGCGGCGTCCACGACGTGGCGCGGCATCGTGTGCGCCAGTTCCGCGGCATCCTTGCGCAGTTGCGCCTCCCAAGCGGCGGCCTGCTCCCTCATCCGGGGCAGGCCGGGCGGCGCGGGAACGGCCAGTCTGCGGCTGATCCGCGCTGCGACGCTCACCACCTCGTCGTCGTCCGCGACTTCCGACAGACGCGAGGTGTGAGCCCGCTCAAGCAGCATCGCGAAGTGCTCGTCATCGCGCTCGTACAGCCAAACAGCTCCGTGGCCGCCCCACGCCGCGAAGGCGTCCGGCTCATGGACGTTGCCGGGATGCGGAAACGACACCTTCAGCACAGCGGCCCCCTCGGCCTTCCGCCGGACCGGGACGATGACTCCAACACCCCCATGCATGACGTCGCCGTCCGGCACGCACCCCCAGCGCTGCGTCAACTCGTCCACCAGCATGGGCAGTTCGGCGAGCCACGCCGCTCCGGGCTCTCCCTCGCGCTCGATGGTGTTCCGAGTGAACGTGTCCGGTACCGCGATCATCCGGGCACCCTACTCGCAGCGACAGTTGCAGGACGCGAGTCGGACCGAACCACCTTCCAAGGGGCCGGTCGTCCCAAGGGTGTGGCGTGGATGAGGACCGGCAGGCCCGAACGGGCCTTCTTGCCGATGGAGGCGCTGGTTCCAGTCGATCCACGCCAGGGCTTCCTGCCGGGACTTGGGACGGGGGTGGTACCTCATCACGGTCGGGTCGCCGAGGAGTGCGGCCATGTCGTCGAGGTCGTCTTCGGCCATCTGCCGGAAGGCAAGTCGCGGGGTGGGCGGCGGAATTGCGTGGTGGTGGGCCAGGGGTTCTCCTCCTGCGGTCCTCGGCACGCCCGACCGCAGGCCGGTCCGGGGCCCCAGCGGTCAGGCGTCGAAGCCGCGGCGGGGCGGCGTCGATGTGGAACAGAGCGCATGCCCACGGGGCGGATGCCCTTCGGCTCGTGGACGCCGATGGCTGGCTGGCGCCCGCCGGTCCGTGGGGGACCCGGAGCAGCGGGCGGGCTGCCGGGTTGGACGGCGGCCGCGTCGACTCGACCCTGCCGTATGCGCCCGGCTCGGGGCTACCATCGCCCGGATGGCCCAACGTGCCCGAAACCCTCAAGGGGCCGCCGGGTGGGGCGTCCCCGCGAGTTCGGGCACGGCGCCCGGGTCGTGCTCGGGTGTGCCCCGCGACGAAGCGGCGGACGGAACAGCACGATCACCGGGCCCACGACCCGCGGTAGCCCGGGTCGGCAGGTGGAGAAGCGCGCAACGTGTCCACTCCGAAGAGGACCTGGCCATCCACGATGCCGATCACCGGGGCGGCCGGGCGCCCGCCCCGGGTGCGTACGACACCAATCGGTGGACCACGCCGTCAGCGCCCGCGACGGCGGCCGCGAGATGAGGCCGATGACAATCCGGGCGATGATGCTCCTGGCGGAAATCCGCTTCCTTGTCGTCGCGGAACCGGTGGCGCCGACCGGGCAGCGACAGCACGGAGCCGGTCTCCTCGTTCGCCTTCGCCGCGGTACCCCAGGCGAGAGCCCGCGCACGGGACCCACGGCCCTCGGGTTGTGACCGAGGTCCCGGACCGGACCGCGCCGATCGGGGCAGACGGCGCGGAAGACGTCCCCCGTTCCGGAGTGGTCACACATGCCGATGGAAGAAGATGACGCCAACCGCTCGACCGCGGAGCACGCCGCGCCCGGCGGCCACGGTACGCACGCGAGGAAGCGGGGCGCGGCCGGTGCCTGGGCCGATTTCAAGCACTCCCCGTTCCTGCCGGCGGTCGTGCTGGTCTTCATCCTGGCCGCCGCCGCGGGCCTGTTCGCGGGCTCCTACACGTACGCCATGGCCAATCCGACGCCCCGCCACATCCCCACCGCGCTGGTCGCGCCGCCCGGCTCCGCCGAGGCGAAGAAGTTCGTTGCCGGGATGGACAAGGCTCTCAACGCCTCACTCGAACTGCGTCCGTACGCGAACCAAGGCGCGGCCCGGCAGGCGATGGAGGAGCAGACCGTCTTCGCGATCCTCGACGTGCGGCCGGACGGGGTGCGCATGGACGTGTCGGGCGCCGCCGGGGCGTCCGTGGCACAGGTGCTCGCCCAGGCCGCGGTTCCGGTGGCGAAGGCCGTCGGCGTGCCGGTGACGATCACCGACGCCAAGCCGCTCCAGCCGGGCGACCCACGGGGCCTCGCGCTGTTCTACATCTCGCTCGCGGCCGTGGTGCTGGGCTTCGTCGGCTCCATTCAGCTGAGCGTGCACGCCCGGACGCTGAACCCGCTGGAGCGGATCGCGTTCACCGTGGCGTACTCCTTGCTCGGCGGGTTCACCATCGCCGCGGTGGTCGACTGGGGGCTCGGCGCGGTGCGGCTGCCGTTCCTGGAGTCCTGGACGATCCTCGCGTTCACGATGTTCACGTCCGGCATGGTCTTCACCATGTTCAACACCTTGATCGGGCGCTGGGCCATGCTGCCCACCTGGGGGCTCATGGTGCTCCTTGGCAATCCCTCCTCCGGTGGCGCGGTGTCCTGGCCGCTGTTGCCGTCGCTCCTGGGCCACGTCGGGCGCTGGCTGCCGCCCGGCGCGTCGGTGAACGCACAGCACACGGCCGTCTACTTCGCCGACGCCCAGCACGCCTTCCCGTTCCTCGTGCTGGCCGGCTGGTCCCTGCTGTCGTGCGCGGTGTTCTGGCTCTGGCGCCACCGCCACCCCGGGGGCCGCGACCGCGGCTCCCCGGCGCACGGGGCGGCGGCCGCCTGACCCCGAGTCGGGATGCGGGGGCAACCGATGGGGGCGGACCGGATACGGTGCTCGTGTGCTGATCACGGGGGAGGAGACGGGGACGGCGTTGCTGCTGGCGGCCGCTCCGTCGAACAAGGGTCGTCTCATCGATGCGGCGTCGGTGCTCCCGGGCCTGGCGGCGGTCGCACCGGGCGTGCTGACCGGGACCCGGGCGGCGACGGTCGTGGAACTGGCCGACCCGGTCGACCCGCAGACCGTGCTGACCCGGATCCGCGCCGCGGCGGCCACGCCCGGCCCGCTGGCGCTCTACATCGCGGGCCAGCTGCACGTCGATGCCAAACAGCGCCTGCTGCACGTCGCGTTGGCCCGCACCACGCCGTCGACGCTGCGCTACACCGCGTTGCCCTGGGCGTGGCTCGCTCACGAGTTGACGATGCGACGGCCGGGCACCACGACGGTGGTCGTCGACCTGGTCGCCGACGAGACGGCCTGGCAACTCGTGCAGCACGAGCACCTCGCGCTGGGCCACGGGATCCGCCTGTACGGACGTGTCTGCCCGCCCCCGCCGCGCCGGACGGTGCTGTCGCCCGACTATCTGAAGGAGTACGCCACGGTGTGGCGCAGCGGGGCGAGCCCCTCGCCCGCGCAGCTCCACGAGCACGCCGCGGAGCAGACCGGCGCGGCGAGCGCGCGGTTCCTCAGAGTCGATGTCCCGCAGTTCGGTACGGACGAGCCTCATCTCCAGGCGCCGCAGGCGATCTCGGCGTTCCCGCAGCAGCCCGGCCCTGTGGATGCGCCCGCCGCGCCCCCGACGTCCGTCGCTGATCCGCATCCGGCGATTCTGGCGGCCGCACACGCGGGACGGCACAGCGAGGCGGCGTCCATGGCCGCGGTGTGGGAGAGCGAGGCGCTGCGCACCTACGGGCCGGGTTCGCTGGAGGCGATCCACTGGCTGGAGGTCCGCGCCGACCTCGCCCGCCTCGCCCAAGACCCCGCCCGCAGTTGCGAGTTGTGGATGGCCTGCGCCCAGGCGCGCCTCGCCCGCCGGCAGCCCACCGACGACGTCGACGTCCAGGCGGCCGTCGACCGCGCCCACCATCAGTGGGAACAGCTCCGCGACCCCGCGCGGGCGCGCCCGCTGGCCCCGGCCCTCGTCGCGCTGCGCCGCCAGGTGCCGGGCCGCCAGAACGGCGCCCTGGAAGCCGTGCAGCGCCGTCTGGAACTCCTTCACGAGGTTGCTGCCGACAGGCGCTGACCCGCCACGTCGTCCCCGAACGGGGTGAGACCTCCGGTGCCGCGCCTGCCTGGCAAGCAGCTCTGGGCACGAACAAGGCGCGGGGTCAGGGCAGTTCAGGGCCGGACGCCCGCCTTGCCGGGCTGGTCGATGGCGCCGGGAGGGGAGAGCCGGCGGAGCGCGAGGAGGCCGCCGATGCCGGGAACGAGGGCAGTTGCCCTGACGGTCGTCGTGGCCTGCTTGAGGCGCCAGGTGGCGGCCACGACGAACAGGTAGGCACAGCCGTGAGTGGGGCCCGCCAAGGAGGAGACGGCCTTGAGGTGTGCGGTGGCGAGGTTGGCCAGCATGATGATCAGTGAGATGAGTTCGACGTGTGCCGCGATGCGCAGCGGGCGAAGGTGCATGATCACGCTCCGGTGGTGGAACCGGGGCGGATGATCATCAGGACGGTGACCGTTGCCCACAGCAGGTTGAAGAGGCCGGTGAGCATGGCGAGGCGTCCAGCGTCTCGGGAGCCGGGGCTGAGGCCGGACGTCTGTGGGGCGGTGAGGACGCTGTCCTGGGCGGGCAGGATCAGCAGCGCCAGGATGGCGGCGGCCGCGGCGGTCAGCAGGATCGAGGTGATCAGCCATCCGCTTGTGAGCACACCGAGGCTGCTGGCCGTGGCGAACCCGAAGACGGGAACCGCGAGGCCGATGGCTGCGTACACGCGGCAGATGCGGTGCAGCATCCGCAAGGTCGTCAGCGCCTCGCGGCCATCGAGGTCGGCGGCGGCGCGCCGCAGTACCCGCGGGAACATGCTCGCGGCGACGGTGACCGGACCGACGGCCAGAACAGCGGCCAGGACGTGCAGGGAGAGGAGGAGCTTCGTCATGGTCAGCGCCCCGCGACCGCTCGGTCGGCACGGCGCTTGCCGGTGACCTTGGATGCCGGGAGGCGTCCGGCTCTGGAGGTGCCGGTCAGTGTGTCGCCGGTGACCGTCACGGCGAAGGCCAGGTTCAGGCGTATCGGCTTGGTGACGGACTGCTGCCAGGTAAGCCGGTCGCCGTCGAGCGCGACATCGCTGAGGGCGACCTCCTCCGACGCCCCGAGGGCGACCCCGGTCAGGACGCCGTCCCGGTGCAGGAGTTCGACGGTGGCTTCGATCTTGCCGATGGGGGTGGAGACGGACAGGTCCCAAGTTCCTTCGACGGACATGCTCTTGCTGTTTCCTCACGGTGTGGTGCGAGCAGGGGTACGGGGGGCGCGGCGCGTGGTCAGAGGCCGACGGGCGCCGGGCCCTGAGCACGCCAGACGGTGCCGCGGCGCTCATGGGCGAACAATTCCTCGACGGCATGGGCGATCCGGGGTCCCACCTCGCGCTCCAGCAGGTACAGGCCCAGATCGAGTCCGGATGTGACGCCGGCGCCGGTGACGAGGTCGCCGTCATCGACGACGCGGGCGCTCACCGCGTGGGCACCGGTGGCATCGAGCGTGTCCAGGCCCAGGTGGTGGGTGGTGGCGTGACGGCCTTCAAGCAGTCCGGCCATGGCCAGTACGAGCGAGCCGCCGCACACCGCCCCGACCGTCACCTCCGGGTTGTCCATCGCCGCCTTCAGGAGAGCGGGCAACTCGGTGGTCAGGGTTCGGCCCAGCAACACGGTGATGAGTTCGTCCTGTTGCCCCTCCCCGGCGCCCGCGGCATCGGCAGGGGCCTCACCGGGTTTTCCGACCCGGCCCGAGGCGCCGGGAACCAGGATCAGGCCCGCACGCCCGGGGTCGAGAGCGGCCGTGGCGCGCAGCGCCAGGCCCCCGCTACCGCTGACCACCTCGCGTGGTCCTTCGGCGGAAACCATCTCCACGCTCACCGCGCCGCCGGAGGCGGTGCCCCCGGCGTACAGCACCTCGTAGGGGGCGATGGCGTCGAGCGGATCGAAGCCGTCGAACAGGACGATCTGGGCGTGCATGAAGGGTTCCTCCGAGTGCGACAGGTCCGGCCCGCGCCGGGCTCTTCCCCGACGCTAACCGGCTGCCACTTCCTGTCCCAGTGGCATTTGTGACGCTGATCAACGGGATAATGCCAAACCAATGAGAAGGCCCGTGAGCTGGCCAATCAAGGGACTTCGGGCCTCTGTAGGGCGTCTGCGCGGCCGGTGGGAAGGTATCTTCTGGCCATGCACACTGTCGCCGTCCTGGCACTGGACCGGGTGATCCCGTTCGACCTGTCCACTCCGATCGAGGTCTTCGCCCGCACCCGGCTCCCGGACGGGCGCCCCGGCTACCAGATTCGCGTGTGCGCGGAGAAGCCGGAGATCGACGCGGGAGCCTTCACCCTGCGCGCGCCCTGGGGCCTGGAGGGCCTGAAGGGCGCGGACACGATCATCGTGCCCGGCACCAATGTCCCCGCGGCCCCGCTCGCCCCCGCCGTTCGCGACGCGCTGCGCACGGCGGCCGCGGACGGCACGCGCATCGCCTCCATCTGCGTGGGCACCTTCGCGCTGGCCGCCACCGGGCTCCTGGACGGCCTGCGGGCCACCACCCACTGGATCGCGGCCGACCTCCTGGCCGCCACCCACCCGGACATCGAGGTCGATCCGGACGTGCTGTACGTCGACAACGGGCAGATCCTCACCTCCGCCGGCGCTGCCGCGGGGCTGGACCTGTGCCTGCACATGATCCGCCGCGACTACGGATCGGCGGTCGCGGCCGATGCCGCACGACTGTCCGTCATGCCCCTGGAACGCGAGGGCGGTCAAGCGCAGTTCATCGTCCACGACTACGCGCCCACCCCTCAGGGGTCAGCCCTTGAGCCCCTGCTCAACTGGCTCCAGAACAACCTGGGTTGTGACCTCACGCTCGCCGACATCGCCGCTCAGGCCGGGACCAGCACCCGGACCCTGATACGCCGCTTCCGCGAACAGACCGGCACCACCCCGCTCCAGTGGCTGCACCGCGCCCGCGTCCGTCAGGCACAGCACCTCCTGGAAACCACGCACCACTCCGTCGAACGAATCGGCACCCAGGTCGGCTTCGGCTCACCCACCGCCTTCCGCGACCGCTTCAAACGCACCACCGGAGTCAGCCCCCACGCCTACCGGCGCACCTTCAGCTGATGGCCACACGGCCCGTCCCGGTGAGACACACACCAGTTCAGGATTCCTGACGCATGGTCAGGATGTTCATGTCTCCTGGCGCACCGTCAGGAGCTACCTGCCGCCGGAGCCCCGGCAGGTCGGGTCCTGCCGGGGCCGGGCTTGGTGCGGCTCAGGCGAGCGGCTTCGACAGTACGGCCTTGCGGTGGCTGAACGTCTCGATCGAGTAGCGGCCGTGGTAGCTGCCCATCCCGCTCTCGCCCACCCCGCCGAACGGCAGGTCGGAGACGGTCAGATGAGCCAGCGGGAGGCCCAAGCCGAGGCCCCCGGACGACGTCTCGGCGGCCAGACGCTCACGCGTGGTGGCCGAGTCGGTGAAGACGTACAGGGCCAGGGGCTTGTCGCGGTCGTTGATGAAGTCGATGGCGTCGTCCAGGCCGGGCACCGTGACGATGGGCAGGATCGGGCCGAAGATCTCCTCCTGCATGACCGGTGACCCGGGGGCGACGTCGGCCAGGACGGTCGGCGCGAGGTACTTCTCGGCGCGGTCACCGGCGCCGCCGGTCACGGTCCTGCCGGAAGCGAGCAGTGCGCTGAGTCGGTCGAAGTGCCGCTCGTTGACGATCCGCCCGTACTCGGGGGAGTGCTGCGGCTCGGTGCCGAAGAGGTCCTCGACGGCGCGGGCGAGCTCGGACTCCAGGGCGCGGGCGGTCGTTGGATCGGTGAGAACGTAGTCGGGCGCGACGCACGTCTGGCCGGCGTTGAGGAACTTCCCGCGGGCGAGCCGTGCGGCGACCGCGGACAGGTCGGTGTCCCGGTCGACGAACACCGGTGACTTGCCGCCCAGTTCGAGCGTGACCGGAGTGAGGTGCTCGGCCGCGGCCCGCATCACGATGCGCCCGACGACGCCGTTGCCGGTGTAGAAGATGTGGTCGAAGTGCTCGGCGAGCAGCGCGGTGGTTTCCGGTACCGCGCCTTCGACCAAGGCGACCGCGTCGGTGTCTAGGTACTGCGGCAGGAGCCGGGCCATGGCGGAGGAGGCGGCGGGGGCGAGCTCGCTGGGCTTCACCACGACGGCGTTGCCGGAGGCCAGCGCGCCGAGTAGCGGCGTCAGCAGGAGCTGGACCGGGTAGTTCCAGGGGGCTATGACCAGGACGACACCCAGTGGGTCGTACTGCGTCCAGGCCGTCGCGTCGTCACCGAGGTGCGCGGGGACCGGTGCGGACTCGGGCCGCAGCCACTCGGAGAGGTGGTCCAGGGTGTGGTCGATCTCGCGGACGGTGAAATCGATCTCGGTGCGGAAGGCCTCGGTGGAGCTCTTGCCCAGGTCGGCGTAGAGGGCTTGTGCGATGTCGTCGCCGTGCGTGGTGAGCATCTCGCGCAGTCGGCGCAACTGGGTGGTGCGCCACTCGACGGGCTTGGTGCGACCCGAGCGGAAGGTGGCGCGCAGTCGGGCCACGATGTCGGCGGGCTGCTCGGTGGTGGGGTGGATCACGGTGCCTCGCTGATCAATACGGACCTGACCGCCCTGGGCGGTCGTGTCGAGTTCAAAGGGTCGATGCATATGGCAACCATTGAGGGTGCCAAGTAAATTCCCGTTCCGCAAAGCCGGATGTGGAAACAGGGCGTGGCCACGTGTGCCGAATGCGGAGCGTTATGGCGACTCGCCCTCCAGGGTTGGCGGTTCGCCGGGCGTCAGCGGTGTCGCGTCACACTGGCCGACCGTCGCGCCACGCAATCACATGACTTCAGACCGTAATCGGGCCTGGCAGAATGTGTGGCGCCGCTCCCCTTCGCACAGGAGATCCCCACGTGCCGCTCCGGAAGATCAACCGACTCACCGCCGCATTGGCCCTGGCCGTCGGCCTTGCCGGGGGCGCCCCTCACGCCTACGCCATCGACACCATTCCGTGCCACAGTCCCACCAGAAGGGACTTGACCGATCCGAGCACAGGGCTGCTCTGGCGCGGGGTGGAGGTCAGGCTCTGCAACCTCACCCAACGGCATGTGCCCGTCTTCGCCGGCCGCTCGGCCGGTGCGCCCGTCATGGGATACCTCGAACAGGGCGGGGCGGCGAACTGGTTCGTCACGGAAATGCACGGCGGGGATTTCCGTCTGGGTTCGGTGGCCAACAACTGGTGGGCCAGCACCAGGGCCGACAACGGCTGGTGGGGTTGGGTGCCGGAGGTGTACTTCGCGGGCGGCGGCAACTACGAGGACGACGCCGGGCTCCGACTGCCCGGAGGTTACGCCTGTGCCACCACCTGCCCGCCCCCGCCCTTCTGGGCGCGATGAGACGGCAAACCACCGAACGTCCGCGCTCGGGCGGTTCGCCCAGGAGTCCCGGGCGAACCGCCTTATGACCTAATAGCGGATCGTGCCCGGACGGGTCGCGGGGTGCGTGCTGTGCGGGGAGTTGCCGCCCGGACTCATGGAGAAGGCGCCGTTCTGGAGCGGCCCGGGGCTGTATCCGCCACTGGTCAGGCCCTGGGGGTTGTAGCTGTCGAAGACCTGGCCGTCGACGGTGATGCCGGAGAAGTCGAGCCGGTCGAAGGACGGATAGCTCTGCGTCGGGGATTCGATGATCGCCTCGGCGCTGACGTTCTGGGCATCGAGGTACTGGGTGGTGTGCTCGGTCCAGCCCTGGGTGTTGTCCGTGAGGGTCAGGGCGTAGCTGCCGCCGCCCTCGGAGACGACGGTGGCGGTCATGCTGTCGCCCTCGGCGACGGGGTCGTTCCAGTAGACGGGCTCGGCCGGGTACATCTCGTACCAGGCCGAGAGCTGCGGGCTTCCGCTGGAGCAGTCCGTCTGCACTCCGGTCTGCTCCACCGTTTGTGAGCCGTAGCCGTCGATGCCGACCCAGGGTGCGAAGAGATCGCTGGTGGAGTTGCAGGTGGCGTGCGGCTCCACCCAGGATCCGGTGATGCGGGTGAACGAGCCCTGAGCGACGTATCCGCCCCAGACGCTGTCCTTGATCCGTGTGTGGTCCGGGCCGAAGCCGGCGGCGCTCGCGGCGGACGTACCGACGCCGAGCGGGGTGACCGCGGCCGCGGCCAACAACAGGCCTACTGCGGCGGATCTGATCCCCTTCGTTCTGCGGAATCTTCGGGTGGGATGTATGCGGGTACCCATGGGCCGGTCTCCTCGGGGTGAGGGAGTGGGGGAGGCTGCGGGTGGGCCGATGTCGATCGAGCCGGGCTCATGGTGGAGGCGGCCGGCTTGAACTCTCAAGGGACGGGCGGAATCCGGAACATGCCATGGCGAGAACATGACATGACGCCGGGTTGGGGATGGACAGAGGGGGCCCGCGGACTGTAAGAGCCCGCGCCCCGGCGCGACGGAGGATTAGGCGGTCAAGGATGCGCCCCAACTCGCCCTCGAACGCGGGGACTTCACCGGCCCCGGTGCCGGAAGGCCTGCTCGTGGCTCTTGGCGTACCGGAACCGGAGGAGCGCGTCTACCTCCGCGTCCTGGCCAGGCCCGGCCGCACCACGGAGCGGATCGCCGCCGAACTGACCCTGGGCGACGAATCGGCGGCAGAGGCCCTGCGGTTGCTCGCCGGGCGGGGGTTGGTCCGTCGCCAGGGGGTGCCGCCGACCTGGTCGGCGGCGGCACCGGACGTGGCCGTTGAGGCACTTCTGCTGCGCCGCGAGGAGGAGCTCTGCCGGACCAGGGGCCGCATCGGTGAGCTGATGCGGACCTACCGCCGGGCCCAGCAACCGTCCGCCGCGGGACTCGTGGAGATGGTGACCGGACGCGCGGCCATCGCGGACCGCTGGCGGAGCATGCAGGAGGGAGCCCGTCACGGTGTCCTCCTCTTCGACAAGGCACCGCACATCATGCGCGCCGACCCGGGGGCGGAACTGCCCCTGCTGGCCCGGGGAGTTCGGATGCGGGTCGTCTACGAGGCGAGTGGGGTGCGCGCCCCGGGCCGGCTGGCCGAACTCCGGGAGTTCATCGAGGCCGGCGAAGAGGCCCGCATGCTGCCCGAACTCCCCTGCAAACTGGCCGTGGTGGACGACCGGTGGGCGATGCTCCCCGTGTCGAACGGCGCGGAGCTGCGGGCGGCGCTCTTCGTACGTCCCTCATCGCTGCTCGACGCGCTGACGGCGATGTTCGAGGTGTACTGGCACCGGGCGTTGCGCATCCCCGACACCGACGACCCGCGGCGCGCGGCCGCGGACCACCAGCGGGAGCTGCTGACCCTGCTCTCGGCGGGGCTCACCGACGACAGCATCGCCCGCCACCTCGGCGTCTCTTCCCGCACCGTGCAGCGCTGGGTGCACGAGGTGATGGACGTGCTCGGGGCCCGCACCCGCTTCCAGGCCGGGATCCAGGCGGCCCGTGCCGGACTGCTGTGAAGCGCCGACGGGAATCCGCCCCGGCCGACGCTGGCTCGGATGCCGCATCGACGGGGGCGGCGGGCCCTGTCGCGAGTCGCCCGGCCGTCAAGGGGTGGTGGCGCCGCGGGGAAGCGCCACCGGACTTCTCGACGTGCGGACGGCGCGGGGTGCTCAGCCCGTTCGCGCGGGGCGGCGCGTGCGAGCGGAAGCCCATGTCACCACCGGCGGGCTCGCCGCCGCCACGCCCGCGAAGCAGCCTGCGAGCAGCGCCCAGCCCGCCGGGCCCGCGGCGACCGTCCAGCCGATGACCGCCGGGCCGGCCGCCTTCGCCGAGCCGTCCGCGATGAGCTGCCACATTCCCTGGTACTGGCCCAGGAGCTGATCGGGGGCCAAGTCGTAGGACAGGGTCCAGCCCGCGGCGGCACCCAGAATCTCGCCCAGGGCCAAAGCCAGGCACGCCGTCACGAACAGGGGCCACACGGCCCGTTCGGCGGTCGCCAGCGCCGCGCAGCCCACGGCCGTCAGAGCCCCGGCCGCCAGGAGTGCGCGGCGCGCCCCGGCGACGTCCTTCGCCGGGCGGCTCAGCCGGGCCTGCAGAGCGATGACCACCACGGTGTTGAGGATCATCGCCGCCGAGGTGGTCCAGGGCGGCAGGTCCGATCCGTACACGATCCACAGCGGCACGCCGATGGACACGACGGCACGGTTCAGCGCGTGCACGGCGTTGAGCAGGCTCACCGTCAGATAGCCGCGGTCGCCCATGGCGTCCCGCCCCAGCCCCCTGCCCTTGGCGCCGCGCCCGGCCGCCGGCAGCCGGGAGGTGGTGAGGGCGCTGACGCAGAACGTGGCGGCGTCCAGCGCCAGGAGCGCGTACAGCGCCGCGGTCGTGCCGGTGGACATGGCGAGCGCGGCGAGCAGGGCCCCGACGGAGAAGCCGATGTTGGAGACGGACCGCTGGTAGGCACGCAGGGCCACGCGGCCCTCGGGCGGCACCAGCTTGCCCATCAGCGTGGCACGGGCCGCGGTGTTGCCGCTGGTCGCCAGCTGCCGTACGGCCAGACAAAGCGCCAGCAGCCAGGCGGAGGCGGTCGCCAGGAGCAGCACGGTGGCAAGGGCGCAGACCAGTTCCGTGACCACGGCCAACGACCGTGCCCCGTACCGGTCGCTGAGCTGGCCCACCGGCACCGCGCCCAGGACACCGACAAGCCCGCTCGTGGCGAGCAACGAGGCGGCTTGGCCGAGCGGCAGGTGCTTGGCCGCGGAGAGGAAGACCACGAGGGCGGACATCGTGGCCCCCGTGCCCGTCATGCTCACCAGATTCCCGAGCGCCAGCCGTCGCTGGGTCCGGTCATCCGGTGCGAAGCGCATGCTCGACCTCCAGGGGCAGCTGGGCGAGCCTGGTCACCCGCCGGTCGCTGACGGTGAGGTGGCGGCTGCCGTCGGCCTGGGCGCGCAGACCGACCGTGGAGGTTCCGCCCGAGTGCCGTACGGCGAGGTCGGCGTCGCCCGGAATGTCCCCGGCCACCAGGGTGGCGACGGCGACCAGTCCGGTGAGGGCGAGCCCCGGATGCCAGTCGTCGGTGGACAGGGCCCGCGCGTGCAGCAGGCCGCCGTCGGTGCGCAGCAGCAGGGCCGGCTTGGGCAGCACTTCGGAGTCGCCCATGCCGAGCCGGGGCGCCAACTGGGCACGCACGTCCCGCAGTACGGCCCTGACATCGTCGCCGGCCGCAAGCACGCCGGCGCCGTCGCCGATGCCCAGGGCGGCGGCGTCCACGAAGGCATACGGGTTGCCGCTGTCGACGACGGTGACCGTCACCTTGGTCCCGGCACTGTCCAGGACGATGGGCTCGCGACCCAGCGGGAAGGCGGCCTCCGGATCGTCGAGCGGGAATCCGAGCCCGGCTGCGTGCTCGCCTACGGCCACATCGAGGGTGTGGATGTCGCAGCTGATGATCCGGCGTACCCCGGAGCGGTGGGTGAGCAGCCTCAGCGGTCCGCCGTCCCCCGAACCCCGCCCGCTCGCGTGCAGGTGGGTGGCGGTGGCGAGCATGGAATGCCCACACTCCGGGGTCAGATCGAGGACCTGGCTGCCGTCGCGTTCCACGACTTGGGCGAAGACGTATTCGGCGGCCACGTCCGGGGCATCGGCGGCCGGGTGGGCAAGTGCCACCTTGGCGACCGGCCGTCCCAAGGTGGCCACGGCGGTCTCCAGAACGGGCAGTGGATCCGCCAAGCGGCGCGAGCTGGCGACCACCAGAGTGGGCGCTGCGGCTCCGCCCACACTCCACAAGCCGATGTCCACTCCCACGGCCCGCACGCGCTCGACCAAGGCCGCGCGCTGTGCCGTGACGTCGAGACCGGTCGTGGCGTCAGCCCCGGCCGGCGGTTCGATCGCGGTCGCGGTCATCGGGTGCCCTCCATCGTCTGGTTGAGCCACAACTCCAGGACCAGCAGCGCCCACACGGTGTGGGCCAGTGGCTCGGTGCGCCGCTCCTCGAACTGGGCGAGTACCTTCTCGACCTGGGCGGTCTCGAAGATCCCGCGTTGCGCGGCCGGATCGGTGAGGACCTGGCGGGCCCAGTCGAGCGCCACCGCGCCGTCGTCGAGCAGGTGGTCGCTGAGCCGGAAGGTGAAGGGCTGCTTGGGCCGGTTGATGACCGCGTCCGGGGCCCAGCCGTCGCGGGCGGCCGCCGCGGCCAGGGTGGCCTTCACCGTGCCGTCGGGGCCGATCTTCTGGTCGAGCCGCAGCCCACGGCCGAGGGCCGTCACACCGTTCCGGCAGAACGGCACCCGGGCCTCCACCGAGTGCGCCGCGCTGAGGTGGTCCACCCGCTGCAAGTGGTAGACCGGCAGCCGGTGGCGCAGCTCGAACTCGGTCGCCGCCTCGGCAGGAGAGACCCCGGGCGGCAGCGGTGCGCCCCACGGCCCGTCGTCGCCCCGCCGGACCGAGTGCAGGTGGTCCCTTGCCTGTGCGGTGTACAGCGCCTCGTGCCACTCGGCGGGCAGGCCGGACAGTGCCCTGCGGTAGGCGTGGCTGTCGCCGCTGTGGGCGAGCGCCTTGAACCGGTCGTATCCGCCGAAGAGTTCGTCGCTGGCGTCCCCGGTGAGGGCCACCGGGTAGCCGGCCTCGCGTACCGCCTGGAAGAGCCGGTACGTGCTGACGATGATCGGGTCCGAGTTGGGCTGCCCGAGGCTGCGCACCACGGCCGGCAGGAGCTCGGGCAGGTCGGCGCCGCCGACGCGGACCTGTTCCAGGCGCGAGCCGGTGGAGCGGGCCACGAGCTCGGCGAACGGCAGTTCGTCGAAGGCGGAGGGTGTGCGCGGCACGACGGTGAAGGTCTGCAATGGACCGGCCGCGCGGGCGGCCAGCGTGGTGACGATCGAGGAGTCGAGGCCGCCGGAGAGCACCGCGCAGTACGGCACGTCGGAAGGCAGCATGCCCGCCACCAGTTCGGGCAGTGTGGCGCTCAACTCCCCTATGGGATCGGCGTGTTGGGACGCGCCGACCTCCGCGACCCGGCCGACGACCGGGGCGCTGCCCGGTGCGACCTCCAGGGCGTGGCCGGGCGGCAGCGAGCGCACGCCCTCGATCAGGGTGGGGTCGCCGAGCGCGCCGGGCTCGGGCACCGCCCCGTAGACCGCCTTGAACCGCAGGTAGCGGTCGAGGCTGTCGGCGTCGAGCCGGACCCCGCCGCCGCGCAGCCGCAGGAGCGCCGGGATCTCGGAGGCGAAGCCGAACCGGCCGGCCTCGGCGAAGACGTACAGCGGCTTGATGCCCGCCTGGTCGCGGACCAGGGTGAGGCGGCGGCTCGCATGGTCGTAGGCGACGATCGCGAACATGCCGTCGAGGAGACGGGCCGCCGCCGCCCCGTGCCGGGCGAACAGCGGGGCGAGGACCTCGCCGTCGCAGTCGGTACGGAACTGGACGCCCTCGGCGGTGAGTTGACGGCGCAGTTCCGGGGCGTTGTAGATCTCGCCGTTGTAGAAGACGGTCACACCGTCCGCGGTGAAGGGCTGCCAGCCAGAGTTCGGGTCGGAGATCGCCAGCCGGGTGCCGCCGGCCAGGACCCCGTCGAAGACCCGGTGGGCGTGCCCGTCGGGGCCGCCGTGGTGCAGGAGATGAGCCATCTCCTCGCCCAGACCGTGCAGCTCGTCGTGGCTGAGGCGGGGGTCGAGCAGGCCGAAGATGCGGCACATGGTGCGGTATTCGTCCTTACGGTGGAGTGATGGGTGGTGCGGTGGGGGACCGGCGGCCCGCGGCGGGGCGGGCCACCGGTCGTCTCTGTCCGCCGGTCAGTGACCCGTCAGGTCCGCCTGCTGTGCCAGGAACGCGGCCCAGTCCGGGTTGGCGTACCACGTGTCGAGGGTGTCGTCCGCGGGGCAGCGGCGCCGGTCGGCGAGGTCACGCAGTGCGTCGAGCGCCGAGGTGTCCAGACCCTGGTCGGCGAGGCCCTTGGCGGCCCGGTCCAGAGCGTCGTCGACCAGCGCGCCCGCGTCCACCGGCTGGAAGTGCCGGTCGATCAGCGGAGCCTGGTAGCCGTGGATCGCGGCCTGGCGCATGTTCTGGTCGGCGAACGGGCTCGCGACGTGCTCGAACTCACCCTTCTCCAGCATGAGTCCGGACACCAGGGCCGTGTAGCCGCGCACGAGGTCGAGGCGGTTGGTGATGTCGATGCAGGTGACCTCCTTGCGGAAGTACTGGTCGTCGCGGAAGTACAGCGGGCGACGGGTGAAGCTGCGGCGGTAGGAGCGCTCCGACTTGCCGACCACGCCGTCGACCGTCCAGGGGCCTTCGCCGCGCACCGGGGTGTTGGCGCTCAGCAGAATCAGCGCCGGACCGAACCAGTCGAACTTCGCGTGCAGGTAGTCGCGGTCGAGACCCGCCTCGACGGCCTCCGGGAAGCTGACGTTGACGTGGATGCCCCAGGTCATCATGGCCGTCTCCGCCGCGGCCCAGCCCTCCACGCCCCGGCCGCCGCGGGGGCCCCGGTACTCCTCGGTGGAGCGGTGGGCGCCGTACGCGCTGCCGCGCAGGCCGACCTCGGCGAGCAGGGTCTGCATCTCCTCGTAGTGCTGGACCAGGTATTCCTGCTGCTCGTACACGTCCGTGGCGACCGGCGTGCTGATCTCGATGCCCTTGACGTGGAGGTCGGTGATCTCGCCCTGCTCGTTGGTGAGGTCGTAGCCCTCCAGGTAGAAGCTGCGCTGGTTGGAGCCGGGGTACTTGACCGCCATGTAGTCGTTGGAGGGGGCGTTCGACTTGGCGATGACGTCCTTGAGGACGGGGAAGGACAGGTCCTTCCAGTGCTGCGGCTGCCCGTCGGCGTCGACGAGCTGGTACTCGAATTCGATGCCCATGCGATAGGCGTTCGGGTCGTATCCAGGCATGGTGAAGTGTCCCTTCGGAGGGTTGACGGTCAGGTCGGGGCGGGCCCGGCTCAGGCGGTGGTGATGCCGTCCAGGAACCAGCGGTGCAGGGCCAGAAGTCGTTCGCTCGTCTGCTCGCGGCTGTCGCCGAGCGCGACGCCGCTGAGCAGATACGCGGAGGAGGCCACGTCGGCGGCCGCGCCCGTGGCGGGCGGCAGGGCGCTCTCGTAGTGGCTGATTCCGGGCAGCGGGCACCCGGCGGGAGCGAAGCCCCGGGCGCCGTCGGCGTCGTACGCCAGCAGGAAACCGGCGGTGGGTGCGGCCCGTTCGGGTACCAGCGTCTCGGGGGAGGAGCGGGTCTGGTGACGGGCGGCCAGTTCGACCAGGTCGACGCCGTGCAGTCGGCGCAGGGTCGGCTGGATGCGGCCGCCGCCGACGCGGCTCGCCGCCTCGTTGACGACGATGCCGTCGGCCGTGTCGAAGAACTCGATGTGGAAGGCGGTGGCGCGTGGTGTCGGCAGGGCGCGCAGGGTCTCCTCGGCGAGGCGCACCACATCCGCGCGTCGCGGGTCGTCCGCGTCCAGGGTGATCGCCATCGTCGGGACGGGCTCGTCCCGGACCTCCAGCATGGTGGTCGACCACGACCAGACCTCGGCGAACACCGCCCGGCCATCGACGAACACGCCGTCACAGTGCAGGAGTTCGTGCGGTGTGAAGGCCTCCGCGAGGTAGTCGGCCAGTTGGTCGCCCTGGCGCGCGGCGAACCCGGCGGCCTGTGCGGCGTCCGCGATCCGCTCGATGCCGCGCGAGCCGGTGCCGGTGCGCGGCTTGGCGAGCACGGGGTAGCCGACCCGGGCGGCGAACGCCTCAAGATCGCCGGGGAGTTGGAGGCCCGCGTACGGAACGATCGGCAGCCCGGCCGCTTCGAGGAGCAGCTTCATGCGCAGCTTGTCCCGGTAGGCCTGGGCGCTCTCGCTGCCCTGCCCGGCGAGGCCGAATTCGTCGCGCAGTGCCGCCGCGCGCAGCACGTCGTGCTCGGAGGTGGCGATGACCGTGTCGATCCCGTACGCGCGGATCCACTCGCGGGCCGTCGCCAGGACGTCCGGGTTGGAGACGTAGTCGTCGAACTCGGCGATCTCGGTGTACCGACCGTGGATCGCCTCGGCCTCCGGGTGGCGGTCGACGGCCCGGGTCGAGCAGTTCAGCAGGAACAGCTCGTGTCCGGGGTCGAGCCAGCGGTGGAAGGCGGCGGACTGAAGGCGGTACCGGTTGAGGATCAGGACCTTGCTCATGCGCCGGCCTCCCCGCTGGTGCGGATGGTCAGGTTCCCGGCAAGGGCATCGGCCGCGGCTACGGCGTCGGCCCGGTTGTCGGCGAACGCCACGACCGCCGCCCGCATCTCGTTGCCGTTCTCGATCGGGGCGAGCCGGTCGCCAGGACGGACGAAGCAGCGCGTGAGGACGTGCCGCTCGCGCAGCTCGGGCGGCAACTCGCCCACGTCCACGGACTCGACCAGCCCATCGCCCTCCGACACGCACCGGCGGACCGCGAACCCCCGCTCCCCGGGCGCGAGTTCGGGTGCTTCGCCGTGCAGCACGTCATACCAGGCGCGGTACAGGTCGACGCCGGTGACGGCGTGCACCATGTGGCTGATGAAGACCCCGCCGATGCGGCCGTTGACCTCGACGATGCGCGGCCCCGCGGCGGTGAGCCGGACCTCGGTGTGCGCGGGACCGTCGAACAGGCCGCAGGCCAGTACGGCCCCGGCCGCGACCTCCTCGATGGCCGCCCGGTCCGCTGCGGCGAGCCGGGCGGGGATCTCCGCGTCCAGCTTGAGCGTGCCGGTCCGGCCGCCGATGCCTTTGCCGGTGATCGCGACGGTGGTGACCACACCGTTCGCGGCGACCGCCTCGACGCTGAACTCGGGCCCGTCGAGGTATTCCTCGACGATGACCTCCGACTCCCACGACTCGTCCAGCGCCGCGCCGAAGGCAGCGTCCAGCTCCGCCCGCGAACGGGCCACGGAAACCGCACAACTCGCGGCGCGGTCCGAGGGCTTGACCACGACGGGCCCATCGGTCCTTTTCGCGAAGTCGCGTGCGGCAGCCAGGTCCCGGCACGCCACCCAGCGGGGCTGCGGCACCCCGGCCCGGTCGAGGGCCGCGCGCTGAAGGCTCTTGTTGGAACAGGCCAGGCCCGACCGCTCGGTGTGGCCGCGCAGCCCGAACCGCTCGTTGAGCCGGCCCACCAGCGGCAGCAGGTAGTCGAAGTCCGCCAACACGGCGGTGAAGGGCCGCACTTCGTGGAAGTCCGCGATGCGCTGTTCGAGGTCGGCCACGCTGTCGGTACGGAACGCGGTCGGGACGCGCGGCAGCGGCAACTGGACGTCGCCGAAGCCTGCCAGGTCGTTGTCGGGGTGGTCAGCGACGACTATCTCCGCGCCGGTGCGGGCGAGGGTGCGCAGCGCCGATTCGCGTTCCTTCGCCGGGCGTATCACCAGGACCCGTGGGGTCGCCGGCTCAGCCGTGGGGGCCTGTTCCATGTTCTGTGTCTCCTTCGCAGCCGTCACAGGTACGGCAGAACCTCAGTGCTGAGCAGTTCCACTGATTCCAGCGCCTCTTGAATGGGTGCTCCCGCCCAGTGCACGCGCAGCAACAGCTCGGTGGTGCCGGTCCTGCGGGTCCACTCGCGCAGGGTGCGCAGGCAGTCGGCGGGGTCGCCGATCGCGAACCGGTCACGGGAGAGTTCGGCGAGGTCGGCGTCGAAGCGGTCGCCCTCGGGCAGCACGGTGTCCTGCCCCCAGTCCTTGTAGACGGCGTACTTCGCGGCCAGATGGCGGCGGGCGCGGGCCGCGGCGGTCGACCGGTCCGGCGCGCAGACGACCTCCCGCATCAGCGGCACATCGGTCGCGGGGGCAAGACCGGCCTCGGCACGGGCCGTGCGGAACAGGGCCAACTGCCGCTCCACCGTGGTCATCGACGCATGCGGATTGATCATCCACGCGTCGCCGATCCGGGCCGCGCGGGCCACCGCCTTGTCACCATTGGCCGCGAGCCAGACCGGCGGCCCCGGCCGCTGCACCGGAAGGACCGAGAGCCGGGCGCCGTCCAGCCGGCACCAGGGAAGATCGGCGGCGACCGCCTCACCCGCCCACAGCCGCTTGACCAGGTCGAGGTTGGCGGTGAACCGGCTGAGCCGACCGCCCTTCGGCACGGCGAACGCGTCGTATTCCAGCTCGCGGTAGCCGAGCCCCGCGCCGAACACGAGCCGTCCACCCGTGAGCACGTCGGCGGTCGCGTATGCCTCGGCGGCATCCACCGGGTGCTGGAGCGCGAGCAGGCAGATGCCCGAGCCGAGCCGCATGCCCTCGGCGACGGCGGACAGCCGGCCGAGCAGGGGCAGTGGCTGGAGGTGCGCCATCTCCTCACTCAGATAGTGCTGGGCGACGAAGACGGAATCCCAGCCGGCCGCGCGCACCGCGTCGACCAGACGCAGATGGTCGTCAAGCGCCCGGCCCGGGTCCTCGCCGGGCGGATACTGCAGGGTGAGGTTGAGCCCCACACGCACTGATGGCCTACGGTCGTTCATCACTGTCCAGCACTCGGCTTCCGGGAACGGCCCGTGGTCCGCGCGGAGTGCGCAGGTCACGGGCGACGAGGATCTGTTTCAGCCAGTGCCCCGGCCGGCCGGGGCAGGCGTGTACCGCCCGGAAGTTGTCGACCACGACCACACTGCCCGGCTCCAGCACGAGATCGTGGCGTGCCGCTTCCAGGCCCTCACGCAGAGCGGTGAGGGCCGCTGCCGCCGCCGCGCCATCGGCTGCGGCACGGAACGGGTCGAGCAGCAGGTACGGATCGTCCGCGGCGCCGCGCAGCACGGGCCCGGTGTGCCCACCCACCGCGAACCGCCCCTGCCGCAGGACTTCCGCGTGCTCCTCGGCCAGCCGCACATCCCTGACCTCGGCCAGCGGAACGCGAGCGCCGCCGGAGCAGCGCAGCGCGAACAGGCCGAAGTAGTCGGCTCGTTGAGGGCCGGGGCCGTCGGCCGTGCGCCAGTTTGGTTGCTCGTCCGGCGCGGCGGGCGGGAGCACGTTCCGCACCATCCGGCCCTGCTGCTCCCCGACGCGGCCGAAGGGCTCGCCCAGACACATCGCCACCAGGGCGAGCAGCAGTTCCTCGCGCCGGGTGCGACGTCCGGGATCCGAATCCTCCAGGCTGGTGGGCAGAGCACCGAGCGATGCGTCGTCCACGTGCGTCCCGCGCACCAGTTGTACGGCACCGGGCTCGATGGTGCGGAATTCGTACAGCGCCTTGCGAAGCCCGGCGGGGACTCGGGCGACCAGTTCCCAGGCATGCGCGTACAGCGCGCTGCCGGCCGGGTCGAGCCAGTTGTCGAGCAGGTCCTCGATCAGATTCTCCAACTGCCTGATCTCCGCTATGCCCAGTTCGTGGACGAGCACTCCGCCGACACGCCGCACCGCTGCTCAGCCCCAGCCGAGGTCGTCCTGGGTGGCCACCGGGGCGGCCGGACCGTCGGCGGTCACGGCCGCCGCGAGGTGGAGGGCCCGGTCGCCGTCGGCGGGCGCGGTGACGCCGAGGTGGAGAGCGAGCGGGACGGCCAGGGCGGCCAGCCCGAGAAGGAGGGTTCTGAAGTTCCTGCGGTGCTTCATCACGGGTCACCAATCGGCGTCAAAGTTCGAGTGCATCCCGCAGCCAGAACTGGTGCCTGTGCTGTGGATGACCTCATCCTGGCCAACCCAGGACTGCATAGTCATCCAGTTTCACGCATCCTTTTGCGACACAGCACATCTGTACAGGTGAACGAACCTGGACAGTCAGGACAACTCGGCCGCGATAGCCCGTCCCGCCCTCAGTCCGGACGAGAGTTCCGCGTGGACCGCTGTGATCCGCGGGGTGTTGTCACCTCGTGGCGCGTCCGGCCGGGCAGGGGGCGGTGGCGCCGGCCGGGCCGGCGGACGCGCTTTCGGTCAGTGGGCGTCCCGGTACCGGTCCCGGACCTCGGCGCGCGGCTGGAAGCCCGCTGACGTATAGGTGGCGACGCCGCCGACATTGGAGCTCGGGGTGCAGACAAGCGCGCTCGATGAGCCCAGTTCCTGGAGTGCGGCCGCCGCGGCGACGGTGATCGCCTGGCCGTAGCCCTGACGGCGATGGTCGCGGTGCACGCCCATCGGTTCGAGCAAACCTGGCCTGCCCGGACCGGCCGACCACACCGTCACCGCAGCCACCGCGTTGCCCCGGTCGTCGTACGCGACCAGACAGCGGGCGTCCGCGTACGGCAGTCCGGCCGCCATCGCGTGCCAGTGCTCGTCCGTGAACCTCGACCCGTCGAAGGCTGCCCGATGGACGGCGGTATACACATGAGCCTGCTCAGGACCGACCGTCTCGATCCGCACGCCCGGGTCCCTCACCGGTTCCGTGAGGTCGTGGCGCAGCGGTGTCCACGGCTCGTCGGTGTCCCAGCCGTCCTCGAAGAGCAGATGCTGGACGAGCGCCCCCGTCGGGGCCTCGATGTTCGCCCTTCCCTCGGGCAGCACGCCGCGGCCGGGCTCGGTCACGTCCTTCACCAACTGCTGTGCCAGCTGCTCCTCTTGCTGAGCGTCCGGCGCGATCGTCAGCCGCAAGACCCGGGGGCCGTCCAGCAGCCCGACGGCGAGAATCCGCCCGTTCCGGCTCCATGTCCTGACCGCCACGGCGGTCGCTTGCGCACCCCATCGCCAGAACCAGCCCAGGTCGCCCGGATGCAGTTGCATCGGCGACCCTTCGTACTGCCACTCCCGCAGCACGCTCACGGCTTCGCTCAGAGCGTCGACTCCCGGCTCGTTCAGCACAATCGCCATACCCCATGACACACCACCGCGCCGACAGCACGCACCCGGTTTTCTGCCGGTCGGCGTGGTGTGGCGCGGGCTTGGGATGGCACCCGGGCTCGAAGGCGAAGCGGCCCCGCCGGCGCGGACGCCGCGCCTCCTCCCGGAGGCAAGCGGAGGGTCGCATTCATGGCGGCGACGTGGTGCGACGGCCGGCGGATCCTTCCGGGTCCGTCGGCGACGGCTGACAAGTGGCGACCACCGGTGTTGCCCGGTCAACTCCCTTATGTCACTAGCCAGTTGGAGCCTGGCGGTCGGCCTGTGGCGGGCCGTCCCTGAGGCGACCGGTCACGACCAGGTTGCCGTCCGGAGTGCGTCGCGCGAGGGTGCCGGTACGGAAGTAGCCGTCGGTGGTGAACGCGCGCGCGTTGAGGCCGGGCGCCCGGTAGTAGCCCCGCAGGGTGTACGGACCGCGGGCGAGCAGTTCGCCGGGTTCCCCGTCGGGCACGGCCTTGCCGTCGGCATCGACAATCCGGATCTCGTCGTCGGGCGAGAGCGGACGGCCCTGGGTGGTGACGACGGTCTCGGCCGGGTCTGCGGGCCGGGTGAGAGTGAGCAGCCCCTCAGCCATGCCGAAGATCTGCTGTAGGCGGCAGCCCAGTTCGGGGCCCACCCGCTCGGCGGTCGCCCGCCGCAGGGGAGCGCCACCGATCTGCACCAGACGTAGACTTCTCAAGTCGGCCTGAATATTGGGGAGTTCACTGAGCCAGAGCTCCGCGACGGCGGGAACCACCGACGTGATGGTGACCCCCTCCCGCTCGATGGCCGCAAGGCATTCCACGGCTCCGAAGTCCTCCGCCAGGACGACGGTTCCGCCGACGGAGAGGGCGCCGACGATGCCGGGGCAGCCGAAGGTGAGGTTCAACTCGGCAGGCAGCGCCGCGAGATAGACGTCGTCTTCGGTGAGCGACACCAGCTCGGCCGCGGCCCGCACCTGGTAGAGGAAGTCGTTGTGGGTGCGCGGAACGAGCCTGGGCGTCTCGGTCCTCTCGCCGGTGAGCAGGAAGAACGCCACTTGGTCGGCGCTCTGCGTGAGCGCTCGGTCGGGCGGGGAGTCGAGGGAGTCCAGCGGGAAGTAGTGGCAGCCCGACGGGTCGGTCGTGAAGCCGCCGTACGGGGACGAGGCGCCCGGCGCCTCCAGGGGGAACACCCGCCGCAGAAAGGGCCCTTGGGCCGCGATCTCCGCGGCCATCGCCGTGTGGTCGAAGCCCTGGTACGTCGAGGGACCCACATACCCGACGGCCTGGGTGATCCGCACGAGGTGGGACACCACGGGCGCGCGGTGCGAGACCGGGCAGAAGACGGGGACCACGCCGGCGCGCATCAGCGCGAACACGGTGATGACGAACTCGGGAACGTTCGGAAGCTGGACGACGACGCGCTGGCCGGCCCGCAGTCCGCGCAGCCGGAACCCGGCGGCCATGCGGTCCACGCGCCGGTTCAGGGCCGCGTATGTGACGCGGGTGTCGCCGTGCACGAGCGCGGTCCGTGGCCCGTACCGCAGGGCCCAGTCGCGCAGCAGGTTGTCGAGCGTATTGCCGCGCCAGTGCCCGGCCATCCAGTAGCGGTTGACGAACTCATCGGGCCAAGGGGTGCAGCCGTCGAGCATGGGTGCCATTCGCTTCCTTCCGCGCCGGTCAGGGCCGGTTCAGTACGGCGGCCGCCAGCAGGAGCCGGGCTTCCCTGGGTAGTCGGGCCGGTCGACACACATCCGAGTCCATGCCGCACTCCCGCCCCGTATCGCTCCCCGATCAAGGGGCAGCAACCCCCACCGTCCGTACAGGCCTTGGCAATCCAATGCGGCAACTCCTGCACAGGCAATGCGCTTTCCGGACCACGGAAGCTGAATCGCCTTGGCGGAACGACCAATGGGCGACCCTGACCAGGTGGAATGGTGGTGCTCCAAGTGGACGGCGACGGCGGCCACCCCAACGCGGACTCGCGCCATGGCAGAACCTCGTGACGTGCGGCCCTGCCCGGCGTTCGTCCGGATCGTCATTGAGGGGCCGACGCCATGGCGATCGCGCCCGACCCGCTGCGGGGTCAGGAGACCGGTGTCGGCTGCTCCGGCGCCAGCGAGTTGCCCGACGGGATGTGCCCGCAGTCGGACGGAGCCTTCCGGTCGGCGAACCGGTCGTCCAGCCATCCGATCGCTCCGGGCGCCCAGGCCGCGGCCACGGGGACGTGGCTGAGCAGGTTGTACTGGTGGAAGGCGATCGAGTCGTTGCCGGTGGCGCAGTACTGCCGGGCGAGGGAGCGGACGTCCCCGGCGACCATGACCCCGTCGCCGGTTCCGATGCCGGGCGGGTTGCCGAAGGTGCCTTCGACCACTCCTCCGTTGCCCTGTGCGATGAATCCGGGAACGGTCGGGGTGGCGGCCGAACCGAGGTTGATCTTGTTCACCGCCTCAACGAACTCGGTGGCCGAATTCGGGTTGGCGTACTGCGGCTTCGCCAGCTCCTTCCAGGTCAACCCGGGGTAGTGACCGAGCGCGTTGAGGAGCGAGCCGTGTTCGAGCGCGCTGTACACCTGGAGACCGTAGCTGTTCAGGTACTGCTTGAGATCGATGCCGTACGACCGGGCGACCCCGATGATCGCCATCGGGATGACGCCGGACCACACGACGGCACCGTTCACGTACTTGAGGTTGTGCGCCGGATCCACGAGCAGGCCGCCTTCGGCGAAGCCCACGAGCCTCCTGTTGACGTCGGGCGCGTACTTCGGCGCGAGCGCCGCCGCCCAGTTGGTCGCGATGGCACCGCCGGAGTAGCCCATCAGGCCGACCTTGGTGTCGGCGTCCATGCCGGTCCCGGTCTCGGGGTCGGTCGCGGCCCGGATCGAGTCCAGCGTGTTGGTCGCGTACTCCGGACCGGCTGCGAAGTCGGCGGTCTGCCCTTCGGTGTCGGAGATGACGACGTTGTAGCCCTTCGCCAGCAGCGGTACGAGGAAGAGGTTCTCCGCGTTCGCGATGACTCCGCCGAGGGTGACGTCACCGGCGATGGCACGGGAGGGCCCGTCCTGCGGGTTCAGGGAGTCGTAGAACGACTGGTAGGAGACCGCCTTGCTGCCGTCACCCGTGATGCTGCGTACCACCGTGGTCACGTTGGCGGCCGGGCGGCCCTGAGCGTCGTTGGTGCGGTAGAGCAACTGGACTGCCTTGACAGGCGTGGGCAGGCCCACGATGTGGTACTGCAACGTCCGCTTCTTCAGCACGGCGCCCGGAGCGTACGAGGACAACGCCTTGCCGCCGTCGTAGGTGTAGAACGGATCGCTCGTCCCGGAAGCCGACGGCGTGGCGGCCGCGGCCGTGGCCGCCGGAACGGCGGTGGTGGCCAGTGCCGTGACAACTGCGGTCGCCAGCACTCGTGTGGTGTGTCTGAACATGACTTGCCCCCGCGGATCGTGAAATGAGTCACGGAGTTGACCCGGGGGTAAGTTACCTAGAGGTAACTGCACTGTATAGAGCTTTGACTGAAGACGTTTGCGGATCCACGACCTGATCCCTGACGCCTCGCCTCATACCCGGCGCCCCCGGCCTCTCGCGCTTGTCACCAAGTCATTCGCTTGTTTAGAGCCGTATACACAAGCGCTGGTGCCTGCCCGTGCGATGCGGATGTCGAGGGTGTGTCGCCTCTGGGGTGCCGGACCTCGCGGCCGCGCATTTCGCTGGTCACTCGGCCACTGGTGAGATGGGCGGCGGCGCCTTTGGGCCGGGTGAGCCAGGTCATCGGGGGCGCCCCGGCGCGGTCGGCTCCGTCCTCGACGGCGCGCGATCCCCGGCCTGTTCGCCGTCGGGGGAGCCGTCGGCCCGGAACGTACGGCGGTATGCCAGGGGTGAGACCCCCAGCTCCGCGTTCAGGTGCTGGCGCAGTGAGGCGGCGGTGGCGAAGCCGATCTCGAACGCGATCTGATCGACGGTCAGGTCGGTTGATTCCAGCAGGTTCCTGGCGCGTGCGATGCGCTGCCTGGTCAGCCACTGACCGGGAGGCAGGCCGGTCTCGGCGCGGAAGCGGCGGATGAAAGTGCGCACGCTCATGTGGGCGTGCTGGGCCATCCGTTCCACGGTGAGTTTGTCGCCGAGCTGCTGGAGGATCCACTGACGGGTGCCGGAGGTGGACGCGGCGGGATCGTCGGGGACGGGGCGCTCGATGAACTGCGCTTGTCCGCCCTCGCGAAAGGGTGCCACGACGCAGCGCCGCGCGGCGTGGTTGGCCAGGTGCGCGCCGTGGTCGGTGCGGATCAGGTGGAGGCACAGGTCCACCCCTGACGCGGCACCGGCGGAGGTGAGCACGTCGCCGTGGTCGATGAAGAGCACCCCCTCGTCGAGGGGGATGTGTGGATACCAGTCGCTGAACAGCTGCGCGCTCTCCCAGTGGGTGGTGGCCACGCGTCCGTCGAGCAGGCCGGTCGCCGCCAGGACGAAGCACCCGTTGCAGATGGAGGCGATCCGCGTGCCGGGGCGGATCCGGGCGAGGGCGGCGGCGACGGTCTCGGGCACTTCACGGGTGAGCCGTGCCGTCGAGACCGGCGTGATGATCACCGTGTCGGCCGATGCGAGTGCCTCCGGACCGTGCTGCGGGAGGACAGAGAAGCCGGCGTTGGTCTCGACCGGACCGCCGTCGCAGGAGCACACGAGAACCTCGTACCGGCCGTCGGCGGCACCTAGAACGCGCGTGGGGATCCCCAGCTCGAAGGGGTAGACCCCGTCCAGCGCGAGGACGGCGACCCTGTGCGGCCGTGAATGACTCATGGCGTAATTCTATCGCGCGTGCTGCTTCTGCCGCTGGGGACGCGGAAGCGTGAGGGTGGCCCGCGGGAGATGTGGGCGCGGAAGTGTTGGGGTGGCTCGCGAGATGTGGCCTCGCCGCCGTTGCGTCAGCCCCGCCGTTCCCATGCGTGGCCCGGGGATCAGACCCGTCCGGAGGTCAGGGGGCGGCGACGCGGCGAGGTGGGTGGCGACGTCGATACGCGACCTTGGCATGATTCCATCGCATGTTGTCATTTCTGCCGTTGGTGAGGTGCCCGCGTGGGACGCAGGCTGATGTCCATGAGTAAGAACACGATGTACGCCATCAGCCAGAATGCCTTCGGCGGACCTGAGGTCCTTGGGGAAGTCGAGACCGCTCGGCCCGACCCCATCGGCAACGAGATCCTCGTCGCCGTCCACGCCGCGGGACTGAATCCCACCGACTGGAAGCACCGCGCGGGAATGATGCGTGTCGGCGAGCCGCCGTTCACGCTGGGCTGGGACGTGTCCGGCGTTGTCGAGGCGGTCGGTGCCGGCGTCACCGGGCACGAGCCCGGCGACGAGGTGTTCGGCATGCTGCCGTACCCGAACGGACACGGTGCGCACGCTGAGTACGTGACCGCTCCCGCCCGTGCCTTCGTGCCCAAGCCGTCCTCGCTCAGCCACGTCGAGGCGGCCGCCCTGCCCCTGGTGTCGATGACCGCCTGGCAGGCGATTGTCGACACGGCCGAAGTGCGGCCGGGGCAGCGGGTGCTGGTGCACGCGGCGGCCGGCGGGGTGGGTCACGTCGCGGTGCAGATCGCCAAGGCGCGCGGTGCATACGTCATCGGCACGGCCTCCGCCGCCAAACACGACTTCGTCACGAGCCTGGGGGCCGACGAGGTCATCGACTACCGCACCCAGGACTTCGTGGCGGAGGCCCGGGACGTGGATCTGGTCCTCGACCCGTTCCTCGGCGAGGACCGGCTGCGTTCGCTGGAAACCCTGAAGCCGGGCGGCCTGCTGCTGTCCATCCTGCCCATCGAGTTCGCCCAAGTGGAGGCGCGTGCAACGGAGTTGGGCGTGCGGGCCAAGGCGATGCAGGTCGAGTACGACCACACGGGCATGGCAGGCGTCGCCGCATTGGTGGAGTCCGGTCGGCTGCGCCCGCACGTCTCCGGCACGTACCCGCTGGCCGAGGCCGCGAAGGCGCATGCCGAGGGCGAAACGGGCCGCGTCGTCGGAAAGCTGGTCCTGACGGTGCGGCCGTAGGGGCTTGGCTTGCACTCCAACCGCCACCCAGGCGCGGACCGCGGCCGCCGCGTCGCCCGCGCCGGTGGCCGTGGGCGGCGGCGCGGACGCTGCGTACTGCGGTAACGCTCCGCACGAAGAGGGGAAAAGGGAACGCGGCTCGGCTGCCGTTCCCCGGAGGGCTGTCGGGTATCTGTCGGGCGGTGACCGTGATCTGTCGGCGGTGTGTCGGTGGACGGTGCGACCTTGGAGGAGTCGGTGCTCCCCGTGAGCACCTTGCCCTCCGAACGCAAGGAACCTGCCATCGTGTCTTCCGCACAACTGAGCCCACCCTGGAACGTTCACCGGCTGCCGTCGGCCAAGGGCAGGAGCTTCCTGGTCACCGGCGGCAACGCCGGGATCGGCTACTTCGTCGCGGAGCAGCTCGCCGCCACCGGCGCCCTGGTCGTACTCGGCAGCCGGGACGCGGCGAAGGCCGACGCGGCCATGGCCTCGATCCGTTCGTTCGTCCCCGGGGCGCACGTGCGGCACCTCCCGTTGGACCTCGCCGACCTGTCGTCCCTGAAGGCCGCCGTGGACAGGTTGGACCTCGATCATCTCGACGGAGTGGTCCACAACGCGGGGGTCGCGCTCGACGCTCCACCGCGTCGGGAGACCAAGGACGGCCACGAGCTGATGTTCGCCACCAACCACCTCGGCCACTTCGCGCTCACTCAGTGGCTGGCGCCTCTGCTCCGCGCGGCACCCGCGGCCCGCGTCGTGACGGTGGGAAGCTTCGCCGCACGGACCGAGCGACTGGACCTGGGCGATCCACAGTCGCTCCGGGACTACCGGCCCAAACGCACCTACGGCCGATCGAAGCTGGCGCAGATGTCCTTCGGCTTCGAGCTCGATCGCCGCCTGCGGGCCATGGACAGCACAGTGCTCAGTGTGGTGGCCCACCCCGGTGGCGCGCTGGACTCCCTCACCCCGTCCCGCCCGTCACTACCCGCGACGACTCCGGGCGAGCGGTTGCGCGCCCTGCCCGCCGGGCTCGTGGTGCAGGGCAAGGACGCCGGAGCATGGCCCATCGTCCGCGCCCTCCTCGACTCGGAGGTGCGGGGAGGGCAGCTGTGGGGACCGAGGGTCTTCGGGCTGCGGGGCACACCACGGCGTGAACCCGCCCGCTCTCATATGACCGACCCGGCCGTGGCCGCACGCCTATGGACCCTCAGCGGTGAGCTGACCGGCACCGATCCGCACCTCGGATTCCGGTAGACGCAGGACCGGGACGGGCGGCGACGGACTACCCGGGACCAGTCCGGTGGGTCGGGGTGCCGTGGCGCGAACCGGCCCCGCGAGGGCTGAACCCCACATCAAGCACCTCGAAGCCGACGGCATCGTGGTGGTGGGGCGGGCGGCTCCCTTCCTGTGCCGGTCACCCACGTGCGTACCACGGCCGGGTGAAGGCGGTGTCCCGACGTTTCCCGGCCTGGGCCGGACGGTGATGGTCAGAACCGGACCCGTCTGTCCTTCAGCCTCGCCTGCCAGGAGTACGCCATGCCGCTGTCCCGCTCCCGCCTGCTGCTCGCCGTGCTGATCACTGCGTCGGCGGCAGGTCTGGCGCCCGCGCCGGCGTCGGCCTCCCGAGTCCCGGCCGATCGGCCCTACGGCAACAGCCGGTTGCAGCGGCGCCTGGAGGAACTCGTCCACGCTCCGGGCGGCCCGCCCGGGGCCGTCGCCGTGCTGCGGCGCGGTGAGCGTACCGAGGTGGTGCGTGCGGGAGTCTCCGAGGTGGGCACCGGCCGACGACCGCAGGCCACCGACCACATGCGGATCGCCAGTGTCGCCAAAGCGTTCAGCGGAGCGGTCGCGCTCGGCCTGGTCGATCAGGGAGTGCTCGGGCTGGACGACACCATCGGCGACCGCCTCCCCGCGCTGCCCGCGGCCTGGGGCGCCGTCACCCTGCGCCAACTGCTCAATCACACCAGTGGCCTGCCCGACTTCAGCGCGGCCCCGGCCTTCCGCGAGACCCTCCTCGCCGACCCGCACCACCGGTTCGATTCCCGCCACCTGCTCGACTTTGTCGCGGACCAACCGCTGAACTTCCCACCGGGTACGGCGTACCAGTACTCCAACTCCGACAACATCGCCGTCGCGCTGATGGCCGAGGCAGCCTCGGGCCACCGGTACGAGGAACTGCTCCACACCCTCGTTGACCAGCCGCTCGGCCTGCGCGAGACCACCCTTCCGCAGGGCTTCGAACTCCCCGAGCCCTATCTGCACGGGTACGCCGTCCAGCCGCCCGCCCCACCCGAGGACGTCAGCACACTGATCGGCGCCTCGGGCGTATGGGCCTCCGGCGGCATCGTGTCCACCCCGGACGACCTGGGCACCTTCATGGGTGCCTATGCGGGCGGCCGACTCATCGCACCGGCCGTCCACGCACAGCAGCTCACCTTCGTCGACGGTGCCTCCGAGCCCGCTGGGCCCGGCCGCAACGAGGCCGGTCTGGCGATCTTCCGTTACACCACCCGCTGCGGCACGGTGTACGGCCACACCGGCAACACCCCCGGCTACACCCAGCTCGCGGTCGGCACCCCGGACGGCAGCCGCTCCCTGACCTTCTCCATCACCACCCAGGTCAACCAATCCGGCAACCCACAGTTGCTCGGTCAACTCCGCGACGTCCAGGAGGACTTCGTCTGCTCGCTGCTACAAGACTGACCAGCGCGAACCCAGCCCACGCGGTCCGTCCGCGAGGGCAACCGGCCGCAGTAGTGCCGGTCGCACGTAGTCGGCGGGGTCGGCGGGGGTCTCGTACAGGGCGATGAAGCGGGTGGTCATCGGCTTGCCCTCCGGTAGTGGGTGAGTACGGCGGCGCCGACCCGCTCGGCAGCCAGGCACTCCAGGTCGGTGTGCGGGCCGTCGGCCGGGAAGAGCCGCCCCCCGGTACCGACGACGGTCGGGAAGGTCAGCAGCCGGTACTCGTCGACCAGGTCCGCGGCCATCAGGCGGTGCACGACACTCAGGCTCCCGGAGACGACCACGTCCCGTCGCTCGCGTTCGACGGCGTCGACCAATTCGCCTTCAATGAGCTGGGAGTTCGCCCACACTGACATGTCGGCGTGGCTCAGGGTGCGGGAGGCGACCAGCTTCGGCACGGCGTTCATCCGCGCGGCGAACGGATCGTCGCGGCCCGGCCAGAGTCGCGAGAACAGCTGCCAGGTGGCACGCCCCAGGAGCAGTACCCCGTCGTCCAGTGTGCGGCCGAGCCGGAACTTGTCCCCGGCGACCGTCTGGGGGCCGTGCCGGAACGCCCAGCCACCCAGCGGCGTGCCATCCGACCCGTCCGGATCGGAGACGATCCCGTCCAGGGTCGTGAACTCGATAACGATGACGCTCATGATGAGCCTTCCCTTCGGTTCGGTGCTCACCAGTACGTACTGGCCGCACCGCCCCGACTCATCGCTCGTCGCGCAGATCTTTGGCGGAAGTTTCGCGCGGCAGCCCGAAGGCCTCGAAGAGATCCGGATCGGCGAACACGACGTTGTGCCCGATCTGGCCGCCGGTGATGGTGAGGACCTGCACGCTGTGCGGCTGGTGCCCGCCATCAGGCCGCGGTGCGTACGCGGCGAGCGCGGGCTGCCCGTTGGCGGTGAGCTCTCGCATGCTCCAGCCCGTGCCACGCGTCTCGAACACCCTCTCCAGGAATCGGCCGTAGTCCCGGCTGCCCCGGTACCACAGCGGCACCGGCGGCATCTCCAGCACCGCGGAGTCGGCCAGCAGTCGCACCAGCGCGGGGACATCCGCCGCCTCGAACGCCCGCATGTACCGCTGGACCACGGCCCGCACCTCGGGATCGTCGGGCTCGGTGACCGCACCGGCATCGCCCACAGCCGCGAGGGCGGCACGAGCGCGCTGCAACGCGCTGTTGACCGCCGCGACGGTGGTCCCCAACTGCCCGGCGACCTCCGCGGCCGTGAACCCCAGCACCTCACGCAGCACCAGCACCGCCCGCTGCCGCGCCGGCAGGATCTGAACCGCCGCCACCCACGCGAGCCGCAGATCGGCCCGCACCTCCACGTCGAGCCGAGCGTCGGCGAACGGCTCCAGCCAGGGGACATCGGCCGGTACCAGCGGGGCCCGAGGATCGTCGCTCGGCAGCCCAAGGCCGGAAGGCAGCGGACGCCGGCCGCGCCCCTCCAGCGCGGTGAGGCATGCGTTGGCCGCGATCCGGTAGAGCCAGGTCCGCACCGACGCGCGCGCGGGGTCGTACCGGCCCCGGGCCTTCCAAGCCCGCAGTAGCGTCTCCTGCACCAAGTCCTCGGCCTCGTGAAACGAACCGAGCATCCGGTAGCAGAACGCCAACAACTCACCCCGGTACGGTTCGAAGTCCACAGGCCCATCATGCCGCACCCCGCTACCCGCCCGCTGCTGCTCGTGCCTCGTATGGCCGGGAGTGCGAAGCGGACCCGGGCGCCTCAGGAGTTCCAGTCACCCGCACCGGCGCCGCGGTGCCTGCCGGACGGTGGGAACACTCATGCGCGGTAGAGGGTGAGGGCGCGGGCGAGGTCGGCAGGCTCGTCGTGGCCGAGGCGGAGGAAGTAATCCGTCTGCCATAGCTGCGTGGCACGGGCCTGACGGCTGGTCGTGGCTGCCCATGGTGGGTAGACGCGGAAGCCACGTTTTCCGCCGGAGCCGTTGCGGGAGACGATGCCGCGCTCGCTGAGTACCTTCTGCGGGAACACGAACTGCCCGAATCCGCCGTCGTCGCGGCTGCTGATGACGAACAGGTCCACTCCGTCATCGGTGTCGAAGGGCCGGATCGGCCCCTGCTCGGAACGCTGCCACAGGGTGACGAACTGACCGACCTTCGTGGGGGTGGTCTTGGCCACGCGAAACCGGACCGAACGGCCGTCGAGCGTGAACGCGTGAGCAGCGTACTCGGCGCTCTCCGGTTCGGGCACCGCGAGCGAACAGGCGAAGCCGCCGGGGTCGTAGACCCACGTCTTCGCCGCCATCAAGTCATCGTTGAGCCCCGCCCACGGCTGGTTCATTGCCATGTCGCTCATCCTTTCACCACGACACGGCCTGCGGTGGGCCCGGCCCTGCCGCCCCGAGCCGCACCCGGACGGGCATCTCGGCGCGGCACGTGTCAGGACGGCGCGGCACACGTGTCAGGACGGCGCGCCGCCGCCTCGCCGGAACTACCCGAAAGCCGAAGCGTCCGTCTCGACCACACCGTGCCCCGCCCACGCGATGTCGTCCGCCGCCAGCCCCATGTCGCCGGCCAGCGCCGCCGGAGTCATTCCGGTGAACGCCACGACGTCTCGGTGGAGATGGGACTGATCGACGTAACCGCACTCCGTCGCGACCCGCGCCGCGTTGTCGCCCACGGTCAGGAGATGGGCCGCGCGGCGAAAGCGAACCAGTGTCGCGGCGCGCTTGGGAGGCAGGCCGATCTGCGACCGGAACCGGGACCAGAGGCGCTTACGGCTCCAGCCCACCTCTGCCGCGAGATCCTCGACCCTGACCTCGCCACGGCTGACGACGATCCGGTCCCAGGCGCGGACCACCTCCGGGTCCACCCGTGGACCAGCCACCCGGCGACGGGCGAGCAGGGCATCCGTCAAGACGAAACGGTCCTCCCACGACGGGGTGTCGCCCAGCTGCTCCCGAAGCCGTGCGGCGTCCCGGCCCCACAGGTCATCGAGGGCGAGCACGGTACGGTCCAGCTCCGCCGGGCAGACACCCAGCACGGCGTACGCGACCACCGGCGACAAGCGCACTTCCACACATGTGACGTTCACGCCCCGCATACGGACGGCACGAGGTGTGAGCCCGGCGACGAAGCTTCCGCACTGTTGCCGACCGGTGGCATCGCCCACGACGAGCGAGCCGTCACCGACCTCGACGAGCAGCGTGACGGCCGGGTGCGGGATCACCGGCAGGTCGACGGGGGCCGGGCCCCGGTCGCGGAACCCGGCAAGGCTGACGCCGGCTGTCCGGCTGGGCCGCGACAGCATCGCGATCTCCCAACTGGCCACATTCCCGGGGCCGTTCGCGGTTGTTCGCATCGCCCCATGCTAGGAGAAGGCCCACCGGAACATTTGTCCAAGACGGCGGCGCGCACTGAGGGCGACAGTGGGCTCATGAGCATCATCATCCAGAAAGCCTTCCAGGCTCTCGCCAGCTGTGACCCCGACCGGATCTCGGCGGTCCTCACCAAGGACGCCGAATGGCTGTCCCCTCCCGGGAACGCCACGGCCGTCGCGCTTGAGGCGACCCACCACATGGTCGGCAGGGAGGCGATCGTGCGCTTCTTCGCCGAGGACGCTCCCCGGCTGTTCGCGCACGATGTCGCCCTCACCTTCCACCAGTTCCATACCGATGCGGAGCGAGTGGTAGCGGAAGCGACCATGACCGCGACGCTCGCCAACGGCAACCCCTACAGCAACGACTACTGCTTCGTCTTCGAACTCCGGGACGGGCTGATCCACCGGGTTCGCGAGTACGTGGACACAGCCCGCGGTTACCGCTTGACCTTCGGCGGCGTACCGGAGTGACCCTCACCGCTTGACCCCGATTTCATCGGCCCGTCCCGACGAACAACAACGCTGGCGGCCGCGCGGCGTCGGGGGACCGGGCGAGGTGAAACCGGCGGATTGAGTCCCCGTCCTCGGGGCAGCTGCGGGAGGGCGTACGGTCGGCCGGGGCTGCCCCGAGGTCTGGTCACTTTCGCCAGAACAGGTGGTGGGTCACCCCGCTCGGGCTGGGCACGACGTCCAGGTGGAAGCGGTCGAGGAGCTCTTCCGGGGACTCCCAGAGCCGTACTCCGGAGCCGAGTTTCACCGGCGACACCACCACGTGCAACGTGTCTACGAGGTCGGCGTCGAGGAACTCCCGGATGGTGGTCGCCCCGCCGCCGAGACGGACGTCCTTGCCCTGCGCCGCCTCCCGCGCCTGCTCCAGGACCGAGGCCGGATCACCGTCGACGAAGTGGAACGTGGTGTCGGAGAGCGTGAACGAAGGACGTTTGTGGTGGGTCAAGACGAACACCGGCGTACGGAACGGGGGCTCGTCCCCCCACCAGCCCTGCCACTCGTGATCCTGCCAGGGCCCGCGCTGGGGCCCGAACTTGTTGCGGCCCATGATCTCGGCACCGATGTTGCGGGGATAGTCCCGGGTGAAATAGTCGTCCAGGCCCCGGCTGCCCCCGGGATCGGTACGCATCGGCCAGCTCGCCGTCGCCCCGGCCCAGGCGAACAGCCTCCCGGGATCGACATGGCCAAACGGCCTCTCAAGGGTTTGGTCCTCACCGGCACCGATCCCGTCACTTGAGACATTGAAGTTCTGGACCCTCAACAGCTGAACCACGAGTTCCTCCTTGATGGTGACTACGGTGTTGAGACTCCCCGGGGCGGACAAACTCATCACCCCTCGGCGATAAATCGGATCGGGCCACCTGGACGTCACCGGCACGCACGCCGCGCCCGGACACCGGAACCGGACGTCCCTCCCGGGAGAACCGCCGTCTCGGCCGGGGAACGCGCTTCACTGGCCGTGCGACCGGCGGGCAGGCAGAGGGCGCAGGGGACGTGCCGCGCCCAGAGGCCGGATGCCGAGGCCGTCGGGCCCGCGGAAGGCCGCCCTCTAGAGGGGGTCCAATTCACCCAGGCCCATGGCGCGCAGGGTGTGATTGGCCATCTGAAGGTGGCCGGCTGCGTTCGGATGGGCCGGGTCGTCGAGCCAAGGGACCGGGTCCGTCGTGCCGTGGTGCTCCCGCCAGTGGGCCTCGTGGTCGATGAGCAGGGCGCCGGTGTCCTTTGCGACCTCCCGTACGGCCTCGCAGTATGCGGGAAGCGCCGCTCGCCGTTCCCGGCCGGAGAAGCTGACCAACGCCGGCGTGTGCAGGACGACCTGCGTCCGCGGCATCGCCCACTGCCCGCGGCCCGATGTGGCGGGGCGTCATGGCCCGACGTGGTTCGGCACCCCAAGCGGCGCCCCTGCGACATGTACCGGTAGCGGACGGGCCTCAACGCCGAGCGTGGCGGATCTTCAAGCGTCCGAACCCCATGGTTCCGGAGATCCGGATCGTCGGGCCACCGGGCCGGGAACGCGGCCGGGGCTTGTAGCGCGAGTCCTTCCACCCGGTGCGCAGATCCTCCACATCGACGATTGCGTCCCGAGGAACCGTGATCTTGGCTCTGCCGGTGCCGAGTTGCAACTCGATGTCGACCACCGGGTACTCGATGACCGCGCGGGACAGGTCCAAGTGCACCCTTCCGAATGCGGACTCGACCTTGAGGATCCGGGGCACCCGCCATGCGCCGCGCCGCCGGATCCGTCCGGCGGCGACGGCAATGGCCGACGTGGTGCCCGGATTCCTCTCCGGCAGCGCGACCAGAACCGACACGAGCTCGCCCTGTGTCTTGGCGGTGAGCACCCGGTGGAGCCGTTCGTCCAACTCCTGGTGCGAGACGTGCCCTTCCGCGTACGCCTCCTGCAGACGTTGTACGGCCATGTCGCGTTCGTCCTCGGCGATCAGCGGCGGCGGGTCTTCCGGCAGCGAGGTCACCGCTTCACTCTAGTGCCGGTGATGTGAACGCGCCGAGGCCCGGAGCGGACGGGTTCATCCGATGGGAAGGCCGACCACTCTTCCTCCCGCGCAGCCGTGCCACGCCCACCGGACGCACTTGAGGGCGGCCATGGGTTCGCGGCCGGATGCCTTCGCCGGTATGGCGGGTCGGGACGGGCGTGTACATCGCCGGGTGTACGTACGTTCAATCCCGGGGTGCACGGACCGCGCCGCAATGTCGGTCCGTGGGGCGTCGTGCCGTCCGGAGACCGGACCTAGCGTGGGCAGCGTCCGCTTCGGACTTCCGAGGCCTTTTTCCGCAAGGACTTTCCATGATCGAAGCCCATTCCCTCACCAAACGCTACGGCGAGCGCACCGCCGTCGCGGACCTCAGCTTCACGGTGCGCCCCGGCATCGTCACCGGATTCCTCGGGCCGAACGGCGCGGGCAAATCCACCACGATGCGGATGCTCCTCGGCCTCGACGCACCCACTTCGGGACGCGCGGTCGTGAACGGCAGGAGTTACGCCGAGCACCGGGCGCCGCTGCACGAGGTGGGGGCGATGCTGGAGGCACGGGCCATCCACACCGGGCGCAGCGCGTACAACCACCTGTTGGCCCTCGCCGCCACCACCGGCATCTCGTCACGCCGGGTGGACGAGGTGATCGACCTGGTCGGCCTGCGTGCGGTGGCGAAGAAGCGGGTGGGCGGGTTCTCCCTCGGCATGGGGCAGCGGCTCGGCATCGCCAGTGCGCTGCTCGGCGACCCGGCCACGGTGATCCTGGACGAGCCGGTCAACGGCCTCGACCCCGAGGGCATCCTGTGGATACGCAATCTGCTCAAGGGGCTCGCCGCCGAGGGCCGTACGGTCCTGGTCTCCTCCCACCTGATGTCCGAAATGGCGCTGACCGCCGAGCACTTGATCGTGATCGGCCGGGGCCGGCTGATCGCCGACACCTCCGTGGCCGAGTTCACCGCACAGGCTGCCGGTGACGTGGTGCGGGTGCGGGTGCGGACGGAGGAATCGGAGAAGCTGCGCGGGCTCCTCGCGGGCCCCGACGTCACGATCGGCTCGCAGGAGCCGGGAGTCCTCGAAGTGAGCGGCCTCAGCAGTGACCGGATCGGGCGGATCGCGGCCGACCACGCCATCGCCCTCGCCGAGCTCACGCCGCAGCAGGCCTCGCTCGAAGAAGCGTTCATGGAGCTGACCAAGGACGCCGTGGAGTACCAGGCTCCGGCGCCCGAACTGGTCGCCGCGGGCAGTGAAGGAAGTGCGGCATGACGACGGCATCCATCATCCCCGCCGCGGCGCGCGGCGAGGTGACCCAGGTCCGGGTGATCCACTCCGAGTGGATCAAGCTGCGTTCGCTGCGGTCCACGCTCTTCACGCTGCTCGCCGCGGTCCTCGCGATGATCGGCCTCGGCCTGCTGTTCAGTTACTTCACGGCCGACCGCTGGGCACATCTGCCCGCCGACGAGAAGGCCCACTTCGACCCGACGCTGGTCAGCCTGCGCGGCTTCTACCTGGCCCAGCTCGCCGTCGGCGTGCTCGGGGTCCTCGTGGTGAGCGGCGAGTACGCGACCGGCATGATCCGTGCCTCACTGTCCGCCGTGCCCCGCCGCCTACCCGTCCTGTGGGCCAAGGCGCTGGTGTACGGAGTGGTGGCCTGGGTGCTGACCACGGCCGCCTCACTGGTGGCGTTCCTGGTCGGCCAGGCAGCGATGTCCGGGCACCACCTGGGGACCTCGCTGAGTGCGCCCGGTGTCGTACGTGCGGTCCTGGGAGCCGGGCTCTACCTGACGGTCGTGGGCCTGCTCGGGGTGGCCTTCGGCGCGCTGGTCCGCAACACGGCGGGCGGGATCGCCACGGTCTTCGGCGTGCTGCTCGTCCTGCCGGTGCTCGCGGAGGCTCTGCCCTCCTCGTGGTTCCAGACCATCAACCCCTACCTGCCGAGCACGGCGGGGCAGGGGCTGCTCCACATCCACCAGGAGCCGCATACGCTGGCCCCATGGACCGGGTTCGCATTCTTCTGCCTGTACGCGCTGGTCGCGCTGGCCGGAGCGGGCGTCGCGCTCAAGAAGCGCGACGCCTGATGAGGCCGGCGGCGACCCGTTGCGGGCGCGGCGCGGACGCGCCGACGCGCGCCGGCGCCGCCGGTCTTTCGGCGCCCCGCCAGGTGAGCTCATGACGTTCGCGCACATGGCCGCCGTGCGGCAGCGGGCCGAGTCGTGGCGCGCCCTCGCGGTGCGCGCCCGGCTGCGGCTCCGCGCCCGCCTCTCGCCGCTCACGGTGGACGCGCTCTTCGCGGCCGCCGTCTTCGTCGCCCTCACCGCCATGGCACGCCGGGCGCTGCACGACCAACCCTGGACCATCGTGGCCTTCACCGCCCCGATGGTGCTGCCGCTCGTGTGGCGCAGGCGGGCGCCGTTCGCGGTGTTCCTGACGATGTCGGCGGTCGCGTTCGCCCAGTGGATCGCCGACCTGCGCCTCCCCGCGGACATCGCGCTGCTCATCGGCCTCTACACGGTCGCCGCGCACGCGAGCAGGCAGCGGACCTGGCCGGCCATCGGCGTACTCGAAGGCGGGGCCCTGCTGGCCGCGGTCCGCTGGGCGCCCGACGACCGCGCCGCCGAGACGTTCATCGGGCTCTCCGCGATGGTCGTCGCCGCCTCGGTCATCGGCATCAACATGCGGGGGCGACGAGCCGAGATGGCCCTTCTCGAAGAGCGGGCGCAGCGCCTGGAACGCGAGCGGGACCAGCAGGCGCAGCTCGCCGTCGCCGGGGAACGCTCCCGGATCGCCCGCGAGATGCACGACATCGTCACGCACAACCTGTCGGTGATGGTGGCGCTCGCCGACGGCGCGGTCTTCGCGCAGGACCGCGCCCCCGAGCGGGCCACCACGGCCATGCGACAGGTGTCCACCACCGGCCGGCAGGCGATCACCGACATGCGCCGCTTCCTCGGTGTACTGCGGGCCGACGAGCCGGACGCGCTGCGCCACCCCATGCCGGCCATCGCTCAACTGGAACCGCTGGCCGACCAGGTGCGCGCCGCCGGGCTGCCCACGCTCCTGGAGGTCTGTGGCGATCCGTCGGCCGCGCCCGCCGCCGCGCAGTTGACCGTCTACCGCCTGGTCCAGGAAGCGCTCACCAACACCCTCAAGCACACCCCGCCGGGCACCAGGGCCGCCGTGCGCGTCAGCTGCGGCCCCCAGGAAATCACCGTCGACGTCACCGACAACGGCCCCGTCACCGAGTTCCCCACCGAGACGACCGGTCACGGTCTGCACGGAATGCGGGAGCGAGCCGCGGCCTACGGCGGCGAGCTGACGGCCGGGCCGCGCCCCGGCGGCGGCTGGCAGGTCCGCGTGGTGCTCGCCCTCAACGGAGACGAGGCGTAACCGGATGACCAGCCGTGCATGCCCTCAACCGAAACGAAGCGTAAGCGCATGACCATTCGTGTTCTTCTGGTCGACGACGAGCCTTTGCTGCGCATGGCTTTCACGATGGTGCTCGACGCGCAGGCCGACATGGAGCCGGTCGGCGAGGCCGGCGACGGCGCGGAGGCCGCCCGGCTCGCCCGCGAACTGCGGCCCGACGTCGTACTGATGGACGTACGGATGCCCGGCACCGACGGCATCGAGGCGACGCGGCGCATCGTCGCCGAGTCCCCGGAGTCGAAGGTCCTCATCCTGACCACGTTCGACCTCGACGAGTACGCGTTCGCCGGGCTGCGGGCCGGCGCCTCGGGATTCCTGCTCAAGAACGCGCTCCCGCAGGAACTGCTTGCCGCGATCCGCTCCGTCGCGGCCGGGGACGCGGTCGTCGCACCGCGCGTCACACGGCTGCTCCTGGAGAACTTCGCCCACCAGCTCCCGTCCGGCTCAGGCCACGCCGACGACGACCGGCTCGGCAGGCTCACCGCCCGCGAACGAGAGGTGCTCACGGAGGTCGGCCGTGGTCTGTCCAACACGGAGATAGCCGCCGCGCTGTGCCTGGCCGAGGCGACGGTGAAGACGCATCTGAACCGCATCCTGGTCAAACTGGAGCTGCGCGACCGGGTCCAGGCCGTGGTGTTCGCCTACGAAACCCGGCTCGTGCGGCCCAGGTAGCCGCAGCCCACCGCACGGACGGGCGTTCGGAAGCTCCAGTTCTGGCTGGCCGCGCCGTCGCAGCTTTCCGACGGACCCGCGGCCTGGCGGGTGTTGGCGCGGCAGCCCGACGCCGCATGACACGCGACGTCTCGGCGTGCCGGTCGACCTCGCCCCCATCTCGCAGCCATCGGACGGTGCGTCAGATATAGGTGCCGCACCACGGCTCCGTATCCGTGCGGAACAGCCGGTCCGCTGTGGACAGCGCTGTGGAGTCGAGTGCCACCACACTTCCGGCCGCCGCCAGTGCCGAGGGGCGTACACCGCCCAGGTAGATGGCTGCCAGAGAGCTGACGGACAGGGTGAGCTGGGCCGGTTCGCGGGTCCTGCACACCTCGTCGGCCCCCACCAGGTAGTGCCCCGAGTTGCCGGGCAGCACAGGGTCGTGCACGTCCATCACCACGCTGCCGCCGTCGCCGTATGTGCGTGCCCGCAGAGCCGCCAGGACATCGACCGTCCGCAGCCACACCTCGTCGCGGACGTCGGTGACCCGGCACACCCGCGGGTCCGTGAAAAGCCACTCGACCGGTTCGTCGAGCGGACGCGACCTCAGCCGAATCTCGTCGACCAGTTCGACGCCGAGCAGGAACCGCCATAGCCCCAGCCATGCTTGGGGAGTACGACAGTGCATCTCGTCAACGTCGAGCACCGTACGGGCAGTTGCTCCACCACCGGCTCCCCGCACGCTGTAGCGGACGATCCCATCAGGGCCGTCGGAGCCGGTGTGTACCACGATCCGGGGGAACAGCCCGGCCGCACTCAGGTCGCGGTCCATCAGCTGCTCGTACCAGGGCCGCCTGCTGATGGAACCCGGTCGGGAGCGGGTGTGTCCGTACACCTCGCCGCACAGTCCGGCCGCCTCGCCCGGGACCGGCACGTAGGTGTCTCCGCCTGGCGGGACTTCGGCGGCGAGGACGGCGCGGCGACGGTCGATCACGAGGTCGCGGCAGCGGGTGGCCACGCCGAATCCGAAGCGGCCGTAGACCCCTCCCTCGCTGGGCCGCACCACGGCCAGCGGCTCCGGTGTGGCCCGCAGTGCGGCCGTCATCAGCGTCGTCCCCACACCCCTGCGCGTATGTCCGGTACGGACCGCGAACCGGAACTGCACGCTGAGAGGTACTGGTTCACCACCTGGCACCACGATGTCCGAGGGGACGGACTGGTGCATCGCGATCAACCGGTCGTCGCGGAACGCGCCCCGTACTCCACCTGGTTCCAGGGACTCCGACAGCGATGCCCAGTCCCGGTCGGCAGCGGGTGGTTGGTGCAGTGAGTCGTGGAACAGGTCCAGAGCGGCCCGGTGTTCGCGGGTGTCCAACGTGCGTATCTTCAACGGTCGTCCCGGTCAGGAGTGGTGGCGAGGGATGGGAGACATCAGCGCAGGCCCGGCCGCAGCGCCCTGGCCAGGGTGGTGAACAGGGCGAGGGCCAGCAGGGGTACCGCGAACAGCAGCACCACGGCGGGGACGGGCAGCACTCCGAGGAGCAGGCCCGCGACCACCGGCCCGGTGGCGGCGACGAGTCTGGGGAGGGTCTGGAAGACGCTCTGGACCCGCCCGACGATGTCCTGCGGCACCTCCTCCAGGAGCGTCTTGTTGGTGAGCACCCCGAGGACCGGGGTCGCCACGCAGAAGCAGCCTGCGAGGAGCGCGCCCCACAGCACTTGGTCCGTGACGGCGATGGCGGACACGGCGAGTGCCCCCGTCCATGTGGCGGCCAGGATCAGGGTGCGTGGGCGGATGTGCCGGATGGCCCAGAGCGTGACGGCGGAGCCCAGAAGGTTCCCGGCTCCGGTACATGCGGTGATCACACCCGTCCCCAGGGCGTCTCCCGACGCGGATGTGCTGATGATGAGGACTACGACGACACCGTTGATCCCGAAGTCGGTGACGATCACGTTGAGCGTCATGTACCGAAGGACGGGATGGCCGCGCAGGAAGCGCCATCCCGCCGTGATGTCCGTCCAGCGGGTGGTCGGCCCGTTCGCGGGTCCGGCGGTGGGGTCCGGCAGCGTCGCCACGAGTGCGGCGGAGGCGATGAACGACACGGCGTCCACGGCGAACGGCAGGGCGGGCGCCACACCGTAGAGCGAGGCACCGGCCAGCGGGCCGAGGATGGTCACGAACGCCGCCCGCCCCTGATTGACCGACAAGGCCGCGGACAGCTGCTCCGAGGGCACCGCCGCACGCAGAGCGGTGGCCGCGGCCGAGATGAACGGCACGCCGAGTGCGCTGTTGACGACGGTGACACAGAGGATGGCGCCGATGGTCACCTGGTGGGTCACGACCGTGTACGTCAGGGCGCCGAAGGCGATGCCCCGGACGAGGTCGGCCCGTACCATTACCGCCTGCCAGCCCGCCCGGTCGACCAGCAGGCCCGCCCAGGGCAGCACGAGCAACATGAACGACGCACCGGCGAAGCTGATCAGTCCGACCCCGACCGGACTTCCCGAGGACGCCATGACGAGCAGGGGGAGGGAGACCAGCGACGCGAAGGTGCCGAGGGACGACAAGGTGTACGAAACCCACAGGCGCACGTACGTCTGGTTGCGGTGCAGAGCCACCGCTGTCATCGCCATCCCTCCGTTCTGACGCGCAGAGCCCCGGACAACACCGGTTGACGGGCGCTGTCCGGGGCCACTGGTATGTGCCTGCTTAGTCGATGATCGTCATGCAGTGGTTGCTGACGCTGCTGGCGAGGGCCAGTTCACCGTCGGTGTCGATCTCGGCGACGGGCAGTTCCTGGAGTTCGAGAATCGCGTTCATGTGTACCTCCTGGTAGATGTGCCAATCCGGTGCCGGGTGGCTCCGGAGATCTTGGACGCCCTCAGGCGGGCGTGATGTGTGGCGCGGGCAGTCCGGCCGCCTCGGCCCATGCCGATTCGGTCCGCATCGACTCCGCAGGGGCGGGCGTCGGCCCGGCGGCGCGTTCGCAGGCGCGCAGGGCGAGCAGGACACCCGCCGTGCCGTTGCTCAGATCCATGGACAGCCGCAGGAGTTGGTGCCCCGGGAAGGCGACACCCTCCGTTCCGGCCGGTTCGACGCTGCGGGGCACCGCGTGCCAGGACAGCCGGCGGACGTGGTGGGCGAGCCCGGTGATCGCTGCCGACCGCGTCTCCTCTCCGGCGGCCAGTGCCGTGATCAGCCCGGCGCGCCCCATCAACAGACCGGGCTCCACAGTGAACGGGGTGTGGCAGGCCCGCAGGATGCCGCGGTGCAGGGTGGCGAGCCGTTCGTCCGGCCGGTACCGGTTGCACAGGGCTACGGCTTCCGCGAGACCGGCACTGCCGAGCCCCAGGTACGGCAGCAGCCGTGCCCCGTCGGCCAGTGCCACCTCGCCGGACTCGTCGGTGCGGCAGTGCGCCAGATCGAGGTCGAGGGCAAGCCGGGCGTGGTCCAGGTAGGTGGCGTCCTCCGTGTCCTGGTAGCGACGCAGGAAGAAGAGGGCGGCACCGGTGAAGCCGTGCATCAGTCCCGCCCGGGGCACGCCCGGACCGCCGGTGCGACCATCGGCGGCTCCGGTCACGATGTCGGCGAGTCGAGTGGAGACACCCGCGAGTTCGTCACACCAGTGCGGGTCGTCGGTGGCTCGGGCCAGGTGACGCAGTACCAGAGCGACCCCGGCGAGGCCGGCGTGCAGATCGGGTGACGTGGCCGAGGCGACCTCGGGTGCCGCGCGGTCGAGCGCGTCGTACGCCGCTTGTTCGTGGCCCAGGCCGTGCAGGACGAGGGCGGCGCCGTGCAGCCCCGTGTGCAGGCCGCAGACGGCCGGTGCCCGGCGGGTCGCCTCCGCCAGCCACCGGACATGGTCGGGGTCGGTTTCCTGGCCCGCCGAACGCAGGGCGTACAGCACCCCGGCAGCGCCGTAGGCCAGGTTGTATCCGCCGTCGTCCAGGCCCCTCGGGTCACCGGGAAAGAGCCGGTCGGTGCGCTGCGGCGTCGCGCTGGCACGTATCGCCTGCCCCAACGAGGACATGAGCGTGCGCATCGCGGGGCCGCCGAGGTCCTCGGCCGCCGCGGCGAAGGCCTCGGCCGGAGCGCGGCCGGTCCTCTTCCGCTTGGCGGGCCGATCGAGACCCACGCGAATCCGCTCGGTCAACTGGGCCGGAACCGGGAAGAGTTCGCCGACCGCGTCAGCCAACTCGGTTGTCTTGTGGGGGTCGAGGTCGAGCATCAGAGTGAGCGGCACGAAGAGCGCCATGCGCAGACAGTCCAGGGCGTACGTGTCCCGGTCGGTGCCCGACGAGGCGTGCTCGGCGACGAAACCCGGGCACGCGATGGCCGGGGCGGCATCGAGGCCGGGACGATGAGCGACCTCGAAGTCGACCAGCGCGATGCGGCCGTCGGGCCGCACCATGACGTTGCGGGGGTGCAGATCCCCGAACACGTATCCCCGTTCGTGGAGCACGGCCAGCGCCGCCTCCAATCGTTCGAGGATGGCGAGTGCGGTCTGGGTGTACGTGGCGTAGGCGGCGCGGTCGCTGGACGCACGGGTCGCCGGGTTGCGGGCGGCCAGGTAGTCCCACAAGGTCTCGCCCTCGATGTACTCCTGGACGAGGAAGTGGTGCTCCCAGGCGGTGAACGTCCCCTTGAACCGCGGCACGAAGTCGAGGTCGCCGAGCGCTTCCAGAGCCCGCGCCTCCCGGTACAGGCGCGCGACCGCGTCGTTTCCCTTCCCGTCGACCCCCGCGTGGGGCCGGGCCTCGCGCAGCACCACCCGCTCGCCCGTCTCCGGGTCCGCGGCGAGGTAGATGCCGCCCCCGTTCGAGAAGTGCAGTGCCTTCTCCACCGTGTACGGCATCGGGGGTTCAGCACGAGAGGCCGCGGCCGTCGCCTCCATCTGTTCCTTGAGGAAACCGGGCACCTCCACCCACGGTGGCGGCCGGAACCCGGGGCCCCGCACATCCGGCACCAGAGTGCCGTCGGGCTTGCGCACGGCGAGCACCCGGCGCCCCCGGTCGTCCACCGTGTGCATCGGCCGGAACCCACCGAAGCGCACGTACAGCGGACCCTGCCGCCACCGTAGGTCGCTGAGGACGTACGGGCCCTCACGCCCTTCCAGGGGTACGGACAACTCGTCGAGCACGCCCTTGAGTTGGGCGCTGTCCGACGGGTAGATGGTGATCAGCTTGCCGCTGCTGCCACGCGGGGCGTACTTGCTGTTCATCCTCTGGTGCGTCTGTGGCCCGGTCAGGACCTTGAACGGCAGACGACGCCCCAGGCAGTGCTTGGCCACGATGTCCATGACCTCGGCCGCCTCCCGGGGAACGACCGAGACGTGCACCTTCCAGCCCTGCTCCGGGAACTCGTGCCCCACGGGAGCGAAATGGCTCCAGGCGTCGTCATGGGACAGTGTCCAGCCTTCGGGCACCCCTCGGCCGGTGAGTTCGAAGCGCTGTCCGGCACCGTGGCCGGGGCGGTCGTAGAAGTCCGGGCCGGCCTGGCAGTACCGAAGGTAGTCGTCCATGAGGTCACGCTCCCGATCGTCGTGCCGTGCGTGATGCCATCCGTCGTCCGGCTTGACGGAGTTCCGGATGCGGGACACGTCCCCGCTCCACAACCACCCCGGACGCGCCGCTCCGCGAACCAGGGGCTCTTGCGGGCCGGTGCGGCCCGGAGGAGCGATGCCCACTCTGCACGGCAGCGCGCCCCTGAGGCATCGTGGAAGTCCACGAACCTAAGGCCCGTTCGCGCTGACGATCCGGCTCGTGGGCCATCGCGGGGCGGCGCGTCCGGGAGCATCAGGCCCCCTTGTTGTCAGAAGGCTTGCCTCAACTGCAAGATCTTGATCATGTCTCACGTGCCTTCTCGCCTTTGTACAGTGACACTTGGTGCGCGGAACGTGCCGAGGCTGCGCCAGTTCTACCGCGGACTTGGCTGGGCGGAGTTACCCGAGGGCGACAACGGCCGGGCGGGTTTCCTGCTCGCGGGGGTGCTGCTGGTGCTGTATCCCCTGGCCGAGCCGGCGGCCGGCGCGGAACGCGGCGCCGCGGGTGCCGGGGGATGGTCGGGCATCACGCTGACCTGTGCTGTGGACAGTTCCCAGCAGGTGGACGCCGCCTTCGCGGCCGCTGTGGCCGCCGACGCGACCACGGTCGCCGGACCGGCGGACCGGCCCTCGGGAGGCCGGTCGGCGTATATCGCCGACCCCGAAGGCAACCGCTGGGAGATCGCGTGGGAACCCCTCAGAGGATGGTTGACAACGGAAGCATCGCCCGCGCCCGGCGTCCTGGCCGAACCACCCCGGCACCCCACCGACACGGAAAGCCGGCCCAGGGAGTCGGCCGGACTCGAACCACCGCGCCGAGCCACCGCCGAACTGCTGCACCACCGCGGCGCCCCGGATGAGGTGGTCGCCGCGCACCTGGTGGCGGCCGGCGGCAGCGGGCCAGGCTGGGCCGCAGAGACGCTGCTGTGCGCCGCCCGCTCGGCGCGGCGCGAGGGACGGCCGGAGCAGGCGGTGGACTATCTGCGCCGGGCCTTGGCGGAACCGCTGCGACCCAGCCGGCGCGGCGGTGTGCTGACGGAACTCGGCACCCTGGAAGTGACCCTGGGCCCGGCAGAGCGGGCCTCAGGGGTACGGCACCTGGCCGAATCGGTACGGCTGGAACCGCAGTCCGACGTGAGTGTCTTCAAGGCCGCGAACGCCCTGGGCACCGCGCTCGCCGCCCGTGGTCAGACCTCGACCGCGCTGGAGGTGATGGAGGAACTCGCCGAGCGGTTCACCGGCCATCCGGAACTGGCCTGTGCTGTTCAGGGCGCCGCGGCACTGATCGCCTCACACGACGGGCACAGCTGGCTGGAAACGGTGCACCGGCTGCGCCGGCTGGCCACCGGCTCACCCCTGCCGCCCGCGCCGGCCGCCCGCGCGCTGCTCGCCGAATTCGACTCCACCAGCGGCCAGTTGACCGCTGCCCAGGCCGTCGCGGTCGCCCACGAGGTGACAGCGCAACCACTGGACCCCTTCTCACGGACGTACGTACTGGCTTCCGCGGCCACGCTCGCCCAGTGGGCAGACGAACTCGAACTCGCCGACCGCCTCGTCGCGGACGGCACGGCCGGACACCGCGGTCCGTTGGTCGACCCCGGCTACCAGAGTCTGCTCAGTGTCCACGCCGAGAGCCTGGTGATGCGCGGCCGCTACCGAGAACTCCTTGAGGCATGCCAAGACTGGGGCATTCTGGCCGGTGCGCCCCGCCCCGTTCCCTCCGGCTTCGACAACGCTCACCTCGTGGCACAAGCCGTCATCGCCCTCACCGAGATGGACCGCATCGCCGAAGCCCGCCAACTGGCCGGCACAGTCGCCGCCGACAGCTCCCAGGGGTCCTGGGAATGGAACGAATTCCTCTACGCCCGAGGGCTGTTGAGCCTTGCGGAGGGCGCCCCGGCAGCCGCACTCGACGACCTGTTGGAGTGCGGCCGTCGACAGAGCGCACGACAGGTGATGAGCCCGATCGTCACCCCGTGGCGCTCCGCCGCCGCCGATTGCCAACTGCTCCTCGGCCGACCCGGGGCAGCCGTCGCCCTCGCTGCCGAGGAGCTGGAGACGGCCCGCCGTTGGGGCACCCCACGCTGCGTCGGACGGGCCATGCGGGCCCTCGGCACCGCCACCGGCAGCCGGGCCGGACTGGCGATGGTCGGGCAAGCCGTCGACCTGCTGGGCAGCACCGCCGACACCACCCCCGAGCTCATCTCCGCGCTGGCCGCCCACGGCCGGATGCTCTCCGAGGCCGGTCATCTCACCGCCGCCCGGCAGGCTCTGCGGTCGGCCGCCCGGCACGCCGAGCGGATCGGTGCCGACCGGTTGCGCACCGTTGTCGCCGAGCAGCTCGCCGCCGCCGGAGCCCGTCGAGCCGCCGCCTGCCAGACCGGTGCGCACGCCCTCACCAGCAGCGAAAGGCGCATCTGCGACCTGGCCGCCCAGGGACACTCCAACCCGGAGATCGCGGCGCTGCTGCGCCTGGCCCTGCGCACCGTGGAGACGCACCTGACCAACAGCTTCCGGAAACTCGGTGTGCGGCGGCGCACGGAACTCGCCAGGCAACTCCTCACCGACCCTGCCGCACGGGCCCAGTGAGGTACGCGGACGCCCCCTGCCCACCCCGCCGCACACGTCCGGCCAACCGGGCCCACGGCCTGTCGGGCCCGCAACTCGCCCGCCCTCAGCACCTGTTCCTGGTGCGGCACCTGACCGGCCGTGCCTCTCGGCACCGGCCAGCACGAACGTGCCGGTCCGTTCCCGACAGGAAGGTTGGCCGCCAGTACGTTGCGTAGCCGCTCGGCGCCGATCCGGGCGGCGGTAGTTTGTCCGAAAACAGCGGGAGCGATCTACCGCGGGCACCCCGCCCAGTCGGTGCCCGCGGTCCATCGTGATCGACGTCAGGAGCGGATGGTGAGCCACGCTCCGAGACCGCTGCATCCCCGCGCGTCATACGTCGTGCTGCGGTACCCCGCCGGAATGGGGGAGTAGGGGCAGGTCCAGATGCCGTTGCGCACGAGCTGGTGGTACCAGCCGCCGACTCCGCTGCACCCATTGCGGTCGTAGTTGGTGATGACATAGCCGGAAACGATGGGCGACCCCGAACAGGTCCATATCCCGTCACGGACGGGCTGCTGCAACCAGGCGCCCGCACCGTTACAACCGGCACGGTTGAACATGGTGATGACATATCCGGGTGGAACAGCCACCCCCGGGCAGGTCCATCCCCCCACCGCGGCGGCTCGTGCCCCGCCGTCCGCGGCCGCGGCGGTCCCGGCGCCCGCGCCGGTGAACACCGCCGCGAGCAGTGCGACCGCCCCCGCGATCGCGGCAACCCTGCTGCGGAACAGCCTTGTCGCTGAACGGCTCCATCTGTGACGAAGTTGGCTCTTCACTGCACACCAGCCCTCTCGACTTGCTCAGTTGACGTGACTCCGAAGCCCGGCAGCACCGCGTGCGCGACATCCGCGGGCAGCGGCCCCCGCGGACCGGGCAGCACATCCTGCACCGGTCCGCGGTTCCAGCCGCGGGGCGAGGTCCGTCGAGTGCTGCTTTCCGGGCATACCGCGCCGAACGGCACGAGAACCAGTGATCACTTGGCGTGAGTCCGTGCGCAGAGCTGAGGGCGGTTCGCGAGGACTTCCTGGCGACGCGCCCACCTGTGCCGTTGTCGTCCGGCGCTTCGCGTCAACTCACCGTCAGCACGCGCGAGTTGGACCGCTCGGCCCAACGGACCGCCGGTCCCAGTGCGAGGCCCGCGCCGAGGAAGAGGAGGCCGAGCAGCAGCCAGCCGGGCACGCCCCAGTCGATGACGAGCGCGGTGAGGAGCAGCGGACCGAGCATCCTGGCCAGCGGCACACCCATGCCGAAGAAACCCTGGTACTCGCCCTGTTGGTCGGCCGGGGCCAGATCGAAGCCGATCTGCCAGGCGCCCGAGGACTGCATCATCTCGCCCGCCACCTGGAGCCCGCCCGCGAGCAGCAGTACTGCCACGGCGACCCAGGCAGGAGCCCCCGCGGAGCTGAGGGCGAACACCGCACAGGAGGCGAGCATCAGGACACCGCCGCGGGCCACGGTCCGTACCGCGCTGGGCAGATCGCGGACGGCGGAGGCGGTACGGACCTGGAAGAGCATCACCGCGCCGGTGTTGAGCACCAGTAGTGCGGAGACCAGCCAGCCGGGCGCGTTGGTGCGGGTGACCGTCCACAGCGGAATGGCGAGGCTGATCAGCGGCATCCGCAGCAGGAGCAGTGTGTTGAGGAAGGTCACCAGGGCGTAGGGGCGGTCGCGCAGCACGGCGATCCGCGGCCCCTTGCCGGGCGCGGCCGGCCGGGGCGGGACAGTGGGCAGTCGGAGCAGGACGAGAGCGCACAGCAGGAAGGCGGCCGCGTCCAGGGCGAACACCGCGAGGTAGGCGGTGCGGGTGCCGTAGTGGAGCGCGACCCCGCCGAACGCGGCGCCGATGGCGAGCCCGGCGTTGAGGGTGGCCTGGAGGTGCGCGAGGACGTGCGTACGGTCCCGTCGGTCGACCAGTGCGGCAAGGAGCGCTTGGCGGGCGGCGGCGAGGCCGGTCTGGGCGGTCGCGTAGCAGCAGGCGGCCAGCACGAAGGGGAGGAAACCGCGGACGAACAGGAAGGCGGCGACCGAGGCGCCGGTGGCGGCGGCGAGCAGTACGGCGACGGTGCGCGGGCCGCGCCGGTCGGCGAGCCGGCCGAGCGGGACCCCGGCGACCGCGCCCACGGCCCAGGCAAGGGTGAGACCGAGACCTATGCGGGTGGGGGAGAGGCCGACTATGCGGCTGAAGTACAGCGCCGAGGTGACCAAATAGGCGCCGTCGCCAAGTGAGTTGACGAGCTGGGCGGCGGCGAGGGGGCGGGCGGGGCCGCTGGGAGGCAGCAGTCGAGAAGGCATGCCCTCATCAAACCAAGCCGAGTGGCCCATTACCGAGGCCACTTGCCTCCTGATTCACTGGGCCATTTCATGCCGCGACCGACGCTCTCGGCGATCTCGATACTCGCGCGCGCCAGGTTCGGTCGGAGCCCCGGACCCCGAACGCGTGGCGAACGGCGTCGTGGAGGCGCGCGCATGACCGGTCTCGCTGCTGCTCCTATCCCACCTTTCAGGTGTCTGGGATGGTATGTGATGTTATATAACTCCTATACCCAATGCCCGGATTCGGGTTGTCATTGCTGAGCACTGCGTCAAGTGCCAACTACTGCACGTGGGTTGACAGTAAAGATTCCTCTCAGTGACCGATTTTTTTGCCATGAGGATTTGAACTGATCACAGGAAGGTCATTAGGGTCAGGCCTCATACCTTCATGCGATTGATCACCCGTTCGGGGTGTCCGTGAAGGTTCCGCCGGGTCTGCGTGTTCGGCGGCTGAGGAAGAAGGAGCTCGCCTTCGTGGGGTCCCACCGTCGTCCAAAGCCCGCGAGCCGCACCCGTGTGACCGTGCTCAGCGCGACCGCCGCCGCAGTCGTCGCCCTCACTTCGCAGGCCGCCCAGGCGGACCCGAAGCCATCCAAGGACGAGGTCAAGAGCAAGGTCGACAAGCTCTACGACGAGGCCGAGCAGGCGACCGAGGCGGCCAACGGCGCCAAGGAGAAGCAGGGTCAGCTGGAGAAGCAGATCAGCCAGATCCAGGACAAGGTCGCCCGTGGCCAGCAGGAGCTCAACACCCTGCGCCAGGGCCTCGGGTCGATGGCCTCGGCCCAGTACCGCTCCGGCGGCATCGACCCCTCGATCGCGCTCTTCCTGTCCTCCAACCCTGACGACTTCCTCGAAAAGGCGTCCTCGCTCGACCAGCTGAGCGCCCATCAGACCGAGGCACTGCAGAAGATCCAGGGCAAGCAGCGCGCTCTCGCCCAGGAGCGCAAGGAAGCCCAGGACAAGCTGAAGGACCTCGCCGACACCACCAAGGTGCTCAGCGACAAGAAGCAGGAAGTCCAGGGCAAGCTCAGCGACGCGCAGAAGCTTCTCAACTCGCTGACCGCGCAGGAGAAGGCCTCGCTCGTCGCCGACGACGCGCGCGCCAACCGTTCCACCGAGCGCCCGGACCTCGGCAAGGACGTACCCGCCTCGCAGGTCGGAGCCACCGCCCTGCGGGCGGCCGAGACGCAGCTCGGCAAGCCGTACAGCTATGGCAAGACCGGCATGGCGTCCTGGGACTGCTCGGGTCTGACGGGCTACGCCTACGCTCAGGCGGGCGTTAACCTGCCGCGCACCTCGCAGGAGCAGGCCACCATGGGCACCCGGATCGGCCGCAGTGAGCTGAAGCCCGGCGACCTGGTGCTCTTCTTCGACGACCTGCACCACATAGCCCTGTACGCGGGCAACAACATGGTGCTGCACGCGCCGAGGACCGGCACGGTTGTGCGCTACGAGTCGATGGACAACATGCCTTTCCAGTTCGGTGTGCGCATCGGCTGACCCGCCTTTCCCCTCGTCGGTCCGCAACACCGCCCAAACGGGCGGATGGCGGCAACGCGCGCTACGCCAGGCCCCGCCGGAGAGCTACAGCTCTCCGGCGGGGCCTCGTTGGTGAACCCGGACCTCGGCACGCGCTCGGCCGGCGGCTGGGCCGTTCGGCTGCCTCTGGGACACACATGCGGAGTGTCGGCACGGCCGCGCGAGCCGGAGGCGGAATTTTCACCTCTGAACGCGCGGCGCTCGGTCGACGCCCGGTGGAACAGGGGATCGCATGGATGGCGGCCGGCAGGACGACAACGACCGGCCCGCCCCCGAGGCCCCGGAGCCACCCGCACCGCCTCCCGGCGCGGCCGGAACACAGGGGCGGGACGGTTCTCCGGACGACGCCGCGTCGCAGAGCGGTTCCGCCCCCGGACCACCGCCGCAAGACGCGACGCCCCATGCCCGCGTGGCAGCCGTCAAGCGTGGGCTTGAGCGGCTGCGTACGGCCATCGCGGCGGGGCCGCCCGCGGGTCCGACGCGGCCTGAGTTCTGGCGCAGCCCCATTCGAGGACCGTGGCTGACGGCCGTGTTCGGCCTGACCCTGCTGTGCGCGGTGACCGTCCTGTTCGTGACCGGGCTGCTGTCCTACGCCGCGTACAGCCCCGACCTGGCGCGGGTCAACGACCAGACCCCGGACAAGGGGCTGCTCGGCTTCTATCTGTTCACCTGGCCGACGTCTCCGTACTGGGGCTACCGGCTCAGCCAGGGTGTGCACGTCACCCTCGGCATCGCGCTGATCCCCGTGCTCCTGGCGAAGCTGTGGTCGGTGATTCCCAAGCTCTTCGAATGGCCGGCCGTGCGCTCGGTCAGCCATGCGCTTGAGCGACTCTCTCTGCTCCTGCTGGTGGGCGGGGCCGGCTTCGAGTTCGCCACCGGTGTGCTGAACGTGCAGTTGCACTACATCTTTCCGGGCTCCTTCTACGTCCTGCACTTCTACGGGGCGTGGGTGTTCATCGGCGCCTTCGTCGTCCACGTCGTCTTCCGCCTCCGGCGCGCGGTCATCGCGGTGATGAAGGGCCCGCGCGCGGAAGAGCGGCACCCACCGCGGCCCGTTGACGGGCCGCTCCGTACGGACGGAATGGGCCTCACCTCACCCCGGCCCGCCGACCCCACGATCTCCCGGCGCGGCGCTGTCCTGCTGGTGGGCGCCGGGTCCGCGGCCCTGCTTCTGATGACGATGGGCCAGAGCATCGGCGGATGGATGCGCAAGACCGCTCTGCTCGCCCCGCACAGCCAGGATCCCGGCACCGGACCGAACGGGTTCCAGATCAACAAGACCGCCGCCTCGCTCGGCATCCGGCCCAGCGACATCGGCCCCGCCTGGCGCCTGACCGTTCGCGCCGGCGGGCGTCAGACCGTATTGACCCGGGACGAGCTGTACGCGCTGCCGAGGCGCACAGCCGAGCTCCCCATCGCCTGCGTGGAGGGCTGGTCCACATCAGATCAGCGGTGGGGCGGCGTGCGCCTGGTCGACCTCGCCGCTCTGGTCGGTCTGACCGAAGATGTGCCGCAGGTGCTGGTCGAGTCGGTACAGCGCGGCGGATCCTTCAGCTCCGTCGTCCTGGCCGCCAACCAGGTGCGCGACACCCGCTCGCTGCTCGCGGTGGAGGTCAACGGAGCCGTCCTCTCCCATGACCACGGCTATCCCGCGCGGATCATCGTCCCGAACGCCCCCGGGGTCCACAACACCAAGTGGGTCACCCGCCTCACCTTCGGAGAGCCGGCGTGAACCGCTTCCGCGCACGTTACGGCGCCTCCCCGCTGCACCTGCTGCTGATCCTGTGCTCCTTCGCCCTCGCCGGCTACGCGGGCCTGCGCCTCCTCCACGGCGACACACGGAGTGTGATCATCTGGTTCGTCGGCGCGGCCCTGCTGCACGACCTGGTGCTCCTTCCCTTCTACTCGATGGTCGACCACGGCCTCCAGCGCCTCCTGCCGGGTCGTGGGGCGCACGGAGCTGACGGCGCGGGGGCGCGGTTGGTGAGCGTCAACCATGTCCGTGTCCCGGCCTTCGTCTCCGGTGTGCTGCTGCTTGTGTGGTGGCCGCTGATCTTCGAGCAGGTCGACCACTTCACCGTCACCACCGCCCTGCCGTCCGACGTGTTCCTGGGACGCTGGTTGCTGGTAACGGCGGGCCTCTTCGCCGTATCCGCCCTGTGTCTGCTCGTACGGATGCGGCGGGCGTCCCGGCAACGTCGACTTCGGGAGCCGCAAGCGCCGAAGTGACGCCCTGGGCCGCTGCCGGAAGTGCGCTGCCCACGGCACGCGCCGACGGGGGCTCCCTGCCTCAGGAGCGCTTCCGGCCTAGTCTTCCGTCGGGTAGCCGCGCTCGCTCATGAGCGTTGTCACGAGCCGGTCCGCGTCGTGCACTGCGTCGTCGGGCCGGTCCACGAACTGCTCCTGCACGCGGGCCTCTCGATCAGCAGCGCCGTCGTCCTTTGACAGCGTGCCCGGCAGGGGCAGAACCGCCCCCGCCATCAGGATGATCCCGGCCTTGGCCGGCACGAGCCTCAACCACCTGCACAGGCCGGGGCGCGGCGCGTCAGCGGGCGATTCGCGGGGGTCTCCGGGGTTGACGGTGCTCGTCGCTGGTGCGCGCCGGTTGCAGCCGCCCCAGCTGCTCCGGGGTCCGTGTCCCGACCGTCAAGTAGCGTTGGCAGCCACGCTCGTGGTGGTCGGCCTGGCGGAGGTGCCTGGCGCGACCGACCCGCATTCATGCCGCGGCCGTGGGCACGCGCTCGCCTCGCGGCGGGCTTGGCGGAAGTGAGGATTTGTTGAACACCGCGTTCCACGCACTGCATGAGGCGGGAAAGCCGTTGCTGCTGCCCAACGCCTGGGACTTCGCGTCGGCCGCGGCGCTGGCCGCTGCCGGGTTCGCCGCCGTCGGCACGACCAGTCTCGGCGTGGCCGCCGCCCACGGTCTGCCTGACGCCGCGGGGCTGGCCCGCGAGGAAACCATCGCGCTGGCCCGGAGGCTGGTCCGGCTGCCCTGCCCGATCACCGTCGACATCGAAGCGGGGTTCAGCACCGACCCCGGTGAAGTAGGCGACCTGGTCGCGGAGTTGGGCTCGCTGGGCGTCGCGGGGGTCAATCTGGAGGACGGGCGGGGGGACCGGCTGGCCGACCCCCTGGCTCAGGTGGCATTGATCCGTGCCGTGAAGGGCCGCGCGCCCGGGGTGTTCCTCAACGCGCGTACGGACACCTACTGGCTGAGCGTCGACGCCTCGGTCTCCGCGACGCTGGAACGGGCTCGGCGGTATGTGGACACGGGCGCCGACGGGATCTTCGTGCCGGGCCTCGCGGGGGAAGCGGACATCGCCGCCGTGACCAAAGCTGTGCCGGTACCGGTCAACGTGTTGCACCAGCCCTCGCTGGGCTTCGGCCGGTTGGCGGAGCTGGGCGTGCGACGGGTCAGCACCGGCTCCCTGCTCTTCCGCGCAGCCCTGCACGCCACGGTCGCCACGGCAGTCGCGGTCCGGGACGGCATGCCGCTGCCCGCGGGCATCCCCGGTTACGCCGAGGTCGACGCGCTCAGCCGCTGACCCGACCGTGGCGAGCAGGGCGTCCTCCGGCCTGTTGAGATCCGAAAGCTCGGATCTCAACACGGATACGGCCTAGCTAGTACGAGTTGTGGCTCTGCCAGAACGACCAGGCGCCGCAGGGGCTGCCGTAGCGTTCGTTCATGTAGTTGAGGCCCCACTTGATCTGCGTGGCCGGATTGGTCTGCCAGTCGGCGCCCACGGTGCTCATCTTGGAGCCCGGCAGCGCTTGGACCAGACCGTAGGCACTGCCGTTGGTGGCGCGGTAGTTCCAGCTCGACTCGTTGTCAATGATGTTGCTGAAGCACTGGAACTGGCCGGCGGGGACGATCTGACGGGCGATCGCCTGGACGTCGGAGGTCGAGTAGGAGCTCTGCACCTGAAAAGTGCTCCGGCTCGCCGAGCGGCTGGCGGCCTGGGTCTCCAGGTCGCGGGCCTTGGCGTCCTTACTGGCTTTGTCCTTGTCAGCAGCGTCCTTCTTGGCCTTGGCATCCTGTGCGGCCCGGACGCGCGCGGCTTCCTCGGCGGACTTCTTCGCCGTGGCACTCGCCTGCGCGTACTGTGCGTCCGCCTGCTGTGCCAGGGACGCGGTCTGAACCTGAGCCTGCTGTCCGGCGGGTATGTCGGCGAGAAGCGTCGAATCGCCGGAGGCCGCCTCGAAGTTGTCGCTTGACGCAGCGGCGGGGCCACCTGCGGCCACGCCTACGACGGCGCCCACAGCGGTGACCGCGGTGGCGGACACTACAGCGAACCCCCGCCCGATGCTGGTGCGCGGGGCTTGAGCGCGTGAGTGGCTGGGGCCGTTGCGCTCAGTGGTCTGGGCTTGCTCGTTGGCGTGCATCGGGTCCTCTCGCGGGCTGTTGGCTCGCGGTGCCGGGCGAACGGAGCACCGGCCGTGTGCTTACGGCCGTGAGGCTCCGTGGGGGAGTGCGCAATCGTTCCAGTGCACGCCAACGTGTCGCTAACGTCTCAACCAGCCTCGCGTTAGCGGGAGTTAGAGGTGATGCGGTTTCGGCGTTCTTGCCGCTCAGGATCGGCAGCCGATGGCGAGAAGTCGGCCGTGTTGGTGTGCCGCGATCACCGCCGGCCGAGGGGGGAGCGCGAGGCCAGTCCGCGACGCTACCCATGGCATCCCGCCCGACGCGGAGGCATTGCCGAGAGCAGCAGTGTTGGCGAGCACAGCCAGTGCCCCCCCCGACCCCCGCCACTGCCCACAACACACGGGACGCCAACGAGACGATCACCGCCAGGCCGGTCCGGGTGGCCGCAGAGCACCCCGAACTGCGCTCCGCCAAGCCGGTCCGGTGGGCGCGGACCAGCCCAAGCTGCGCGGCTGCCTCACACCGCCGAACGACCTACCGGCGCCGAGCCACTCGCGGTCACACCCGGAGGACGGACTCGTCTCGCCGGTCTGCGAGGTCATCATGTAGCGCCGGGGAACCCACGTCATGCACCCGGCAGTGAACCCCCGACCCGACGGCGACATCGCGCTGCCCTTCACCAACCTCTCCCCAGGGCAGCGCAGCGCGCACACCTGCGATGAGTTCCCGCCCCCCCCGGGCCGAAGGAGGGAGCCTGTGCCGCCCCGGCCGCCGCGCGGGGCACTTCGCTGAACTCTCCGTCAGCGGGCGAATTCCTTGAGGAAGGTTTCGCAGAAGGCCTTGAGGTCGTCCGGCTTGCGGCTGGTGATCAGCGTGTTGGAACCGGCGGTGCACACCTTGACGGGCTCGTCGACCCAGGTGCCGCCCGCGTTGGTGATGTCGGTGCGGAGACTCGGCCAGGACGTGAGGGTGCGCCCGCGCAGTACGTCGGCCTCGACCAGCGTCCAGGGTGCGTGGCAGATCGCCGCCACCGGCTTGCCCAGGTCGAAGAAGCCCTTCGCGAAGGCGACGGCGTCATCGTCCATGCGCAGCGCGTCGGGGTTGGCGACGCCGCCGGGCAGGACCAGCGCGTCGAAGTCCTCCGGCCGTGCCTCGCCGACCGTCCGGTCGACCGGGAAGGTGTCGGCCTTGTCCAGGTGGTTGTACGCCTGCACGCGCCCCGATTCGGTGGAGACCAGCTTCGGCGTGTGCCCGGCGTCGGTCACCGCCTGCCACGGCTCGGTCAGCTCGACCTGCTCGATGCCTTCGGGCGCCACGAGAAATGCCACCTGCATAGCGTTCGCTCCTGTCTGTATTTCACCGCGCGGCTCGGCGCGTTCCGGGCTGTCGGCGGGTGCCGACAGCACCACGCCCCTCATCGAGCATGGCCGCCCTCCGCGTATCCGGCCACATAGGACGCAAACGCCCCCTCAAGGCCTGTTTCGGCACCGGCACAGGGCCCAACCCAGCGCGCCGAGCGGCTGCGGCCGGGGTTTGCGATGTCATGCACGTGTGCGGGGTATGGGCGGATCGAGGCCGTTTCCAGGGCGAGGTCATCTGCGACGGCCGGGCAGGGTGATGGCCGTACGCACGGCCCGTCCGCCGGGCGCCCCGGTGCGGGCGCGGCGGGGACGGACGCGATTGGTCCTCCGAACCGCTGTACGTGGCCTCGGCGGCCATCACTGATGCGGGATGTCGATCCCGGCTGCGCGCAGGTTCGCCTCGACCAGCCGGTTCAACCGCGCGATGGAAGGTACCTGGTCTTCCCGGTGGTGGTTGACGAGCCCGTACCGGGACGCGGCGTCGGACTGGTTCTGAGATCCGGTCGGCATCGCCACGCGGTCGGCGAGCAGCTTGTCGGCCAGCGCGGACGCCAGCCCCTCGATCCGCGGGTCGTCGGGATCCCACGACGTCGCATCCAAGGCGCGCTTGGTCAGCTCGATGAACGCGGGATCGTCAAGCCCGCGTTCAAGCCTGGTCAGGAAGGCGTCGAAGACCTCCGGGACCAGCGCTCTGGCCAGCACCAGGGCCTCCCGTTGCGTGGCCACGTACTCGGGGCCGAAGCCGAGATCGGCGAGTCGGTCCAGGACCGCGCAGGCGCGGTCGGGCAGCAGGGCCCGGTCGCCCTGGGCGAGCCGGTGCAGGGTGTCGCGGCGCGCGGTCAGGTCCTCGATCTGTTCGGTGAGCCGACGATGTACGTCGTCCAGGGTGGCGGCGAACCGCTCGGGAGCGGCGTCGAGCAGGTCACCGATCCCGGCCAGCGGCACGCCGGCCCCGGCCAGGGTTCGGACCTGGACCAGCCGGAGCAGGTCGGCCGATCCGTAACGCCGATAGCCGGAACCGTCACGTTGCGGCTCGGCGACCAGGCCGAGCCGGTGATAGTGCCGCACGGTCTTGATCGTGACGCCGACGAACGCGGCCGCCTGACCGATCGTGAGTCCGTCTGCCATCGGCTCAGCACACCTCCGGATCGTGGGCGGTCGCGATCTCGCGAACCGTGACGGCGGCACGCGGCTCTTTGCGCAGGAGCGAGCCGTGGTCGTCGGTGGCCCCCGTGCTCACCTTGAGGTATGGGTCGCGGGCGATCACAGGGGTGAGGGTAGCGCGCACCTGTTCCAACTCGTCACCCGTGTAGCCGAGGACGGCACCCGATCGAGCACGCACCTGCGCCGGGAGGGTGGGCATGTGGAGGACGGGCCGAGGGCGCGGCGTGGAGCGCGTGCGAAGCGATGGCGATCTCTGCGGGCTGGTCGGCTCGGATCGCGTACAACGCCCGGTCCGCGGCGGCGACGCCTGCTTTCGGTGCAGGCCGGCCCACGGTCGCGACAGAGGTTGACCTTGACCTTGGGTCAGGGTGCACGCTCATCGCATGGCCGCTTCGAAGGGGCCGGTGGCTACGGGCCGTTGTGGCTTTGAGCCGCGCCAAAAAACGTGCTGTCGCGAGATAAGGAATGACCATGAGTGAGTCCCTCCACACCACGAAGAACTCCGCTGCCGGGCCGGACCGCCCGGAGCTGCAAAAGGCCATCCAGGAGATCGTCGATTCCGGGCTCGCCGGAGTGCAGTTGCGCGTACACGATGAGACCGGCGAGTGGGTCGGCAGTGCGGGCGTGTGCGAGCTGGGCGGGGACGCCAAGCCGCCGACCAACGGGCACTTCCGGATCGGCAGTAACACCAAGACCTTCACCGCGACCCTGGTGCTGCAAATGGTGGCCGAAGGAAAGATAGGACTGGACGCCCCGGTGGCCGACCACCTGCCCGGATACGGCCTTGACCGGCGCATCACGGCGCGGATGCTGTTGCAGCACACCAGCGGGCTGTTCAACTTCACCGGCGAGGTCTACGACGACGGGACGGTCATGCCGGGGATCCCCGCGATGGCCCAGGAGTGGGTGGACAACCGGTTCCGTACCTACCGGCCCGAGGAACTGGTTCGGCTGGCGTTGTCCAAGCCCGCGCGGTTTGAGCCGGGGACGGACTGGAGCTACTCCAACACCAACTACGTGCTGGCCAGGCTGCTGGTAGAGAAGGCCAGCGGCCGCTCCTACGGTGAGGAGATGCAACGGCTGATCCTGGGACCGCTCGGTCTGTCGGGCACCGTGGTGCCGGACGCCTCGCCGGAGATCCCCGAGCCGCACGCCCACGGCTACTACCGGTACCAGGATGCCGGTGAGTGGAAGACGGCCGACGCCACCCGCTTCAACCCCTCCTGCCTCTCCGCCGCCGGTGACATGATCTCGACCACCGAGGATCTCCACACGTTCTTCTCGGCGCTGCTGGGCGGCAGGCTTCTGCCGGCTCCGCTGCTGGCCGAGATGCGCAGGCCGCACCCCAAGAGCGGCGACTACCGCTACGGCCTCGGGCTGTTCGTGCAGGACACGGACTGCGGCGGCACCATCCTCCACCACAACGGCGGCCTTTGGGGCTGGGCGGCGCTCATGTACAGCACGCCCGACGGCAGTACGACCCTCACCGCCTCGCTGACCTTCGGGGATGCCGAACTCGACCTCGCCGCCATAGCCGGGGCGCTTGAGAAGGTGAAGCAGCGGCTCGTCAACGAGGTGTTCTGCGGCGGGCAGTCCGGCCCGGCCGACGAGGCGCCCGAGCCGACTCGGCCGACGGGCTGAGCACCCCATACCCGTACGCCTTGAACCGGAACTCCTCGAAGTTGCTACGTCCGCCTCGGCCCCTTCCGCACATCCGTGGGGGGAAGGGGACTGCCGATACGCAGCAGATTGCCGCTGCGGTCCACGAGGGCGAACTCGCGCATGCGGTAGTCGGTGTCGGTGGGCGGCTCCAGACGACTACCGGTGCTCTGGTCTTTGGGTACGCCGACCTGGGCCCACGCGCGGTGGAGGGCCTCCGCGTCCGCCACGTGCACGTAGCAACTGCCCGCCGTAGCAAGCGGATCCACCCCGGGGTGATGCCAGAAGTGCAGCTCCACGGTGTTCCGAACCATGATCAGGTAGCCGTATTGTTCCGGCGGCGCACCTCGCGGCTCAAACCCGAGGCGGACATAGAAGCCGAGCGTCTCACCCAGATCTCGGCTGGGCAGGATGGGCACCGCGTACTCGTCCATGCGTCAAACCGTAGCGCGCTGCCCCAACTCCTGGGCTGGCAAGGGACCTTGGGTGCTTCTGGGCAACCTGTCCGCGTCGCACAAGGCGCCAAGTTCTGGAGTAGGGCAGAGGAAATGCCGGGGTCGGGCTGTGCGCCGCGGGTGGTTGAGGACAGCCGGGTCGCAGGGGCGGGGCCACTTCAACGAGGCTTTGGACGGGACTTGAAGCAGGGGGCATCGATGTCGGTCAGTCGCGTACGTGCAGCCCGAAACCCGTGCGGCCCGCGGGCTCCAGTCCCTCCTTCAGGTGCAGCGAGGGGATCTCGTAGTCGCCGAAGTTCTGCCGCCGGAACGCGATCGGCTCGGTCGACTCCAGGGTGAGCAGGCGCTGTTCCCAGGCCTTGGCGACATCGTGGTAGTCGTCGCCGGTCATCCGGTCGGTGCCGTACAGCACGAACGGCGGCAGCACCTCGATGCCCGGGTAATAGAGGATGCCGTGCTGGATCGGGAACAGCAGATCGTCGATGGGACCGTTGATCCCGCGAGCGGCGTAGTGCGACTCCGGGCCGCCGGCGGTGACCGACAGCAGAGCCTTCTTGCCCGCGAGGGTGCCTTCGCCGAAGCGCTCACCGTACTGGGTGTCGCTGTGCTCGCCGACACCGTAGGCGAAGCGGTAGGTGAACACCCGGTCCACCCAACCCTTGAGGATCGCGGGCATGGTGTACCACCACAGCGGGAACTGGAAGATGATCGTGTCGGCCCACAGCAGCTTCTCCTGCTCGGCGAGGACGTCCGGGGTGAGCGTCCCGGCATCGAAGGCCCGGCCCGAGTCCAGCGCGACCCTCAGCGGACTTGAGGCGTCGGGGCCGTAGTCCGCGGCATCCACGACGGCCTTCCAGTTCATCGCGTACAGATCGCTCACCCGTACCTCGTGCCCGGCGGTCTCCAATGTGGACACCGCGAGGTCCTTCAGTGAGCTGTTGAGCGACTTCGGCTCCGGGTGGGCGTGGACGACCAGCGTCTTCATGGGAACTCCTTCGGATCAGGTGCCTCCGATTCTGGGCGTTACGGCGCCCGCCGTTCAGGGGCGCCTCTTCCATCGGACGGGACTTCCTGGTACTGGCGGGACCACCTTCACGGGCCCCGATCGAGGCCATACTGGGAGGCATGGACGATCTTGCGGGCTTCCTGCGAACCCGGCGCTCCCGAGTCGACCCGGCTGCCGTGGGCATCCCCACCGACAGTCGCCGCCGGGTCGAGGGGCTGCGTCGCGAAGAGGTCGCGCACCTGGCCGGAGTCAGCGTCGACTACTACGTACGCCTGGAGCAGGGCCGGGCGACCCAGCCTTCCGAGCAGGTCCTCGACGCGCTCGCCCGCGTCATCGGCCTCGACGAGACCGAACGCGGTCACCTCTACCGGCTTGCCCGGCAGCGCCGCCGTCCCGCGAAGGCGCCGGGCGGGCGGGTCCGACCGGAGGTGCTGCGGATCCTCGACCTGGTCGCCGGCGCACCCGCGCTGATCATGGACTACCGCCTGGACGTGCTCGCCGGGAACCGCCTGGCAGGGCTCCTCTACGGTCGGCCGATGCCGGGCCTGAACACCGCCCGGCACATCTTCCTTGAGGAGGCCGAGCGCGGTCTTTACGCGGATTGGGAGAAATGCACCCTCGACGTGGTCGGGCATCTGCGTCTGGCCGCCGGTAAATACCCTGAGGATCCCCGTCTGGCCTCGCTCATCGGCGAGTTGGCGATGGGCAGCGAGCGCTTCCGCCGACTCTGGGCCCGCGCGGACGTGCGCGCCCGCACACATGGACGCAAGGCGTACCGGCACCCCCTGGTCGGCCTGCTGGAACTCCACCAGGAGAACTTCGCCCTACCGAACGAGCCGGGCATGGAGTTGCTGGTGCTGTCCGCGGCTCCCGGCAGCCCCGCCGAGGACGGACTGCGCCTGCTCGCAGGCCTGGGCGCGGACGGCGGTGACGTGCATCCCCCGGTGCACGCTCAGGTCCGCGAGCAATGCGACAACGGCCGCCCGACACCGGGAACGCCCCCACACTGACGGCCTTCCGGTCCCCGGCCTGCCGCGCGGCAGGAGCCAGGCGGTCTTTCCCAACTCCAGTGCCGCGACCTGGAGAGCGCGCATGAGGCCGAACTGAGCGCCCCCGACGCGGAGTTCAGCCGGCGCGGCAGCGACCAGGCATGGAGCCGGATTCGACGCTTACGGCGTGCCGGGGAGCCGGACCGTGACGAGGAGACCGCCGTCGGGGCGGGGGACGAAGTCGAGGGTCCCGTCGTGGGCGCGGACGATGCTGTGCACGATGGCCAGGCCGAGGCCGACGCCGGCGTGCTCGTCGGTGCGTACGCGTTCCGTTCCGCGCTGGAAGGGTTCGGTGAGGGTCGGTACCAGTTCCGGCGGCACGCGATGGCCCGTGTTCTCGACCCGCAGCACGCTCGTGTCGCCGCGCGCTTCGGTGTGGACCGTCACGGTGCCGCCGGTGGGCAGGTTGTGGACGATGGCGTTCTGGACGAGGTTCGTCACCATGCGCAGCAGGAGTTCCGCGGAGCCGCTGGTCGGGGCCGCTTCGCCGGTGACGTCGAGCGTGATCCGGCGCTGTTCGGCGAAGCGGAGCAGGGTTTCGGCGGCTTCTTCGGCGACGAGGGAGAGGTCGACGCTTTCGCGGGTGAAGGTGCCGCGGTCGCTGCGGCTGAGCAGCAGGAGGGCCTCGGTGAGGTCGATCGCGCGCGTATTGACGGCTTGCAGGCGTTCGAGGAGTTCGTCGTGGTCCCGCACGGGGCCCCTGCGGGCGATGTCGAGCAGCGTCCGCGAGATGGCCAGCGGGGTGCGCAGTTCGTGGGAGGCGTTGGCGGCGAACCTCTGGTGCTCGGCGACGTGCGACTGGAGTTGTCCGAGCATCGCGTCGAAAGCGTCGGAGAGTTCACGGAACTCGTCCTGGCGGCCCTTCATGCCGATCCGGTGGGACAGCGACCCGTTCCCCGCCATCCGTGCCGCATCGGTGATCTGTGTCAGCGGTGCGAGCATGCGGCCGGCGAGGATCCATCCGCCCAGGAGGCCGAAAGCGAGCAGGAAGACCATCGCCAGGGCCGCGGCGGGGGCGAAGACTCGCACGAGGAGGTAGCGGTTGGGCGCGATCCCGAGAAGTCCCTGTGAGTTGTCGGGTACGTAGCGCAGCAGGAACACCCACACCACGGCCAGCAGGAGAGCGCCGGCGATGGCGAGGAATCCGGCGTAGCTGAGGGTGAGTTTCAGCCGGGCGCTGAGCCCTGGGCGTCTACGCATGCGTACGGCCGGGGGCGATGGTGTCGATCCGGTAGCCGACGCCGGGAACCGTGGCGATGATCCATGGTTCGCCGAGCCGTTTGCGTAGTGCGGAGACGGTGATGCGGACGGCGTTGGTGAGCGGGTCGGCGTTCTCGTCCCAGGCCCGTTCCAGCAGTTCTTCGGCGCTGATGACGCCGCCCTCGGCGGCGACGAGGACTTCCAGCACGGCGAACTGTTTGCGGGTGAGCGCGACGTGGCGTCCGTCGCGGGAGACCTCCCGGCGGAAGGGGTCGAGCCGCAGGCCCGCGATCTCGCGGACGGGGGGCCGGGCGTACGCGCGTCTGCGGTCGAGAGCCCTCAGCCGCAGGACGAGCTCCTGCAGCTCGAACGGTTTGGTGAGGTAGTCGTCGGCGCCGAGCCCGAATCCGGAGGCCTTGTCGTCGATCCGGTCGGCAGCGGTGAGCATGAGGATCGGGATGCCGCTGCCGGACGCGACGATGCGGCGGGCGACCTCGTCGCCGGACGGGCCGGGGATGTCGCGGTCCAGGACCGCGAGGTCGTAGGAGTTGACGCTGAGCAGTTCCAGGGCGGAGTCGCCGTCGCGGGCGATGTCGGCGGCGATCGCCTCAAGGCGCAGACCGTCACGGACGGCCTCGGCCAGGTACGGCTCGTCCTCCACGATCAGTACGCGCATGCCCGAAGCCTAAGCAGCACTACATATCGCCGACGTATGCGAAGACGTATGTGAAGGCATGCACGGACCTGTGCACACCGGCACACGCGACTCACCCCGCCCGTGCAGGTGTGGGGAGCGGCTGGTCCGACGGCGCTTGTGCCGCGGTGCGCCACCAGCGACGCGACGCCAGCGCGGCCAGCACGGCGCCGGCGGTGTTGACCAGTACGTCGTCCACGGAGGACACCCGGTCCAGGCGCAGGACGTACTGCGCCGTTTCGACCAGGGCCGAGCAGCCCGCCCCGAGGGCCAGGATCCGCGGCACGGACGCCAGCGCCGCGAACCGCATCGGGGCGAAGAACCCCAGCGCCGCGAAGCCCAGCAGGTTGCCGAAGATGCCGACCGGCCCCATCGTGACCAGGTCCCGCAGCGGTATCAGGCTCACCCGGCCGGGGACGGTGCCGGCTCCGGCGCCCGGCATCATGGTCAGCCAGAGGAACGGCACCGTCCCGTGGACCATGCCGACCTCGGCCAGCGACCACCGCCACGCCGTTCGACTGCCCAAGGCACGCCGACGGCGCGCCAGCGCCCACGCCACGAGCGCGGCCACCGGCAGCGCCACCAATGTCATCAGCACCACGCCGTTGAACGTGTCGAAGCAGCCGTGCCAGCGTCCCGCCATGCACATCGGAGCAGACATCATGAGCGGTCGTCGCACGACGAACGCGGCGCTCGCCACGCCGAGGACCGCCACGCCGAGAAGCACACTCCTGCGCAAGCGGCGGGACGGCGCTGATGGGGGTGCGTTGTGGTTCATGCCCTCATTGCAGACGGAGGGCCGTTGCGGTGGCGTATGCGATTTTCGATACGCCCGCGATACAGGGAATCCCCGGTACCAAGGCGTTGGCGCAAGCGGAGGGCCCCTTGTGCGTCTCGGTGCGCGATGCAGGGTGCGGAGGACGGGAGAAGGGGAGAGCGTTGCCCGTCCTCCGCTGTTCGGTGCGGTCGGGGACCGGCTCCTCAGCCGCTGATCTGCCGGGGCTCGGACTCGCCGCCGATGGCGATCTTGCGGGGCTTGGCGCGCTCCGCGATCGGGATGCGCAGGGTCAGGACCCCTGCCTCGTAGTCGGCCGTGATGCGCTCGGTGTCCAGCGTGTCGGCCAGGACCAGCTGGCGCGAGAAGACGCCCAGAGGCCGCTCGGAGAGCTCCATCTGTACGTCGTCGGCCTTCACAGCCGGGCGGCGCTCCGCCTTGACGGTGAGCATGTTCCGCTCGACGTCGATGTCGATCGCTTCCTTCGCGACGCCGGGCAGGTCGAGGGCGATCACGTACTCCTCGCCCTCACGGTAGGCATCCATCGGCATCGCCGAGGGCCTGGACCATGTGCCCGTGACACCCGTGAGCTGCTGGGCGATACGGTCGAGTTCGCGGAACGGGTCGGTGCGCATCAACATCGCGAAAACACCTCCATCGGTCTGGCAGGAACTGCCAATGCGCTGTTTCTGGCACCGTTGTAACATGTCATCCAACCGATGACAAGTTTTGGCGTCGTCCAAACAGTGACGATTGAGAGGATCTCCGTGAACGCTTCCTCGGAGCCCCGTGACCCCACCTCGTTCTTCGCCGCGGCGGCCGCGCTGAACACGATCGACGAGGCCGTGCGCACTGCCCAGACCCCGCAGGCCGGAACACCTCCGCGGGAGGGGGGAGCCAGTGCCGAAGAGGCCTTGGCGGCGCTCCTCATGCTGCGTGAACTGCGCGACCAACTGGCGGGGTGGGAGCCCGGCCTGATCGAGGCGGCTCGCGCTGCGGGCTCCAGCTGGGCAGACCTGGCCCACCCGTTGGGCGTCGCCAGCCGCCAGGCCGCAGAGCGCCGCTACCTGCGGGTACGCCCCGGAACTCCCGGCACGACCGGCGAACAACGCGTACAGGCCACCCGCAACCGGCGCGCCGCCGACCGCACCGTCAACGCCTGGGCTCGGACCAACGCCGCCGAACTGCGCCAACTCGCCGGCCAGATCACCGCCCTCACCGACCTCCCGGCCCGCGCCCGGACACCCCTGGCCCGGCTCGCCGACGCCCTCGCCGACAACGACGCTGCCCTGCTGATCGCCCCACTCGCCGACACTCACCTACACATTGAGGCCAACCACCCCGACCTCGCGGCCCGTATCGACACCATCACCCACCACACCAACCAGCTCCGCCAAGTGGACGGTGAGCACCGCTGAACCACCATCCGACACCCTTTGACCGGCAAGCCCACAAGGCAATGCGTGACGGGCCGCGGAATGCGGCGCGGGGGACGGGATCCGCTGTCGGAATCCCTGCGCCCAGTGATCGAGATCAGAGGGTGCCAACGCCGCCCCCGCGTCCGTCCCGCTGCGAGGCGGTTCCCTAGCCGAACGCGGAGAACGAGCGCCCTTCCCTCTCGCTCTGGGCACGCCGCACTCCGCTCCAGTCCAGCGCCTGCCGCGCCTCGTGCTGTGCCTGCTCAGCCACCGTCCGGGTCTCGGCCACGACGTCGCCGCGCTCGCGGACCAGACGCTGGTAGATCGGTGGATGAGATATCTCTGTGCTGTCCATGACGCCTGATCTTGCCCGTTCGCCGACAATCTGTCAGCCGACGGACCCCCAACAGACCCTGTGACATCGGACTCGGCCGACCAGGGGCCGTGGCCCGCTCGGGTCGGCGAGCCGGGTACGGGGCTGGTACGCAGACCTGGCCCGAGCCCAGTCCCAACCGCCTCGGCACAGCAGGGGACGCCCCTCGACGGTCCTGATGTCCCGCGGTCCACCAGCCGATCCAGCGCTGCCCCCGACCCCGCCGGAATGCGGACCGGCCGCCCGCAGCCGAGGATGGGCGTGATCCCCGTCCACCTCTTCTGCCGTCAGGAGCGCACCGTCATGCTGGAGCGCAAGCTGCACAAGGACCACACCGAGGTCACGTTCATCCTTCCGGCGGAACGGCCGCCCGGCCCGGTCAGTGTCGTGGGCGACTTCAACGACTGGCAGCCCGGCGTCCACACCCTGCGCCGGCGACACGACGGCAAACGGGCCGTCACGGTCGCGCTGCGGAGCCAGAGCACGCATTCCTTCCGCTACCTGGCGGCCGGTGACTACTGGTTCAACGACGAGAGCGCCGGTGACCAGGAAGGTCCCAACAGCCGCCTGCACACCTGACGAGGCACCCCACCGCTCGCTGGGCGGCGGGGCCCGCCGCTGCCATCAGCCTGCCTTCGGCTGCCCGTCAGCTGCCGCGCCCTGACACGGCCCAGGTGCCCCGACGTCGTCCCGGCGCACTCTCCGGCCGCGCCCCATCCCGGCGCTCGCTGATGCTCTCCTGGCACGTGGGGCCTGCCGAGCGGCCCAGAAGCAGAACGCCTAGTCCTCGCGGGTCGCGGCGGAAGGTCACCTCCGGCCGCCCTATGATCGGCGGCCGTGGCGCACACTTTCGAGGAGCTTGTCGAGAAGCAGCGTACGGCAGACGCGGCGCACGCCCAGGTGGAGCAGCTGCGGAGGCAGTATGGGTCGCCGAGTTCCCGCTCCTGGTCCGCGCAGCAGTCACAGACCTACGAGACGGCGTGGCGGGCGTGGCGGGATCTGGCACGGGATGTGCAGGCCGCGGTCACCGCGTACGCGAAGGAGCATGGTGAGGCCCGGCCGGACATGGAAACCCGGGTGAGAAATGCGGCCGGGCACCCGGAGTAGCAGCGTGTGACTCCCCATTGCCCCGGGTTCGAGGTCGTCGTACGTGGCGCGTGTGCCATGGTCGCCGACTGCCCTGGTGGCAGGCCTGGTGTGCGGTACCGGACCACTCAAGGGCGCCAGTAGGGGAAGCGCTGCCGGCCCATCACCAGAGCGGGCAGACACCTTTCACCCCGCCGGGACACAAGCAAGCCATGGGTGCGGGCCCCCGCGTATGGGCCGTACACGGCGACGCGGTGTCCCTCTCGGATGTGCTGGCCACCTCCGGGCTGGACGACCGCCGTTCCTCCCACGGCGTACTGGGCGAAGCCTCGGAACTCATGGCCGACGGGCGGCGCGGAGCACTCCCCGGCGCTCACGCCCGCCGCCGTGCGTCCCGCCCCAGACGTCGACGTCCCGCCTCCGGACCGGCTGCGCCTGGCGCAGGCCCTGCTGCCGCGCGACGCCTTGTTCCGCCCCACGGAGCAATTCCCGGTAGAGCGCGACAGTCGGTCGCGCTCCGCGCTGCCGACGTGTCCCTTCCGCAGGGTGTCTTCGTCCCGGACTCGGGTGCGGGGTAAGGGAGTTCGGCCCGTTAGGCAAACTCTGACTCATATTTCGCAGGATCCCTTTCCGGGATGCCGTGGGCACGCCAAGATCTCACCCGCGTCGGGCAGCATCCAGCGCCCGACCGTAGGGAGGAGAGCGCATGGTGCCTCAACGGCATCGGCGGCGGTTCATAACCTGCACCGTCGTGGCCGCCGCGTTCGGACTGGTCAGCAGCCAGGCGTTCGCGGCTTCCAGTGACACCAGACCCCGGCCCTGGAACGTGCGTCACCAGACCGACATCGGCCGCCAGCACACCAAGGCGGTCAACGCCGGACACGGCAAGTCGGCCTTCGCCGCGTCCGAGAGTGGAGACGACGGGTCCGACGAGGCCGAGAACTCCGCCGAGGGCACGGCCCAGTACACGGAGGCCCGCACCGCCCCCGGCGTGATCGCGCCCGGCGCGTACGGGGCGGCCTGGGCGCAGCTCCAGTCGATGCAGCACACCAACGGTGACTGGAACCACGTCACCAAGAAGGTGTACAACTCCGACGACCCGCGATATCGCGACGTCAACTCCAACTCCAGCGGCGGCTCGGGGAACGTGACCGGCCGCATCACCGGGATCGCCGCCGACGACGAGGGCTATGTCTACGCGGGCGGCGCCAACGGCGGGGTGTTCCGCTCCAAGACCGGCGGCGGCCGCTGGCAGCCCATCGCCGACAAGCTGCCGTCACTGTCGACGGGCACCCTCGCACTGGACGGCTCCAAGCGGCTCTGGTACGCCACCGGCGAGTCCAACACCGGAGCAACTTCCTTCGTGGGCACGGGCGTTTACGTACTGGCCGACCCGCAGCACGGCCAGTTCCAGCCGGGCGGCCGGGTGGGCGGCGCCGAACTGGAGAGCACCACCATCCACGCCCTGCGGTTCGCCGGGACCACGGTGTGGGCGGCCACCAGCCGAGGTGTGTGGTCGCACTCGACCACCACTCTGTCCGGTCCCTGGAAGCTGGAGTTCGCCCCGAACCCGGACTATCTGCCGGGCGGCTCGAAGGCGTCCGACCCGAGCGCCCCGTACAAGAACATCGCCAACGACATAGCCGTCGACCCGAAGGACCCGTCCAAGGTCTTGCTCGCGGTGGGCTGGCGCGGCGGCGACACCTACAACGGGCTGTACGCCAAGCAGAGCGACGGCAGTTGGAAGCCCGCGACGGGACTCGGTGACCTGCCGACCAGCAGTGCCGACGTCGGCAACGTGACGTTCGGCGCGGCTGCCGATGGCTCGCGCCTGTACGCCATCGACCAGTCTCCGGCGCAGATGGCGTCCAATCCGGACAGCGGATTGAAGGGCGTGTACGTGTCCAAGTCCGGTTCGCCGTTCGGGCCGTGGACGCTGATCGCCGACTACACCAAGTTGAAGGCATCCGGCTCGGCGCTCCAGGGCGCCGGTTACATGCCGGGCATCCAGTCCTGGTACAACCAGTTCCTCCAGGTCGACCCGAACAACGCCGACCACGTCTACCTGGGCCTTGAAGAGGTCTTCGAGACGAAGAACGGCGGCACGAACTGGATCACCCCCGGCCCGTACTGGAACTTCACCTTCCCCTGCTGGAGCATCGACCCCAGCAAGCAGACCGGTGACTGTTCGCCGACCACGCACTCCGACCAGCACGCGGTGGCGATCGGCAGCTACAAGGGCCAGAGCTACGCCTTCGTGGGGAACGACGGCGGCATCTACCGGCGCCCGCTGAACGGAGCCGTTGATTCGGGCGGGCACGCCAAGGACTGGCAGTCGCTGAACGACGGCACCATCGACACTCTCCAGTACTACTCGGTGGGCGTCGGCAAGGACCTCACCTACGGCGGGGTCTCGGTGACCGGCGGGCTTCAGGACAACGGGCAGTCGATCCTGCGCGGCCGCGACAAGGTGATGGGTTCGAATTTCGGCGGCGACGGAGCCGACACCATCACCGACCCGAACAACGGCTGCAACATTGGCCAGGAATACGTCTACCTGGACATGTGGGTCACCCAGAACTGCGGTGTGAACGACGGGAGTTGGACCACCGATCCGACCAAGGCGACCGAGTACGAGGTCGCCCCGCCGGACAAGGACCTCGGCGCTGCGGGCGCCCGCTTCATCGCGCCGATCACCACCGATACCAAGGACACCAACACCTGGGTGGCCGGTGGCCGGCACGTGTGGGTGCAGAACAAGGGCTTCGCGATCCGCTCCGGCAGCGAGTGGAAGAACGCCTACGACCTCGGTGAAGGCCACGTCGCCACCGCGGTCGCATCCTCCGGCGGCACCGTGTACGTCGGCTGGTGCGGCCCTTGCGACAGCAAGGGCTTCAGCCGGGGCATCGCGGTCGGCAACACCGACGGCACCGGCTGGCACCAGCTCAACCTGCCCGTCGAGGGAACCGTACCCAACCGCTACATCTCCGGCTTCGACGTCGACCCGGCCAACGCCCAGCACGTGTATGTCGCGGTCAACGGCTTCTCCCGCAAGTGGACCGAGGGCCCCGGCGCGGGCATCGGCCACGTCTTCGAATCGAAGGACGGCGGGGCCGACTGGACGGACATCTCGGCGAACCTGCCCGACGTGCCCGCCAACACGGTGAAGCTGCTCCCGAACGGCGGTCTCGCCCTCGGCACCGACCTGGCCACCTTCTACCGGCCGACGGGCGCAGCCCAGTGGCAGGTACTCGGCAAGGGCCTGCCCACCACCGCGGTCATGCAGCTGAAACTCGGCCCGGACAACAACCTGTACGCAGCCACACACGGACGCGGCATCTGGTCCTTCGACGTACGGCGCCTCAAGGGCCGTAGGAACAACTGACCGGACTCGCATCCGGCGGCCGGTGTGCACCCCGCGTAGTGCGGGGCGCACACCGGCCGTCTCGGTCTCGTTCCCCATTCCGCCGGAATCCTGCCGCTGGGTGGCGAGTTCCCCAGGGCGGGTGGCTGCGACCGTGCTCAGTTGGTGACGGTGAGGACGAGCTTGCCGCGGGTACGGCCGGCCTCACCGCGGGCGTGGGCCGCGGCGGCCTGCTCGAACGGGAAGGTCTCCTCCACCTCGACGGCGACATGGCCGGCGTCGATCAGGTCGGCGATCGTCGTCAGCGCGGCACCGTCCGGCTCGACCAGGAAGGGGGTGACCCGTACCCCGGCCGACTCGGCGGCCTGGGCCAGTTCCGGGGAGACCCCGGCCGGGATCGCGACCAGCAGTCCGCCGGGGCGCAGGACCCTCAGCGAGCGGGTGCTGGTCCGGTCGTGGGCATCACCCACCAGGTCGATGACGACATCGACGTTGGCGACGGCGTCCTCGAAGCGAGCGGTGGTGTAGTCGATCGTCTCCTCGGCCCCGAGGCCCTTCAGCCAGGTGTGCCGGGCAGCGCCGGCGGTCGCGATCACATGCGCGCCCAGGTGCCGGGCGAACTGCACCGCGAAGTGGCCGACCCCACCGGCGGCGGCGGTGATCAGGACGCGCTGGCCGGCCTGAAGGTGGGCGGTGTCGACCACGGCCTGCCAGGCGGTCAGCGCCGCCAGCGGCACCGCGGCGGCGTGCACGTGGTCGACGGTGGCAGGCTTGCGGGCGAACTGCCGGGCCGGGGCGGTCACATACTCCGCGTACGCGTTCGCGGCGCGCGGGAACCATGGCATGCCGTACACCTCGTCGCCTGCCTTCAGTGTGGTGACACCGAAGCCGACCTCCTCCACGACTCCGGACACGTCCCAGCCGAGCGTGAACGGCGGCTCACCCAGCACCCCAGCCATGCCGGTGCCCCCACGGGTCTTCCAGTCCACCGGGTTGATCCCGGCCGCGTGCACCCGCACCAGTACCTCGGTGGGCAGCGGCACCGGGCGGGGCACCTGCTGGATCCGCAGCACCTCCGGGCCGCCGAAACCGTCTTGGACCACCGCGCGCATCGTGTCTGCGGACATGAGTCATCTCCTGAAAAACGTTCTGCGGAGCGCCGCTTGGCGAGCCCCCCGTTGACGTCGACGAAGCTATCCCCAGGGATATGGTTACCTTCAAGGACTACTACTTCCCATAGGGAAGTGACCTGGTCAGGAGAGTGATCATGACGACCAGCTGCCCCAGCGGCCAGCACGCCCACCACGACGTCTACGCAGCGCAGTGCCCCTGCCGGGCGTTGCTCGACCTGCTCGCCAACAAGTGGTCCGCTCTGTCCATCGGTGCCCTTGAGAACGGGCCCCAGCGCTTCGGAGAGCTCCAGCGCAAGCTTCAGGGCGTCAGCCCCAAGGTGCTGACCCAGACGCTCCGCCGCCTTGAGGAATTCGGCATCGTGGACCGCACCGTCTACCCAGCCGTCCCCCTGCACGTCGAGTACGCCCTCACCCCCCTCGGCCGCAGCGCCGCGATCCCGCTCAACGCGCTGCGGTCGTGGGTCGAGGACAACATCGACCATGCCCTGCGCCCCGAGCCCGCCGCGTCGTAGTCGCGCTGAGGGGCCACCACACAGCACGCCCGTTTATCACCGGGCGCCGGCGGCGCGCACGGCACGCGGTCCTGCCCCGAGCTCGCGACGGCAGGCCTTGTTGAAGGCCTGAAGGTCGGCGATGCCCACCGCCGCGGCGATGGAGGGGATGGAGAGCGTGGAGGACTGGAGCAAATGGCGGGCGCGCTCCAGCCTTCGGCGCCGTACGTAGGCGATGACGGTGAGGCCCGTCTCGGCCCGGAACAAACGGGTCAGATGGGTGTGCGAGACGCGAGCGGCGCGCGCGATGACGGGCACGGGCAGCTGCTCGGCGAGATGCTCCTCGATGTAGGCCTGGGCGGAGGCCACGACGGGGTGCCGGCGTCCGGGTTCGTCGGAGCCGGTCAGCAGGGCGATGTGCCAGAGAACCGTCCACACCTCGGCGGACGCACGGGCGGCGGACACGGGCAGGGCGGCGACCGCGTGTCTCAACAGGCCCGCCAGGAGCGGCCCTTCGGCCCCGGCATCCTGCATCAGAGGCGCGGAGTGCCTGGGGCCGGCGCCGGGGAGGCGCAGATGGGCATAAAGATGTTCGGATCTGCCACGGTAGTGGAAGTGCACCTCGGTGTCCGGGGGGATCAGGCTGACACATCCGGGCCGGATGGGGTGGATGGTGCCCCCGACGGACAGTCGCCCCACATAGCTGTACAGGTGCAGTTGCCACAGGTCGGGCAGCCGGAAGACCTCGTGCGAGGTGGAGATCCCGTGCACGCCCACACCGGCGTTCACCACCTGGGGCGGCTGATCCAGATGCAGGGACACGCTTTCCATGGCGGTGAAAATCTACCAGCGGCCGGCGATTACATCCCACGCCAGTCACGGATTGGCGCCCTAGCTTTGTCGCATGCCAACCACCAAAGAGCTGCTCACCTCGGTTCAGGTGGCACGCTTCGTCGCGCAGGGGTTCTTGCGCCTGGACGCGGTCGTGCCGCAGGAGCTGAACGAAGAGGCCATCGCGACCCTGTCCTCGGGACTGCCTGAAGTCCCGTACGGCACACCGCTGTTCAGAGCCTTCCCCGAAGACACCTTCATCCCGCGCATGCTCGCCCTGCCCGCGGTGGCCGGTGCCGTGGAGAGCCTGGTTGGGCCGGACTCGACGGTCGACCACCACGCGGTGCACATCCGCCAGCCGCACGAGGGCATCGCGCAGGACCTTCACGCGGACGCGATCATCGACGTCCGCCCGGACGCCTTCGACATCCAGCTCATGTACTACCCCCATGAAGTCACTCCCGAGATGGGTGGAACCCTCAGCGTGCCGGGGAGTCACCTGCGCCGCATCAACGAGACCGACATCGGACGCGTGCAGAACCTGCGCGGGCAGACCCGGCTGACCTGCCCGGCCGGCACCATCGTTGTGGTGCACCACGGAATCTGGCACAGCGGCCGGCGCAACGACACCGCACGGCAGCGGTACATGTACAAGATCCGCCTCAACCCGACCGTCCCCCAAGTCAGGCTCTGGGACACCTCCGATCTGCACGATCCGGCCGTGACGGCGGAGCTCGGTGCCTCCATTCCGTGGTACGAGTCGGCCACCGGGCGACTGGAGGTCTACAACCGGGCACTGCTGTGGCGCGCGCTGACCGGAGACGACACATTCGACATCGAGTACTGGATCACTCGTGCCGGCAACCGGCCGACTCTGCGGAGGAACGCATGAAGCAGCAAGTCCTCGTGCTCTACCTCGCCACGTCCGCGCTGGACTCGTACGTCATCGGATGGTCCCGCTACGACGGCACGGGCCAGACCCGTCCCACGACCGGGGACAGCGACGAGCCGCCGTACGAAACGGGCCTCGCCGCGCTGGAAGACGGGTGGCGCCTGTTCCAGGCCTCCCAACTCCTTCCGCCCCACCCCGGCCACGAGTACGACACGTCGTTCCTCAAGCACGAGTTCTTCTTCGAGAAGCTGTAGCTGCGCGTCCAACGCCTTGCCGCGTCAGCGCGGATGCGACGTCGTATGGAGCGGGCGCCTGGCCGTGCTCCTCAGGGGCGGCTCGGCGGAGCGCACGTGTTCCTGCAGCCACCGCTGGGTGTTGGTGACGTGCAGGAGCGCGGCGGCCTGGCTGAGGGCAGCGTCCCGGGTGGACAGGGCCAAGAAGATCGCCTCGTGCTCGGCAAGGGTGCGGCCCCCGGCCTCGTCGTCGACCAGGCCGCGCCAGATCCGGGCCCGCAGCGTACGGCCCGAGATGCCCTCCAGGAGGGTGAGCAACGAGTCGTTGCCCGTCGCCGCGACGACGGTGCGGTGGAAGGCCGCGTCATGGGCGTTGAGCTGCTCGACGTCGGCGCGGGCTTCGCGCATGGCATCCAGATGGTGCTTGACCTCGGCCAGCTGATCGTCGGTGATCCGGGTGGCGGCCAGGCCGGTCGCGGCCGGTTCGAGGAGCCGGCGGACCTCCATGAGGTCAAGGAGGGCTGCCGAGTCCGTCTGCAGGAGCTCGACGGCGCCGCCCAGCCCCTCGAACAGCAGGCTCGGCTCCAGGCTGGTGACGTAGGTGCCGTCACCCCGCCGGACCTCAAGGACCCGTGCCACGGCCAGCGCCTTGACCGCCTCGCGTGCCAGGTTGCGGGACAGCCCCAGCTGCGCCGCGAGTTCCGGCTCCGGCGGCAGCTTCGAGCCCGGGGGCAGCGCACCGGTACGGATCAGTTCACGAATCCGCTCGATCGCCCTGTCGGTCAAAGACATCGCGAACTCCTTCGTCCTGGTTCTCCCCGTGCACGTCCGGCCTGATCAGCCCCCGAGCGCGAAGGTCGTGCCATAGATCTTCGGGGACCTGCCGACGGTGGAGCTCCACGTTCCGCGTGACGTGTTCGCGATTTCGCATGCCGAGGGTGACGTTGATGATACTGGGGTGGGTGTACGCGAAGGCGATGGCTGCCGCGGGAAGCGTCGTACCGTGCGCGGAGCAGACCGCGGAGATCTCCCGGGCGCGGGCGACCAACGCGGGGGGAGCGTCCTCGTAGTCGTACTTCATCCCCTCCGCGGGCCAGTCCCCGGACAGCAGCCCGGAATTGAAGACACCCACCGCCACCACGCTTTTGCCCAGTTCCAGTGCGGCGGGCAGGACATCGTCCAGCGCCGACTGGTCCAGGAGCGTGTAGCGCCCGGCCAGCATCACCACGTCGGCGGCGGTCTCGCGCAGGAACCGGGTGAGCATCGCCGACTGGTTCATGCCGGCGCCGATCGCCCCGATCACCCCCTGGTCGCGCAGCTCCGCGAGGGTCGGCATGGCCTCTTCGGCGGCCTGGCGCCAGTGGTCATCGGGGTCGTGGAGGTAGACGACGTCCAGTCGGTCGAGGCCCGTTCGCTGCAAGGTCGCTTCCAGCGAGCGCAGGACCCCGTCCCGGCTGAAGTCCCACTGCCTGCGCAGGTCGTCCCGCACGACGAACCCCTCGCCGTCGACTCCGCGCGGCTTTTCGTTGGGTACGAGCAGGCGGCCCACCTTGGAGGAGACGACGTACTCGGCGCGCGGCCGGTCCCGCAGGGCGGCGCCCAAGCGGCGTTCGGACAGGCCGAGGCCGTAGTGCGGTGCGGTGTCGAAGTAGCGGATGCCGGCCTGCCACGACGCCTCGACCGCGGCCGCCGCGTCCTCGGCCGGGGTGAGTTTGTAGAGGTTGCCGATCGTGGAGGCTCCGAAGCCGAGACCGGTCAGCTCGACAGCGGTTCCCCTGATCGCCCGGCGTCCGGTGGACTGATGTGTCACCCCTGCTCCTTGGTCTGCGGGCCGGTCACTGTGAGGGGTGGACGGTTTTGTCCGCGCTCCGCCGGAGGCGTGGTCATCGGCCCAGCCATCCGCCGTCGACGGGAAGGACGGCGCCGTGGACGTAGGTGGCGGCGTCCGAGGCCAGGAACACCGTGGCTCCCGCGAGATCGTCGGCGCTGCCCCAGCGCCCTGCCGGGACGCGGTCCAGGATCGCCTTGCTGCGTACCGGGTCGTCCCGCAGTGCCTGGGTGTTGTCGGTGGCGATGTAACCGGGGGCGATGGCGTTGACGTTGATGCCGTGCGGGGCCCATTCGTTGGCGAGCGCCTTCGTGAGGCCGGTGATGCCGTGCTTGGCGGCGGTGTAGCCGGGGACGTTGATGCCGCCCTGGAAACTGAGCAGCGACGCGGTGAAGATGATCTTTCCGTGGCCGCGGGTCACCATCGCCGCGCCGACCGCCCGGGTGAGCGTGAACTGCGCGTTGAGGTTGACCTGGAGCACCAACTCCCAGTCGGCGTCGCGGTGTTCGGCTGCCGGGGCGCGGCGGATGGTGCCCGCGTTGTTGACCAGGATGTCCACCGGTCGCTCCCGGCCCGCCAGCTCCTCGCCCAGGTCCCGTACGGCCACCGGATCGGCGAAGTCGGCGCGGATCGCCTCGAAGCTGCGCCCGGCGGCGAGGACGTCCTTCTCCACCTGGCTGCCGTGCTGCTCCAGCGAGGCGCTGACACCGATGACGTCCGCGCCCGCCTCCGCGAGCGCGCGAGCCATGGCACGGCCGATACCGCGGCTGGCGCCGGTCACCACGGCGAGCCTGCCGGTCAGGTCGAAGCTGGTCATGCCACTGCTCCCTGCTGTCCGTCGGCGCAGTCCACGAGGATCTTCATCACGTCACCGCCCGCCTCCAGCGCCTCGAAGGCGGCGGGAGCCTCGGTGAGCGGCACGACCTTGCTGATCAGTGCCGTGGCGGGGATCGTGCCGTCCGCGACCAGCGTCACCGCCCGCTCGAAATCGGCGCGGTCGTACAACCGGGCGCCGACCAGGGTGAGTTCGCGCCAGAAGAAGCGGTGCAGGTTCACCTCGCGGGGCCGGGGGTGAATCGCCACCAGGCACAGGCGGCCGCGCACGCCCAGCGCCTCGACCGCGGTGTCGACGCCCGCCGCCGCGCCGGACACCTCGAAGGCGACGTCCGCGCCGGCTCCTTGCGTCCACCGCGCCACCAGGTCGGCCACGTCCTCGGTGGCGGGGTCCCAGGTGAACAGGCCGATCTTCTGGGCCAGCGCACGCCGGTGGGGGCTCGGCTCCACGACGCGTACGTCCGCTCCGGCGGCCCGCGCGACCAGCGCGATGAGCACGCCGACCGGGCCGCCGCCGACCACGACGACCCGCTCGCCATCCGTGACGTGGGCGCGGCCCACGTCGTGCACGGCCACGGCGGTGGGCTCCACGAGGGCGGCCCGGTCCAGGGCGAGGGCGGCGGGCAGGCGGACGAGGGTGTGCGCGGGGACGGTCCAGCGCTGCTGCATCGCGCCCGGGGAATCGATGCCGATGAAGTCGAGGTGCTGGCAGATGTGGTGGTGGCCCGAGGCGCAGGCCGGGCAGGTGCCGTCCCAGCGCAGGGGCATCACGGTCACCGCGTCACCGGGTGACCAGCCTTCGACGCCCGGCCCGACCCGTATGACCTGGCCGGACATCTCGTGTCCGAGGACGGCGGGTGTGGCCACCCTCGCGTCCATGTCGCCATGGAAGATGTGCAGGTCGGTGCCGCAGATCCCGACGTAGGCGGGCGCGAGTTCCACCTCGCCGGGGCCGGGGGGACGGGTCTGGGCCGGTGCCGTGTCCAGAGTGCGGGCGGCCGTGTAGCGGACGGCGAGTGTCATCGCGGGGTCAGGGTCCCTTCAGGGCGTACGCCGATGGTCAGCAGCAGGTTGGCGTAGGTGCGGACGTCGGCGGTGACGATGGCCAGTGCGAGGTCGGGGGAGCGGGCGGCGTCGTAGAACGCGAAGCGGTCGAGGGTCTCCACGGGGACGGGCGCCAGCCGTGAGCGGTACTCGGCGATGACCGGCGGCTCCGGCTCGCCCTCGGGCGGCACCATCACGTGGGCCGACTCGACGGGCAGGGCCCGCAGCAGGACGTCGAGGACGGCGGTGACGTCCAGCACGCCGGGCGCGAGGTTGAGGTGCACGGTCCTGGCCCGGTCTCCGACGGCGGTACTGGCGGGGTAGTGGCCGTCGGCGAGCAGGACGCGGGCGCCGTGGCCGGCTCCGGCCAGCGCTTCGAGGATGGCGGGATGCAGCAGTTCGGTCAGGAGCACGGGGTGTCTCTCCGGTCGGGTGTGAGTCCGTAGAAGGCGGTCGCGGTGCCGGCGAGGATCGCCTCGGTCTCGCTTGCCGAGCAGTCGAGCAGGAGTTCCTCGACGGCGCAGGCCCAGTGGTTCCAGCCGCCGGCGAGGAGGCAGACCGGCCAGTCCGAACCGAACATCAGCCGGTCGGGGCCGAAGGCGGAGAGCAGGACGTCCCACACCGGGCGGATGTCGGCGATCGTCCACCTCGCGTGGTCGGCCTCCGTGATCAGACCGGACACCTTGCACCTGACCTGGGTGTGCCTGGCCAGCAGCCGTATCCCCCGCTCCCAGTCGTCCAGTTCACCGCGAGCGACGGACGGTTTGCCGGCGTGGTCCAGGACCAGCGCCAGGCCGGGAAGGCGTTCGGCCAGGCGGATCGCCTGAGGGAGCTGATGGCTGCGGACCAGTACGTCGTAGGCGAGTCCACGGTCCTGCACCGCCCGTAACCCCCGCTCAACGGAGGCCTGTTGCAGCCAGCCGGGATCGGTCTCGCCCTGGACGAGGTGGCGCAGGGCCCGCAGGTACCGGCCGTCGGGGCCGCCGCGCAAGTCGTCCAGAACGTCGCCGATCGAGGCAGAGGTCAGATCCGCCCAGCCGACGACGGCGCCGATGAGCGGGTCGCTGTGGGCCAGGGCGAGCAGGTCGCGGGTTTCGGGCACCGAGGTCACGCACTGCACCACGACCGTCTGCTCCAGCCGCCGCCCGGCGATCGTCCGGGTAGCCGCCGAACGGAGCTTGTGCGGACTGAAGTTGCGGCGGATCGCCTCGTGTCCCGGCTCGTCCAGCCAGGGCTGCGGGTGGTGGCCGAGGTTCCAGACGTGGTGGTGGGAATCGATGAGCTTCCGTGTGTCAGACACGGGCGGACCAGACGGGGCCGTCGGGGTAGGAATACTCCTTGAGCGACTCCGGGTGCATCTGCGCGCTGACTCCCGGCAGGCTCGGAGCGAGATAGTGGCCGTTGGCGATGCGCACCGGGTCCACGAAGTGCTCGTGGAGATGGTCGACGTACTCGATGACCCGGTCCTTGAGCGTGCCGGAGACAGCGACGTAGTCGAACATCGACAGGTGCTGCACCATCTCGCACAGGCCCACCCCACCGGCGTGCGGGCACACCGGCACGTCGAACTTGGCCGCCAGCAGCAGGATCGCGAGGTTTTCGTTGACGCCCCCGACCCGGGCCGAGTCGATCTGCACGATGTCGACGGCACCAGCCTGGAGCAGCTGCTTGAAGACGACCCGGTTGGCGATGTGCTCGCCGGTGGCGACCTTGATGGGGCGCAGCGCCTCGCGGATGGCGGCATGGCCGAGGATGTCGTCGGGGGAGGTGGGCTCCTCGATCCAGTACGGGTGGTAGGGCGCCAGGGCGCGCATCCAGTCGATGGCGGGCGTGATGTCCCAGCGCTGGTTGGCGTCCACGGCGATGCGGATGGAGTCGCCGACCGCCTCGCGAGCGGTGCGCATGCGCCGCACGTCGTCCTCCAGGGACGCGCCGACCTTGAGCTTGATGTGGGTGAAGCCGTCGGCCACGGCCTCGCGGGCGAGGCGGGCCAGCTTCTCGTCGGAGTAGCCGAGCCAGCCCGGGGTGGTCGTGTAGGCCGGGTAGCCGTGCTCCAGCAGGCGGGTGGTCCGCCCCCGGCGGCCGGGTTCGGCGCGGCGCAGGATTTCGAGCGCCTCGCGCGGAGTGAGGGCGTCGCTGAGCCAGCGGAAGTCGACCTGCGCGACGAGTTCCTCGGGCGACATCTCGCCGAGGAAGCGCCAGACGGGCTTGCCGGCCCGCTTGGCCGCGAGATCCCAGGCGGCGTTGACGACAGCGCCGGTCGCCATGTGGATGGCGCCCTTCTCCGGCCCCAGCCAGCGCAGTTGGGGATCATGGACGAGTCTTCGGGAGAAGGCGCCGAGGTCTGAGCAGACCTCCTCGACGGACAGGCCCATCACATGGGGGGCAAGGGCCGCGATGGCGGCGGCCTGGACGTCGTTGCCACGGCCGGTGGTGAACGCCAGGGCGTGGCCCTCAAGGCCGTCGCCGGCGTCGGTGCGCAGGATCACGTAGGCGGCCGAGTAGTCGGGTTCGGGGTTCATCGCGTCCGACCCGTCCAACTGCTCGGACGTGGGGAACCGTACGTCCAGGACGTCCACGGCGGTGATGCGGGCGGATGCCGGGGGAGGGGAAACGGCAAGGGACATGGCGGCAACTCCTGGGGAGGCAGACGGCAACGCGGGCCCCTGCGACGGGAGAACGGGTGGTGATGGGGTGTGGTGGTGGGGAGCGGCTGCCGGGTTCACTCCTGGACTTTGCCGCCGGTGATGCGCGAGATCGACAGGGCGACCAGGATGATCAGGCCGTTGAGCGCGCCGATCCACTGTGCGGGCACGCCCGCGAGGGTCAGTACGTTCTGGATCATGAACAGCAGCAGGATGCCGCTGAAGGCCCCGAACATGGTGCCCTTGCCGCCGTTGAGGCTGATCCCGCCGATCACGGCGGCGGCGAAGACGGTGAAGATGTAGCCGTTGCCCTGGGCGGATGCGACGGAGGCGAGGCGCCCGGACAGCAGGAGGCCGGCGAGGGCGGCCAGCAGGCTGCCGGTGACGATGACGATGCCCAGCACCCGGTCGGTGCGGATCCCGGCGGCCTTGGCGGCGTCCACGCTGCCGCCGATCGCGTACAGCGAACGCCCGAAGCTGGACCAGCCCAGAACGACGATGGCGACGGCGAAGAGCACCAGACAGACCCAGATGGAGGCCGGCATCCCGAACCATTCGGTGGTGCCCAGGTAGAGCATCGACGGCGGCAGCTGGAAGAAGGTCTGGCCCCCTGAGATCCCGGTGAGGACGCCGCGCAGCACGATCAGCATGCCGAGGGTCACGATGAAGCCGTTGAGGCCGAAGCGGATGATCAGCAGGGCGTTGACGCCCCCGATGAGCAGGCCCACGGCAAGGGTGACGGGGACCGCCCAGGCGCCGGGCAGCAGGCCGAGTCCGTGCCCCGCTCCTTCCGGGACCACCAGCCACGCGGCCACGCCGGGTGCCAGGCCCATGGTGGACTCCAGCGACAGGTCCATCTTCTTGACGATCAGGATCATCGTCTGGGCGAGGACAAGCAGGGCGATCTCGGACATGGTTTGCAGGACGTTGATGAGGTTGTCCGCCTGCAGGAAGACCGGGTTGACGATCTGGCCGACCACCGCGATCACCACGATGGCCGGGACGAGGGCGAGGTCACGCAGCCGGGCCAGCGGTATCCGGCCGCCGAACAGGCCGGTGCGCCCCGGCCCTTGCTCCGGGGCCTTGGCGGCGGGCGCGTCCGCGAGGACGGATTCAGGCATCGAGGTCCACTCCTTCCATCGCGGCGACGAGGTCGTGGTCGTGCCAGCCGCGGGCCATCTCTGTCGTCACCCGGCCCTGGAACATGACCAGGATCCGGTCGCACATGCGCAGGTCGTCGAGTTCGTCGGAGGCGATGAGCACTCCGGTGCCGGTCGCCGCTATCTCCTCGACCTTGCCGAGGAGGAACTCCTTGGACCGCACGTCCACACCTGCCGTGGGGTTGATCAGGACCAGCAGCCGAGGGTCATCCGCCAGGGCGCGAGCCATGACGACCTTCTGCTGATTGCCGCCGGACAGTGCGGAAACGGGCAGGTTCGGTCCGGGCGTCTTGATCGCCAGGTTCTCGATCAGGCCCTGCGCGAGCCGGTCCCGGCGCCGGGTGCTGATGTACCCGTTCCGGCCGAGTCTGGCGGGTACGGACAGCGTGGTGTTGTCCGCGATCGACATGTCGGGCACGAAGCCCTCGTGATGCCGGTCCTGCGGGACGAACCCCGCGCCGGCGGCCAAGGCGGCCGGCACACTGCCCGGCCGGGGCCGCCGGCCCGCGATCTCCACCCGGCCTGCGTCGGCCGTCCGCAGTCCCACGACGGTCTCCGCCACCTCGGTGCGTCCGCTGCCCGCCGCTCCGGCCAGCCCGACGATCTCGCCGGCGCCGACCTGAAAGGTGAGACCGCCGTACGTGTCGCCGCTCAGGTCTCCTACGTTCAGCGCGGCCGTGGCAGCCGGGTCGAGGGTGCTCCCCCGATCCGCGCGACCGGCGGCCGCCGCCTCACCCGTCATGGCGGCGACGAGTTCGGTACGCGGCAGGTCGGCGACCGGGGCGGTGAGAATGTGCTGGGCGTCCCGGAACACCGTCACCATGTCGCAGATCTCGTACACCTCCTGCAAATGGTGACTGATGAACAGGAAGGTCACGCCCTGGCGTTGCAGGTCGCGGATGCGGTCGAAGAGCCGAGCGATGGCCGACGCGTCGAGCTGCGCCGTCGGCTCGTCCAGGATGATGAACCGGGCGCCGAAGGACAGCGCGCGGGCGATCTCGACGAACTGCCGCTGCTCGACGCCGAGATCACCGGCCGGTGTCTGCGGGTCGACATCCACCGACCACGCCGACAGCAGCTCCTGCGCCCTGCGGCGCACGCCCTGCCAGCTGATCAGCCGGTTGTGGCCATGGTCGTGCCGGTTCAGATAGAGGTTCTCCGCGACGGTCAGCGTCGGGATGATGGTCGACTTCTGGTAGACGCAGGCCACTCGGCTGCGCCAGGCTTCGCGGTCCGTTCGCCGTGGCGCGGGGTCGCCGTCGAAGGTGACCGTTCCCTCGTCCGGGGCCTGTAGGCCGGTGAGGATGGACACCAGCGTCGATTTGCCGGCGCCGTTGCGGCCGACCAGGGCGTGCGTCTCGCCGGGTCTGATGGTGATCCGGGCGCCGCGCAGGGCCACCGTCGGACCGAATCGTTTGACAATGCCCGTCGCCTCGACGACGGGTGGATCCTCGGGGACCCGTACGTCGTCCTTGGGCGCGGGCGCGGGGCTGACCGTTGGTTCCCCGTCGCTCATCTCAACCGCCTGGTTCTGGTGGGTACTTGGGTGTCTTCGTGAATGAGCTGATGCGGCGTCAGTTCAGGTTGTTGCCCCACAGGGACTTGTCGTCGCTCTTGAGACTGGGGATGCCGCCGTACGTGCCGCCGTCGGCGGTGACGAGCGGAGCCGAGAGCTGGTCTTCGAGCAGCCCGTCGCGGACCTGGACGATGGTGCTGTCGTGGTCCGTCCTGCCGGGCTTGAAGGTCTTCCCGTCGATCGCGGCCTTGAGGTAGTAGAGGGCGTACTTGGCGTAGAGGTCGGCCGGCTGGGAGACGGTGGCGTCGACGTGCCCGGCGGCGATGTCCTTCAGTTCCTCGGAGATACCGTCGTTGGAGACGACGAAGACGTGCTTGCTGTCCTTCGGGTCGACCAACAGGCTCTTCTGCTTGAGGACTTGGAGGGTCCCGGACAGCGCGAAGCTGGACTGCATGTAGATGCCCTTGATGTCCGGATGGGCGGTCAGGTCCGTCTGGAGCTTCTGTGCGGCGACGGCGCCGTCCCAGCTCGTGGCCTCGCCGAACACCGTGATGTCCGGATACTTCTGTTTCATGCACGTGTTGAACGCCTCTGTACGGTCACGGCCGTTGATGGAGTCGAGGCCGCCCTCCAGCATCACGACCTTGCCCTTGCCGCCGAGCTTGGTGCCGAGGTACGCGCAGGCCTTCTCGCCGTACGCGCGGTTGTCGGCCCGGACGACCATGAAGACCTTTCCGCTGTCGGGGCGGGTGTCCACGGTGACGACCGGGATCTTCTTGGCCTCCAGCTGCGCCAGCGTCGGCGCGATGGCGGCCGTGTCCTGCGGGGCCATGGCGAGGCCCTTGACGCCCTGGCTGATGAACGTCTGCGCGTTCGCGGTGAGCTTGGCGATGTCGTTCTGCGAGTTGGTGGTCTTGAGCGAGAGGCCAAGCTGCTTGCCGTACTCCGGCGCGTACTTGATGTACGAGTTCCAGAAGTCGGTGTCGGAACGCGGATAGTCGACCCCGACCAGCGGCGAACCGCCCGCCGCGGAGGCGCCCGAGCCGCCGCAGGCGGTGAGGAGCGCCAGGGCGGACAGGGTCGAGGCGGTGGAGCACAGGGCGGTTCTGAGTCTCATCGGTACTTCCTCGCGCTGGTCCCGAAGCGGGAGATGTCCGGCAGGGCAACTGTCGTAGGCCCTCTGCACCAGATAGATGGGATGTATGTATAGGTGGGGACGTTGGTGTTGTCCAGCCCTGGGATGAAATCCGGTTGTTTAGACGGCTTTTGGAACGGGTGCACCCTTGCGGTGGCTCGCTCGGCGGGAGAATCCATCCCATCAATACTGGCGAGTGTGCGCCATGTGAGCGCTGGAGGCAACCCCGGAAACATTCCATGTCTGGGTCAGACGAATTCCTCACCAGGATGGAGATACAGCCCAAATCCACTACCGTCTATGGGGATTTCATCCCTGCACGCTGGTTGACACCGTCGGGACGCATGCCGGACCTTCGTGCGTAACACCCGGCGCCCGAGATCCCCACGCGCCGCGCGGCCCGCCTCGCCCTGCCACAACTCCCGTCCCCTCACGTACCAGGGAAGAACCCATGTCGAGTTCGAGCTCGCTCAACAGACGCCAGTTCCTGGCCGCTGCCACCTGTGTGGCCGCAGCGGCCGTCGCCGCAAACGTGCTGAGCGCAGGCCGGGCGCAGGCGGCCCCCGGCAGTTACGTGCCCACATGGGACTCCGTCGACCAGCACCCGCCGGCCCCGGAGTGGTTCCAGGACGCCAAGTTCGGCATCTACTTCCACTGGGGCGCCTTCAGCGTTCCCGCCTACGACAACGAGTGGTACCCGCGCAACATGTACATAGGTGGCAGCGCCGCCAACCAGCACCACATCGCAACCTACGGCGAGCCGTCCGCGTGGCCGTATCACAACTTCATCAACGGGGCGAAGGACCTGGCGGGCAGGACGGTCCAGTTCGCGCCCCGGCTCAAGTCGGCGGGCGGCAACTTCGACCCGGATGAGTGGGCGCGGTTGTTCGTGGACGCCGGTGCCAGATTCGCCGGTCCGGTCGCCGAGCACCACGACGGCTTCTCGATGTGGAACAGCCAGGTCAACGAGTGGAACTCGGTCGCCAAGGGCCCCGGGCTCGACCTGCTGGGGCTCCTCTCCACGGCCATCCGCGCCAAGGGCCTGAAGCTGCTGGTGGCCATGCACCACGCGTTCCACTTCAACGGCTTCTACGACCACGTCCCCGCTCAGACGGACAGCAGCCTCAAGAAGCTCTACGGCCAGCTGGGCCCCGCGGCGGAGAACCAGCTCTGGTTCGACAAACTCAAGGAGGTCATCGACCGCGCGCAGCCCGACGTCCTGTGGCAGGACTTCAAGATGGATGCCGTCGACGAGGCACAGCGCCTGAACTTCCTGGCGTACTACTACAGCAAGGCCAACAGCTGGGGCCGTGAGGTCGTCGCCACCTACAAGGACGGTATGAACAACAGGGGCGAGGTCTTCGACTACGAGCGAGGTGGCCCGGCCGACACCACCGCCCCCTACTGGCTGACCGACGACAGCATCTCCAGTAGCAGTTGGTGCTACACCCAGGGCATCGGCTACTACACCATCCAGCAGATGCTGCACGCGTTCATCGACCGGGTCAGCAAGAACGGCAACATGCTGCTGAACATCGCGCCGATGGCCGACGGCACGATCCCGCAGGCACAGCGGGACATCCTGCTCGGCCTGGGCGACTACCTGAAGCGCTTCGGTGAGTCGGTGTACGAGACGCGGGCCTGGACGGCCTACGGCGAGGGCCCGACGAGGATGGGTGGTGGGTCGTTCACCACTCCTCATGTCGGCACGGCGCAGGACATCCGATTCACCCGGAACAAGGCGAACAACGTCCTGTACGCCACCGTCCTGGGCTGGCCCGACAGCTCGCTGACGATCAAGACCCTCGGTTCGGACCGGATCGATTTGTCGTCGCTGACCTCGGTCAAGCTCCTCGGTCCCACCGCCGGCACCTACATCGACCTGCCCGCCCCGGCGCAGAGCTCTGCGGGCCTCACGGTCACCCTGCCGTCCTCGGCGCCGTACAGTGCGGGTGCCTACGTCCTGAAGCTCGCCTTCTCCGGTGCGATACCCGGCCTGTGGCCACAGACCGGTGCCATCGCCTTCGCGGACGTCAACTACAGCGGCGCCGCCGCCGTGCTCACCGTGGGCGACCACACCGCGAGCGCCCTGGCCGCGGCCGGACTGGGCGCGCGCAGCCTTTCCTCCCTGAGGCCGGCGCCCGGCTACCAGGTGATCGGATACTCCGGAGACGGCTTCACCGGTACCTCCTGGACCTTCAACGCCGCAAACCCCGACCTGCGGGTCACCGGCAACAACGACCAGATCACCTCGCTGAAGATCCGGTTCAACCCGGTCACGTACTTCCGCATCACCAACGCCACCGACGGACTCGCCCTGGACAGCGGCGGCAACGTCGCCTCCGGGTCCGATCTCAAACAGTGGGCCTGGGACGGCAGTGGCAACCTGCAATGGCAGGCGGTCGACGTGGCAGGCGGCTACTACATGTTGGTCAACCGCACCAACGGCATGGTCGCCGACGGGTGGGGCGCCACCTCCAACGGGTCAACGGCCCGTCAGGCCGCGTGGAACGGCGGCACGAACCAGCAGTGGAGCATCACCCACCGGGGCGGTGACCTCTACTCGATCGCCAACCGCACCACCGGCCTGGTCCTGGACAGCGGCGGCAACATGACCTCGGGCTCTGTCACCAAGCAGTGGACATACGACGGCAGTACGAACCTTCTGTGGACTTTCACGGCGGTGTGATCCGCGCGGCGAGCGGCGGCCGGGGCCGGCGTGCACGCGGAGTGATGCCGTGGGAGCCCCGCGAGATCCGGTGTGGTGGTGCGTCGAGATCGGCGGGGCCGGGCTCGCACAGCTGCCCGGCCCCGGTGGGTCAACTCAGCAGGTGCCAGCGCTGGTTGGCGCCGGCCGTGCAACTCCACAGCTGGACTTTCGTCCCGTTGGCGGTCCCCAGGCCGTTGGCGTCCAGGCAGAGCCCCGACTGCACGGCTGTGATCGCGCCGTCGGGATTGATGTTCCACTGCTGGTCCGGCTGCCCGCCGCAGTCCCAGATCGCCGCCGGGGTGCCGTTGCCCGCTGCCTGGCCGGAGGTGCCCAGACACTTGTTGCCGTACACCACCAGCTGCTTTCTGGCGGTGTGGGTCCACCGCTGGTTGGAACCGCCGTTGCAGTCCCACAGTTGCGCCTGAGTGCCGTTGGCCGTGGTCGAGTTGTTGATGTCGAGGCAGCGTCCCGACTGCTGGCCGACGATCTTCTGGTTGTCGGTGGGCGGTGACGGATTCGAGCCGAACTGTGTGAAGAACTGCCACACCGCTGCCGATGTCCAGGTGTGCCAGCCGTCGCCGGTGGAACCGTCGATGGGGCCGGGGTCGTGGCCCGCGCCGTCGAACGCGGCCCAGACGACGGGGTATCCGGACCTGCATCCGGAGTAGGTGGTGATGATGTGCGTCAGGCTTCCGTAGGCCGGCTCGGGCGGATTCTGCGGAGTGCAGCCGTTCGTCCGGACGAAGGAGTCGCGCAGTTCCCGCCCCGAGGAGATGGGCAGCACGTTGTCACGTAGGCCGTGCAGACCCATGTAGGCGATGGGCTGGGTCCCGCCGTTGCACCCGCTGAGGTTCGCGCCGGAGTAGACCGCGACCGCGCGGAAGACTGTCGCCCGGGAGCAGGCGAGTGCGTACGACATCGCGGCGCCGTAGCTGAAGCCGGCGGAGAACAGCTGCGTGGTGTCGACGCACAGACCTGCTTCGAGCTGGCTGACCATGGCGTCGACGAAGGCCACGTCCTGGCCGCCGGGGTTGGCCCAGCCGTTGCCGTTGCCCTGGGGGGCGACGAAGACCGTGCTGTTGTTCGCGTTGTCCGCCAGGCGCCGCAGGCCGTAGTAGGACCAGTTGTACCCGTCCGTTCCGCCCGAGTCGACATCGGCAGCCGTGCCGCCCCGCCAGTGGAAACCGAAGATCAGCCGGTAGGGGTGGTTGCTGTCGTAGCCTGCGGGGACGCGCAGTATGTAACTGCGTGTCTGGCCGCCGCTCTGAATCGTGTGTGTACCACTCGTCAGCGTCGGGGCCCTGCCGCAGCCGGCGGTCGTTCCGACGGCGCCGGTGGTCGTGGCCGCCGCGGTCGAGCCAAGGCCGCTGCTGAACGAGGTGCCCGCGGCTGACAGGACGAGAAGCAGCGCGGCCGCGATGGACATCAAGAGCGACGTACGTTTCATACAGCCTTCTTCCGAAACCGATGGATGGGCAGGGAGCGTGAGCCGGACCGCGTCGCCGCTGTGGCAGTTCAGATTCCGGTGAAGGTCCACTGGTTGTTGGTGCTGGAGTTCGGCGTCCACATCACGGTGGTCGAACCGGCCGTGGTGCTGCCGCTGCCGTCAAGCGCGGTGCCGGTGCCCCGATTGACGATCTGGTAGCGCCCGCCGCCGAGGTTGTTGAGCGACCACTGCTGGTTGTTGCCGCCGTTCCACGCCGCCTGGCGGCCCGGAGCGCCGTTGGCGGAGTTGCCCCAACTGTCGGCGACCATGCCGTTGGTGCGGTTCATGATGCGGTGGTAGCCGTTGCCGAGGTCGATCAGCTGCCACTGCAGGTTGGTGCTGCCGTCGTAGTTCCACTGCTTGAGGTTGGAGCCAGAGGCGACGTTGCCCCCGCTGTCGAGCACCAGTCCACTGGCCACGTTGGCGATCTTCACCCACGTCGTGGAACCGCCCGGCGCGCCCAGGACGGGAATCTCACCGGAGAAGGTGAGCTTGACCGTATACGCCAGGGCGCTGAACGGCGGGTTGGACGAGGGCATGGCGAGGTGCAGGCCGGAAGCGTCCTGGGTCGGGGCAGGCAGGTCGGTGTAGGTGCCGGCGGTTGGGTTCAGCAGTTTGGCGCCGGTCAGGGTGCTGAGGTTGATCTGGTTCGAGTTCAGCGTCGTGATCGTCATGGTGGCGCCCTGCCAGCCCAGCGCGGTGGCGTAGAGGACCTTGTTGTCCTGGCTGCGGGTGAAGCGGACGTCGTGCGGTTTGCCGGCCACCGGCCCGCTGAACGCTCCTCCGCCCATCTTGGTGGGCCCCTCGCCATAACTGGTCCAGGAGCGGGTCGCGTAGACCGCCTCTCCGAACCGGCCGAGCCAGTCGCCCATGGCGAGCAGGATGGACTGCTGCCCGGAGGGGATGGTGCCGTCGGCCATCGGAGCGATGTTCAGCAGCATGCTGCCGCCCTTGCTGACCCGGTCGATCAGCGAGTGGAGCAGTGCCTGCGTCGAGTAGTAGCCGATGCCTTCCGTGTAGCACCAGCTGGAGGAGGAGATGCTGTCGTCGGTCAGCCAGTAGGGGGTGAGCAGCCCTGCCGGGCCGCCGCGCTCGAAGTCGAAGACCTCGCCTTTGTTGTCGAGGCCGTCCTTGTAGGTCGCGGCAACGTCCTTGTTCCACGAGACCGCCTGGTTGTAGTAGTGCGCGAGGAACTGGAGCCGGTAGGGCTCCTGCACCAAACTCAGGTCGAAGTCCTGCCAGACCAGGTCCGGCTGGTAGCCGTCGATGACCTCGACCAACTTGTCGTACCAGAGCTTGTTCTCCGCGGCCGGGCCCTGCTGGCCGAAGAGGACGCGCAGCGCCGGGTCCGACTGGTTCGGCACGTGGTCGTAGAAACCGTTGAAGTGGTAGGCGTGGTGCAGCGAGGCCATGAACTTCAGCCCCTGCCCGCGGATGGCCCGCGCGTGCAGCCCCACCAGGTCGAGTCTGGGACCGTGCTGGACCGAGTTCCACGGGTTGGCGCGGCTGTTCCACATGGAGAAACCGTCGTGGTGCTCGGCGACCGGCCCGGCGAACCTGGCGCCCGCGGCCTTGAACAGCCGCGCCCAGGCGTCCGGATCCCAATTGCCGCCCTGGGAGGCCGGTTTGGGGGCGAACTGGACGTGGTTGCCGGCCTTGTCGCGGGCACCGTCGATGAAGTTGTTGTACGGCCACACCGAGGGGTCGCCGTAGGTGGCGATGTGGTGCTTGTTCTCGTTCGAGCCGCCGATGTACATGTTGCGCGGATACCACTCGTTCCCGAACGCCGGAACGCTGAAGACGCCCCAGTGGTAGTAGATGCCGAACTTGGCGTCCTGGAACCAGGCCGGGGCCGGTGGGTGCTGGTCCACGGAGGACCAGCTCGCGCTGTAGCTCTTGGGGCCTTCGGTCGCGGCGGCCTCGGGGGCGAACCTCAGCAGCCCGAAAGCCGTGGCCGCGCCGGCCGCCGCCAGCAGTCGGCGCCTGCTGAGGGGCAGGGACGAGGAAGACATGTGGGGCCTCTCGGGGGAATTGACGGAGGTGGTACGGGAGTTGGTGACCGTCGGCCGGTCACCGGATCAGTCGCGCGTCCACTTCTGGTTGCTGCTGCCGTTGCAGGTCCACAGTTGTACGGGGGTGCCGTTGGCGGTCGCGGCGCCGGTGACGTCCAGGCACAGGCCGGACTGGGCGTTGGTGAGGGTGCCGTTGGAGTTGAGGTTCCACTGCTGGTTGCTCTGGCCGTTGCAGGGCCAGGTGATGACCTTGGTGCCGGGTGTGGTGCCCTGGTGGGAGGCGTCCAGGCACAGGCGGCTGTTGCCCTCGTACACGGTGAGCTGGTGGGAGGAGGTCTGGGACCATGCCTGGTTCGCCTGGCCATTGCAGTCCCAGATCTGAGTCTGCGTCCCCGCCGTCGTGGACGAGTTCGGCACATCCAGACACCGGCCCGCACCCGCCGCGCGCAACGCGCCCATCGTGCCACCTCCACTGCCCACCCCGTAACCGGCAGCGGTGATGGCTGCCTGGACGGCGCTCTCGGTGGCGTCGGAGGGGTAACCCGCTGTCATGGCGCCTTCGAAGAACTCGCCCACGCCATTGGGACTGTTGTCACCCCCGGTGCCGAGCAGGACCGAGCTGTCGACCTTCATCGGCGAGTAGCCGTTCGGCAAGGGGCCGGAGAAGGTGGTGGTCAGACCGCCGCTGGTTCCGTTGCCGTATTTGAGAGTGAAGTTGCTGGTGCCGTTGTTCTTCAGCCACGCGCTGACGAAGGGGGCGTGCACACCGGGGTTGTTGGGATCCTTGTTGGAGCCGGTGTTGGTGTGGAACATGCCGTTCTCCAGGTCGGCCTCGACCCATGGGCCGCTGCCGGTGCATCCGCCGAACCAGCAGGCGTTGCCCCAGTAGATGGCGTTCATGGTGGCGTTGCCGGTGTCGGTGTGGGAGTTCTCACCGCTGCCGTAGTCGAAGCAGCACCACTGGTTCGTGTAGTTCGACGACGTCACCATGTAGATGCCTTCGGGCTGGGAACCGGTGGCCACGCCGCTCGCGTGGTCGAGCCGGTAGCCGACGCCGGGGGTGACCTTGACCCCGAAGACCTGGTGGCCGGCCGCGGTCACCGGCAGGGCCATGGCGTCGGCCCCGATGTCAAAACCGTTGGGGCCGGGGCCCTTCCAGTAGCCGCCCCAGGAGATCGGCAGGTCGTTGTGCCTGGCGCTCTGGTCGTAGATCTTCGTGATCGTGCACGACGTGCCCGAACAGAACGAGACCTGGGACGCGGAGTCGGCGTACCCGCCCGCGCTGAGCACATCGATGTCGCGGTAGCCGCGATCGGAGGCTCGCTGGATCTGGTACAGCGCCCCGTTGTAGGACGCGAAGAGCGCCCTGGTGGTGGAATGCGCCGTCACACAGGGCGTGCCGCCCGCGGCATAGATGTCACACGGAAGCGACGCACCGGCCGCGGCGGCGTTCGCGGAGTGGGCCGCCGGGAGGTGGATGGCGGCCGAGTCGGTGTGCGCGGTCGTGGCGAACGCCGGTGTGCAGAACGCGGCCACGACCATCGCCAGGACGGCGAGGATCACGGCCGTGCATCGCCTTCGCCGGTGTCGCGTTGCAGGCTTGTGCATGAAGACCTCCTCTGTGGTGGTGCCGCCACGCGGCGACACCACATCTGCCGTTGGGCGACGGGAGGGGGCCCGGCTGTCCGCGGGTGGGGCCCACCGAGGCGGAGGATGGGCACTCATCGCAGGGCCCACTGCTGGTTGCCGCTGCCGTTGCAGGTCCACAGTTCGGCGAGGGTTCCGTCGGCGGTGGCCGCTCCGGTGACGTCCAGGCAGAGGCCGGACTGGGCGCCGGTGACCGTGCCGTTGGAATTCAGCGTCCACTGCTGGTTGCTCTGGCCGTTGCACGGCCAGATCTCCACCTTCGTCCCGGCGGTGGTCTGGTTGTTGTAGGCGTCCAGGCACATCTGGCCGCTTCCGGAGTAGACGGCGAGCTGGTTGGACGTGGAGCGCGTCCATGTCTGGTTGGCCCCGCCGTTGCAGCTCCAGATCTGCACCTGGGTGCCGGCGGTCGTGGTGGAGTTCGGTACGTCCAGGCACTTGTCCGCACCCACCGCGTGCAAAGCACCGGTCACGCTGGTGCCGCCGCCGCCGCTGGTGCCGCCCGCGACCCGGTACATCACCGTGCCGTGGGCCGGCACCGAGGCGCTGATCGTGGCCGAGGTGGTCGACGCCGCCCCCGACCACAGGTCGGTCAGCGTGTAGACGGACGCCCCGCTCTTTCCGATGGCGGCCGCGGTGGTGGTGATGGTCGCCGTCGAGCCCGTCTCGTTGAACAGCGCCACCGAGACGTCCCCGTTGGCGAGCGGCTTGGCCAGCACGTCCAGGCCGCCCGAGGACGACACCATGGTGCCCTGTCTGCCCAGGGCGTCCTGGTCGACCGCGATCACCCGGGAGTTGGTCAGCGTGGACAACGTGTCCGCACCGGCCGAGGCGATGTTGGTGCCGGCGATCAGCGGCGCGGCCATCTCCGCCCACAGGCTGAACTCACTGCGGCTCTCGGTGGCCGTCAGCGAGCCGTTGCCGACCTCCAGCATGTCCGGGTCGTTCCAGTGGCCGGGGCCCGCGTACGAGGCGAGTCCCACGTTGCTGTGGAAGATCGACAGCATGCTGGAGAAACTCGCACTGATGTCGCCGGTGGTACGCCAGCTGTTGCCCACGCCCGCGCCCCAGGTCCACACGTTCTCCTGCCCCCAGTTGCACAGGCTGTACAGGATCGGCCGGTTCGTGGCCGCCAGGGCGTCCCGCATCGTGGTGTACCGGCTCTGCGCCGGCACCCCGTTGTTGTTGCAGTTGTCGTACTTCAGGTAGTCCACGGCCCACGACGCGAACGACTTCGCGTCCGTGGCCTCGTGCCCCAGGCTGCCCGGATACCCCGCACAGGTCGCGGTGCCCGCGTCCTCGTAGATCCCCAGCTTCAGTCCCAGCGAGTGCACATAGTCCGCGGTGCCCTTGATGCCGTCGGGGAACTTGGCGGGATCCGGTACCAGGTGGCCACCGGAATCGCGGTTGTGCGTCATCCAGCAGTCGTCGATGTTGACGTACGCATAGCCCGCCGCCTGCATGCCGTTGGTGTGCATCGCCTGCGCGGTGGACTTGATCAGCGCCTCGGACACGTTGCAGCCGTACGCGTTCCAGTCGTTGAAGCCCATCTGCGGGGTCTGCGCCAGAGCGTTGTTCAACGCGGCGGCGGGCTGCGCCACGGCGGGGGAGAGGAACGGGGCGGTCACCGCGAGGAGCGCGACCGAGAAGGTGAGTGCCAGCGTCCTGCGTATGACCGGCCGCGACAGCGGGGGCAATAGGCGTCTTGCTCTCACGAAGATCATGGCCATGCCATCTACTCCCTGGACGGGTCTCGGGGCGGTCCTTCGGGTGTGTGGAGCCTGCCGGCGCTCGCGGTGGCGCCCCCGCCGGGCGGTGGCGGCGGACGCGGTGGCCGTTCTCGTCCTGCCGCAGCGATCCGGCGGGCGGCGCGCGCGTCGGCGCCGACTACCTCACTTGAGGTTCCAGTGCTGGTTGGCGCCGCCGCTGGAGTCCCAGACCTGGACCGGGGCCCCGTTGGCGCTCTGTCCGCCGGGGACCTCAAGCGCCCGGCCGGAAGCGACGTTGGTCAAGGTGTACGAACCATCGCCGTTCCGACTCGCCTGCCAGTGCTGGTTGGCACCACCGTTGGCGTCCCAGATCTCCATCCGAGTGCCGTTGCCCGTCTGGCCACCCGGCTCGTCCAGAACGCGTCCACTGGCGATGTTCGTGAACGTGTAGGAGCCGTCGCCGTTCTGACTCGCCCGCCACTGCTGATTCGCGGCACTGCCATTGGCGTCCCAGATCTGCAAGGACGTGCCGTTCGCCGTCTGTCCGGCCGGCGCGTCCAACACCCGCCCCGCGGCGACATCGCTCAGCGAGTACACGGTGCCCGAGACGATGCCGCCGGAGTTCCCCGTACTCCCGCCGAGCGCGGACAGGACCGCGCCATAGGCCGCCTTCTTGTTGCCGTTGTTGTCGAACAGCAACGGGTTCTCTCCCGTCCGCCATGAGTCGCTGTCCCTGATTCCCCACGCGGTGATGCCGGTGCAGCGGGCGACGTTCATGCATGCCTGGACGGTGTTGGCGTAGGCGGTCGGTGATGCCTGGGCGATGTCGAGTTCGGTGATCTGGACGTCGACGCCGAGGGCGGCGAAGTTGGCCAGGGTGGTGCGGAAGCTTGCGGGCGGGCCGCCGGCGCCGAAGTGGCTCTGGAATCCGACGCAGTCGATGGGTACGCCGCGCGACTTGAAGTCCTTGACCATGTTGTAGACGCCCTGGGTTTTGGCGTCCGACCAGTTCTCGATGTTGTAGTCGTTGTAGCAGAGTTTGGCCGAGGAGTCGGCGGAGCGGGCGGTGCGGAAGGATTCCTCGATGAAGCCGTTGCCCAGCACGTTCTGGAACACCGAGCTGCGGTGCTGGCCGCTGCCGTCGTCGGCGAAGGCCTCGTTGACGACGTCCCAGGCGTAGATCTTGCCCTTGTAGTGGGTCATCTCCGTGGTGATGTGGTTGTCCATCACACCGCGCAGGGTGTTCGCGTCGCCTATGGAACTGACCCAGGACGGAAGCTGCGAGTGCCACACCAGGGTGTGGCCGCGCATGCGCTGGCCGTGCGCCGTGGCGTGGTTGACGATCTGGTCGGCGGGGCCGAAGTTGAAGTTGCCGCGGGACGGTTCGGTGGTGTCCCACTTCATCTCGTTCTCCGGGGTGATCATGTTGAATTCCCGGTCGAGAATCGTCGAATACGTCGAGTCACCGAGCTTCCCGGCAGCCACGGCCGTGCCGAAATAGCGGCCGCTGCCGGCCGCTGCCGCGCCCAGCGTGCCGGATGCGGCGTGTGCGGCGGGGCTCGCCGGACCGGTCAGGGCGAGTACCGTGCCGGCCACCAAACCGGTGGACAAGCTCAGTGCCTTGTGGAGACGGGGCTCCTTGTTGGGCCAGGACATGAAGGATCGCTCTCCTCGTGTGTGTGGGGGATGGGGGCACCGGTCACGAGACGGTGCTGCGGTCGAGTCGTGTTACGGAGCTGACCGGCACATTGGTCCACTGTTGGTTGGTTCCGCCGTTGCAGTCCCACAGGACCAGTTGCGTACCGTCGGTGGTGGACGCACCGGGGTCGTCGAGGCAGCGGCCGGAGACCGGATTGCGGTAACCGCCGTTGTACGCCTGCCATTGCTGGTTGGTTCCGCCGTTGCAGTCCCAGATCTCGATCTTGGTGCCGTTGGCGGTACCACCGCCCGTGGCGTCGAGGCACTTGCCGAGCGCCCGCAGGGTGCCGTCGGAGCGCGCGGACCACCACTGCGCGTCGGCGCCGTTGCAGGACCAGATCTGCGCGGCTGTCCCGTTGGCGCTGTTGCCGCCGTTGACGTCCAGGCACTTCCCCGCGACCCCGGAATGCACAGGCCCGCCCGCGGAGACCGGCGGCTTGATCCAGCCTGCCGCGTCCGCGGCCTGGACCCCGGCGTTGAAGGCGTCCGCCATCTTGGTGTAGCCGCTGTCGTTGGGGTGCAAGGGGTCGGACAGGTCCGCGGTGGTCAGCGCGCTCATGTCCACCAGGCGTACGTGCTTGCCGGCAGCCTGCTCGGCCTGAACGATGCCGGGCAGCTTGGCGTTGAACGCGGGGCGGGTGGCCTCCTCGGTGCTGCTGGTGGAGACGATCACGGTGCCGACAAGGACGGTCGCGTCAGAGGCGTCGGCCGTGATCTGGTCGATGAGCGCGTGGAGCCGTTCGGCGGCGGGCTCAGCCTGAGAGCCGCCGTTCAGATCATTGGTGCCGATCTCCAGGGTGATCACGTTGGGCCGGTACCGGGCAAGCACGGAGTCCGCGATGCCTGCTATCTGGTCGATGCGCCAGCCGGAGTGGCCTTCGTTGTCCGGGTCGGACATGGTGCCGTTGCGGCCCGAGCCGACGAAGTCCAGGCCGTGTCCTTCGGACGTCAGTTGGTTCCACAGGAAGCCCCGGTAGCTGTTCCCGGACGGGCTGCCGACGCCCCAGGTGATCGAGTCACCCAACGGCATCAGCCGTAGGCTGGCGGGCGCGGCGGCGGCCCCGGTGGCGGACGGTGCCTTGCCGCCGGTCGCGGCTGCCGCGGGCAACGCGCCGCTCAGGCCGATCGCGGCCGTCAGCGCCGCGGCCAAGGGCATCCAGTACTTCTTCATCAGCGTTCCTCACTGGTGGGGGACAGTGGGTGTGGTGAACGAACCGTCAGTTGGTGCGGGCGCCCGCCGGTCAGCGCGGGGTGAAGTCCTGGTTGGTGCCGGCGGTGTTCTTGCAGGGCCATTGGTCGAGCTGCTGGCCGAGGTTGCCGCCGGCACCGTGGACGTCCAGGCACAACCCGCTGTTCAGGTTCTGGAAGGCGTATGAGCCGTCGGACTGTTGCACCGGCAGCCACAGGCTGGATGCGCCGCTGGACGCCTGCTGCACGATGTCGGGCGTACCGGCGGCCGTGGAGCCGCCCGACACCGTCACGAACTCCCCGGAGTTCTGCGCCTGCAACTGCCCATAACCGTCCGAGACGGGCACGAACTGGAACTGCTGGTTGCCCTGCCCGTTGCACGTCCACTGGTCGATCGCGGCGCCCGTGCTGCCCGAGTTGCCGTACACGTCCACGCACAGACCGTCGCTGCCGATCACCAACCGGTGGTAGCCGGTGGGGAAGCCGCCGCCGGCCGACGACTGGAGGCCTGCCTGCTGGATGACCCGCTGCGCGCCCTGCGGCCAGTTGGTACCGCTGACCTGGACGTTGCCGGTGAGGACGTTGTTGTGCGGAGAACCGGTGGCCACGTACGTGTTGCCGCCGTTGTACCAGTTTCCGGAGAACGTGCTGTCGTCGGTGTGGTTGTTCCCGTTGGCGTTGGTGAACGCCCAGGTACCGGCGTCCTGCACCACGTTGTTCGAGACGGTCAGATACCGGGAGCCCTCGTCTAGGTACAGCGCGGTGGTGTGACGGTTGTCGTACATGTAGTTGTCGGAGATCACCGAGCCGGGGTTCGCGGACAGGCTGTAGATGCTGCCGCCGTCGAACATCGAGTTCTTGGTGTTGAAGACCAGGTTGTAGGAGACGGTGTTGTTCTTCAGCGTCGTGGGAGTGCTGTAGACGGGCTGGTAGTTGTACGTGCCGCGGTTGACGTAGTCCTGGCTGCCGCCCGGGTCGTTGGCGCCCCAGCCCCAGCCGATGTCGATCCCGTCGTAAGGAAGGTGGTCGCACTGGTTGTGGGTGATCGTCGCGTTCGTGACGTAGGTGGAAAGGATGGCCGCGGTCTCTTTGTAGTCGGTGCCCACCCCGCTGACCCGGTTGTTGCTGATGATGATGTTCTGGTTGGTCATCTGCGAGTTGCTGGGGTGGTGCGCGTCCGGCTGGATCCCGCCGACCTGGATGCCGCTGCCGGCGTCGTCGGTGAACGTGTTGCCGGTGATGGTGATGCCGCTCGCGCCGAGCCCCGTACCGGAGGCCGTGGCGACGCCGTCGTTGCCCACCCCAAGGCCGGCCTGCCCGAGTTCGGAGAACGTGTCGCCGGAGAAGGTGATGCCCGCGGCGGCGGAGACCTGTACGGCAGCGGGCATCTGCGACCAGTGGTTACGCGTGGCCTCGAACTGCGGGCACCCCGACTTGCAGCTGCTCAGCCAGTCCGCCGGCATCGGGTAGGCGCCGGTGATGTGCGCGCCGCTCTGCTGGTCCGCGTAGCCGTCGGACCCGCTCGGGCCGAGCCAGGAGGTTCCGGTGAACCGGATGCCGGTGAACCGCAGACCGATCGCGGGTGCGCCGTAGCTGCCGCTGATGCCGAGCAGGCTTTGCAACCGGGGCAGTTCAATGTCGAGGCTGCCCGGATTCTGGCCCGGCTGGGCCCGGTAGTACAGGTCACCGGTCGAGGAGTTGAGGTACCACTGTCCGGCCTGCCTCAGGAACGAGTAGTTGTTCTCCAGATACATCGTCCCACCGGCGAACGGCGCGTTGATGGTGTCGTAGCCCCAGGAGTTGTTGTTCCATGCCGGCTGCTGCATGGTGATGGTGTTGCCGCTGATCGACTGGACCGGCGCGTAGCGGTCGGTGAAGGAGTTGAGGCTCTCGACTTCCATATGGTTCTGGTCCGAAAGGCCGGACAGGTAGTTGAGAGCGGAGTTGGTGATGGTCAGGCCGGTCTGGGTGAAGGCGAAGTCGGAGCGGGACACCTGGATCGCCGCCCGCGGTGCCTCCTTGCCGTTCACGTACAACTGGCGCGTGTTCACACCCGTGCCGACGTGGACCGACCAGATGTTGTTCGTCTGGTCCTGTACCCGCCAGCCGGTCACCTGCTGGGCGCCGGTCACGACCGGCTGCTGCCCGGACCCGGCCTGGTAGGAGATGGTGTGACCGTTCTGGCCGCCGTCCTCGGAGCCGAAGGCCAGCGGCTTGGACTGCCGGTAGGTGCCGCCGGCCAGGTTCACCACGACGTCCGAATCGGCCGAGAGCCGGTGCGCGGGCTGCCGCGCCTGGTCGATGGTGGCGAACGGCTGCTGGGCGCTGCCGTCCCCGCCCGGCGCCGCGCCCGGAGCCACGTACAGTGCGACGGCCGCTGCTTGGCGTTCGGCCGGTACCGCGCTCGCGGTCCCCGCTGTGGCGACGGCAGCGAGCAGGGCGAGCAGAGCTACCGGGACGGCCCAGCGGTCGCGGAGCACTCTGGGTCTGGGCATGGTCATCCTTGAGTAGGGGCGCCTCTGGCGCGCATGGCCTGTTGCCGGGCGTGCGGGCGCCCTGATCTGGTGGCGGGTACGGGCCGGGGCCGGGTATGTGGGCGCCTTGATCTGGTGGCGAGCGGGCATGCGGGCGCACGCGTCCGGTGGCCAGTGCGGCCCGCGGCCGACGGTGAGCCGGCCACGGGCGGGGGCCCTTCAGGTCAGTTGAGGCGCCACTGCTGGTTGGATCCGCCGTCGCACGGCCAGAGTTCAGCCAGGGCGCCGTTGGCCGTGGAGGCGCCGGTGACGTCGAGGCAGAGCCCGGACTGGATGCCGGTGACGGTGCCGTCTGAGTTCAGCTGCCATTGCTGGTTGGCGCCGCCGTTGCACGGCCAGGTCACCACCTTGGTGCCGGCGGTGGTCTGGTTGTCGAAGGCGTCCAGACACATCTGGCTGCTGCCGCTGTAGACCGTCAGCTGGTTGGAGGAGGTGCGGGTCCAGGTCTGGTTGGCGCTGCCGCTGCAATCCCAGATCTGCGGCTGTGTGCCGGCTGTGGTGGACGAGTTCGGTACGTCCAGGCACTTGTTCGCGCCCACCGCGTGCAGCGCGCCGGTACCCGTACTGCCGGCGGCGTTGCTGTATCCGGCCGCGGTGATGTTGGCCTGGACCGCGTTCTCGGTGGCGTCCGACGGATAGCCGGAGGTCATCACGCCCTCGTAGAAGGTGCCTTGGGCGCCCTTGCTGTTGTCGCCGCCGGTGCCCAGGATGATGGCACCCTGCTTGCGCATCGGGTTGTAGCCCGCGACGTTGGGACGCGGCCCGTCGTAGAAGGTGGACAGGCCGCCCGACTGGGCGTTGCCCCCGCGGATCGCCCAGTGGTTCGCGCCGCCCTTGATGATGGCGGTCGTATACCGGTAGTTGATGGTCGGGTCGTTGGCGTTGTAGTGCTGGTTCACCCCGGAGAACAGGCCGTTCTCCAGGTCGGCCATGATCCACGGACCGTTGCCCGAACCGTAGCCCCACACCTTGATGTTGCCGAAGTAGATGGCTTCCATGGTGCCGTTGCCGTCGTCGTTGCTGTTCGTCTCGGCGTTGCCGTAGTCGAAGCAACAGCCGCCGTTGTAGTGCGTGCCGTCGAAGATCGCGTACATGCCCTCGGGGTTGTCCCCGGTCGCGACGCCGTTGGTGTGGTTGTTGCGGTAACCCGTACCGGGCGCCACGAAGACGCCGTAGGCCTTGTGACCGCCCACCGTGGTGGGTGCGGCGGTCGCGTTCGCGAGGTTGTCGGGGCCGCCCGCGGCACCGCCTCCCGGTGCCTGGGTGAGGTGGTTACCCCGGCCCGACTGGTCGTAGACGATCGTGATCAGGCAGCTGGTCCCGGCGCAGAAGGAGTCCTGCGCGGCGGCGTTGGCATACCCGCCCGCGCTCAGGACGCCGATGTCCCGGGTGGTGTTGTCCGAGGAGCGCCGGACCTGGTAGAGCGGCCCGTTGTACGCGGCGTACAACGCGCGCGTCGTGCTGTGCGCCGCGACACAGGGTGTGGCGCCTGCCGCGTAGATGTCACACGGCCCTGATGTGGCCGCGCGGGCCGGGCCGGCCGTGGCCGTGGCACCGGCCAGCCCGCCGACGACCAGCGCGGCCGCGGCCCCCGCCAGGGCGAACGTCTTCAGCCGAGAGCGTGGCGAGCGCACCGGTGGAGGGACATGTGCCCGATCCGGCAGCTTGTCCGGGCCGCCACGGCGCCGTAACGCTGCGAGCAGCCGTTGGACGCCACCGCGCCCGGACAGCATGTGGTGACTTGTACGTGGGGTTCCCATCCCATCTCCCTACCGTGCAGGCGTGACCCAGTCAGGTTGTGCTGATGGCGCCATTGATGCGGCAGCGCATGAACGCGCCGTGATTGCAGTGGGATTGCAGAGAGGTTTCGGGAGGAGACGGTGCTCCCGATTCCGCGGAGCTGTCAAGGGTTTGGGAGCCCACTGTTGCGGACGTTCGCGGAATCGGTTCGATGGCTGATTCCCCCGGAACGGGGGCAATCGACGCACCATGCCGGTCCGGTACAGCGGCGGTCGAGCGGCGGCGTGGTGGGTCGCGCGGAGTGCGTTCGAGGGTCCCGCCCATGTCACCCCGGCGAACCTGTCGGCAGTACGCTGACCAGGTACGCAGCCTCCAAACACCGCTGATCTGAGACCAGTTCGGAGCACGTTCACCGAAGTGGCGTGCCTGGCCCGCTCGTTGGCGTCGTCTTCGCTCAGCGGTACGTCATTGACCCCGTACCCCGCCGGTCGTACCATCCAGTCGAAGCGCTTGCATGGAATCGGTTCGCTTCACACTTTGCGGTGGTGCGTGAGACGCGGAACTCATGACGCTGACCGTTGGTGTGACGTCGTTTCCCGCGCACTCATGACACCCGGTCACCTCTTGTCGGGTCGGGCGCACCACGGCCGGCGAGCAGGCCACCCCTCTGGCGCCGGTGAGTGCTGGAGCGCCGGCCCAGCGCCATTCGCGAAACAGGTGGCCGGCGTTCTGTGATGCCGTAGGCGCGGCCCGCCCCCGCGGACCTATCGACCGCACTGCCACAGCGAAGTGGAGCCGCGGCCGTCAGGAATCTCGCGGACATCAGCCAAAGACGCGCTGCTGAATTCTCTTGCGATAGTCCTCAAGGGTGTTGTCGATGTGGGTGGCGGCCGCGAGGACTGCGTCCTCGGGGCGGCCGTCCTTGATGGCGTGGAAGATCGCGTCGTGTTCCTCGATGGCGGCCGCCCCGTGCCCGCCCAGCGTGCCGCGCAGTGCGATGACGCCCGACTGGCTCTGCAATCGCCGCGCCTCCTGCACCGCCACGGACAGGAAGGCGTTGTGAGCCGCGGCGGCGATACCGGTGTGGAAGGCGTCGTCACCCTGCTCGAACAGCTCGACGTCGCCGGACTCGAAGGCGCGGCGGCAGGTGTCGGCCGCCTTCTCGATGGCGCGCAGCTCGACGGGGGTGGCCCGGACCGAGGCCAGTCGGCTCGCCTCGGTCTCCTGGACTCTGCGGAACTCGAAGAGCATGAAGAGATGGTCGAGGTTGGTCGGCAGGAAGAATCCGCCGAATCGCCCCGAACCCAGCATGCCGGGGTCGTCGGCGACGTAGAGCCCCCGGCCCTTCTGCGCGCGGACCCGGCCGAGCGCAGAAAGGATCTTGACGCCTTCACGGACCACGGTGCGGCTCGTTCCGAGCCGCCCGGCAAGCTCCAGCTCCGTGGGCAGACGGTCGCCAGGCCGCAGATCCATGGACGCGATGAGTTCGAGCAGTTGCTCCGCTGCCACCTCGTACCCGGGTCGGTACGGAGCCTCCTCCGCGCTGCCGCCCGCCGGTCCTCTCACTGTGCCCGTCACGGAAGCCTCGCTTCTCCGTTGTTCTCGCTCGCTATGGATCTGATACATCCTCCCGCCGAGTTCGACAACGAACAAGGGGCCGGGAAAATAAGCCTGTACATCTCCGAGAGGGCGAGGAGCGCGTGCGACGACGCGGGTGCCTTCGGCGGCTGCGACGCTGGGCCTTGAGGGTCGGCGTCACCCTGTCGCCTGTCGGCATAGAGCGAATAAATGGGGCGAAGTTTCGGCCGGGATCGCTGGATCCCGACGGAAATAGGTGTGCTCATCCTCTTGACCCGGCCAGTGGGTCGGGAGCCTAATTACCGCCGAGAGGCCCGTACTCCCGTCGTCGGCAAGGACGTTGACGGATCAGGCCATGTGTATGACTCATCCCAGGCTGCCCCTCACCTGCTGCCCCCTGCCGGTGGACACACAACGGAGCGGAGAAGGCTCATGGTGAAAACGGCCGGCACC